>JAKAKL010000096.1 GCA_021824565.1 Bacteroidota bacterium | reverse complement strand
ATTATAGCTTATTTGTTTTTCCAAAAATATTTTATCCAGAGTATGGCTTCTACCGGAATTAAAGAGTAAGGAAATGATATGCAAGTAAAAAGGATGAATAAAATTTTTAAAGCAGATTCTAACAAAGTGATATTGCAGTATTTGGATGTCGGCAAATCTGAAAGAATCAAAAACGTTTTGAATAGAATTAATGCATTAAGCGAAAATGAAATTCACGACAAAATTATTTTTTATGAAAAAGAATTCGGTGAAAGACACTTATTCTTCAAAGATATTCTTTTGGAAAACTTTTCCCGCGTGGAAAAATTTATAGAAGGGAATTCAGCTTTAAGTACAGAAAAAAAACTGCTTATTGGCTCTTACTTTTCCAAAGAATATTCGATTGAAGCTGCTTCGTTATTCAATCCTTCAATTGTACCTCACCCGGATCAGAGTTTATTAAAACCGGGGCAGCTAAGATTTCTATTAAGCCTGCGCGCTACCGGCGAAGGACATATTTCGTCAATTGAGTTTAAGTCAGGAATAATCGACGATGAGAATGAAATAATTTTTGATTCAGAATCAGAATTTTCTGCTTTGCCAAAAAAAGACAATAATAAAAAATTTTCTCGGAAATTTTTAATGGAGAACTTAAACAATCCAAACCAAGACTATATTAAAAATTTTCCGGAATATTTTACTCTATCTGAAGTTGAAAGTGTCTTAGGTAAAATAAATATAAACGATAATCCAAAATTCGCTGATCAGATTCGGCAGACATTTGATTTACTTGATTCAAACTATAAAATTAATTTTTCTGAAACTACGAATATTTCAGAGCGTGTAATCTTTCCAAACTCGGCAAGTGAGTCTCACGGAATGGAAGATGTACGCATCGTTAGGTTTGTAGATGACAATAACAGCTCAAATTACTACGGCACTTACACTGCTTATAACGGTCATACTTTTAGAACGCAATTATTGGAGACAAAAGATTTTATTGAATTTAATGTGCACACGATGCATGGTGCTGCGGTTCAAGATAAAGGAATGGCACTGTTTCCAAGAAAGATAAATGGAAAATATTACATTACTTCGAGACAGGGCGGAGAAAATCTGCAAATCATGTCGTCTGATAATTTATACAAATGGGAAAAATTTGAATTGCTTCAGCAGCCTAAAATGGCGTGGCAGTATATTCAGCTTGGAAATTGCGGCTCGCCGATAGAAACAGAAAAAGGCTGGCTGCTAATAACACATGCTGTGGGGGCATTTAGAAAGTATACGATTGGTGCTATGCTTCTTGATTTAGAAAAACCTACAAAAATTTTGGGAAGTCTTAAATATCCTCTGCTTGAGCCGAACGAAGTAGAAAGAAACGGTTATGTTCCCAATGTTCTTTATTCATGCGGTTCGCTGGTGCATAACGGCGATTTGATAATACCGTATGCAATGTCGGATTCATACACTGGTTTTGCAAAGGTAAAATTAAATGAATTAATCGATGAAATAATAAATGAATAACAAAATTTTTAACTATATATAACATTCATGGTGGGAAACATATGGAAATAATTAAGTACAAAAAAAATCCTATTCTTACTGTTAAGGATGTTTCGTTTAAAGTAAACAGTATTTTTAATCCCGGCGCTGTTAAATTTAATAATGAATATCTTCTTGTCTGCCGTGTTGAAATGCCGAACGGCAGATCTTCATTTGTTTTAGCAAAGAGTAAAGATGGAATTAATTTTAAGGTTGATGCTAAACCTTGCCTTATGCCTAAAGATCATGGCGAGTATCAAAAATATGTTGAATGGGGAATAGAAGATACACGCATATCAAAAATCGATGGGAAATACTATCTAACTTATACAGGGTATTCGCAATATATGCCGGTAGTTATTTTAACTTCAACCGATGATTTCAAAAAGTATAAAACCTACGGACCGATCAGCGTTCCTTCAAATAAAGATTGCGCTTTGCTGCCGGAAAAAATTAATGGCTATTACTGGAAAGTTGACAGACCAACCGCAGATAATCGTAGAGATATTTGGATAAGCAGAAGCACAGATATGGTTCATTGGGGCAATTATCAATTTTTAATAGCACCGCAGGCAGGCACATGGGAAGCAGATAAAATCGGCATCTCAACTCCATTTATAAAAACACAGGAAGGGTGGCTGGCGCTTTATCATGGTGTTAGAGGTTTCGGTATAACATCAATTTATAAACTCGGAGTTCTTCTGCTTGATCTTGAAAAGCCATGGATTGTCAAAGCAAAAAGCCCGGATCCTATTCTTGCTCCTGAAGAAGAATACGAGCGAGTCGGCGACGTAAGTAATGTAGTTTTCTCTAACGGCTGGATTGTTGACGACGATGATACTATAAAAATTTATTATTCAGGCGCTGATACAAACATTTGTCTTGCCGAAACTTCTATAAATTATTTACTTTCAGTTTGTAAATAATTTAAAAATAATAAAGGCTTCAAATGAAAAACTATTTATCCGGAATAAAGTTATTTATTTTCTTCCTCTTTATCGCAGCGTTTCAAATATTTGCGCAGCAAGAAGAAATAGAAACATTAGTCAATACTTCCCATCTTGATAATCTTTATCAGCAAATCAGTGTTGCTGGAAAAGAAATGGGAATAGTTCACATTTATGCAAATTACCCTGATTATAAATATACCGATGCTCCTGGCGAAGGCATTGCTTGTGTCGACGATGCAGCCAGAGCAGCAATATTTTATATGAAATATTATGAAATAAATCATGATACGTCGTCGTATGATAAAATTAAGATGCTCACGAATTTTTTATTATACATGCAAGCAGATAACGGTTACTTTTATAACTTCATCTTTCATGATTATTCAAAAAATATTACGGGTAAAACAAGCGTCTCCGAGCCTAACTGGTGGAGCTGGCGTGCTATCTGGGCGCTTTCAAAAGCGGAAAACTTTTACTTAAAATATGACAAATCTTTTGCTTCTGATATTTTGCCTCAACTTGTAAAAGCTGTGAAAGTTACTAAAAAATGGCTGATAAAAAACGAATCTGATTCAACTCAAGATTTTAGCGGATTTAAATTGCCAACATCTCTTCCCTTCGGAACCGCAGCAGATCAAGCCGCCATAATAGTAAAAGGATTTTTAGCTTACTATCAGGCTACAAATGATACTTTAGTAAGAAATGAAGCAGCATCCCTTTGCAAAGGCATTGAAGGAATGCAGCCTAACAATGCATCATACCTTCCTTACAGTGCATTTCTAAGCTGGCAGAATACATGGCACATGTGGGGAAATAATCAAGCGGAAGCTTTGCTTAATGCCGGCGAGCTTTTAAGTGACAAAGATTTTATACTAAAAGCTCAAAAGGAAATTTGGGATTTTTATCCTTATCTAATTAAAGCAAATTATATGAGCAGCTTTACAGTAGAGCATGTGAAAGATACGGTTGTATATAAAGACAGCTCGAAGTTTGATCAAATTGCGTACGGCATCAGCCCTATGATCTTAGCCTGCTGTAAATCTTATGATGCTACAAAAGACGCAGCATCGGCTACTGTTGCCGGTTTACTCGGCTGCTGGTTCTTTGGAAAAAACCCTGCCGGCAAAGTAATGTATAATGTAAGAACCGGTATCTGCTATGATGGAATAAAAAGTGAAAATGAAATTAATATGAATAGCGGAGCTGAATCTACGATTGAGACTTTATTTGCAATGCTTGCCATTGAGCAAAACCCGATTGCAAAAAGAATAGTTATGAATTATTACAAAGAAAATGTTCAAAATAAATCCGAATAAAATATTTTCAGCAAGAGATAATTTTTTAATTGTCATGATAAGCAAAATCAAATATCAAACTTGTTTAAAAATTGTTTTTAGTATAATATTTTTTTTAATTATGAACAATAGAGATTTATCCCAGCAAATCAGCATTCCTACAATTGACGCAATGCCGAATATGCCTTCCCCTTATTTAATGAGAAATTGGAAGCAAGTCGCTGCCGGATATGATTCACTTGTATTTAATTTAAATTCCAGCGGTCAATATTTGCCGTTAGTATGGACTGATAATAATTCTATTAATTATTCCGGACCGAGGTTTGGATTGCATACGGTTGTTGGTACCACTGTGCCTGCGTCTGCTGAAGCAATAAACTGCATTCCGGCAGTTGTAGGCGCTACTTTAATTGGTATTGATAAGTCAAATCAAAATGGCTATAACTGGGTTTCAATGTGTCAGGAATGGTTTAATAAAATTAATGGACAGAATGTTTATAAAAACCAGCCGAATGATTTAACAAATGATGATTGGTGGTATGAAACTATGCCGAATGTTTTCTTCTACCAGCTTTATTCGCTCTATCCTAACACCGGGGATTTTAAGAATCAATTTATAAGCGTAGCCGATCAATGGTTGAGGGCGGTATATGCCATGGGCGGAAGTACAACTCCCTGGCAAATTCCGAATATGAATCATAGAGGATGGGATTTCCCAACAATGACTCCAACAGATGCGGTACCTGCAGAACCTGAAGCTGCCGGTGCAATTGCCTGGATGCTTTATAATGCTTATGTAAAAACAGGCTCACCAAAATATCGAATCGGTGCAGAGCTTGCAATGGAGTTCTTAAATAATTGGAACACCAATCCGGCTTATGAAATACAACTTCCATACGGAGTGTATATTGCGGCGAGAATGAATGCCGAGTTAGGAACCAGATATGATATTGAAAAACTAATTAATTGGTGTTTCAATATTACAAGTTTGAGGGACTGGGGAGTAATGTCAAATGCGAGTTATCCTAACTATGCAACTTGGGGAGGGCTAGATTGCGACGGGCTTGTCGGTGAGATAAATTATAATAACAATTATGCTTTTATTATGAACGGCTTTGAACAGGCAGGCGCTTTGGTTCCAATGGTTAGATACGATCCAAGATTTGCCAGAGCCATTGGCAAGTGGGTTTTGAATGTTGCCAACGCGTCGCGTCTTTTTTATCCAAAATTTTTACCAAAAGCAAACCAGGATACAGCCAGTAAAAACTGGTCAGATCAATATGATCCCAATTCATATATAGCACACGAAGCGATGCATCAATATTCGCTTAATTCAAATTCTATCTCGCCATATGCTACCGGAGATGCTGAAAGCGGCGGCTGGGGACTTACAAATCTTTCACTATATAGTTCTTCTCACGTGGGAATTCTTGGCGGTATAATTGATACCACTAATGTTGAGGGAATTTTAAAGCTTGATGTTTTAAAAACAGATTATTTCCACGACACTGCATATCCTACTTTTTTATATTATAATCCTTATTCTAGTAATGAATCAGTTGCAATAGAGGTTGGCAATAATCAGGTTGATATTTATGACGCTGTGTCGAAAATTTTTTTATTGAAAGGCGTTTCAGGTTCGACAAATATTTCAATTCCTGCGAACTCTGCGGTACTCGCTGTCCTAGCTCCTGCCGGAGGAGCACAAACATTTGTACTTAATAAAATGTTAATCAACGGAGTTGTAGTTGATTATATGTCGAATAATGTTGTCGCAAATTATCCTCCTAGAATTAAATCATTATCTCCTTATCCTGCTACAATTTTAAAAAGCGACACTGTTAAAATTTATTGTACCGCTGTTGATCCCGACAACGATTTAATTTCTTTTTCATGGAACTCGCCCAAAGGAAAAATAATTGGAAGCGGAAGTCAAATTAACTGGGTAGCTCCCGACTCTGCCGGTGAATATCAAATAAAGTGCGTAGTTACTGACAGTTTGGGTTTGAGAGATTCTTTGACAGACACTTTAACAGTTTTAAATGCAATTCAATATTTGCCGGTAATTAATAAAATTACAGCGTCTCCGAGAAAAATAAATATGGATTCAACTTCAGTTGTTACTTGCATTGCAAGCGACAGCAGTAATTATTCTTTGACGTATTCATGGTCTTCAACGAATGGTATTATTTCCGGAAGCGGGTCAGCTATAAATTGGAAAGCTCCAATCACGCCTGGCAATTATTTTATTGGATGTTCTGTAAGTGATGGTCACGGCAGAGTTGCTGTTGATAGCCTTGAGGTTGAAGTAAGGGACTTATCTAATATGCCGGTTGGTGATTTAATGGCTTATTATCCGCTTGATGGAAACGCAAATGATGAAAGCGGAAACAATAATAATGGAATAATAAACGGAGCGGTATCAACTTCCGACAGGTTAGGTAATTTATCCGGTGCTTATTATTTTAACGGCACCACGAGCAACATAACAGTTCCTTCGTCTTCAAGTTTAAATTTCCAAAATGCAATTACAATTAATTTTTGGATGAAAATTTCCGCGTTTAACGGAAAGGAACAATATATCCTTTCTCAGGGCAGCTACAGCAATAGATTAAAAGTATCCATTATCCCGAATAATCTTTTGAGATGGACGATAAAAACAAACAGCGCTAAGAATAATGGAATAATTGATCTTGACTCGGAGACAAAATTAATAGCAGGCATCTGGTACAACGTAAATGTCCTTTACAGCGGATCAGATTATGAAATTTACCTTGATGGAAATCTTGATTCTTTTTCATCATGGTCAGGAGGACTTCTGCAAACAAACATTGCATTAACATTTGCACAAATGCTTCCGACGGATAATGGATATAATTTTAACGGCTCGCTTGATGATATTAGAATTTATGACTATGCGCTTTCACCTCAAGAGATTTTAAACTTATACAATCTTAATTCTACTGGTATAACTTCCGATTCAAAACTGATTCCGAAAGAAGATTTGCTTATGCAGAATTATCCGAACCCGTTTAACCCAAGCACTATGATTACTTTCCAATTAAACAAAAGTTCAAATATTACTTTACTGGTCTACAATATGCTGGGACAGAAGATTGCTTCAGTTGCAGACGGCTATTTTTCATCCGGAACTCATACAATTAATTGGAACGCTGCAAGATACTCAAGTGGAATATACTATTGTGAATTAAGAACTCCGACTCAAAGATTTATAAAAAAAATGTTACTGATTAAATAAGCAATGATATGATTAAAAAATATTTATTACACGATGCCTGGAAATTCTCAATAAAAAAAACGTCAGAGGAAATTCCGGCAGAATTAAGAAACAAGTTGAAAGAAGATAAATGGTACGCTGCAAGGGTGCCTGGTAATATTCAAACCGATCTATTAAATAATAAATTGATTCCTGATCCATTCTATGCAGATAATGAAAATAAGTTGCAATGGATCGGCAAACAAAGCTGGGTATATAAAACTGTTTTTGACTTCCCTGAAGAATTTGAAGCGGGGAAAAATATTTTTATTGTTATGGAAGGCATTGATACTTCCGCAATAGTAATTGTTAATGGTACAATGGCTGGCGTTATGGAAAATATGTTTTGTACCTATAAATTTGAAATAGCAAAGCATCTTAAGAAAGGGAAGAACGAGCTTGAGATTTTTTTTACTTCGCCTGAGATTTACGCAAAACAATTAGAAGTAAAATACGGTAAACTGCCGGTAGAATTGAGGTCGGAAAGAGTATACATTCGTAAAGCCCAGTATTCTTTTGGCTGGGACTGGGGACCTGCATTTTTAACTCAAGGAATTTGGAGACCGATTTACCTGCTTCAAACCGACGAGTATTATTTTGAAAATTTTTCTTTCAACACTATTTCTATTGATGAACAAAATTCGAAAGCAAAAATTAAAATTCAGACAACGATAAATAAAACGGTTACCTCTAAGCTTAAACTGAATATTAATTTATCAGATGGAAATTCTGCATATGAATTTAGCGAAGATGTTGTTAACACAGATAATTTAAGCAAGGAGTATAATCTTGATGATATTAAATTATGGTGGTGTAATGGATACGGTGAGCCTCATCTTTATAATTTAAAAATCCAGCTTATCTGTGCTGAGGAAATTTTGGATGAAGTAAATAAGAAGGTTGGAATTAGAACTGTAAAATTGTTGTTGGAAGAGGAAGGCAAAAATGTATTCCGCTTTTCAATAAACGGGCATCCGGTTTTTGCAAAAGGAGCAGACTGGATCCCGGGTGATTCTTTTCTGCCGCGAGTTAACAAAGAAAAATATTTAAAACTCATCTCGCTTGCCGAAGATGCAAATATGAATATACTCAGGGTGTGGGGCGGTGGAATCTATGAAGACGATATTTTCTATGAATATTGCGATGAGCTGGGTTTAATGGTCTGGCAGGATTTTATGTTTGCGTGCGCTTCATATCCTGAACACAAAGATTTTCTTGAGAATGTTTCAGAAGAAGTTCATCAAAATGTTTATCGCTTGAAAAATCATCCTTGCATAATTATCTGGTGCGGTAATAATGAAAATGAATGGATATGGAATAGATCTTTTAAAAAATCTTATAAGGAAATGCCCGGCTACAAAATTTATCACGACCTCATCCCATCAATTTTAAGCGAGATAGACGGCGACAGACCTTACTGGCAATCGACGCCGTTCGGCAATGATGAAGATCCTAATTCTGAAAGCAGCGGGAACAGGCATCAGTGGGATATTTGGAGTAACTGGGTTGACTATAATAAAGTTGTAAATGATAAAAGTCTTTTCGTTTCTGAGTTTGGATTTCAAGCGCCGGCAAACGCTGAAACGCTTCTAAATATTTTGCCGAAAAGCCAGAGACATCCTCAGAGTAAAATATTTGAATTTCATAATAAGCAAGTTGAAGGTCCGGAAAGATTGACAAAATTTCTTTCCGCGCATCTTCCGTTAACAAATAAATTAGAAGAATATATTTATTTGACTCAATTGAATCAAGGCTTTGCATTAAAGAAATGTGTTGAGCACTGGCAGTCTCGTTTTCCTGAAACAAACGGTACAATTATTTGGCAGATAAATGACGTGTGGCCTGTATCGAGCTGGGCGTTAATTGATTCTAACGTTTTACCCAAGCTGGCTTATTATTTTGTTAAGCAGTCTTTTAATGCTCAAATAGTTTTATTTAGTCAAACTGATCAAAGCGTTAACATATCAGTTCAAAATAACTCTATAAAGAAATTTTTAGGCAAAATAAAAATACAAAAAATAGAATTGCCTAATGGTAAAGTTCATGATGTGACTTCTAAGAAAATAATTTTAGAAAGCTTGGAGAAGCGAGTGGTTTATTCTATACAAAATAGTGCCGCTAATAATAACTTGCATTATGTCATTGTAGTTTCGCTATATAATAATGAGGGAATAGTCACTCATCAAAATTATTTTGTAAATGAAGAATGGAAGCACTTGCGTCTTCCTAAGGCAAAAGTAAAGTACCAGCGGACAAAAAATAATTCAGTCATACTGAAGACAAATAAACCCGCATTTTTTGTAGCGCTGACGGGTTCGGAAGCAATGTTTAGTAAAAACGGCTTTATTCTTTTGCCAAATGAAAACGTAGAAATAAAATTACTTAAGCAGTCTTCAAAAAGTAAAATGCCTAAGACGATAGACATCCGCTGCTTAAATGAGTTTCTGTCATAAAATTAAAAAATATAATTAGAAATTATTTCGGAGAATTTGTGAGAATAAAAATTCTATTAGTATCGCTGTCATTTTTAATCCCGGTAATTAATATATCCGCGCTGAACGGCACAATTGACTTGGAAAAGAAAATTAATGTTCACTTCAAAGGCGATGCGCAGATTGAAGTGGGCAGCCCTTTCGTGGGCGTGGAAATGCATCATAGTTCTTACCTGCCTGAACGAATCAGTTTTTATTATCCGGTTGCAAACAGTATTGATATGAGCACAGATTATTTTAAACGAGATACGACTTTTGTTATGGCGCTCGGATTAAAAATAGGAAATTCTAAAAAGCAATGGATAGGCTTAAAGCCCACGCCTTATGTGTTAAATCCGTATTCGGTTAAGTTTAATGACGATGACAAAGAGCGAAACATTAGTGTTAGCTACGAGTTCTGCAAGAACAAACCGGCAATGATTATTAAATATGAAATTACGAATAATAGCAGTACGGCAAAACAATTTGAATTTTATACTCACCTTGAAACTTCGTTAAAGACAAGCCACACTTACGCATTGATAAATAAAGCGTGGACGCAATATGATAAATCAACCGGAACGATATATTCAAACTTTGATGACAAAGGAACGCAGAAGACCGCTGTGTTTGTTTCTAATGATGGGCTAATGCCGGCAAGTTTTTCAACTCAAGGTGGAATGTATTATTCATCCCACCCGCAGAATGATTATTGGTTTAATCACAAAGGAGGGCTTGAAGAAAAAATTTTAACAAGAGAGAAGACCGGAGTACCGGCAGCAGTTTTTCTTTATAAGGAAAATTTAAAACCCGGCGGTAAAATGACCATCCTTCAAATTGTCGGAAGTTGCAGACAGGATGAAAGTAAATCCATTGTAGATTATTTGCATAAAAATTATAAGGATGAAGTTACTGATTATCAAAATTATGTTTTGTCAAAAGTTGCGGATGGAAGGTTCGCCACCGGCGATAGAATTCTGGACCATTCGTACCTATGGGCGAAAGCTATTCTTGCTGTTGACAAGCATTATATCGACGGACAAATCAGACCAATGCCGTGTCCCGCAGAATATAATTTTTATTTCACACATGATGTCCTGCTTACGGATCTTGCTGCCGTAGATTTTGATCTGCCGAGAGTTAAAGAAGATTTGCTGTATACAATCGAGCACGCGAATTCTGATTTAGTAATTCCTCACGCTTATTATTGGAAGGACACTTCATTTACAACAGAATTTGCCGAGTCAGACAACTGGAATCATTTCTGGTTCATCATTGCTTCTGCAAGCTATTTGAGGCACTCCGGCGATAAAGCGACTCTTGAAAAATTATATCCTTATCTTACAAAGAGCCTTGATCTGTCGCTTCAAAATAGAAAAGAAGACCTGATGTGGGAATATAGACCTGATTGGTGGGACATCGGTCATAATTATGGTCCGAGGGCTTATACTACAATTTTAGAGATTAAAACATTAAGAGATTATATTTATATCTCTTCCGTGCTTGACAAAAATATTTCTAAGCTTAATAACTATGAAAAAATTTCTAACTCTTTAAACAAGAATCTTGTTGATAAGCTTTGGGATAAGAAATTAAATTATCTGATAAATTATTATAACGAAGGCGGTGAAGATACTCATTATTATATCGGCTCTCTGCTTGCGGCTCATTTTAATTTGCTTGATAAAGATCATCTTAACAGTTTAGTTAATACAGCGAAGCAAAAACTGCTCGATCCCAAAGTTGGAGTATACAGTGTTTTTCCAATGGACTTTGAAAAATTAAAGCTAATCTGGAAATTTGTTGATACTGAAGAAGGAGCGCCGTTCTATTATATCAATGGCGGTATTTGGCCTCACGGAAATTCATGGTATTCTTTAGCGCTTATAGCGGACAATAAAAGGAACGAAGCATACAACTTTATTAAAAGAGTTATGAGCCTCGATGGAATTATTCACAGCCCGAACGGACAGCCGGCAATGTACGAAGTTAGAATAGGCGATTATAAAGATCCGAAAGTCTACGGCACAATTGATAAGCCTGAATTTATGTGGGCTGGCGCCTGGTACATTTATTCTTTATATCATTTGTTTGGCATAAAAGAAAATGATTGGAACATTCAGTTAAGTCCTTATCTAAATAAATTAAATAACTCTGCGGATTTTAGCTTAACTGCAAATGGTCAGCGGTTCAACGTGTTAATAGATGGAAAGGGAAGTAGTATAGAATCAATAAAATATAATGATAGAGTTGTTCCTTCGCTGATCATTCCTTCCGACAGTAAGGACCTTAAGAATATAAAAATAATGTTTGGAAAAATTTCTTCTCCTTATATTAAGACTACCGATGCGATTCTTACGAATTGTTTTTATGATAAAAATACCGCAGCAATTTCTTTTTCTCTAAAAGCGTATCCTTCCTATGAAAGTACTACTGAAATAGTTTCAGTGAAAAAACCAAGCAAAGTATTAGTCAACGGTGAGATATATAAGAACTGGAATTCTGAGAGACAGAATGGAAATTATTTGACAAAAATTTATGTGACAATAAATGAAAATAATAATAACTTACAGGTAAAATTCTGATCATTATTAATTAAGTCAAGGATTTATATGGCAAAAGTTCAGCTAAGAAATATTTCTAAGTCTTATGAAAGCGGCAGCAATGCGGTTAAAGATATTAACTTTGACGTTGAGGATAAGGAGTTTGTTGTGCTTGTGGGTCCTTCCGGATGCGGCAAATCTACGATATTAAGAATGATTGCAGGGTTAGAAGAAATTACTTCCGGCGAACTATTTATTGATGATAAAAAGGTAAATGATCTTTCTCCTAAAGATAGAAACATTGCGATGGTATTTCAGAATTATGCTTTATATCCTCATATGACTGTATATGAAAATATGGCATTTGGTTTAAAGCTGAGAAAGTTTAGCAAAGAAGAAACAAGGCAGCGAGTCTCTGAAGCAGCAAGGATACTTGAGCTGGAACCATATCTTGAAAGAAAGCCGAAAGCATTGTCCGGCGGGCAGAGGCAGCGTGTTGCAGTCGGCAGGGCGATAGTAAGAAAGCCAAAAGTTTTTTTATTCGATGAACCTTTGAGCAACCTTGACGCAAAGATGCGTGTGCAGATGAGGACGGAAATTTCGAGACTTCACAAGCAGCTTGAAGCGACGATGATATATGTTACGCACGATCAAACCGAAGCCATGACTATGGGTAATAAAATTGTTGTAATCAAAGATGGAGTGATAAACCAGATTGCTTCACCTCTTGATTTATATAATTTCCCTTCAAATAAATTTGTCGCGGGCTTTATCGGAAGCCCCGCTATGAATTTTCTAAAAGGTAAAATTGTTGATGAAAACGGTTTAAGATTTATTAGTGATGGTAATTCTTTGAATCTTAATCTTGTCAGTATCCTGGATGATAAACTAAAGGAATATTTGAATAAAAAAGTTTATCTTGGAATCCGCCCTGAAGATATTTACGATGAAACAAACAAGCAGCAAATTTCATCGAATGAAGAAATCACAGTTGAACTCGAGGTGGTTGAGCCGATGGG
Organism: Bacteroidota bacterium; assembly: GCA_021824565.1. GTDB lineage: Bacteria > Bacteroidota > Ignavibacteria > Ignavibacteriales > Ignavibacteriaceae > FEN-1297. The sequence continues at coordinate 5,795 of JAKAKL010000096.1, read as the reverse complement.
TAACGAGATATATTTATATTTCTTCATTGAGTCAGTGCAATTTGTAGCGCGCATACCCGCCCGAAGCGTTCCTAAGCATGGAAGCGCTAAAAAGCTTTTCTTCGATTTATCTAAGCTTCACTTTTTTGACGCCGGGACTGAGACAGCAATTAGATAAAATATTTCTTTTTATTAATAACAGAAGCGACGCAAAATTGAAATTGCGTTTATAAAAATGTTTATACAAATTTTGAATAAGGTAATAGGGCTAATTTCTCCTGCCTATTAATCTATTATTAAGGTTTTCCATTTTATAAGGTTATAATTTGAAAATGGACCCTATTTTTTGTTACAACCTTAGTAACACTTTCCTGCACGCACATGAAACAACTGACGCGCTATCACAATTACGCGCAAAACTATCATTTTGATCTCATTGTTTATATGAACTTCCCGGGCGCGGCTATTTGTCACACTTCTTGGTTATTGAGTCGTTCGAGCAATTCGCAGTATCCGCCGCATGAGTTATTAAGTTGTAGTAGGATTTATTTCAATATCGAGCAGCGATTAAGCATTGCGGAAGTTAGGAATTGTTAGCAAGTATTTCGATTATGCTGGACAGTGTTTCGAAGATGTCAGACATCACTTCGAAGATGTTTTCCACGAGTACGTTGAAGTCGGACAGTACTTCGAAGATGTTTTCCACGAGTACGTTGAAGTCGGACAGCACTTCGAAGATGTTTTCCACGAGTTCGTTGAAGTCGGACAGCACTTCGAAGATGTTTTCCACGAGTTCGTTGATGTCGGACAGTACTTCGAAGATGTTTTCCACGAGTACGTTGAAGTCGGACAGTACTTCGAAGATGTTTTCCACGAGTTCGTTGAAGTCGGACAGTACTTCGAAGATGTTTTCCACGAGTACGTTGAAGTCGGACAGTACTTCGAAGATGTTTTCCACGAGTTCGTTGATGTCAGACAGTACTTCGACGATATCGGACAGTTTATTTAAGCATTCTTCAAGGTATAATACAGCGATCCCGAAGAATAATGAGTAGTTGACTGTAAATAACTAAATAAACCTCTTTTCTACAATCGAGAAAAGATTAAGCGACACGCCGCTGTTTATATAGTTCTTTAGAAGTGTAGTTAGTAATTACTTCACTGTAGCTGTCGAACAGCTTACCGAAAATATTTTCCCACGATTGCAGCCGAGCAAATTCTAAGGCTTTTTCTGAAATTCTATTTTTTAAATCGGGATTAACGATTAAACTTTCTATCTTATTGGCAATATCAAGAGCGTTCCTTGGTTGGGCGATTAAACCGGTTGCGCCGTCGTCAATTATACCATATGCTCCGCCTTCTCTAACACAAATCGGCGGAATGCCCGAAGCCATGGCTTCCACAGTAACATTTCCAAAAGTTTCTGTTGTAGAAGGAAAAACAAAAATGTCAGATGAAGCATACGCAGTTGAAAGTTCAATTCCTTTTTGATAGCCAAGAAATTTTGCGTTAGGCATTAATTTTTCTAAATCTTCTCTGACCGGACCGTCGCCTGCGATTACAAAAGCGACATCATTTCTTCCGGCAGAAAGAATTTTATAGACTTCGGCAAGCGTCCTTAAGTCTTTTTCCCAAACAAGGCGCCCGGCGAATAAAAGAATTATTTTATCTTCTAAGCCAAGCTTTCGTCTCCATTCAATAGATTTAAATCGCGGGTTAAATATTTCAGTATCAACTCCATGAGGAATAAACTGAGTCGAAATAAAGCCGTGGTTTTCAAGTTCAGATAGTATCGGGAGCGAGGGCACGTATACTTTTTCGCAGCGGTTGTACAGACTTCGAAAGTAGTTCCAGCTTACCGATTCCAAAGACTTAACTTTGTAATATTTTGCATAGCTGACGAAATGTGTATGATATGTTGCTACGACAGGAATGTTATGTTTCAACCCGAATTTTAAAGCAGCATAGCCAAGCGGGCACGGGCTATTAATATGGATTATATCGGGATTAAATTCTAAAATTGTTTTGTCAAAACTTTTCTGCCCGGAATAGGGAAGTCGGTAGTCTTTATAAAACGGTACTGTAAAAGAAGGAACTTTGTACATTGCAGTTGGTCGTTCTTCAATGCCGGGGATAATTGGAGAAACAAAAATATTGGCTATGTTCTTATTCTTAAGTTCTTCGATCAGTTTATACAAAACTCTTGTAACGCCGTCTATGCCGGGCTTCATTGTACCGGCAAAGTAAGCAACTTTAAATTTATATTCGCTATTACCAAATATTGATACTGACATAAAATATACTTTTATATATTGAGATAACTATTTAATCATTTGGATTTATCCAAAAAAGGTAAAATTAAGTAAAGTCACAGCAGTTTATAGAATGTGTGATTTAGAGTTGAATAAACATATCGTACTAATATTAACAAAATATAAAGTTGCTTTAAAAAAATTATTAAGAAATACATTTGTTGATTAACGCCTAATTATTTTGAATTTAAAACATGGCGTTATATTTTTTATAACTAAATAATCCAAAGTATTAGATGTTAGAATTATTGCCTTTTACCAAAACTAAAACTCCTGATGAAGAATGGGATAATTTTGTAGATTCTTCAGATAACGGAACTATTTTTCACAAGCGTCTTTTTCTTTCATATCATCCTAAAGGAAGATTCCATGACGTCTCATTAGTCTTTAAGAAAAACGACCAGCCTTTTGCTGTGTACCCTGCTGCAGTAATAGAGCGGGATGGGAAAAAAATATTTGTATCTCATGCCGGCGCGTCATATGGAGGCTTTGTTTATAAGAGCAACCTTAATTTTCGCGAAGCATTTGATCTTGTGGAGTCAATTGTAGGTTATGCGAAAGAATTAAATTGTGATAGGATACAGTTAACACCGCCGCCAATGATTTATCAGTCGAAATATTCAAATTATATTGATTTTGCTCTTGTGAAAAACGGCTTTAATTATTTGAAGCGTGACGTTTCGAGTGTAATTCAGCTTGATGTTGATAAGGAAATCTTCTTTCAACTTATCGTGCAGAAGCGAGAACAGCAGTTAAGAAATCAATAAAACAAGGAATCGAAATAGCCGAGTGCGACAGGTTTGAAGAATATTATGAGATTTTAAAAAAGAATTTAAGAATGCGTCATAATGTAAATCCAACGCATTCGCTTGAAGAGTTAATAAAACTGAAAAGACTCTTCCCAGGAAAGATTCGGCTGTGGGGCGCATTTAAGGGAGAGAAATTAATTGCCGGCGTATGTAATTTCTCTGCTAATCCGAAAGTAGTTTTAGCATTCTATATTAGTCATGATGAAGATTATCAGGAATACAGAGCAGTTAATTTACTTTTTTATGAGATCATGAAGAGATACCAAGATGAAGGATTTAAGTTTTTAGATTTTGGAATCTTTACAGTCAACATGGATCCCAACTGGGGTTTAGCACGCTTCAAGGAGAATTTTGGCGCAAGAGGAATTTTTAGAGACACGTTTTATAAAGATTTATAAAATGGGAAAAATGAAACTGTATCCTCTTAAACATTGGTTATAAAATTTCATTAGGAAAAATGTATTGACTATAAAAATAACGACGGTATGAATAAAAAATCTGTCTTAATCATTTTTCTTGGGAATTTCTTTTTTGATTCAAGAGCCACTAATTTTTATAAATCATTGACGGATAGAGGCTATGCTGTTGAGGTAATTTCTTTTGATTGGCTTACCAAAGATTTCAAAACTCAAAAAAAAGGCGATATATCTGTTTATAAATTAAAAAAAGTTTTTTTTTCTATAGGTTTTTATTTCAAGTTTGCTGTAATTATATCGTTCAAATTATTGCTTTCTAAAACCGATTTGATTTTTGCGGAAGACGTTTACACATTGCCGTTTGCGGTTATTTTTTCCAAGATAAAAAAATCTAAAGTTTTTTATGACTCTCGAGAAGTATACGGACATCTTGCAGGATTAAAGCGCCGGGAAAAATTACAAGCTTTTTGGGGATGGGTGGAAAAGAATTGTATAAATAGTGTAAATCTGGTAATTACAACCGGAGAGATGGATTCAAAGCATATTGAAGAAGAATATGGACTTCCCGGAACAATGGTAATACGAAATCTGCCTTTTAATGCAGAGATTAAAGAAACATTTAATTTCAGAAAACAATTAAACTTTGAAAGAGGAAAAAAAATTCTCCTTTATCAGGGGGTTATTCTACACGGAAGAGGACTTGAAATTATTTTTGATATTATGCCGGAATTGAAAGATTGCGTTTTGATAATATTAGGAGACGGCGAACATAAAGAATATTACGAGGATCTGGCTAAGAAGAAAAAACTTGAAGATAAAGTTTTCTTTTTGGGCAAGTTTAAACAGGAGGAACTTTTAAAATATACAGCCGGTGCTGATGTTGGATTGGCAATAATAGAAAACTTAAGTCTTAGTTATTATTTTGCACTGCCAAACAAAATGTTTGAGTATATTTATTGCGGAGTTCCTGTTTTAGCCAGCAACCTTCCTCAAATGAAATCGATCATTGAAAAATATAATGTTGGAATTTGTGTTGATGCAGAAAATAAAAATGATACAATCCTTCAACTCAATAATTTGCTGTACAATAACGAATTAATGAATGAGCTGAAAAGAAATTGTCATTTAGCGGCAGCAGAACTAAACTGGAATGTTGAAATCACTAAATTATTTACTTTCATAGAAGAGAATATTTAAGAAAATTTTTTGTTGAGAAGAATATACATTTCATAATGAGTAGCTTAATCTAATAACATATTTTAATGGAAAGTAAAAAAAGTTTATCTGTACATACTGCCTGGTACACTGTTGGAAACTTCTTAATTCGCTCTATTAGTTTCTCACTTTTGCCGTTATATTCTAATTTATTAACTACTTCAGAATTTGGCGATTATGCTCTGTTGGTCTCAATGTACACTATTGCGTCAGTAGTTTATCAATCAGGTATGCAGAATGCATTATCTAAATTTTATCTGGAGAGCAAAAGTTCAGAGCAAAGTGGAAGGATATTTTCATCTATATATAACTCGATCGTCATATTCGGATTATTGTTGACGTTTCTAAGTATAATTTTCTCCAAGAATATTTCGTGGTTAATTTTAGGTACCCCTCAGCACTCAAAACTAATATCGTTGGTTTTCATTGCATTATTAGTTGAAACGTTAAGTTTTTTCCCGCTTCACTTATTGAAGACGAAAGAGAAATCTAGTAAAGTTGTATTATGCTCAAGTGCAAGCGCAGCAATAAATTTACCACTAAACTTTCTGCTTGTATATAAATATAGAATGGGGATAGAAGGAATATTTTTAGCGCAGATTATTTCTTCCTTAGCTTTAATGTTAACAATCTTACCCAGTATTTTAAATGAAATTAAAATGCAGATTGATAAAAATCTGCTGACTAAGATGTTTTTGTTTTCACTTCCATTTATGATAGCGGGAATATTTTCATCTGCCGTCGATGTAAGCGATAGATTCTTCTTAAATATTTTTACTTCTAAAAACGAAGTGGGTATTTACAGCCTTTCGTATAGAATTGCTATGACAATGAATCTTTTTGTCATTTCATTCAGAACCGCCTGGGTGCCGCGTTCGTTGAATATTTATAAAAGCCAAAACTATTCAATTGAATTCGGAAATATTTTTAAAAAATTAATTTCTGTAAGTTTTATAATTGTACTACTGATTACTTTGTTTGCGCCCTACTTGTTCCAAGTTAAATTATTTGGAATAAATATCCTAAATAAAAGTTATGAGCCTGGTCTAATTATTCTACCTTAC
>JAKAKL010000005.1 GCA_021824565.1 Bacteroidota bacterium | reverse complement strand
TTCTATCCCCGTCAAAGCCGGGCAAGCAAGTTTTTCTTTAATCAACCGGTTATCAGAATTTCTCCCCCTTACTCCTTGAGGTTCGTCAAAATATTTTATTTTAACTTTTTGCAAACCATTATATTGCCCGCTACCGAGAAAGTCATAAATAAAATAGTCCTGGTAATAACTTAGGATAGTTTCAGTTGATACATATGTACGTTGAACTGATTTTATATATATAACTTTATCAGTTGTATTTTTTTAATGATCGAATGCGGATTTTATTTTCGCTAGCAACAATAAAATGGTTTATTACCTTTTTTTCCGGTAATTTTAAAATTGTGTTAATTGCGTCTATCTTTAGAGTTGGAGATTCATCTCTAAATCTAATAGAATGACTGCAAGAGCGGGTACATTTGATTTGAAAACTAGATAGCCGAAATCTTTATCATTCGTTACAATAATTCTATCCTCTTGATCGGCTTTACCCATAATAAAAATATCATCCCTTGATGGAAATAATTCGCTTACGGATTTTGTATCGTAATTTTGCTCTCGCAAATATTTAATTATTGAATACCCTGCATTTTCGTCTACAAGAAATTTAATCATCGCTTTAGAAGCGGATATACTTCCTCATTTTGCACAAGTTTTTCAGCATAAAAAAGCGCCTCCTGAATATCTTCCTTCGTAATCATTGGATATTCCTGAATGATTTGATCATCTGTCCATCGCTGCGCTACTAATTTTATTATTAGTTCAACGGAAATTCTTGTATTACGTATAATCGGCTTACCTGCAAGTATTGCAGGATTTATTTCTATTCGAGTTAGTTGTTCCATAAACATTCCCTTCAATTATAATAATACTATAAACACTATACGTAAAATAATATAATCTTTAAATTTTTTAATATCAATGCCTACACAGTCTAACTATTTAACGAACGATTGTTCTGACTCCCGATCTCTGTCTTCCGTCCTCTGCTTTTCCCATCTTCCCCTCCCTCGTTAAAAATTCCTGCCTTTCATTATTAATTACGGCAAGCAGGTCGGTGGGCTTGCATCCTTGCAATCTTCCTGTCTTCCAATCTTCCCCTCCTTCGTTAAAAACTACGGCGGGCAGGCATTCTTCCAAACTTCCAGCCTTCCTACTACCTGTTAACCTCTGCTCTCTGATCTCTGTCCTCTGATTTCCGTCTTCTGCTACCTTACATCACTCCCAACATCCCTTCCATTTTGTAATAAGGTAAAACTTCAATTCCATTACTGCGTCTTTGCTCGCTCTTACCTCCATAAATAATATAACCATTTGAACCGGGACAAACTTTTTGCCAGAATGCTAATCCCTTAAAATACTCTTCCGTAACAGTCTGCCCCGATTTAATTTCTACCGGCGTAAGATGCTCGCCATCTTGGATTATTACATCTATTTCATGCCCTACATTATCCCTCCAAAACGAAAGATTACTTTTCTTACCCTTGTTAAACCTGTGCTTCAACAATTCAACTACAATTAGATTCTCGAAAAGATTTCCTCGAAATGGATGTAAAACCAATTGCTCTCTCCGCTCTATTCCCAATAATGAAACTGCTAATCCTGTATCATAAAAATAAAGTTTTGGCATTTTTACTACCCGTTTATTAAAATTTTTATGGTGCGGATAAAGCCTAAAAATGATATAGCTCATCTCAAGAATTCCGATCCAAGAAGCTATTGTTTTTGCGTCTACTCCCGCCTCTATAGCCAGACTATGCATATTTAATAATTGCCCGCATCTTCCGGCGCACAATTTAATCAACCGCTCAAACGCTGTATAGTTTGTTATGTTTTTTATTAGCCGGACGTCCCTTTCTACATAAGTCATTATGTAATTAGCATACCACCCGCTTGCGTCAATCTTTTTATCATAAACAGGTGGATAAAGACCCTTAAATAGTATTTCTTCTATTAAAGCAGTCTTTTTTATACCTGCTTCCTTAATAGTAAAAGGTAATAATGTTAGTATTCCAATTCGACCTGCAAGACTCTGCGATATGTTTTCCTGAAGTAAAAAATTGTTTGAACCGGTAAGTATAAATTGACCCGCTTTATCTCTATAGTCTAATGCTTCTTGCAGATATGAAAACAGTTCCGGAACTCTCTGCGCTTCATCAAGTATTGCCCCATCCGGATACCCATTTAGAAATCCCCTTGTGTCTTCCGATGCAAATTTTCTATAATCCGGGTTTTCTAAATTTACATAAGCTTTATTTGGAAAAACATACTTTACTAAAGTTGTTTTACCGGATTGCCTGGGACCTACAACTGCAACACTCTTATATTGCTTCGCTAAATTTAATAGCACTATCTCCGCATCTCGTGTTCTCATAATACAAAATTACAATAATGGAATTAGATTCCCAAATTGTAAAACATTCTCTTGCTCATTTCCATCTCTCAATCTCTTCTCATTTTCTCATCGTCTCCAGGTCTTTCCTGAATTCTCCATACTGACTTCCGACCTTCGTTCTCCGACCTCTGTCCTCTGCTTTTCCCATCTTCCCCTCCTTCGTTAAAAACTCCTGCCTTCATTATTAATTACGGCAGGCAGGTCAGTGGGCAGGCATTCTTCCAAACTTTCAGCACAGTATTACCTTTCTAAAATACTTAACATATTCTTGTTGATTTCTATTATTACCCTATCACTCTTTAAGGCAGATATAATCTCTGGAAGTCTTTCTTTAAAGATAGTGAGCAAACTATCATTTGAAATATTTCCAAGATTAACTTTGATCAATTTTAGGGGAGTATTTTGAAGAAAGTGTGAGTTCCGAAAATCACTATCTTTTGTAATCACCACACAATTATTTTCATCTGCGAATTTACAAAAATCACTGTCTCTTGTTCGCCATCAATTAAGAATTTCACTGCCGTGAATAGCTTCTATACCATTTTCTATAAAAAAAGTAACAAGTCTTTTAGGTAAATGAACGTCACAGATTACTTTCATCAAGCAACTTCACTTAACGATTTACCTGAAGCTAGTAATTTTGCATACTGTAAACTTGCAATAATATCTTCACGTTCTAATTCAGCGTGGTCACTCAAAATATCTTCTACACTCATTTCAGAACTAAGCAAGTCCAGAATAACATCAACCGGCCAGCGCATACCGCGGATGCACGGCTTACCGTGACAAATTTCGGGATTAATCGTTATTCTTGATAAATAATTGTCCATTTTTACTCCTGTTTTTCATCAAAAATAATATAACGCCATCTTGTATACAACTAAATTATTCTTCGCTTAATTATAAGCACAGGGTTTCTCTCATAAACCATTCAACTGTTTAGAAAGGCAAAAATGACCTAATGCCCGTCACTACATAATGCTAATGAAGCTGGATGACAAATGACACTCCCCCATCCTCCATCTACCATACACCATCTTCCATATTCCGACCTCCTCGTCCGGCGTAGTTCGGCAGCAGCCGAACAAAGACGGATGATCTCTGACCTCCGTTCTCCGACCTCCGTCCTCTGCTTTTCCCATCTTCCCCTCCCTCGTTAAAAATTCCTGCCTTTCATTATTAATTACGGCAGGCAGGTCAGTGGGTTTGCATCCTTGCAATCTTCCCAACTTCCAGCCTTCCTACTACCTGTTAA
>JAKAKL010000103.1 GCA_021824565.1 Bacteroidota bacterium | reverse complement strand
CGAACTGTTCGCTGAACACAATAATATTAAAAGATAGAAATGAAAGGGACGCATTTCTTAAATACACAAATAACAGCGGTGTAAACACTCGTCCGATCTGGAGACTGATGAATAAACTGGAAATGTACAAAAACTGTCAAACAGGCAGCCTTGATAATGCATACTGGTTAGAAGATCGGGTTGTAAATATTCCAAGCGGTTACAGGAAATAATTTGAATGAAATTTTTTATAGGCGGAGAATATTTTCCAAGCCCTTTGGATTTTGTTGCAGCAAAACGATATGATCTACAATCTTATTCACTTAACAGGTTCAAATATAAATACACATATTTTACCGGCGGAGGCATTCATTCATTATTTCAGATATTAAAGCATCTGAATTTAGGCGAAAATGATTTCATACTTTTACCTTCATATATTTGTCCTTCTGTTATTATTCCATTTAATGTACTAAAGATAAAATACAAGATCTATAAAATAGATTCAGCTCTTGACATAGATATAAATTTTTTAAAAAGTATATGTACTAAGGATTGTAAAGCTCTTTTATTTATTAATTATTTTGGGTTTCCAATTAGTGATATATCTAAAGCGACTCTTTTAAAGTTAAGCGCCGAAGGTATTTTATTGATTCAAGACTTAGTGCATGGTTTCTTTTCAGATCTAGAATTAATTGGAGACTTTTGTTTCAATAGTTTTAGAAAGTTTTCGCCGTATGATGGAAGCATAATCTCTAGTAAAAGTAAAATTGAAACTGAATTTAATAATTTAAATAAGGGATATGTATTTTATAAAATCTTAGGACAGTTCTTAAGATTTTTAACTCTAAGAACAGGAATTGACTTATCAAGAAAGTTTATCTCTTTCCTTAACCAAGCTGAAATAAGGTACAACAACAGTGCTCAACTTCCTATAAATAAATTTTTTCTACGCCAAATTGAGAAGATGGATTTTCAAAAACTGCAAATTAGAAGAAAATATTTTAAGGAACTACTTGAGAACTTTTTAGACATTTCGCTTTATAAATATCTGCCTGATAATGTTATCCCGGTAGGATTTCCAATTGTTATTGACAATAGGGATAACATTAGAGAAAGATTAAAAAATAAAAATATTTATTGTCCTATCCACTGGACTTTACCTTACCAGGTTGATCGAGAGGAATTCAGCGACAGTTTTAAATTATCCAATGCAATACTAACTTTGCCAATTACTGAAAATATTACAATTAATAATTTCAATAAATATGTAAAGATTCTTAAGGAAACATTATGAGAGTATATTTAAGAGCTCTAGAATATGAAGACTGCGATATTCTATATAAATGGAGGAATGATCCCGAGGTAAGCAAATACCTTGGAGGGAACGTATACTTTGTATCTAAAGCAAGAGAAAAAAAATGGCTTGATGAATTAATTTTAGATGATAAAGAAAATCTAAGGCTTGGTATTTGTATTGAAAAAAACCGTAATTACATTGGCAATGTAAATCTGACAAAAATAGAATGGATAAATAGAAAAGCGGAATTCTCAATTTTTATAGGGACAAAGGAAGAACGCGGAAAAGGCTACGGCAAAGAAGCGACAATACTTATGCTGCACCATGGATTTACACAAATGAACTTAAACAAAATTTATTTATATGTTAATTACGATAATGTTAATGCAATTAAGTTATATAAAACATTGGGTTTCAAGAAAGAAGGCGAATTAAAAGATAATATTTTTAAATACGGCAAATACCATACTCAATTTGTAATGTCGATTTTTGCGACGGAATTTCACGAGAATAATGACAGCTTGCTATAAAATATTCAATACAAGAAATAAGCTTGAGTGGCAAAATGCATTACAAGAAAATAACTTATGTTTTGCAGATATATATTATTCTCCCGAGTACTACGAAATATATCAAAATAATGGAGATGGAACAGCACAATGTTTTTATTTTGAGGATGACGGTAAAATAGCTTTATATCCTTTTTTGATAAATTCAATTAATAAATTAGGTTTTAATTTGGGACGAGAATATTATGATATCCAGGGTGCATACGGATATAACGGCGTAATATATTCTTCGATGGAGAATGACTTTATTGGAAATTTTCATAAAACTTTTAATGAATATTGTTTCCAGAATAACATTATTGCAGAATTTACCAGGTTTAATCCCTTGTTAGATAATCAAGAATTTTCACGCAATAATTTAGAAACTATTTATGATCGTAAGACGGTTATAATAGATTTATCAAATAGTTACGAACAAATCTGGGGGAGCGAGTATACGAGCAACAATAGGAACATGGTCAGGAAGGCAAAAAAAAATAATATAGAAATTATTAAGACTAGAGGCTTGAATGAAATACTAAAGTTTGCAGAACTTTACCGTGAGACTATGAATAATTTAAACTCAGATGATTATTATAAATTCAGCGATGAATATTTTAGTAATCTTCATAACTTACTAGCAACGCACTATAATTTATTTATGGCATATTTCAACGGCAATCTAATAGCCGGTTCATTATTCTTAAACTATGGAAAGCATTTTCATTATCATCTGTCAGCCAGGAAAAAGGAATTCAGCCAACTCGCAGCAAATAATTTGATTATTGATTCCGCAATTAAGTTTGCCATCGAAAATAATTTTAACTATTTACATTTAGGCGGCGGTACAGACAGGAAAGAAGACAATACACTTTTTAAGTTCAAAAAGAATTTTTCTCAAGAATTAAAAGAATTTTACATTGGCAAAAAAGTTCATAATAAAGTAATATACATGCAGGTTATAAACGACTGGGAAAAATTGTATCCCGAAAAAGCAAAGCTTTGTCCAGGTAACTTATTGCGGTATAGAATTTAATATTCAAAGAAAAATGAAAAAAAAGACAATTGCGGTTTTTACAACAAGCCGCGCTGACTTCGGAACATTAAAGCCATTTATCCAAAGACTTGCGAAAGACAAATTTTGGTCGTATCAAATATTTGCCGGCGGATCGCATTTAGCATTTGAGACCGGTCGAACACTTAATGAAATATTTGATTCAAAACTGAAGATTACTTCCCAGTTCGATTTTTTACTTAACGATGACTCGCCTGAAAGCTTAACAAAATCTTTAGGGATCGAAGAAATTGAACTTTCAAACATATTTAAGTGTCATAACTTTGATTTTGTATGTATACTGGGAGACAGATATGAACTTCTTCCTATCGTGAGTGCGGCAATTTTATTTCATAAACCAATAATACATATTTCCGGCGGTGAAATAACCGAAGGAGTAATTGATGAACAAATAAGGCACATGGTTACAAAGGCATCCCACATTCACTTTACTTATACCGAAGAGTATAGAAAGAATATAATTAAATTAGGCGAAGAAAAATGGAGAGTATTTAATACAGGTGCATTAGGCGTAGACAATCTTCAAATACAACGCCCAATTTCTAAAAGCAAATTGTTTGACGAATTAAATCTTGATGTAAATCGACCGCTGGTTATGTTCACATTGCATCCTGTTACTATAAATACTGCAATATCGCCAATAAATCAAATAAGTTCGGTATTTGAGGCTCTTGAGAATTTTGATTTTCAAGTTCTGGTTACCGCCCCAAACGTTGAAGTTGGGAGAAAAGAAGTTTATGACTATATAAAAAGAAAAGTTGAAGTAAATCAAAATTATAGATTTATAAATTCACTTGGCGAACACAGATATAATAGTATCATTCCGCACTGTTTATTTGTAATAGGAAACTCTTCAAGCGGGATTGTTTATGTCCCATATTTTAAAGTGCCGACAATAAATATTGGAGACAGACAAAAAGGACGAATTCAACATCCGAGTATTATCAATACAGATTTTAATAAAGACAATATTAAGAACACAATTAAGATTGCGATTTCAGATAATTTCAGAAAAAGCGTAAATAAAATGAAGTACAAATTCGGTGACGGTAATGCTTCGCAAAAGATGGTAGATGCTTTAAACAAAGTATGCAATAGAAAAGATTTAATGATTAAGAAGCTGGTTTTTGAAAATGAATAAGACATTCATAATTGCTGAAGGGGGTGTTAACCATAACGGCAGTATTGAAACAGCATTTAAACTAGTTGATTCGGCTTTCCACGCAGGTGCAGACGCCATAAAATTTCAAACGTACAAATCAGAATTAATTGCTAGTAAATTTGCTGAACGCGCGACATATCAAAAGAACAATATGCCCGGCGGTACTGAATCTCAATTAGAAATGATTAAAAGGTATGAACTTAAGATAGAAGATTTCGTTAAAATAAAAAATTACTGTGATAATAAAGGAATTTTATTCCTTACTACAACCGCAGACGAACAAAGCACACAGCAAATCGAACACCTTATACCTGCATTTAAAATAGGGTCGGCGGATCTAACAAACATTCCTTTTTTAAAATATTTAGCATCGAAGAATAAGCCAGTTATACTATCAACCGGTATGGCAAACCTAGGTGAGATTGAAGAAGCTGTAAATTTGTTTGATAGAAAGAGAAATAACGAAAAATTATTATTCCCCCCAATTACGCTTTTACATTGTACCACAAACTACCCATGCCCGTTTGAAGAAGTTAATTTAAATGCTATGTTGACGCTTAAAAAAACTTTTAATTTACCAGTTGGATATTCTGATCATACACAGGGTATCGAGGTTCCTATTGCGGCTGCTGCTTTAGGAGCAAGCGTTATTGAAAAACATTTTACTCTAGATAAAAATATGGAGGGACCCGACCATAAAGCTTCTTTAGAACCGACAGAATTAAAAAACATGGTAGTCGCGATAAGAAACATAGAGAACTCGATGGGTACAGGGTTAAAGCATCCTAATAAAAGTGAGACAGAAATAATAAATGTTGCGAGGAAAAGTGTTGTTGCCCTGAAAGACATTGCCGCGGGCACAATATTATCGACAAAAATGTTAAGCGTAAAAAGACCAGGAAACGGAATTAAGCCCGCCGATATAGAAAAAATTGTAGGTTTGAAAATAAACAAGAGTAAAAAAGAGGATGAAACCATATTCTGGTCTGATTTTAAATAGAAGTATAAGAAATGAATAAACCTTTTGATAATATTTTGATTAATAAATCTGCAACCGTGAAAGAAGCAATTAAACTGCTGGATAAGAACGCAGAAAAAATATTATTTGTTGTTGATGAAGATAATGAATTGATTGGCTCCATTACTGACGGGGACATTCGCCGATGGATTTTAAAGGAAGGTGAATTATCTGATACTGTAGTAAATGTATGCTTCAAAGAAACATATTATGTTAACACACAATATCATTTGCAAAAAGTAAAAGAGGAGGTATATAAAAGAAAAATCGGATATGTCCCAATTGTGGATGAAAAAAAGAAAATTGTCGATTTTCTTTTCTGGGATAAACTGTTCGATGGAGAAATTAAAAGAAAGATAAAGAAACAACTCGATAACCCTGTACTTATCATGGCGGGCGGAAAGGGAACGAGGCTGGATCCTTTTACGAGAATTTTGCCAAAGCCTCTAATTCCAATAGGTGAAAAAACAATACTTGAAATTATTATTGAAAAGTTCAGTGAGTACGATATAAAGCAATTCTATCTTTCCGTTAATCACAAAGCTAAAATTATTAAGTCATATTTCGAAGAACTTCAGCCGGAATACAAGCTGACCTATTTATATGAAGAAGAACCTCTGGGAACAATAGGAGCACTCAAGCAACTCGAAGGAATTACGGCTAAAGAAATCATATTAACAAATTGTGATATTATAATTGAAGCAGATTATGAAGATCTTCTTAAACATCATTTAGAAAATAAAAATGATATAACGATAGTAGCCTCATTAAAACATTATAATATCCCATATGGTATTTGTGAGATAGAAAATGGAGGAAAGCTTGTCAATATTAAAGAAAAGCCAGAATATGATTTTTTAATAAACACCGGTATGTATATAATAAACCCCAATCTTTTATGGTATATACCCGAAAACAAATTTTACAATGCTACAGACCTTGTTGAGAAGGCTTTGCTGGAAAAGAAAAAAGTGGGGATATACCCAATAAGTGAAAATTCATGGATTGATACAGGGGAGTGGGTCGAATATAAAAAAGCAATAGAAAAACTACAGCTATGATAGATAATCAAAAAGTACTTGCAATTATTCCAGCCCGCGGCGGAAGCAAAGGATTGCCGAGAAAAAATGTTTTAAAATTATGCGGGAAACCGCTGGTTTCGTATCCAATAAACGCGGCACTAAAATCCAAATATATAGATAAAGTGATAGTATCAACAGATGATAATGAAATTGCAGAGGAGTCAAAGAAAGCAGGGGCGGAAGTTCCTTTTATTAGACCAGCAGAGCTAGCATCTGATACATCAACGTCAATTGACGTTGTAATTCACTCTATTGATTTTTTGGAAAAGAGAAATGAATTTTATGATTATTTAGTCTTGCTTGAGCCAACATCGCCTTTAACCACAAATGAAGATATAGATTGTGCAATTTCGAGTCTTCACAGTAATAGAAATATAGCCGATTCTATTGTCGGCATGAGTAAAGTTGAAGCTGCGCATCCGCTATTCCTTGCTAAGACTATTTCTTCAGGCGTAATAGCACCGTATATAAGAGAGAACTTTTTAAAACCGATCAGAAGGCAAGAATTAGATGATTTGTATTTTTTTGAAGGCAGTTTATACATCTCTGCAATTGAAAAAATAAAACAAATCAAAAGCTTTGTTCATGATAGAACCTTGCCATACATAGTTCCTCGCTGGAAATCTGTAGAAATAGATGAATTTTTGGATTTTATAATTGTAGAAGCTATTATAAAAAATATTAACAAATTTACTAAAGGTAATGAAAATGAAAAATGAAGGTATTTTACTTTGGGAGAAAGCAAAGAAAATTATCCCGGGAGGGAATCAACTTTTATCAAAACGAACTGAAAGATTTCTTCCGGGACTATGGCCGTCATATTATAAAAAAGCAAAGGGCTGTGAGGTTTGGGATCTTGACGGAAACAAGTATTACGATTTTGCAGGAATGGGAGTTGGTTCGTGTATATTAGGTTATGCAGATGAAGATGTAGATAAAGCAGTAATTAACGCAATAAATTTAGGCTCTATGAGTACATTAAATTCATACGAAGAAGTAGAGCTAAGCCAGAAACTTCTAAGTCTTCATCCATGGGCAGAAATGGTCAGATTTTCAAGAACCGGAGGAGAAGCTTGCGCGATAGCAGTAAGAATAGCGAAGGCTGATTCAGGGAGAGACAGGGTTGCGTTTTGCGGTTATCATGGCTGGCATGATTGGTATCTTTCTTCTAATCTTGCGGACACAAATAATCTTGACGGTCAATTGTTACCGGGATTGGAGCCACGAGGGGTGCCGAGGTTTTTGAAAAATACAGCACTTCCATTTAACTATAATAAAATTGAAGAGCTGGAAAAAATTGTTAAAGACTACCCCGGCGAAATTGGTGTTATAATTATGGAACCAAGAAGGGGGCAAGGACCAAAGGACGGATTTTTAGAAAAAGTAAGAGCAATTGCAGATAGGATAGGAGCAGTATTAATATTTGATGAAGTTACTTCAGGATTTAGAATCAATTTAGGCGGGATACATTTGACGATGGGAGTAAATCCAGATATGGCTGTGTTCGGCAAGGCTCTTGGCAACGGGTATGCTATTTCAGCGATAATAGGAAAAAAGAATGTTATGGACAACGCGCAGACTTCGTTTATAAGTTCAACTTTTTGGACGGAAAGAATAGGCTTTGCTGCTGCGCTGGCAAGCTTGAATAAAATGGAAAAGGAAAATGCGCAAAAAAAAATGATAGAATATGGAGAGTTAATATCAAAAGGCCGGGAACGAATAGCAAATAATTACGGCATCCAAGTAAGTACCGGCGGTATCCCCTCATTCAATTATTTTTCTTTTAATTATAAAAATGCACTTGCAATTCAGACATACTACATCCAGGAAATGCTTAGAAAAGGATTCTTATTAGACATGTCAATAGCAACCTCCCTAGCATACAGCGAAGAAACGATTAATAAGTTTTTAGCTGCAACAGAAGTTGTGTTTAAGGAGTTAAAAAAATTAATTGAAAATAATTCAGTTGAAAGCAAACTTGAAAATGAGATCAGGCACTCAGGTTTTAAAAGATTGACTGAATGATAGGGAAAGAGCATGTTAAAAGATAAAGTAGTCGTAATATCCGGTGGCGCCGGATTAATAGGGACAGAGCTTACAAAAAAAATACTTGGCAGCGGCGCAAGTGTTGTAATAGGCGATTTCAATAAAGCCGAGGGAACAAAATTACAATCTGAATTATCGAAGAAATTTGGACCAGCAAAAGTAAAATATATAGAGATTGATATTACATCAAAGGACTCGATAGACAATTTGATTAATGAAACACACAATGTGTTTAACAAAATTGATGGATGGATTAATTGCGCCTATCCAAGAAACAAAAATTACGGCAGGGACTTTCTAGAAGTAGAATTCGATGATTTCAACAGCAATACAAATATGCATTTAGGAGGATATTTCCTAACATGTCAGCGAATAATCAAGTACTATATCCAGCAGGGTTACGGAAATATAATCAACTTTTCATCGATATACGGTGTAGTTCCTCCTAAATTTGAGATATACGAAGGAACTAATTTAAAAAATTCCGTGGAATATTCTGTTATAAAATCCGGTATTATACACTTCAGCAAATATGCAGCAAAGTATTTGAAGAATAAAAATGTACGAATAAATGTAGTCAGCCCTGGAGGTATTTTAGATAGACAACCGGAAACATTTTTAAAGAATTATAAAAGTTTTTGTCTTAACAAAGGAATGTTAGACCGCGAAGATATAAGCGGAACAATAATCTTTTTATTATCAGATGAATCAAGGTTCATTAACGGGCAAAATTTAATTATTGACGACGGGTTTACATTATGAAAAAGATCGCATTAATAGGAGCCGGACAATTAGGCAGCAGGCATTTGCAGGCGCTTGCAAAATTAGATATTAGGTCAAAAATATTTGTAATAGATCCGTCAGCAGAGTCCTTAAAAATAGCAAAATCAAGATTTGAAGAAATGGCAGGAAACGGGAAAATATTGCATGATGTTATATTCTCCGATAACATAGAAACTATTGATAGGGAAATTGATTTAGGAATAGTAGCGACAAGCTCGAATGTTAGATTAAAGGTGTTAGATACCTTATTGACTTTCAGTGAAGTAAAGAATTTGATATTAGAGAAAGTGTTGTTCCGAAAAGTTGGGGAATATGAAATTGCGTCCGAAATGATAAAAGAGAGAGGTGTAATGGCGTGGGTAAACTGCACCAGGAGGATGTGGGATGTATATAAAACGCTGCATAAACAATTAAACGAAGGTAAAATATTATCCTTTTACGCTTACGGCAGCGACTGGGGTTTAGCAAGCAATGCAATACACATACTCGATTTAATCAGTTACCTGAGCTGCAGAGAAGAATATAGAATAAACAGTATAGATATTAATGAAGATATTTTTGAAAGCAAGAGAAAAGGATTTATCGAATTCAACGGAAGCCTAAACGGTACTTTCGGCGAAGATATCAGCTTTTCGATAACATCATTTAAGGACGGAAATTTCCCTTTTACAGTTGAAATCTTAACAGAAAAAGGCAGGTATATTATAAGCGAAGGGACACAAAAGAAAATTCAATCACTAAAAGAAAACGAATGGAAATATGTAGAAGAGACATTCCGCGTTCCGTATCAAAGCGAGCTTACAAATGCGGCTGCTAAAAATATATTTGAAAATTCAGAATGTGATTTAACTACTTATGAGAGTTCAAAAAAATTACATCTAACATATATCAAGTCACTTAATAAAGCTATAAGTAAAATAAAAAACGAGGAAGTAACCGAATGCCCGATAACATAATATGGATAGTTGGCGCCGGGAATATGGCAAAGGAATATGCCAAAGTTCTATCGAAGATGAAAGAAGAGTTTATTACAATAGGCAGAGGAGAAAAGAACGCCAGGAATTTTGAGGCAGAGCTAAGCGTCAAAGTAATAAGGGGGGGGATAGAAAATTTTATACATGAAACTAAGATTAAGCCGAGGCGGGCAATAGTGTGTGTGAACGACGAAGAATTGTCGAACACAACATTATTACTTATTAAAAACGGAATAAAAGAAATATTAGTTGAGAAACCAGGGGGGCTATCACACAAAGAAATTGAAACAACAGCCGCTTTATCCAGGGAATATAACGCGAAAGTATTCGTGGCATATAACAGAAGGTTTTATTCTTCCGTACAAAAAGCATTGGAAATAATAAAAGAAGACGGCGGCGTTAAGTCATTCAACTTTGAATTTACAGAGTGGTCGCACATAATCGAGACACTTGATAAACCCACGCCAGTACTAAAAAACTGGCTTGAAGCAAACTCATCACACGTTATAGATATGGCTTTTTTCCTTGGCGGAATTCCGAAGGAGATTAAGTCATTTAAGGCGGGGAGATTAAGCTGGCACCCAAGCTCGTCAATATTTGCAGGAGCAGGAATAAGCGAGAAAGGCGCTTTATTTTCGTACCAGGCTAACTGGGAATCACCCGGCAGATGGGGAGTTGAAATATTAACAAAGAACTTTAGATTAATATTCAAACCTCTTGAAAAACTGCAAATCCAAAAGAAGGGAAGCGTCGCGATTGAAGAATATACGATAGATGATGCTATAGACAGAGAATTCAAACCGGGAATATACCTTCAGACAAAAGCATTTTTGGACCAAGATTATTCCAACATGTGCACAATAGAAAATCAACTAATAAACTTTACCTATTTTGATAAGATTAAGAACGGATAAAGTTTCCCTAAAAATTTTTTCGTTACAGAAGAACACTTGATTATTTTGTGTTAATTACATATCAGGCTAATTTTTGGAAAACTACAGATTAAATATCAGAGAATATAGCGCAAGGAAAATTTCTTCCAACTACTGGAAGGTTTTAATTTTCATTTTCGGTATTGTATTTACAATTGCACCGGGAGACTACTATAATAACGCTATGGACCGGTCAATAATATTGCATAACCTTTTGCTAAAAGGAATAATATTTAATGAACACTTCTTTTCAGTATTCGACGTCTTAATAATATTAATTTCTTTTAAAATAGTAAGGGATTTCGGGTTAAGCTTAAGAAGTGCCAAAACAGGCGAGAAACTTATATTCATCTTTTCAATACTAAGTTTTATCTTCCTGATGATCAATCCTAACAACAGCACCAATAACCCTATCTTTGGTATGCCGTTGTTTTCAGACGTATCAAACTATTCACATTTGATTTTTTTAACGGCAATCTTCTTTGTGAAGTTTGATGATGCATTTGTTATTTTCTTAAAGAAGTTTACAAGGACTGTGCTAATTTTAATTTTAATCTGGTCTTTTTATTTATTTATATTATGGATTATGGGGAAAGGGAACTACGGATTTTTTGGAATTAACTCTATCCTGACAGAGGACGACACTTTATTTATAATCGGATTTGCGCAAGTTATTTTCCTTACGCTCTATTTAATAAAAAGGGAAAAATATTTTTTACTCTCATCCATTTTTTTGTTTATAGTGCAAATACTATCGTTCAGGAGAAGCGGATTATTTGTAACAATTTTGGCAAGTTCAACCGTACTATTAATTTATTATGTTAAATACGTTAGCACTACAAAGAAAGTGACAACCTTTGTTTTGGCAGCCATTACGGGCTTATCATTATCCGGTATTTTTTTTAATTATAATCCAACTTCAAATTTGCAGTTCTATTTCTACAGGTTTTTCGGTATGTTTATGCAAGGACCAGCAACTTCTTTGATGGATACAGACAGCGGTCATTTTGTGCATTCGGAATGGGTTTTTGATGAAGCAGTTAGACGATTAGGCTTTTGGGGGCTTGGGTACAGTGAAGAGACTGGGTCAATAGTATACCAAGCAGGAATACACGGAGTGCATAACGCGTATGTAGCAATGTGGCTGTCGAGAGGAGTTATGGGTCTTGTCTTAATACTCGTTATTGTAACTGTGTTTATAATTCAAATTATTAGAACTATCAAAATGCAAAATAAATGTCCTCCGGAATTTCTATTACTAAGGAGTGCGGTAATTTCATTTTTCCTTTATTTCCTTGTATCAATTTTCTATTTGTCAGTTCATCATTTGATAGATATCCGGGAGATAGTTCTGAGAACACTAATTATAGCGTTTCTATATAAGGTGACGCCTGATAATTACAAATTATTGATAGATTAAGAAGTTCTGCTCTTGTCGTAAATTGAGAATGAAACAGAACTATAAAGCAGTTAAGCCATAAATTATTAGAGATTATTATATTATGTTTAAATCCGGCGAATATTTATTAAGGATATTAGAGAAGTTCGAATTAGAATGGGCACGGGAACTGCACAATGACCCGGAAGTACTCACCATGCTGACAGACGCTTCGTTTATTAATGAGACACAGCAGATAAAGTGGTACGAGAGCCTTTGTACAAGCACGAAATCTAAAAGATTAGTAATAGAATATAACGGCGAAAAAATCGGTCTGGTTAGATTAGATGATATAGATCAGGTGAACCAGAGCATTTGTGTCGGGCTTGATATTGCGAAAGTATACAGAGGACAGGGTCACGGCAAAAAATCATTTAAGGTGCTTTTAGAATATGTCTTTCACGAATTAAACATGAACCGTGCATGGTTATTAGTAGCGGAGTTTAACGAAAGAGCGTATAAATTATATAAGAGTCTTGGATTTATAGAAGAGGGAAGACAAAGAGAAAGGTTATACAGGTTCGGCAGACATTACGACTATATAATGATGTCAATATTAAAGAAGGAATATAAAAGATGATACCATTATTTAAAGTTCACATCCCGAAGGATCTATCAAAGCTGCATGAAACATTGGAGAGCGGATTTGTAGCTGAGGGTCCAAAAGTAAAAGAATTCGAGCAGAAAATTTCGGCATGGGTAGGGAACGAAAAAGTAATAGCAGTAAACTCAGGCACGTCAGCCTTACATTTATCGTTAGTATTAGCGGGAGTAAAAAGCGGCGACCTGGTAATCAGCACACCGGTTACATCTCCGGCAACAAATATTTCGATAGTAAATCTGGGAGCAAAAATACTCTGGGCGGACGTTGATGAGAACACTTCGAATATTTCTCCATTAAGCATAAAGAAATTAATCTCAAAATACGGGGAGAAAGTTAAGGCGGTAATTGCGGTAGACTGGGGAGGATATCCTTGCGATTATGACGAGATAAAATCTGTATTGCCGGACAGCGCCAGGTTAATCCAGGACGCTGCACATTCACTGGGTTCAAAATATAAGGGAAATCTTGCAGGATCAACTATTGCAGATTTTTCGACATTTTCATTCCAAGCAATTAAACATATTACAACAGGCGACGGAGGGTTGATTACATGCAAGAACGAAGAAGATTTTGAGCGGGGGAAAAGATTGAGATGGTTCGGTATAGACAGGAACAAGCCGGGAAGGACATGGAATGACGACTTACCGGAGATAGGATATAAATTTCATATGAACGATATATCCGCTTCGATCGGCATTCACCAGCTAGACGAATTAGATACAACATTAAAAAGGAGAAGAGAAACGGCAAAAAAATACGAAGCAGGGCTTAAATCGGTTAAGTATCAGCACAGCGATAAATATAATGCCGAAAGCGCTTACTGGTTGTTTACAATATACGCCGAGCAATTAGAAAAGTTTATGCAATATATGGAGCAGAACCAGATCGCATCATATCCGGTTCACATAAGAAATGACAATTATACAGGCTTTAAGAAATCGGCATATGATTCGGACAAACTTGTAGGGGTAGAGAAAATAACACGAAGCATGTGCTGCATCCCGGTAGGCGAGTGGCTGAGCGATGAAGACGTGAATTATATAATTGAGAAAGTAAATTTGTACAAGGAACATGTATGATGAGGAAAATACCTCTGCTAAAAGTACATATGCCGGACAGCGTGCAGGAATCTTTGTTGAAGACATTAAGCAGTGGATTTGTAACAGAAGGTCCAAGAGTTGCGGAATTTGAAAAAGCAGCAGGCGAATACATAGGGAATGCAAACGCAGCGGCGACGAATAATTGTACGAGCGCAATACATATAGCTCTGCAAATATCAGGTGTAGGAGCCGGAGACGAAGTAGTAACAACAGCCATGACATGCCAGGCAACCAATCAACCAATACTAAAAAGCGGCGGCAAGGTTGTGTGGGCAGATATACAGCCAGACACAGGTAATATTGATCCAAACGATATTAAGAGGAAGATATCAAATAAGACTAAAGCAATAATAATGATGCATTGGGCAGGGCAGCCCTGTGATATAGACGAGATAAATTTGATTGCGGTAGAGAAGGGTATAAAAGTCATAGAGGACGCCGCAAGCGCGTTTGGAGCAGAATACAAAGGAAATAAAATAGGAACGATATCAGACTTTACATGCTTTTCATTCGGAGCCGTAAAACATATAACTACCGGGGACGGCGGCATGATGACATTTAAAGAGAAGGATAATGTTGAAAGAGCAATTTTACTAAGGAACCACGGCACAGATAAAAAAGCACACCGTACTGAAACAGAGTGGGATTTCAATATATACGAAAGCGCCTGGAAATTCAGTATGAACGACATTGCTGCGACAATTGGTATAGAACAGATGAAATATCAAGAGTTATTGCTAGAAAAAAGAAGGAGTAATGCCGATTACTATGATAAGAATCTTAAGGATGTAAGCGGGTTAAAGATATTATCAAGAAAGAATGATAGAAATTCTGCGTGCTGGATTTATACGGTACTTGTAGAAAATAAAGAAGGCTTCGTCAAGGCATTAAGAGAAAAGGGAATACAAACTTCAATCGTTCACCAGAGGAACGATATACACCCGATATACAGCAGTTCTAGAACAGATTTGCCTAACCTGGACTATTTCTATAAGAGGATGATAAACATTCCGGTCGGATGGTGGTTAAGCAAAGAAGACATAGAATACATAGTTGAGTCAATTAAATCCGGATGGTAGAAAGCTTAAAATGAGAGTTATTGAAATAGAAAAAATTATTACAAAGGATAAGATAACGAACGAGCCGAACGGGATATTTTTACCAATATGGAGAAGCTGGGATTCAAAATACAGCATAGCTCCTGACATGGTTTATCTATCGACAATTCCACGCGGGACTTACAAAGGGCCGCACCTGCATAAAAAAAGGACAGGATATATATCGGTATTAGCGGGCAGCGCAGCGTTTATACTTAAAACCGGAAACGGCTACGAGGAAATAATAGTGAGCGCGGAGGATCCAAAGACGATAGAAGTACCGCCCAATACAGGCTTTTTAAGCATAAACACAGGTGAAGACACATGCATGATTTTAAATATATGCAGCCCTGCATGGCGTCCGGAAGAGCCTGATAACTATACGGATGATTTTTCAGATTATGAACTAACAAAATGGTCAAAATACATAGGAGGAGACAATACAAAATGAAAGAAGTAGTAGTAACCGGAGGACTGGGATTTATAGGCAGTAATTTTATTGAAGCTGCGCTAGAAAGAGGATGGAAAGTCATCAATATAGATAAAAAAACATATGCCAGCAACGACATAGATTTCGGTAAACATCCGAATTATACTTTGATTGTTGAAGACATTTCAAAGATTAAGACGTTACCGCCGTGCGATTTAATAATTAACTTTGCAGCCGAAACACATGTTGATAATTCAATAACCGAAAGCATATCATTTGTTAATACGAACATATACGGAGTTCATAATTTACTAAACATAATTTTAAGGCAAATCCAGGAAAATTTAATTCATTCATGGCGATATAAAACGCCGGTATTTTTGCAGATAAGCACAGATGAAGTATTCGGCGATATAGAGGATGGTTTTTTTAATGTGAGCGACCCTCTGAAGCCGAGCAACCCTTATTCAGCTACCAAAGCTGCGGCAGAGATGCTTGTAATGGCATGGGGAAGGACATATAACATTCCTTATTTTATAACAAGAACTACAAACAATTACGGACCGCGGCAGCATGAGGAGAAATTAATACCCAGGACAATATCTTCTATATTAAAAGGAGAGAAAGTTCCTGTGCATGGAAGCGGATCGCATATTAGGAACTGGATACATGTAAAGGATAACGTAGAAGCTATTATGACGGTAATAGAAAAAGGAGAACCGGGGAATATCTATCATATTGCTTCAGAAGAAGAGTTCAACGTGGTAGAGATAGTTAAAAAGATTGCCAAAGCAATGGGGAAAGAATTTGATGATATCGCAGAATTTACTGCGGACAGATCAGGCGCCGATGTACGATACGCGTTGAATACGGATAAAATTAAAGGACTCGGATGGAGGGCTAAAAAGAAGTTTGATACAAGTATTAATGAATCGATCGAATACTGGAAAACGAAATTGTATTCTAATGGAAAGTAAGTACAAGTACCCGTTATATATATTGTGAACGAAGATATTATTTAATTAAAATAAATAGAGATGCAATGCCTGATTTATCTAAAATTTTTACTAAAATTTGGATTAAAAGAAAAATAAGAAGAATCTATTTTTTAACAAGGTTATCTGATGTTATGGACTGGATAACGATACGAAGAAAAGAGCCTCTGGTCCCGCTGACAAGAGATATATGGGGAGGACCGGCTTTAAATAGTTTAGCTTTTTATAAGTGGTCGCTCGGCGACATAGAATTATTTAAAAACCTGGCTAAAATTAAACCAAATTATCAGGTTCTGGATGTCGGATGCGGAATTGGCAGATGTGCTTTAGGATTCTCGAGATTTCTTGATAATTCGGGAAGTTATGACGGTTTTGATGCCAGATTTCAGGACATAGAAATTTGTAAAAAATTCGAGCATAGATATACAAATTTTAAGTTTCAACATGTTGATCTTAAGAATTCTTTTTATAATCCTAACGGAAAACTAAATTCATCAGAATTCAGCTTCCCGTACGATTCGAATAAATTTGATTTTGTATTTCTAATATCAGTTTTTACTCACATGTTTCCAGATGATATTAAGAATTACACTAAAGAAATCTCAAGGGTGTTAAAAAAAGGCGGACGATGTTTTATAACTTTCTTTATAAAAGACATCGATATAATAGAAGAAGATAATACTTTAAATAAAAAGAGCTTAAAGCCTGCGTTCAGCTTTAAGAATAAGAGAGAAAATCATTATATTGAAGACACTTCAAAACCCGAATTTGCCGTTGCATATAAGCTAGAATACATCAAAGAGATGTTAAGTACTAATAATCTTACGCTAAAAGTTCCTCCGTTACCCGGTCTATGGAAAGGCAAAGGGGATTACATGACAATATTAAAAAGTTCATTAAAAGCCGCACCTAATTTTACACGATTTCAAGATATCGTAGTTGTCGAAAAAATATAAAAATTTTTATAATATATAACTCCGCGATTGCCATTTTTGGAGTTTCGGCATGAAGAATTTGCTTGACAAATTGTGTTGTTATTATCTTGATATTTTAGCTACATTGACACAGAATTTTTTTTACTCTTTTATGATAAAACATCAAGTTTTATATATTATTATTTAACATTATAGGCTAAAGATAATGCGTTATTGCGATTATTCATATAAAAGTTAAAGAGTGGCAAATATCAATACTCAGAAAATCCAGATTAATTAATTAAAAAGAGAGGACCAGTCAAAGAAATATTATATGGCGATAAAAATACATAAAATGATATTAAATACGGGCATATACACAATGGGGAATTTTTTACCACAGGCAATTGGGTTTATATTATTGCCCATATATACAAAATTTCTTACACCTGCGCAATATGGAATCATTGGGTCTATGCAGGTACTTCAATATTTTTTCGCACTTTTATTCACATTGTCATTAGAAAAATCAGTTATCAGACTCTACTGGAATTACGAGGATGAAGAAGATAGGAAATCATTTTTAGGAACGCTGAATATTGTAGTTATTTTAACAGCAGTTTTTTTCAGCGCAATTTTTTATCTGCTTCATAAATATGTTAATTTAATATTTCTTTCAATCCCATTTTATCCATATTATTTATATGCCATACTCAATTCTCTTTTTATAGCTATTTCCGTAATTCCATTAAACTACTTAATTCTAAAAGAGAAACCCAGAGTTTACTTTTATATAACAACATTCCAACTGGTATTATCTACATCTTTAATTTTATATTTTGTAGTTATACAGCGACAAGAAGCAGAAGGTTTGATGCTTGGTAAAATGTTAGCAAGCATGATTATAATCCCGGCTTTTATTTATATAGCTAAAAAAGGATTCAGCTATAAATTTAATATGAGAGCATTAAAAGACGCTGCTGCTTTTTCTTTTCCAATAATTCCAACTATGATCATTAGCTGGGTCTTAAATCAATCCGACAGAATTATGATTGAAAAATATTTTTCGTTAGCTTCTGTTGGAATATATGCTTTAAGCAGACAGATTTCTAACTTAATCGCGCTACTTTCGACAGCATTTGCCATGGCATACGGTCCAATTTTTTTCAGATTAGTTAATTCAAATGAAAAAGACAAGGAAAATAATATCAATAAGATTTACAAAATTAATAATTTATTTATTTCAATAATGATGCTCATTTTCTTTACAGTATCCTTAATATGTAAAGATTTAATTTTACTTTTCCTAAACCATAGATATTACGAGGCTTACTACTTTATTCCAATTATTTCATTTGCATATTTTGTAAATAGTATAACAGCCGTCATATTAGGATATTATTTCCAGCAAAGCAAGAGAATGAAAGAGAACATGTATATAGCATTAGTAGTTTCGTTATTTTATATAGGACTCAGTCTTCCTTTTATAAAGTACCTCGGACTACTTGGAGCCTCTTTGCTGCTAATTATTTCTTCCATAAGCATATTTACCGCGTCATACATATATACAAAGAAGCATTGCTTCTTCATAAACTTTGACTGGAAGTCAAATATAACAGTACTTATCTTGTTTATAATGACCATTATTTTATTTGTTTATTTAATTTCTCAAACCTCGCTGATTCTTTTTGGGCTGAAATTATTAATCATTATTTTTTATGTAATAACGCTCTTAAAAAGGCAAATAAAACTTTCAACTGTTTTCCAGTATAGCTCGATTTAACCTAAAGTTATTTCTGATTACATTATCCCATATTTTCTGTAAATTAAATTCTAAACATAGATGAACAACTCACCTAAAGTAAGCGTTTGTATCCCAGCATACAACGCCCAAAATTATATTACCAAATGTATTGATAGTGTAATAAGTCAGACTTATCAAAATATTGAAGTTATAGTACTGGACGATGCATCGACAGACAAAACAGAAGGGCTCATTAAAAAGTATAA
>JAKAKL010000033.1 GCA_021824565.1 Bacteroidota bacterium | reverse complement strand
ACTCTCTTCTTCGTTAACATCGTTATACTCTTGCATAGGCACATTATTCTGCTTCTTATCAATATTTTTTAGTGCAGGCAGTAATCCGCACAAAGTACCGAGCACGATCATATTTCTATAGTAAGTCAATTGAAGATCATAATATGAAACTACCATCTGGTTTATCAGAGCAATCGTGATTACGATGCAGATTGACCTTAGATAAGGATCGCGCAATTTATCCGAAAGAGTTGAGCTGTGAATTAGAAGTGAATCTATAAATAACCAGAATATGAAAAAGCCAACCGCTCCGGTTTTTATCAGCAGCCATAAAATTTCATCGTGAGGAATGTAATCGCGTAATGGAAAAGGAATTGGAGGCAGCGGAATTGGAAGCATATATTTCTTTCCAAAGCCGAGTCCCGTAACGGGCGATGTTCTCAGAGTAACTGCCAAATCATATCTTTCAAATTTTCTATATAGATTTGAAAGATACCTCTCTCCATCTTCTTTTTTATTTGTCGTAAAACCAGATTTGACAAGCTTGACCGGGGACGCTAATTTACTATTACTATTCCAAAATACAGCGCAATATATTATACCGAAAATTAAGAACGGGAAAAACGCTTTCAGCAAAATCATTCTTTCGTGCCCGTTTAACAATATTACAAATGTTATTAAAGAAATGAAAAGCCCTGCGTAAGCTGCTCTTCTTTGTCCGGCAAAGAAGCCAAGTACAAGAGGCGTAAAAAGGATTACTAATGCCGTACGCTGTTTTGATTTGCAGTCTAGCAGAATCATGCTCAAGAGAAAAATTATGAGAAGCGTAATGAAGACAGGATCTTCGTGATTAGTTAATGTTTCAAGCCCTCTAAAGCTGAAGCCGTAGAAAATGAATCTTGCCGCACCCTGAAGTGCTTTAATCGTTATAAAGATTATAAAAATCCAAAAGAGGGCTTCAAGCTGGCTCTTAGTTTGAATAATTTGCGGAACAAAAAAGTATAAGAAGCCAAAATAAAATAATGCTCTTAGCTCCCACAAAGACGGAAGAAAGGTTCCTCCGGTGCCTAAGCCGTGTAAGAGAGCAATAATCAGAGAGAGAAAAAATATAACAGCAAGTCCCCAAACCGGAATGTGCTGAACTCTCGTACTTTTTCTAACGCTTATTGCTACGAACCATGCCAGCAACATCAACACAAGCTGCAATTCAACAGGGTTCATAACGCCTGCTGAGAAGTGAGGCACATAAGGAATTTGCTTTAAGTTTTTGAAGTAATCAATTTTATAAGTTATAGGATGAGCCTCGGGAATATGGAACTGGTCAAAGAGTAAAACCATGCTTATGAAAATAAAGAAACCGAGGTCAACCCTATAAAAAGTTATTAAGAGAATTGACACGCCAGTTACAAGCCCTAAGGCTGCAAGAATATTTCCATCTGTTAAAAGCATGATGACGCCGACAATAACAGACAAAATAGTAATTATCATATACGCCGATATTCTATCGAGTTCAATATTTGAAAAAATATTTCCGGCTGAACTAATAACTTTATAATTACTCATGTTCTTCCACTTAAAAATCTATGACCACGGGAGTTTCATTGTTAACATCGTAAAAACAACAAAGGCTGTCTGTAAAAGCGCTATTACAGCCGCAATAACAATCGTTGTGGTTTTTGACTTCCACTTAAATTTTCTTACCGTAACAGCTAAAAGCATAAACGCAATGAGAACAAGAAGCATCTCCATAAAATTGTTTCTCCGATTAATAATAAATTTTAAAAATCATCTTCATTAACTTTATTTAAAACGAAGCCCACAACATTTCTTTCATGCACCTGACGAAACAGCCTGTCTATATCTCTTCTCCTTGTTTTTCTTACTTCTACTACTACAATTAATCCGTTTAGCTGGTTGGCTATTATTGTAGGAAAACTTCGTTCGTCTAGAGACGGCATATCAACGATTATAAATTCAAACTCTTTTAATAATGAATTTACAATTTTGTTAAAGTTAGCAAGTTTGTTTGTCGGGACTATGCTAATACTTCCCGCAGGCACTACAAAAAGATTTTCAATTTGTGTTGGTGTTACAAATATTTCTTTACCTAACAATGCGTCTGAAAGTCCCGGATTCAATTCCGTTCCAAAAATTTCATGAACACGGGGTTTGCTTACATTTAAATCTATAATTACCGTTTTTCTGTTTGAGCCTATGGATATTGCGGCAGCAAGATTACAAGCTGCAGTAGTTTTGCCTTCGCCTGCGTTTGAGCTTGTTATTCCTAACGTACATCTCATTGCCTGATGATCTTCGGGAAGAAACAGTGAATAATTAAAACGGTTATACAAATGATAGGCTACTATTTCATTATCAATATTTCCGCCCGTATTTGTGTTAATAATTATAGGCTTGGAATAAACATCTACTTTTTGCAGGTAATCTGGCTTTGGTTTATCTTCATCATAGCTTTCAACGCTCCGCCTGAATTTTGATCCGTTAGTTTTTTTAGGGAATACACTTTCTACATTATAATTATTCATTGAGCATCTTTCTTACTTTAAATCATTATTAAATCCTGGTGCAGGCAGATAAGCCAGAACAGGCTTTTCATAAACTTCAATATCTTTGTTCGTTCTTATTCTCGTATCAAATAATTCCGTAAGTCCTGCCGAGAGGAAGCCGATAAATATTGCGAGCGAGATTCCGCCTCCTATCAATAACGGCTTATTTGGTTTTGCAGGGCTTGTAGGCAGTTGCGGCGGATCAATCACAACAAATTGTTCACTACCCTTTTCTCCTAGATCACGCGTCGTACGCGCTTGCTCTAACTTTATTTTCATATCGTCATACAGCTTGCTGTAAACGTCATAAGTCGATCTTATATCCTGATTTTCATTCTGTTGAATAGTTGCAGTCCGTACTGAGCTAAGCGCATCATTTCTATTCTTTTCAATAGAAAATGCATTGTTTTGGTTTTGAGATAATTCTGTTTCAATTGCATGCCTCATCCGCGAAACAAGCGGTGGTATTTGCTCTCTCAAGTCCTGAACTGCCGGAAACTTTGGAGTGTACTTCTGCGATAAGTCGTCATATTTTTTAAGCAGGCTTTGAAGATCGCTTGAGTATGGCACATTTAACAGAGTAACGTTGTATAGACTTCTAATGTTTTCCGGATTTGTTAGGTCGCCTGTATCATTCCTCAAAATATTTAAAGCTGTTTGATCATCTTTAATTTTATCATCTAAATTTCCTATTTCAGTATCGAATTCGTCAATGCGAGCGTATACTGCGTGATCTCCTATTGGTAGTTCATTTACCTGCTGTTTCACCGTAGTGATATACTGCTGTTGGCTTTGTTCAAATTTATCTCTAAGCTCGTCAAGTTTATTTTCAAAAAACTCGACTGCTAATTCGTTTCTCCTATTGTTCACTTGCAATCTTTTCTTAATAAATAATTCCGACAGTACTTTTACGGCTTTTTGCGCACGCGATGGCACAGTATCGAAATAATTAATAGTATAAGAATCAGAGCGCAGATCGGTTTTAATATTTTTCGTAGTTTGTTTAATCAATTTATTTTTTTGTACTTCTGTTTTCGCAGAATATTGCAAACCAAGACTGTCGATTAACTCCTCAATTGTTGGTCTGCTATAAACTATTTCATCGAAATCTCTCAATCGATTGTCGGAAGCCGTAGCAATTGCCATAGTATAACTTATAAGAGGATTAAGGACTTCATCTTGCTGGACAAGAATAGTAATTGACGATTCATATCTTTGAGGTAGAAGAAACGCTCCCATTACGCAAATTATACTAATAATAATAAACGGAATAAAAAATATTTTTCTCCGTCTTCTTAATACAGTAAGAATTTCTTCAATTGTAAACTGAGGATACTTCATTTCTTTTTCCTAAATAATTTCTTTTTATCATTTGGGAAAACTCAAAACATGTGCCACCGAAATGACTGTTTGGATAAGTGTTCCATGTCTATTTGACATCAATTTGAGCCTTATTTTATAGGCTTAAACAAGCCATAGATGAATTGTATATCATGTTTACATTCCATTTAAGTTTTTTGTGTATGAAGTAAGCAAAACATAACTGCTGATTTTCACTTCTCGCCTTTTTGTGTTTCAGAGAAACGTAATCTCAAAAAAAAATTCTGCAGGACAAAAGATAACTCATTAAAATGCATAGGATACTTAATGGCATCCTTCTTGCCTTCATAGAAAAAATAAAATGTACTTAAAATGAAGTGCATGATTTATTAATTAGATAATCAAATTCAAAATGGAAACGTCATTTGTACGAGATGCTAAAATAAGTTTACTTCAACCCGCTTCGTCTTCTTTTATTAATTATTTAAAAGATAGAAATAAAAAATTATTCCGGCTTTCAATAAGATCAGCATTATGCTTAAGTGCGTTTTCTGTACTTTTATTATTAAATAGCTGCGCAGGGAATCCCGTCGTCAGCAATAACTCTAATTACGAAAATAATTCATACCAGAGCACAGAGGTTCAGGATCCAAAATCCAACGTCGGATCTTTGAACGTGAAGAACAAAAATGTTGAAGATATTATTCATCCGGGCGATCAAGTGCAAATTATGGTTTGGGGTTATCCGGAATTTAATACTACTACAACCGTAAAAGAATTTGGTACGGTAACTATTCCATTAGTGGGTGAAGTCATGGCTGCAGGGTTAACTAAAGATGATTTCACAAAAGCTGTAAAAGAAAGATTGTCTGAATATGTTAAAGGTGATCCGCAAATAACAGTGTCGCACATCGCGATGAACGAAAGAGTAAGCGTTATGGGTGCCGTAAACAAGCAAGATAATTATCCCGTGTTAACTGAAGAACCTCTTGTTGAAATTATTGCTGCTGCCGGCGGACCTGCTGCGGGTGCTGATATGCAGCATGTTAAAATTTTTCGGCACGGAAGCAACAACGATGTCGTTGAAGTCGATCTAACACGTCATCTTGAAGAAGGAAACATGCAATCAATTCCGAAGGTAAGACCTGGCGATACTGTTTTTGTTCCAAAAGAAGAAAATGTAATGAGAACAATGTCAGATTATGCACGCGACGTTCTTTTGCTCTTTGGCTTTTTTAGAATTCTATATTAAGGAAGAAAAATTGAAAGAAAATATTTTCACCGTGATTATAGTTTTAGTTGTGAGTGCTGTAGTTACAGGGCAAACTACTCTTGTAAAACCGTCGCTTATCGGAGCACGGAACGCAGCTTTAGCAGATGCAGACATTTCCGGCACATACAATGTCAGCAACATGTATTTAAACCCGGCTTCTCTTGCATTTGTAACTAACACTTCGATTTTTTTTAATCAATCACAGATTAAAAATGGTCTTGGCATGGGAGAAAATTTAGCGTTCCCTGTTTTATCACATGGTCCGCAAGTCCTATCGATGGGGTTAGAAGTTTTTCATCTTGGTTACGTTCAAAAGCCGGAAGGCTTTTCGGGACAACATGTATTTGAATACGGCTACAACATAGCGTTCGCTTCGGCTTTATCTTCGACTTTCAGTTTAGGAGTATCTGCCGGCTTGCAGCATGGCAACGCGAACAGCTCGCAAACCTGGGCGGCTTCTTATTCTATCGGCTTAGATTATTCTCCGTCGGCAGATATTAATTACGGCGCCGTATTCAGCGGTCTTGGAACCGAGGTACAATATATACAGCATGATACTTTATTAAGCGCTCAAGCCGGTGATGCGCCAAGAGTTTTAGAAATCGGCGCTACCATGAGCTATCCATCGTCTTCATCATTACGAAGAAAAGTTTTTTTCCTTTCGCTTGCAAATGAAAAAATCTTCGGCGAGACCGGTCTATTTTATAAAGCCGGTATAGAAATTCGCCCATTCGATTTTTTAAATCTTAGATTCGGCTTCATAACTGGACCTGGCGTAAGCGAAGCACGCTATGGATTAGGATTTCAAATAAATAATTTTTTCATAGAATACGTTGTGTATCCGCAGCAAGCTTCAGATATGCTCGAACAAGTATCTCTGTCATATAACATATAAAGATTTATTGACATAAGAATGTTTTGATATTCAATGTAAATATGAAATGAAAATGTGAGAAAGTTATGCTAAAAATATATTTGATCAGTCTGCTTTCACCTTTGTGTTTATCTTTAATGCTGACACCCGTTGTAATACGCTTTGCTAAATATGTCGGCGCAATTGATAAACCGGATGAAAGGAAAATTCACAAAAGCCCAACGCCAAGGATGGGAGGGCTTGCGCCTTTTATTAGTTTTATCTCTACCGTAACAGTGATATATTTTTTATTTCCTGCTTCAAAGCTTTCAAACTACATGTCCTCCTTAAACTGGATGATCGCTGCCGCCTCTCTTTTTATAATTCTGCTTTTAGGCGTCTGTGATGATATTTGGATTTTGAAACCGGGACAAAAATTTTTCGTACAGTTGGTAGCAGGCTCATTTGTTTATTTTGCTGGTTTCAGATTTTCATCGTTCACCCTTCCCTTTTCTTCAAATGTAATAGAACTTGGATTTTTATCTTATCCTTTGACTGTAATCTGGGTAATTGGAATTACAAACGCTTTCAACTTAATTGATGGATTAGACGGATTGGCGTCCGGCATTGCTACAATTTCATGTATGACTGTAGCATCTATCGCACTGCTTCATCACGACCTTACGATAGCAATTATAAGCATCGCGCTTGCAGGCTCACTCATAGGTTTTCTTAAATATAATTTTAATCATGCAAAAATTTTTCTTGGTGACTCCGGAAGTCTTTTCCTTGGTTTCACTCTTGCTTTTCTATCTTTGCAAAGTTCAACTAAAGGATCTACCGCATTCTCCATTTTAATACCTGTGCTTGCACTAGGAGTACCTGTCATTGATACTCTAATGGCTATGGTACGACGAATTCTTAAATGGTTTTTACCCGAGCAATCTTCAAGGTCATCTGCATTTAGTAAGCTTCATTCAATGTTTCTGCCGGACAGGAGACATATTCATCATCAGTTGTTAGCGCAGGGATTGTCGCAGCGGGAAGCAGTAATCGTGCTTTATCTTGTATCTTGCGCTTTTGGTATTTGTGCTTTTCTTGTTACCGCTGGCAGTGTTAATTCTTCTTTCATAATAATAGGCGTTGGTATTTTTGCTGCCGTCTCAGCCCGAAAACTCGGCTACAGGGAAATGTCTGTCATAAAGAACGGAATACTTCTTAAAGTTTATTGCTTTACTTTTTTAAAGCATTCGATAATTCAAATCTTTCTTGATGCGTTTTCAGTGCTCACTGCTTTCTTCATTTCTGTTTTACTGATAACTCCGGCTAATCTTTTTCAAGATGGGCTGAGGTATCTTGCATACGCGCTGGTCGTCATTGGCACTATTCAATTGTTCGCTTTTGTCTTAGGCGGTTTATATAAGCATACAATCCCTTTGTTAGGTCTTGGAGATTTTATACAGATTGTTAAATCCGCTTTAATAGCTGTTCTCATTACAGCAGCTCTATTAAGTTTCTTTCCTCTACTGTACATCTCCAAAAATTTGATTGTAGTAGTGATGCTGGATTTTTATTTCTTAGTCACGCTTATAGTCGGTTCAAGAATAAGTTTTCATGCGCTCAATTATGTTTTCAATAGAGAGTCGAGCAAAGGGAAAAAAATTATTATATACGGTGCAGACTACAAAGGATTGATTGCCCTGCAAGCATTGCTGAACCGTAAAGAAAATGAAATTAATCCGGTTGGTTTCCTTGACGATGATCCGCATCTTGAAGGCAAATATTTAAATGGCTATCCTATTTTCGGGAGTCATTGGCGTCTTGAAGGAATGCTTAGAAAAAATATAGTTGATGAAATAATTGTCGCAAACGAAGAAATTAATCTTAATGTTTTCAGCAGGATAAAAAAGATTGCGACTCAATTTAACGTTCCCGTAAGAATTTCAAACTTAGAATTTAAATCCGTCGGCTCCAGTATTAATAAAGTTAACGAAACCATACTAACTCAAGCAAGAAAATTAAATACTAAAACGGCAAGGATAGTTTTGGAGGGCAAATGAAAAGAAGAGTCCAACATAATTATGCCTCTTTATCACTAAAGTTTATTCTGTTTTGCTTTTTGCTGATTGGAACATTGGAAGCACAGGGTTTCAGCAGCCCAACTTTAGTTTCTCCTGCTAATAGCGCTACTAATGTTGCAACGTCATTATCTCTGCAATGGAATTCAGTATCTACTGCCACGTCATATTCTGTTCAGGTAGCAACAGACTCTGGATTTACCAAACTTGTTGTGAACCAATCAGGGTTAACCAGTACTTCATACCAGGTTACAGGGTTATCAAGCAACACTACGTACTACTGGCACGCTGGAGCTTCTACATTAATTTTATTTAGCGGTTGGTCCTCTGCTTGGAGCTTTACTACTGCTCCCGCTCCGCCGCCGCTTCCAAATACTCCAACACTAATTTCACCTGCTGATGGTTCTACTAATCAGCCTGCTACGATTGTATTAAACTGGAATGCTGCGACCAATGCAACTCATTATTGGGTGCAGATCGCTACTAACTCTTCTTTTTCTAATCTTATCGTCAGCGATTCGTCTATTACTGCAACGTCATATCAAGCTAATGGTCTTGCTTCTTCAACTACATATTACTGGAGAGTTGAAGGATTGAATTCTGCTGGTTCAAGCAGCTGGTCTTCTGTTTGGAGTTTTACTACTGCTGCTCCCGCTCCGCTGCCGCTTCCAAATACTCCAACACTAATTTCACCTGCTGATAGTTCTACTAATCAGCCTGCTACAATTGTATTAAACTGGAATGCTGCGACCAATGCAACTCATTATTGGGTGCAGATCGCTACTAACTCTTCTTTTTCCAATCCAACAATTGGTGATTCATCAATTACATCAACCTCATATCAAGCTAATGGTCTTGCTTCTTCAACTACATATTACTGGAGAGTTGAAGGATTGAATTCTGCTGGTTCAAGCAGATGGTCTTCTGTTTGGAGTTTTACTACTGTAAGCACACAAATTCAGCCGCCTCCACAGCCGACTCTTGCTGCGCCTACAAACGCTGCAACGAATCAACCAACGACTTTAACGTTATCATGGAATCCATCGACTAATGCCGATCACTATTGGATTCAGGTTGCAACCGACCAAACATTTTCAAATATGGTTTTTACAAATTATACCATAGTTGGAACTACACAGCAAATCACGGGTCTTACTAACAATACAACTTACTATTGGCAGGTTAGAGCAGTAAATGCAGGAGGACAAAGCTCATGGTCCTCACAATGGAATTTTACTACTGCTGTTTCACCGCCGCAAACCTTATCTGCCCCGGTATTAGTAGCACCAGGAAACGGCATAACGAATCAACCAACTGCCATCAATTTCAAGTGGGACAGTGTAAGTAATGCAACCAAATATCATTTTCAATTATCAACTTCGTCATCTTTTAGTCCATTAATTTCAGACAATCCCAATGTAGCAGATACTTCCCAGAATTTAATTTTACTTTCTAATAACCAGTTGTATTATTGGAGAGTAAGCGCTAGTAATTCAAGCAGCAGCAGTATATGGTCCAATGTATGGAGTTTTACCACAGCAGCTTTACCGCTTCCGCCGACATTGGTTGCTCCCCCAAATGATACTACTTTGCAGCCGGAGAATATTACATTTGCATGGAACGTAGTACCAAATGCTGATCATTACCATATTCAAGTTTCTACTACGCCTTCTTTTGATAGTCTAATTATTAACGATTCGTCGCTTACAATCGCCACGAAGCAAATTGATTCTCTATCCCCAAATCAAATTTATTACTGGAGAGTAAGCGCGAAAGATTCTGCAACTAATGGACAATGGTCAAATGCAAGGATTGTTAAAACGTCGTCAAAACCTGCATCTACCTTAGCTGCTCCGAATCCGGTTTCGCCGGCTAACGGCGCAGTTAATCAGCCGACTACATTAACACTTTTATGGAGTTCAGTCTCAGGCGCATCTTCATACTCCTTAGAAGTAGCCACTGACGCCGCTTTTAACAATATTGTTGTTAACCAATCAGGGCTATCAAATACTTATTATCAAGTAACTAATTTGTCTAATGGAATTACCTATTACTGGAGAGCTGGCGCTTCAAGTCTTATTTTGTTTAGCGGCTGGTCAAGCACGTGGAACTTTACGACAATTCCTGCAACCGTAGTTCTAACTCCGCCTATGTTGATTTCTCCTGTCAATGGTGCAATTCGTCAATTGACAACATTAACTTTCAAATGGGATTCTACAGCAAACGCGGTTTCTTATAATCTTGTAATAGCAACAGATTCATTATACCATTCGATTGCACAAGCAAAATATAATATTACTACAACGTCGGAACAGATTACAGGACTTCAAAAAAGTACAATTTATTACTGGCATGTAAACGCTGTTAGTCAACAAGATACTAGTTTATTTTCAACAACCTGGAATTTTCAGACCTATTCTGATTCTGTATATACTCCTATTCCTTCAGTGCCAACTTTACTTTCGCCGGCAGATAATTCCACTAATGAACCTTTATATCCGATATTATCCTGGAATAAATCTACCAATGCTTTGTTTTACACTTTGGAAGCCGCCAAAGATACATTATTTAAAAATCTAATTTTTAATGATTCAGTTTTAACGCAGACATATTATCAGATTGGACAGCTTAATTATAATACCGAATATTATTGGCGTGTTAATGCAAGAGACAGCGCAGGAGCAAGTAATTGGTCTTCTGTTTGGCAGTTTACAACTCAAAATTATTCATCAACTACACCTGCACTTGTTTCTCCGGCTGATGGAGCCACTAATGAGCCGTTAAGCGTCGCTTGTATATGGGATAGCATTTCCAGCGCCAGCTTTTATGATTTAGAAATTTCAGACTCAGCAAATTTTTCAAGCTTAATTTATAATGATTCAACTTCAGTTAATACTTCAGAGGTTGTCGGAAACTTAATTGGCAACACGAATTATTTTTGGAGAGTAAGATCAAAGAGCAACGGCAGCTGGAGTGCATTTTCTTCGGCGTGGCGATTTACTACGATGGCTGCAACTCCTACGTACATAAACATTGATACAACAATTCTATTTCCTTCATATTCCAGTATGTCACAGTTTAAATCAACAGATTATAAAATTGTAGGTTTGCCTGGAGCAGGGAATATTCCTCTTAGAACTTTTCTAACAGGCCAGATTGGACAAGGCTGGGAAGCATACTGGGATAATGGTGCGCCAAATAATTATTTTGTCGCATACGGTAAGGGCAATGAATTTGTTTTCGCTCCAGGAGAAGCTTTCTGGATAATAAAAAACGGTTCCTTAATAATTGATACAACAGTGGAGAATGTACCTTTAAATTCTAATGGTAACGTAGATATCTCTCTTCACAGCGGATGGAATTTAATAACCGATCCTTTCAATTATCCGGTATCTTGGAGTCAGGTACAAACTAAAAACAGTACTAGCGAAAATATCTATGCTTTCAACGGAACGTTCCAGATTTCCAAAACTCTCGCGCCATATATTGGTTATTATTACTTTAACGGAACTGGCTCTACAACTTTAGAAATTTCACCGATGGATACTTTACTTCCTCCGCTTGCAAGAATTAATTCATCAGATAATACGAATTCGTCAAACGACGGTTGGCAAGTGAATATGAAACTCAAGGCTGGAAATTATGCAGACAGTGCGGCATGCTTCGGAGTTTCGTTTGATGCTACAAAGGAATTTAATAAAATGGATTTGCACAAACCAAGGAATATGGAATCGGTTCCAGAAATATATTTTTCGCACCCTGAGTGGAACAAGAACTACCCCATCTTTGCCAGCGATATAAAACCTCTTTTTGAAAATTACGAAGAATGGTCTTTTGAAGTTGCCTCCTCACCGCAGCAAAAAGCAGCAGTTTCATTCAGCGGTCTTGATGAAATACCGCGACAATTTAATGTTTATCTTCACGACGTTCAGTCAGATAAGTGGATTGATTTAAGGATGGAAAATTCTTACCGTTTTCTTCCAAGCGATGCAACCACATCTTTTAAAATTGTAGTTGGAACCGAACAGGCAATTAAAAATAAGATTGGAAATATTAATACATCTGATGTTTATAGTTACAAACTTGGAAATAATTATCCAAATCCTTTCAATCTGACTACAATAATACCGCTAACGCTTGATAAACAATCAAATGTCGAGCTGGAAATTTTTAACATAATTGGTCAGAAAGTAAAAACAATATACAGCGGCGCTCTCGATTCCGGCAGGCATTTCTTTAGGTGGGATGGAACGGATAATAATGGACGTATAGTTTCCAGCGGCATTTATTTTTATCGATTAGATGCACCGCAGTATCCAAGTTTGATTAAAAAAATGATACTGCTTAAATAAAATTTTAAGGAAGAATTATGAAAACTAAATTTTTTAAGTTTTCTAAGTTTGTTTGTAAGCTTTTATCTCCGGATTTAAAGTCGCTATTTCTTTTTCTAACGATTACGTTTTTTGCAATACAAACAAGTGCTTTTTCTAATGTCACGTTCACAAAATCAGGAAAGCCGGGCAGCACTGTTGAAAATGTTCGTTACTCCGTTGCGGACCAAAAAGTAATTATCAATTATGATCTTAATGGAACAGCCGGCAAACAATATTCTATAAAACTTATTTTAAAAAAACAAAGCGATCAAAACTATCAATATATTCCAAGTGTGGTTTCAGGCGACGTAGGAAAAAATCAATCGCCAGGAAAGGACAAACAAATAGTTTGGGACATAAGTGAAGAATTTCCAGGCGGGCTTTTTGGTAAAGATTATTATTTCGTTGTAGAAGCAACCGAAATAAACAACAACCCAAGTATATTATCATGGATTGGAGTTGGAGTAGCAGCGGTCGCCGCCACAGCTACTTATTTAATAATTTCAAAAAAAATATCTAATAATAATTCCTCATCCGGAAGCTCTTCATTTCCTCTTCCTCCGGGGAGACCATAAAAATCTCGTTATTAACTTAATTGAAAGTGGAAGATGTATCATAAATTTATTAATAAAAATCAAAGGTTATTAATTTTTGATTTTAAAAATATTTTCAAAGGAACTTGTTATAGAATTTCAAATCAAGTTATTGGAATGGATCAATGCTTCCGGCGACATTGGAAATTATCTTAATATTTATATTATCGATAGGATCAATGAATGAGACACAGGCTCAATCTAAATTTTGGATAACTGGATATTATGCTGGATGGATGCAAGGATGGTACAATAACGGTCGGTTGCCGGCTGGGCAGATAGATTATAGTACTATTAATTATGTAATTCATTTCGGACTTGTACCGCAATCCGATGGAACTATAGATTTCTCTACCAACAGCATCCTTCAATCAAACTCTGATTCTCTTGTTTCTTCTGCTCATGCAGCGGGAAGAAAAGTTTTAATTTGTATTGGAGGATGGGGCTCAGATGTTGCATTCAGAGGTGCAACATCAGCACTTAATTTGGCTTCTTTTGTAACAACTATAGTTCAGTTTGTTGTTTCCCGCGGCTATGACGGAGTAGATATAGATTGGGAAGTTCTCGAAGCATCAGATAGAACGCAATATGTAAACTTTATTGAGCTATTAAGAATGACATTAAACAACGTTAAACCCGGAGCTTTAATTACAGCAGCTGTTGCTTGGCAGCCGTCTATTATTGCGTCCGTGCAGCAATATCTTGATCAAATAAACTTAATGACCTATGATCTCTCAGGTCCGTGGAATGGCTGGGTAAGCTGGTATAACTCGCCGGTATACAGCGGTAATTATAGATTCCCAAGCAACGGGCAGCCGCTCCCATCTATAGATAATATGGTCAATCAATTTATTGCGGCAGGTGTTGCAAAAAATAAAATTGGAATAGGAATAGATTTTTACGGATACATTTGGCAAGGCGGCGATGGAACAAACACGGGAGGAGTTTCGGCGCCGCTGCAATCATGGAATGATGCTCCGGAGGTTATCCCAAATGTTCCTTATTATTCTATTATGGATTCATATTATCGCCCTGATTATTACAGATGGGATTCAACTGCAGAGGCATGCTATCTTCATGTAGACGATTCATGCAACAGCAACGACATGTTTATTTCTTACGATGATGAACGTGCTTGTAAATCCGCCGTAGAATATGCGCTCTCGAAAGGTTTAGGCGGAGTTTTTATATGGGAACTGGGCGCAGGTGTACGCTCCTCTCCGTCCGATCAACCTTTAGTTAGTTCTATAAAAGATGCGGCTTATGGAATAAGCACAGTTCCCCAAGCTCCGGTAGCTTCTTCTCCACCGCAAAATGCGAATCAAGAAAATGTCCCCGTTATAATTAGCTGGTATCCTTCATCGCAAGCGGTGGCTTATAGAATTCAAGTTTCAAATGATTCAACTTTTACTTCAGTTGTAATCGATTCGATTATTAGTACTGCAACGTCAGACAGCTTGATAAACTTAATGCCAAGTCAAAAATATTATTGGCGTGTAAATGCTTTAAACCAAACAGGCTCAAGCAGTTTTACTCCGCCAAATCGTTTTATTACATCCGGACCTCCTTTAACGCCGCCGGTTTTATTAGAGCCTAAAGACAAGGCAATGAATTCTCCTGTAAATTTAACTTTTAAATGGCAAAGGAATTCAAACGCAAGTTCTTATGAACTTCAGGTCGCGGCTTCGTCTGATTTCTGTGAACTAATGCTCGACACATTAATAAGTAACGACAGCAGTTTCTCATACAGCGGTTTAGAATTTAACAAAACTTATTTTTGGCATTTAAGAGCAGTACCCAAAAATAATTTGTTTGGAATAAGCACTTATTCTGCGGCGCGTACATTTATAACTACAAATTATCCGCCTGGCATTCCGGAAATAATTTCTCCGTCAAATGATATGGTTAATGTTTCTTTAAATCCAACTCTCGTTTGGAGACAATCTGCGTACGCTTATGATTATGAATTAAAAATATCAACAAGTATTAGTTTTAATATTGCCCTGATTGATTCATCAAACATAACT
The DNA here is from genome assembly GCA_021824565.1 of Bacteroidota bacterium. Lineage (GTDB taxonomy): Bacteria > Bacteroidota > Ignavibacteria > Ignavibacteriales > Ignavibacteriaceae > FEN-1297. The sequence continues at coordinate 4,573 of JAKAKL010000033.1, read as the reverse complement.
CAAACGTCTATTAAGTTAGCTTCATTGAAGCCAAACACAGCTTATTACTGGGAAGTGAAAGCTTATAACGCAGCCGGGACCAGCAACTGGTCTGAGTTTGCAAAGTTTACAACCGGATCGATTGGCAAGTCGCCTTTGCTTAGCGGAGGTCCGCCGGCTTCTTACGAGCTAATGCAAAATTTCCCTAATCCTTTTAACAATTCAACAATCCTTGAATTTGGTGTACCGGTAATCAGCAATGTGCAATTATATATTTTTAATTCTTTAGGTAAGCTGATAAGGACATTTTCTTTTAATAATCTTGATGCTGGAGTTTACGATTTTTCATTTGATGATTTTCGCCTTGCAAGCGGGATTTATTTTTATACTATTAAAGCTGCAGCATTGAAGGAATGGTCGCAGCGAAATTTTATTCAAACAAAAAAAATGGTGCTTCTTAAATAGCAGCAATTGCTTATGAAGAAATAAAATTGTGAAACCTATAAACGAATTTGTATTATGTGCAGCTACTATGATGAATGGTGAAATATCACTGAGAATAACCTCAGATATTGATATTGTTACTGCGCGGCAGAAAGCACGCTGGTTTGCAGAACAATTAGGCTTCAACGGAAGCTGGCCAATAATTGTATCAACTCTAATATCAGGCTTAGCGCGGAATGTATTGATAAATCCCAAACATGGAAGAATTTTTATCGATTCTGTTCATGATGGGTTACGACCAGGAATATCTATTAATGCTGTCAACGAAGGTTTTGATTACTCAAATTCTGATATGGCTGGTAAATACTTGCATATGAGGAATAATATAGATTTCCAAACTCTGATTCCCAAAAATATTATTGATGAGTTTAAAATAACCCAAGGAAAAGATAAAAGTGTAAATATTAAAATTGTCAAGTGGCTATGAACATTATCTGTCGAACTGTTTTTCTATTTATACGTTTGTGAACAGATACATATTGTATCTTATATGTTGTAATGTTGTAATTAAGAATAGTTCTCTATGGATATAAAAATTAACAAGATGCAATTTAGTTTGCGCTTTAACGTGCTGCTTTTGTTTAACATAATAATATATTTTGATGTCTGTTTTAATCGAAAAAAATGGCAAAGCACAACCGCGAACGGTTCCTATAAAGTCAAGAAATGAAAAACTAAAAATTCTTATTCTTGAAGACTTCGAACCGGACGCTGAACTATTTTTGCGCGAGTTGAAAAAAGGCGGAATAAAGTTTATGGCTGTTCGAGTAGATAATTTTAAAAAATTTGCTTTTGAACTTGAAAGATTTAAACCATCAATTATTCTTGCAGATTATTCATTACCTGCTTATTCTGGCATCGATGCTTTGGAATACATAAAAAAAAATAAAATTAATATTCCTTTTATTTTTGTTACCGGCTCTCAATCTGATGAAGTAGCTGTAGAATGCCTTAAAGCCGGTGCAGACGACTATATTCTCAAATCCAACCTTTCCCGGTTGCCTGCCGCTGTTACCAATATATTAGAAAAAAGATTGAAAGAGCATGCTAAAACAAAAGCGGAAATTAAATTTCTTCAGTACCAAAGTTTATGTGAAAATCTGCTTCTTATCCAAAGCCAGTTGGATATCGGGTTCCTCGTTGTCGATAATTCCAATCTTCAAATACTCTATGTTAATAAAGCGTTTTGCACAATGTGCGGTTACAACGTGGGCGAAATTTTTAATCTGCCGTCTTTTGAAAAGCTTATCGCACAAGATAAAGTTATCAAGTTCCAAAACCAGCTCGAAAAAATCTTAAAGAATATTAACTCGGTTACAATATTTAATACCGAGCTTGTTAAAAAAGATCAGCAGCTAATTAATATTGAACTTACTGCAAAGCTTCTGCCTGAAAGCAAAGACAACAACTTAAGTTTAGAAAAAAGAATAATCTTTATTGCACGCGATATGACCGGTCATATAGGGAAAGAATTAATGCAGCAGTTGACATTGGAAGCGCTGCGCGAAAGCGAGAAAAGATTTAGATCACTGATTGATGACGTAAAAGATTACGCCATCTTTATGCTCGATTCGGAGAAAAGAATAATAAGCTGGAACTTAGGCGCAGAAAGAGTAATGGGCTATTCTGAAGAAGAAATTATTCTAAAAGATATGTCTATTTTTTCCAGCTCAGAATCTGAAGACGATAAATTAGTGCTAAATTTAATTTCCACTGCCTCAGAAAAAGGACGACTCGAGAAAGAACTGTGGCTTCAAAAAAAAGGAAAGCAAAAACTCTGGGCAGCAGTAACTATTACTACTCTCTTTAATGAAAATTCTGAACCGAATGGTTTTTCAATTATCATCCGCGATCTTACTAAAAATAAAATCATCTCCGATCAGCTTCGCGAGCAGGAAACACAGTTGCGTTCGCTTGCTGCGCACTTGCAGGCAGCAAGAGAGGAAGAGCGCACTAGAATTGCCAGAGAGCTTCACGATGAATTCAGCCAGATGCTTACAGCGCTAAGAATGGATTTGACATTGCTCGGAAGATCTATAACAAAGACTGTCGCCGAGCCTCTTAATAGAATGACCTTGCTTGAAAAAATTTCCTCCATTTCCGAACTTCTCGAAACCACAATAAAGTCTACCCGCAGAATAATTACCGAACTTCGCCCTGCTGTTCTGGACGAGCTTGGCTTAATGACTGCTATACAATGGCAAGCTCAGGAATTTGAAAACCGCACCGGAATCAGATGCAAGATAGAACGTCTGCAGCACGAAATTGTGCTGGATCAAAACACCTCAACTGCAATTTTTCGTATCTTTCAAGAAGCGCTGACCAATGTTGCAAAACATGCTTCTGCTAATGCGGTTTCCGTCAGCTTGCAAATTATAAATCAAAAAATGATTCTCGATATTTCAGACAACGGCAAAGGCATGGACGATGACCAGTTAAAAGATCCGACTTCCTCCGGCATTCTTGGAATTCGCGAAAGAGTCATTGCGCTCGGCGGTCAGTTCGAAATTTTTTCCGGGAAAGAGCAAGGTACTAAAGTTATAGTTTCTATTCCATATCAAAACGACTAAGAATTTTATTGTATGATAAAAATTTTTATTGCTGATGATCATCCTCTAGTCCGCAAGGGAGTTAAAGAAATTTTAGAGGAAGAAATTGATTTAAAAGTAATTGGCGATGCCGCATATCCTCATGAAGTTCTTGAGGGACTTAGAAGAGAAGAGCCTGACATCCTAGTTACCGATCTTACTATGCCCGGAAGAAGCGGTCTGGATTTGATCAGCGATATCAGGCAGCTTTTCCCTAAACTGCCGATCCTTGTTCTAACAATGCATCCGGAAGAACGTTTTGCAGTACGTGCCTTAAAGGCAGGCGCTTACGGCTATCTAACAAAAGATACAAAGCCGGAAGAATTAATTAAAGCTGTCAGACAAGTGGTTACCGGCAGGAAATATATTACTCCTTCTCTTGCAGAAAAGCTTGCTACAGAATTAAACAGAGACCAGGATAAAAAGCCGCATGAAACCCTTTCGGATAGAGAATTTCAGATAATGCGGCTAATCGCCTCCGGCAAAAAGGTCAGTGAAATTGGAGATAAGCTTTCTATCAGCATCAGAACTGTAAACACTTACAGGGCAAGAATTCTTTTTAAAATGAATATGAAATCAAATGCCGAATTGACTCTTTACGCAATTGAAAATCATTTGATCGACTGACTATTCTTTCAGTATATTCGTTCCCTTTCTATTTAACCCGCATATATTCCTTCCAGGTCATTCTTCTCCGAAAATCCCATCTTTAATTTAAGAGTATTTTGGACTCTTCATCCAAGTAAAAAGTACTACAAACTATCTTCCATTTATACTACACTATAAGCTTCAAATTAGGGACAGTTCTATTCACAATTTCACTTACCTGATTCCACCACATTTTTTATACATAAATATCGTACGTCGTGCTATACTGCCGGCTTATTCTATAAAATAAATTTGCAGCAAATAATTTTTAGAGTAGCCATGACAAATAACTTGAAATTAATTTTAGCAAGCGACTCGGATTTGGTCGATTCACAAATCCAAACGATACTTTGTACCATTTCGGGCATTGAGATTTCCGCAAAAGAAAAAGATTTAGATAGAGCCTTTGAACTTATAAAAATCTTCAACCCGGATTTGCTTTTGCTTTCAGTAAACAAACTGAACAGTTCTGCAATTGAAAAACTGAAAAGATTAAATAAGCAGATGACCATCATTATTCTTAGCTCTAATCTATCTAGTAACTTCGCCAACCAATGGAAACAAGCGGGAGCCGACTATGTTTTCGATCTTACAGTTCACCTCCACAATTTTGTCGATGTTTTGTGCGAACTCCTTTATCAGCGCCAGTTAAAATCCATGCAGTCAAACAAAGACACAGAGAAACCGGACTCAGCTCAGTTTGATGTAATCATTTAATTATAGATAACGATGAAGAATACCTCTATCAGAAAAAAGATAAGACTGCTTAGAATATTAATGATCATATTCTTCAGTCTGGCATTTATCATAAGTTCACTTCACGCTCAAGGTAAACCCTGGGTTAGCGCATACTA
>JAKAKL010000061.1 GCA_021824565.1 Bacteroidota bacterium | reverse complement strand
ATTGCCCAATCATAACCAAATCCGGGTTCGTTTAATTTATTCCATGCAACCAGGCGCAAATTATGAACTACATTTCCGCTCCCGACAATTAATATTCCTTTTTTTCTCATAGGGGCAAGTTCTTTAGCAAGATCAAAATGATACTGAGGTCCCTTAAAATGATCCAAACTCAATTGAATTATCGGCACATCCGCATTAGGATAAAGATGTTTTACTACGCTCCAGCTTCCGTGATCGAGGCCCCAGTTTGTATCCATTCCAACTTCTGTTTTCTTAATCAGCTTTTTTGTCTCGGCTGCAAGGGTTGGACTTCCGGGTGCAGGATATTGAACTCTATACAACTCTTCCGGAAATCCGCCGAAGTCATGAATAGTCCGCGGTTTTTCCATTACGGTCGCAAACGTTCCGTTAGTTTCCCAATGTGCAGAGATGCATAAAATTGCCGCGGGTTTTGGAATTGTCTTTCCGATTTCTCTAAATCCTTGCACAAATTCATTTTCTTCGATGGCGTTCATCGGACTGCCGTGACCCAGAAACAGCACAGGCATTTTGTCTGTGCTGCCTAATGGGTCTGTCAGTTTATTTAATTCTTTTAAATTCATTATTATTTAACAATCATTAAGATTTAAGATTATCTGCAATAATTCCGGATAATTAAACTTGTTTTACAAATTGAACTTCGGCATTAATTTTCACTTCTTCACTCACCAGCACGCCTCCGGCTTCAAGCGCGGCATTCCAGTTCAAGCCCCACTCTTTTCTGTTGAGTTTGCCAGTAAGCGAAAATCCTGCTTTCTCGTTTCCCCAGGGATCCTTATTGATTCCTCCGAATTCGACATCTAATGAGACTTCTTTGCTTATCCCTTTCATTGTGAGCATTCCTTTGAGCTGATAATTTTCTTCGTCAACTTTTTTTAGGGATGTCCCTGCGAATGTAAGTTCAGGAAATTTTTCGACTTCAAAAAAGTCGGCACTCTTTAAATGTGCATCGCGGTCGTCATTATTAGTAAAAATAGAAGAAGATGAAATATTAACCTTTATTGAATCGGCCAAAAAATTATTACCGTCCGAATTCATCTCCGCGGTAAAATTTCTGAATTCACCTTTAACATTAGTGATCATCATATGTTTTACTTTGAATAGGATTTCGCTGTGCGCGGGATCTATGACCCATTTTGTATTTGCTGACATTTTGTTTCTCCTTTTGGTTATTATTTATTTTGTTTGACTAAAATTTGTTTTCAATTATGATTCGGGATGTAAAACCTTCCATCCTGCCATGCCGTTATAATTATTATTAATAGATAGACGGATCAATAAAAGAGCCATATTTTCAAGCGTTCTGCTTACTGAAAGATTGCCGGCCGGCATGGGATTAAATCCAGTATCTTTGACTAAATTTGAAACTCTCTCCACGGCTTCTCCGTCGTCGCCTGCGACAAATGAATCGATTTTATTACCTGCCATAATATTCTGGTTAAACGATCCGGCAAAAACCGTATTGAAGGCTTTGACTACTTTTGAATAAGGAAGAAAATTTGCCAATTCTTCGGCCGCGCTGGTTGAAGCATTTGTGGTTAATCCGTCGAATCCCTGGTTGAGGGGATTAGAGATGCTAACGACAATCTTTCCTGTAACTACATCTTTTATTTTTTCGGCAATTTCGATTTCCTTTGAATAGGGAACGGCAAGAATTATTATATCCGCTTCCCAACTGGCTTCTTTTGAGCAGTCGAGTGTGTCAATATCTGCGCCGGAATATTTTTCTCTGATGCGGATTGAGAGATCGGCTAGTTTTGACTGATCTTTTCCGGCAAGCAGAACTCTGTATCCCGCTTCTGCCAATTTTGAAGAGATTCCGGAACCCATTCTTCCCGCCGCTCCGATCACTGCAATTGTTGTTTTCATTTTTCTGCTGTCTTTTAATTTTACATGATAATTTTTACAGCCGAAAAATATATTGCAGTTGTACCGGAAGCATTCACACACGGTAAGAAAAATTGTTAACCTATGTTAACGGTAAATTACTTCTTCTCGGAGAGTTCTTTTCTTATCCGGCTCAATGATTGAGGTGTAATTCCCAGGAAAGAAGCGATCTGGCTCTGCGGAACGCGTTGTGTAATTTCTGGATAGGTCTTCAGGAAGTTAAGATATCGTTCTTCTGCGGGAACGCTGATCAGGTCCGATATCCTTTTCATTGCCGCGCTGTTTGTATTCTCTAGAAGAATTCTAAAATAGTGCTCGATCTTCGGTATTGCCGCGCAAAGCTTATCGTAAGATGATTTTTCCAAAAGCAGCAGTTCGGAATCTTCGATTGCATCAATGCTGCTCATGGAAGGGGAGCCGGTTGTAAAACTGTGCATATCCGAAAGCCACCACCCTTCGATTCCAAAGCGGATTATATGCTCTTCCCCTTTATCATCTACGGAATAGTTTCTCAGGCAACCCTCGGAAATAAATGCAAGAGATTTGCAAACTTCACCTTCCTGCAAAATGAATTGCCTCTTTCTTACTTTTTTAGGAATAAAAAATGTTTTGGCGAGAGCTAATTCCTCTTTAGTAAGTTTGACTCTTTTTAATATCTGTTCCTGCAGGACAGTAAACATGTTGAATCGGGAATTAATTTTGTCTGTAAATTAGAGAAATTATTTAATTAGTAAAAGGATCGGTCAGTTGAAATGACTTCACTTGTACCAGCCGGGATTAGATCGTTTTTTACAATTTATCATTTATCTACGCAAGTTCATTCTTCACAGCCGCATATCAAATAGTGGAATAAATTTAAATCAATAAAAAAGCCAGACATAAGTCTGGCTTAAAATTAAAATATGAAAGAAATTATTTTTTCTTGGCATCTTCCTTGTTTGCTTTGTAGCGCATATCCGGAGTCCCGTCTTTCTTGGTTGGGCCTGCCGGGGCGGCTTTCTCTTTATTTTCTTTAAATCTCATATCCGGAGTGCCGTCTTTTTTCAGTTTTTCGCCGACTTCAGCTTTTTTCTCCGCAACCTTTTTTTCTACAGCTTCTTTCTTTTCAACGCCTTCTGCCTTTTTTTCTGCTACTTTCTTCTCAACCGAAGCTTTCTTTTCGGCGGCTTCGGATTTTTTCTCTGCAACCTTCTTTTCTACGGCTTCTTTCTTTTCAACGCCCTCTGCCTTTTTCTCTGCTACTTTTTTCTCAACAGCAGATTTCTTTTCGGCAACTTCGGCTTTTTTCTCTGCCGCTTTCTTTTCAGCAGGCTTTACTACTTCTTTTTTTGCTTTCTCTTCAACTTTCTTTTTTGTTTGGGCTTGAGTGAATACATTTACGGATACAAAAGAAAGAATTAGAATGACGACAAAAAATTTTTTCATATAGATACTCCTTTACGATTTGTTTAATTGCGGTTTAATCTAAACAATGAACCAAAAAATAGCAATTTGAATTAAGTGTCAAATTATATAATACAACATCTAAGCTCGATCAATAAAGAATTTTTAATCAAAAATTATCATCAACGGCAGTTTATAATTTTATTTCAACAATCCTTTCTCTGCAGCGGATTTCAATTTCTCATTCGCAAAAACCGCGATTTCTACACGTCGGTTTTGCTGTCTCCCATCCGGTGTATCATTTGATGCTACAGGCTCCTGAGGTCCAAGTCCTTTATAAGTAAATCTTTTTCCATCCACTCCCTGTGATGATGTATAATCCACAACCGATTTGGCACGCTGATCGGAAAGCTTCATATTATAATCCTCTTTTCCTGTTGCGTCTGTATATCCGACTACCAAAATATTAGTATCGGGAT
>JAKAKL010000039.1 GCA_021824565.1 Bacteroidota bacterium | reverse complement strand
AAGAATTTTTGGTGAGCTCAACAAAAAAGCAAGTCCGCTGGTTCGGTTCCTTCGCATGAATAAAATCGGAGTACTTAAGCCTTCTCTCAACACAGAGCCAAAAGTATATTATGCCAATTTAGATATGGAGGTAAAATAACGTGGAAGAGATCGTACAACATTTAACGCCATTACTAAGAGATGTTTGGGGATACATCTTCCCTAACGAAGTTGAACTCCATTGGGGTCTGTTGATTGTCTTGTATCCCTATTTAACCGGATTGGTTGCCGGCGCATTTATTTTGGCTTCGCTAGTTAAAGTATTTAACGTAAAAGAACTTCAGCCAACATACCGGCTGGCAATGCTCACCGCTCTTTCATTCTTACTGGTAGCCCCCTTGCCCCTTCTGGCGCATCTTGGACACCCGGAAAGAGCTTTAGAAATTTTGGTTACTCCAAACAGCACTTCTGCGATGGCTATGTTCGGATTTGTTTATGCGTGGTACTTGATGGCAGTCCTCTGCCTGGAAATTTGGTTTGAATACAGGAAAGACATTATACACTGGGCAGAAAAAGAGAAAGGAATTAAGAAATGGATTCACCGGGCAATTTCTCTCTTCTCGAAGGACGTTTCTGATGCAGCTGTTAAGTTCGATAAAAAATGGGTGAAGATAATTACAATTATTGGTATTCCTTCTGCTTTTCTTTTGCACGGTTATGTCGGATTTATTTTCGGGTCCATCAAAGCAAATCCCTGGTGGTCCAGCGTTCTTATGCCCATTGTATTTTTATTCTCGGCAATTGTTTCCGGCATTGGAATGGTTTTAATAATCTATATGATTGTAACTCCCTTCCGCGGAAAGACATTGGATATTGCATGTCTTGATAAATTAGCAAGCTTCCTGTTTTATGTAATGATTATTGACTTCACTTTAGAATCTCTGGATTTTATTCACCGCGTTTATGAATCGGAAGAATCGATAAAAATTCTGGCTTACCTCGTATCGGATAAACTGTTCGTAAGCCTCGTCGTTATTCAGGTGATTATGGGTATGTTAATACCGCTGGGAATGATTGCCGTAATGAAAATCATGAAATCTCCCGCAGAACTGAAAAAGATGATCTATTTTATTGCTGCAATTCTTGTGGAAATTGGCATCTTTACAACCAGATGGAATATTGTTATCGGCGGCCAGTTGTTTTCAAAGAGCTTTAGAGGATTAACGGTCTATAAGATGACCTTTTTTGGGCTTGAAGGTTTGTTGGCCGGGCTTGCGATATTGGCTCTTCCATTTGTTATATTGTTCATATTAACTAAACTGCTTCCCCCTTGGGAGGAAGCTAAAACCAATTAAAACTTTTTTTAATTAAAATATATCCCTATGAAATTAGATAGAAGAAAGTTTCTTAATACGCTTTTAGGACTCGGTGGCATCGGCGGTGTTTTCTCAATTTTCTATCCTATAGTTTCCTATTTAAATCCGCCAAAAAGCGCCGAACCAAAAGTAAATTCTGTGAAAGCGGGAAAGGATGTGGATTTCCCTTCGAACAGTTCTAAAATTATTAAATTCGGAAGGAAGCCTGTTATTCTTATTAAAACTGAGGACAAACAGTATAAAGCTCTTTCTGCTAGTTGCACTCATCTAGACTGCATAGTTCAGTATAAATCAGATACTAAACAAATCTGGTGCGCATGCCACAACGGAGTTTATGATTTAAGCGGCAGAAATATTTCTGGTCCGCCTCCTCGCCCGCTTGATGCGTATGATGTAAAAGTGGTTAAAGATGAGATTGTAATTACTAAAGTGGGATAAAAAGTGATGAATAAATTCGGATCAAAAATAATCTCATGGATTGACGAGCGATATGATCTTACTCCGGTGCGCAATCTTCTCGAACATAAAAAAGTTCCTGCTCATCGTCATTCTGTGTGGTATTATATGGGCGGCGTTACGCTCTTTTTATTTCTTGTTCAGTTGTTTACCGGAATTCTTCTTCTTTTATACTACAGACCGGGGGAAGACAGCGCTTATGAAAGTGTGCGCTTCATTGTGACCGAAGTGAAGTTTGGATGGCTTATCAGAAATGTACACAGCTGGTCGGCAAATTTACTTGTCCTCTTCGCATTCATTCATATGTTCAGCGTCTTCTTTTCCAAAGCATACGAAAAACCGAGAGAGTTAACCTGGGTTACAGGATTTATAATATTAGTATTTTCATTGGCGTTCGGATTTAGCGGCTATCTGTTGCCCTGGAACGAACTGGCATTCTTTGCAACAAAAGTCGGGACCGATATAGTGGGGGTTGTTCCTGTGATAGGAGAGCCGCTCAAAATTTTGCTTAGGGGCGGTGAAGATGTTACGGGCGCCACTCTATCCAGATTTTTTGGAATCCATGTGGCAATACTTCCTGCGATCTTCACGGTGTTTTTGGGTTTACACCTTCTTTTCATTCAAAGGCAGGGAATGCATGAGCCGGAACATTTTAGAAACCTCCCTGAGGAAAAGAAAAAATATATTCCGTTTTTCCCTGATTTCGCTTTAAAGGATCTGCTTCTTTGGGTAATTGTTTTCAACATCCTCATTTTTCTTGCACTTTATTTTCCATGGGAGATAGGCAACAAAGCAGATGCGTTTGCTTCTGCGCCCGAAGGTATTCGTCCCGAATGGTATTTCATGTTTATGTTCCAATCCTTAAAGCTTTTGCCTGCACATATTTTATTCTTGGAAGGCGAACTGTTGGGAGTTCTATTCTTCGGAGTTGTGGGACTGATATGGATGTTAATTCCATATATTAAGATTAAACAGAGACCAAATTGGAAAATTCAGCCGCTTGAATTAATTGGGATAATTGCAGTAGCATTTATTATAGTAATGACAGTATTGGGTTATTTATTATAGGGAACTCAAAATGCGAAAAAGATTTTTTTATTTACTGGCCAGTTCACTCACAATTTTTTTATTGTACGGAACCGCTGAACCGGAGAAGAAAGAGAGTAAAATAAAACAGACTGCTAAAAAAGATCACTGCTTATCATGCCATACGGAGATAGACAATGTTCCGAAAGATTTTAGCGAAAACGATGTTCACCGGCATGCAAATTTAACCTGCGCTTCTTGCCATGGCGGAGATCCGGACAGCGACGATCAAGATGTGGCAATGAGTAAATCGAAAGGTTTTGTGGGCGCCCCAAGCAAAAAAGAGATTCCACAATTCTGCGGCAAATGTCACTCCAATATAAATTATATGAGGATATATCAGCCGCGTATTGCAACAGACCAAGTCTCTCAATATTTCACAAGCATGCACGGTAAAAAACTTCTGGAAGGCGACCAAAACGTTGCCGACTGCTCCAGTTGTCATACTGCTCACGGAATAATCGCCGTAAAGGATCCCAGATCTACGGTCTACAAATTGAATATTCCCGGCACGTGCAATAAATGTCACGGCAATAATGAGTTAATGAAAAAATATAATCTGCCGAACAATCCGCTTGAGGAATATTCTAAAAGTGTTCATGGTATTGCTCTTCTAAAGAATCGGGACCTCGGCGCACCTGCATGCAATGACTGTCACGGGAACCACGGCGCTCAGCCTCCTGGAGTCGCTTCTGTTTCACATGTGTGCGGAACATGCCACGCCAGCAATATGGACTATTTCAGTCAGTCTCCTATGGCAAAAGCGTTTCAAGAAAAAAACTTTCACGGATGCGAACAATGTCACAGCAATCATTTAATCCTTAAGCCGAATGATGAAATGATCGGCGTGGGAAAAGATTCCAAATGTATTGAATGCCATTCGGAAGGTGATTCGGGATAT
>JAKAKL010000017.1 GCA_021824565.1 Bacteroidota bacterium | reverse complement strand
TTAGTTTATTTGAGCGCGTACCTTTCCGTAAGTAAGGGCATAGTTATCCCGTAAGTATTTTATAGAAAAAGTTACCTTGATGATTTATCCCGGCTTACCGATGCCTCCGATCCAGTCTTACTACCGTTTTCTAAAATATAATTTAGTGTTATACAAATTATCTTATTCGATCCGGAGGAACCGGGATGAACCGCCTTATCAGTTATTCAGAGCGCCGCTGTTTATTGCGACCTCTTATGCGGCTAAGCGTGCGGTCATCCAAGGCTCCTTGAAAATAAAAGGATATATGCCAAAACTTTTTGTTTTATACTTTTGATTATGATTAAACAGTACCTATGAGAAAGAACAGAACAGCTTTTGTTTAAGCTGACTTTTTATAATTCTTTTTCTTTTCCTTAAACTCTTTGTATCTCTTCTCAAGTTCTATAAGCTCTTTTTGTTTGTCTTCTTTGTACTGATACTTATGTTCTTCTTTTATAAGAGCAACAATCAGCTTAAGAAGATTAGAGACTGAGGCAATAACATTCTTACGGTATCTGGGCTGCTTCATCTGGCGTTTTAGATAACGTATCCTTACCTCGGGGATGTGGTTCTTTGTTTCCTCAGCCATTGAGTAAATAACTGCTCTAAGTCTGTGGTTGCCGATGTGAGTAATCCGGCGGTAGCCGGTGTACTGCCCGGACTGTGAGAGTTTAAGATTTAATCCGCTGATTGCTTCTATTTTTTTGTAATGGTCAAAGTAGGATAAGTCTCTAAGTTCGGCAATAAATCTTGAGGCGGTAATATCAGAGATACCTTTAAGAGAAGTTATTATGCTGAAGTAAGGAGTATTTTCTGCCAAAGCAATAAGCTCATCTAAGAGGTAGTTGATTTGTTCTTTTAGTAAAACATACTGCCCGAGCCAGCAGTTAAGGGTAATTCTTTCGGAGATAATTTCTTCATTGGATAAATTAATGCCGATGCTTTGTTTTGCAGCATCTTTAAGGGCTTTGAGAGTAGCTTGGCTGTGCTGTCTTTGAGATACCTTCATGACTTCGGGTACTTCAAGAAAGACATTCATATTGAGGAAGTCATTAGGAGTAATATATTTTGACAGAAGGTATCTTGCAGTATCGGTATCAAGGTCCAGGGCACGGGTAAACTCCGGGAAGATAAGCTCAACCTGAGAGCGGATGCGCTGCTTGGTTTGAGTCATGTGACATTTAAGCTTGTCGTAAGTAATACTAAGGCGGTGCATGGCATTCTGGTTTGAAGGGTACCGGCGGTAGAAGTTAAAGTAGCCTTGCCTTGCACAGTTAGCAACAGCCAGAGCATCTTTAGGGTCGGTGCGTGAGAAGTTATTATTTATCTTAGGTCTTTCATGGTGAGTGAATAAAGGACTGACCATAAGGACGGTGAAGCCCTTATTACAAAGGAAGCAGCAGAGTTTCTGCCAAAGGTTAATTGAGATCTCAACGGCAAAGACAACTCTATCCGTAGATAAATCAGAGATATAAGAATTAAGCTTATGGAAAAGTTCTTGATGAAAACCATTAAAAGTATTGTTAAATTTGAAGGTGCTGCCGATAGGTACACCTACGGAATCGATAATGACGGCTTGATGATTTTTCTTAGCCGGGTCTATGCCGATAATGGTTTTGCCGTTTATAAAATGCCTTTTTGTTTCGAGGGATTTAGAGTTCATAATAATACTCCTAAATATTTTTGATTTGGTTTACTGCCTGTGTCGGGCAGAGAAAATTTACTCTTGTAAATAGGAAGGCACAATATTTATTTTTTAATTTCAGTCAAAGGCTGATGAGCCTCTGCCTCAAACTGTAAGTAAGATAGAAATCGTTATACCACAAAAGGTAAAGAAAATCAACGTTGAAGTATTGTGCAAAATCTTGTACATTTAAGAGCACAATATAGAGTTAGGTGAAGATATGCATAAAATACAATTAGATGAAGATATTCAACCTCTATCAGAATTTCGTTCCAAAGTAGCATTTTATTTTGATAAGGTGAAAAAGACTAAACGACCTCTTATTATAACTCAAAACGGAAAAAGTTCTGCGATACTTTTAGATGTAGCGGAATATCAATCCATAATAGATAAAATAGATGTTTTAGAAGATATAAGATTAGCCGAAGAACAAATTAAGCAAGGTATGGAAATATCTCATAAAGAAGTAAAGAAAAGATTTGTTAAGAAATTCCAAAGATGAAAATATCCTGGTCTCCCTTAGCAATGGAGCGATTAGACCAAATATTTGAATATGTTTCGAGGGATAATGTTCCAGATGCACAAAAGTTGGTTGAAAGGATTTTTGACAAAGTTGAGACACTTCATGAAAATCCACTAAGAGGAAGGATTGTTCCAGAAGCAAATAGAGAGGAAATACGCGAAGTATATGAAGGAGAATATAGAATCATTTACCGGGTAGAAATAAAAAGGATATCGATACTTTCAATTAAGAATTTTAAACAATTACTAAAAGAAGAAGATACAAAGTAAGTTGTGGTATAACTTATTTAATGCGTCAAAGGCGCATCCGCGGGTTGGCGGACAAGCAGGTAAGTAAAAAGTCAAGGATGAGCTAAAGAATAATATTCACCGGCTCGAGTGAGCCGCCGGATAATGAGCAAGTAAGAACAATATTTATTTTTTTTAATTTCCTCCGGAGGCGGATGAGCCTCTGGCTCAAACTATTGTGTAAGATAGAAATCGTTGGGTAGTTTAGTAAATCAATTGTCAAAAGAAATAGTATTCCGGAAAAGAAAATATTTACAAAATTTTTCATTCTTATTTAATTACAGAATTTTCTGTAAGCATTTTTATATAAATATAACTTGCAACAGTTATAATTTAGTAAAGATGAATTATTTTCAAAGTTTTTTGCCTATATAAAGTCATTGAATAGAAAGAGATAATATTATGAATAAAAAAGCAAAAGCTCATAGAATAGTATTTTTACCATTATTGATGCTGTTCTTTACATTTTTTGTATTAATAAAAAGTATTGATTCTGGAGAATTATGGAGAATTTTATTTGCTTCTATAAGTTTTTTTATATTTTCATTTTTATCCTTCTTCTCAATCAAAAAATTATTCATAAAAAGTACAGATAATAGTAAATTATAAGAACTATATTATTACGATAATTCAACATCAGTGATTCGTATTATAAGCCAGAAGGCAAAGAACTGTTGCAAAAGTCTTTATTTATATCTGAAAGGTAAGGATTATAAAACCAATATGTGAGCTTTTAAGATAGCTGTTAATATTTGTGTCAGTTCTAGAATCGTTACCTTATTTTTGTTTTTCCCAGCATCCTATAATATTTATTTTTTAGAGGCGGATGAGCCTCTGGCTCAAACTATTGCGTAAGATAGAAAGCGTTAGCCCCCAACAGAAAGTCAGATTTAATATTGATAGTGTTCACAAATATGTTTACCTTTAACTTGTGAAAGAAATTGAGTTTTATAAGGCATTAAGCGGGCATTCTCCTGTAGAAGAATTCATTGACTCATTGAATTTCAAGGAAGCCAAAAAAGTTGCCTGGACTCTAAGATTGGTAAGAGACTTAGACAGAGTACCGGAAGAATATTTGAAGAAATTAAAAGCACTGATGATATTTGGGAAATTAGAGCTCAATATGGAAGCAATACCTTTAGGTTCCTGGGATTTTATGAATCGAACAAAATAATATTGACTAACGCATTTTTAAAGAAGACTCAAAAGACACCGGATAAAGAAATAAAATTAGCTGAGCAAAGAAAGAAAGAATACTATGAAAGGAAAAAGTAATGGATGACTTAGAAAAATATATATCGAATAGAAAAGCAAAGGATAAAAAATTCGCAAAAAAATTTGAAGAAGGATACGAAAACTTTAAGATAGGGGTATTATTAAAACAAGCAAGAGAACAAGCCGGGATAACACAAGATGAACTTGCTAAGAAACTAAAGACTAAAAAATCAGCAATATCTAGGATTGAAAATCATTCTGAAGATATTCGACTTTCAACACTGAAACAATATTTGGAAGCTGTTGGAAAGAAATTAAGTTTAAGAATATTATAAATTAAAAAATAACGGGGCTAACCAGCGCCTCAAGCCTACAGCCTTTTCGCACGCGGCATTTGAGAAATTTTCTTAGGTGGTAAGTCCGTGTCAGCTTTCTTGTTCTAAGTTGTAGTACTATGGAAATTTAATAATAATTGTCGGCATTGTAGTTCTAAGTCAGCCTTTTGCTCTGGGCTGCGGCTTAGGCGCAAGGTCTACTTGAGTACTGATTTGGTATTCGTATTGAATTAGACTACTATAAGGGCTATATTGTAGTCGTAACAAAAAAGGAAATAAGATGAAATTTAGTGAAGCTGTAAAACCAATAAGTTATTTAAAAACTCATGCTTCCGAAGTTGTAAGGGATGTTGTAGAAAATCAGAAAACATTAGTTATTACACATAACGGCGAAGCAAAAGTCATTCTTCAAGATGTCAAGATATACGAAAAGACGCAAGAGAGCATTGCTCTGTTAAAAATTCTTGCATTAAGCGGGAGAGAAATAAAAAAAGGTAAATATAAGTCATTAGATAAATCTTTTAACAATGTTCGAAAGCGTATAAATGATTTTAAACGGGGACAGCGTGAAGTTCAAAGTTAATATTGTTTCTTCTGCTGAAGAAGATTTATTTGAAATTTATAAATATGTTTATTTCAATGATTCAGAAGAAAAAGCTGAAAAATTGTACTCAAAATTATATGAGAAATGTTTGTCCATTCAAGAATACCCAAATCGTGGTCATGTCCCTCCTGAATTAAGTTTACTTGGAATAGATAATTTCCTAGAACTAAGTTATAAACCGTATCGTATCATTTACCAAATTATTGAAGAAGTAGTTTTTATTCATTGTATTTTAGATGGTCGTAGAGATATGCAAAAGCTATTACAAGAAAGATTAATACGAGAATAAATAAACGCCTTGTAACAAGTGCCTCAAGCCGAAAGTGTTTTCGCATTTGGCTTTCATGCTGTTTTAAGGGTAGTCGTTCCGCGTAATCATTCTTGTTAAAGGTTATACTGTTAAAAAAGTTTGTTCTAATTGTTATATATGTATTGTCAATTAAACATTGTTGTGCAGGGCTTCGGCTTAGGCGCCACATCGTTAGGCAGCAATAATTTATTCTAATTATATTTTTTTAAAGTCATGACAAAAGTTTTAATATTAGTAATTTTTACTTCACTTTTTGCCGGGTGTACAAAAGAAATTTCTACTTTTATTAATAAGAAAAAAGAAGAAGTTAATGATAGGGCAACTAATTCAAGTTATGATATGCAGCCGGATTCGATCAAACTAGTAGTCAAAGTTTTAGATACGCAAGGTCCTGATTCGGAACAATATTCGTATCCTAGGTCAATTAAAGTTAGCGGACCAATAGGAATATTACAACGGATTGGCGCCTATGGTGCAGCCGGTTTTGTCTGGATAGGACCTAATAATTGGACCGGGCTTGGTCAGGCAGGTGAAGACGGAACTATATTAGTTAAGCTATATCCTCAAAACGGATTCCCGGACGGCAAGCCAAATATTGTTTTTCATTACATCCCGGCATGTTTTGGATGCATACTTAGTAATGCAGCACCATATTTCCCTGACGCTATGAAAAAATGGGATGAAAATTTTAACACAGATGGAAATAATCCGGTAAAAGTGCCGCCGGGTTTAAATGTTACTAAGATTTCAAACGAATGGATATGCTATTCAATAAATGATTCAGTTCGCGGAGCAGTTTTTTATAACAGCGGTATGGATGCTGATCCGACCTTTAGCGAAGCAAAATTCAATATGTTTGCCAAAGATTCAATTATGACCGAATTTCTACTGCAAACATATATCAGATTATTCAGAGGAAATTTTCAAAGAGAAACGAATCGATAAGTGTATGTTACTTTTAACATCTTTAATGCGCCAGAGGCGCATCCGCCGGTTGGCGGACAAGCAGGTAAGTAAAAAAGTTAAGTCAGAGTTAAAGAATAATATTAAGCGGCTCGAGTGAGCCGCCGGATAATGAGCTAGTAAGAACAATATTTATTTTTTAATTTCCTCCGGAGGCGGATGTGCCTCTGGCTCAAATTGTAAGTAAGATAGAAATCGTTATAAGCTAAACAAATATTTTAGGTATAATAAAAATTTGTAGTTTATAAAAATAAAAATGGAGAAAATGATTTTAATTATAATTAAGACATATGCAATGCGTGATAACCGAAATATATCTTGTAATACGCATTACATATATTTTCAAGATGTTGAGCATAATTTAACCTATTCCAACAAGGTAACATATGAGTGTATTTAAAAATATGATCACAGAAAAATTGGAATTGATAATTACAGTATTATCTATCCTATTAATAATGGCATTTCGAGAATACGGCGAAATACTTTCGATAACCATTGTTATCCTGTATTTAAGAGTTAGCAAGAACAGAAAGGAATTGCTCAAGTCAATCGGTGTGAAACGACCAAAAAATTTGTTCACCCTGGTTACGCTTTGTTTGTTTTTAGGTGTGCTTATTGAATTGACCACAGAAATATTCTTTAATCCAATAATTGAAAAATTGACGGGTTCAAAAATTGACCTTTCTGCAGTAGATTTAAGCAGTATTGAAAAATATTTGACGTGGATGGTTGCTGGTTTTGTGCTTGGAGGACTTATGGAAGAAGTTTTATTTCGTGGATTTCTGATTACAAGAATATCAAAATTTTTGAAAGGAAATAAAACCAGTGATTTGTTTGCACTGATTGCTACATCAATTTTATTTGGGCTTTGTCATTTATATCAAGGTTGGAGTGGTGTTATAAGCACTGGTTTAGTAGGATTAATGTTCGGAATCATTTTTTTAGCATTCAACAAAAATCTTTGGTACTCGATACTGGCTCACGGATTTGTAAATATGACAGCACTTACAATACTCTATTTCGGGTATTACGATAAATTAAAATCCTTGATATTTTAAACAAAGGTTATGCGTAATGCGGTCAGTGGTGCTAAAATGAAAGTTAATACAATAAATAAATTTATCAGTAATCGGAAAAGCAAGTGTCTTGTAACCCTGCACTACGCATAGCCTCAACTGACGACTGTGAATAAAGCCGAAAGCATATTCGCATTCGGCATTTGTACAATTTTAATGTTAGTCGTTACGTATCGGCTAACTTGTTAAGATGTCCTTACTAAACTAGTTAACTTACAAACCGTTCATGCAAAGAAAAATAAGCGCGGTTTGCTAAATCTTCGGGTTGGTTTTTCACCGCTGCCCGTTTATTATGGGCGGCTAGTTAGCGGAAGTGCAATAATCTTTTATGAAAAATATTTGGCTGGATATAGAATTAAGCGATTATGAAAATCATATGGCTTTGCCAAGTGTCGCTCAATCGCAATATTTATCGCAGTATTTTTTTAAACTTTTGGAATCATTTCATCCAAAGACAGTTGCAATATTAGGATGTTCCGGCGGAAATGGTTTGGAAAGGATAAACAGCGAGGAAGTGGAAAAAATTATTTGCGTAGATATAAATCCGAATTTTCTAAAAGAAGCGAAACATCGTTATAACAAAAGATTCAAGGATATAGAATACGTTTGTCAGGATATTACATCTGAAAATTTTAAGATAAGCAATGTTGATTTAATGTATGCCGGATTAATATTTGAATATGTCGACATAGAGCTTGCAATAAATATTGCCGCGAGATTCATAAATTCCAAAGGAGTATTAGGAGCGGTTCTTCAGCAGCCAAATGAAAAAATACCGGAAGTTACTCCGAGCCGGTATAAGAGTCTGGAAAAGCTGAGCAAGGTATTCGGATTTGTTCCTTCAGCAAAGTTTATTGAATTATGCAATATTCACGGACTTAAATTAATTTCACAAATAGAAACTCAGCTTGAATCAAGTAAGAAGTTTACTGAATTAATATTCCAAAAATTCTAACAAAGACTCCAGCCAACACGCAATACCGGTAAATGAAAAACTAAAAGTGTATCGGTCTTAAAATAATTGTCGATTGGAAATGGCATTTTATCTAACTGCGATGCCGGCAGGTGTTAAACAAATTTCACTTCAGTAATATCGTCCACTATTCCCTTCAGATATGGGAGCTGCAGAAGCTGGTTTATCGCTTCAACGTCCTGTTCGGTTAAGTCGAAGATAAACGACGAAAAATTATCCGCAATATTTTTTTTCGATTCGGCGGGCAAGCCGGAGCCGAAATCGCCGCTCTCAATTTTATCATAAATTACTGCGCCGATGTTTTCAAGCTGCTTGTTCAATTCTCTGATAAGATTATCCGATGACGAAGCGAAAACAAAATTAACGTATGGGATAGAAAACGCATCTTCAATCTCCTCGGCAAAGCTAATCCCGCTGGAATAATTTTTATAATCAAAGTTTTCATCGCCGATAAGCATGAAGTTTTTGTCGCTCAGCTTAGAAATATCCGTTGAAATTTTTATTTCGACTTCGGATTCATAGACTTCTTCAAATAATATTTTTGCAAGGATTACTTCCATCGAAGAAACGTCGCCGCTTATAAAAAGCTCGCTTATATTTTTTTCGTGCGTATTGAAATAAATGTAAGAGTTGCAGAGGGATCCTTCAAAAGTAATCCCGAATCTTTTGGAAATAAAAAGATCTTTATGTCTAATTAAATCAATGGTGGGAATAAGTCCGGCTGAATTTGAATCGCCTGCAATTTTACCCGCAGCCATAGCCGAAGGGACGAAAGATATTTCACGACTAAGGTTTTCGGGCAGCGCTTCTTTAATTAACCTGGAAAAAATATTATCGGGGAAATATAATTTCATTATGGTGATAAATAATTATCGGGAGAAAAAATAAGGGCATAAAAGTTATGCCCTTACAGTTCTATATAAAAGACCAAAGATATTAGGCTTTGGCTTTAATTCTTGCAGCTTTACCGGAAAGGTTTCTGAGGTAATAGAGTTTCGCTCTTCTAACGCCGCCTTCTTTGAGCAATTCAATCTTTGCAATCTTAGGCGAATGAAAAGGGAAAATTCTTTCGACGCCGACGCCGCTCGCAATCTTTCTAACCGTAAAAGTTTTTGTCGCACCCGCGCCTCTAATATTTATAACGTCGCCTTCAAAGGGCTGGACTCTTTCCTTATCGCCTTCGATAACTCGTACATGAACTCTAATATGATCGCCGGGATTAAACTTAGGCATATCAGTTTTAATTTGATCTGGTAATATATTATTTACATCAACCATTTTTACTCCACTCACTAATTATTAAAATTTTTCCATCTTTCTGTTAAAATTCGAGACTGCTCGTCTTTCCATTTTTTAATTTCTTTTTCATTTCCCGAAAGTAAAACTTCGGGTACTTTCATTCCTTTGTATTCAGCAGGGCGCGTATAATAAGGCGCTTCGATTTTTTCGCCGTCCTGGAACGAATCGTCCAAAGCAGATTCGCTGTCGTTCAGAACTCCGGGAATGACGCGGATAACCGCATCGGTAATTATCAAAGCGGGAAGCTCGCCGCCGGTCAAAACAAAATTGCCGATTGAAATTTCGTCCGTGGCAAATTTTTGTCTAACCCTGTCGTCTATCTCTTTATAATGACCTGCAACAAGGAGAATATTTTCCGCGAGAGAAAATTTGTTAGCTGTTTTCTGATCAAATAATTTTCCTTTGGGAGAAGTAAAGATTATATGATCGTAGCTTCTTTCCTGCAGAAGTTTTTCAATACATTCAAAGAACGGTTCCGGTTTAAGAACCATGCCCGGACCACCGCCAAAGGGCTTGTCGTCAATTTGTTTGTGCTTATTAAAAGCGTAATCTCTTAAATTGTGGATAAAGATTTTTACTTTACCTTTGTCCTGCGCTCTTTTAATTATGCTGGTATTAAGCGGGCTTAAAAGCAGATCAGGCACTGCGGATATAATATCAATCCTCATCATCTTCATACAAACTGTCGCCCGGCTTCAAAATCAAAACTTTATTTTTCGGATCAAAGCGTTCAATAAATTCCAAAGCAGCCGGCACTAAAATTTCTTTTCCATTACTATCAATAACATAAACATCGTTCGCCGGATAGGAAAGAACATCGATAATTATTCCGAGCGCAATTCCATTACGGTAAACTTTGCTGCCAATAAGATCGTGAATGTAATATTGATCTTCAGGTATCGGTGTCAAATTCCGCTCATCCACAAAAATTTCTTTGCCGATCAGAATTTGGACATCGTCCTGAGAATCAAAATTTTTAAATTTTAAAATCAATCCTTTCTTTTTTTTAAGAGCATTTTCGACAAAGAATTCCTTTTTATCATCAAAGAAGTCTATATAAACTTTTTGAAGATGAAGAAATCTTTCAGGAAAATCCGAGAAGGAAGAGATTTTTACAAAGCCTTCCTTGCCGTATGCCGAATCGATTTTAGCAATTAGGAAATATTCATTCACAAAAAAGTTGGATTAACGGCTAATCCAAGATTTCTAAAATAGCTCTCTTGCCTTCTTTAGCGGCAATAGCAGTAAGAAGAGTTCTCATTGCTTGAGCAGTTTTTCCTTGCTTACCGATAACCTTACCAACGTCGTCGGCTTGCACCTTCAGAGAAAGCACAACTTTGTTTTCTTCGGGGGTTTTTTCTTCAAGCACAACACCCTCAGGATTATCTACCAGGTGCTTAGCGATAAATTCAATGAATTCTTTCATAGAAAGAAGCCTCCTATAATTTACAGCATGGGAGCTTTTAGAAATAATGTACAGTTACTTCCGGGTTTGAGGAAAATCCACTTACCCGGCAGTATTTTCTTCAGAAGCAGCGCCCTTTACTTCTGCTGTACCGTCTTCAATATTTTCAACTTTAGCATTAGTCTTTTCTTGTGAAACGACTTCTTTCTTAGAGCGTTTCTTCGAAGATGCGCTCATCAACTTAGCCTCACGAACCTTAGCCCATTTTTCAAGTTCTGCTTGCATAACTTCGTCTGAAACACCACGGCGGCTTAATTCTCTTTTTAGAATTATTCCTTTTTGTCTTAACAAACTTTTTACAGTATCTGTCGGCTGCGCGCCAACGCCCAGCCAATACAACGCACGATCTTCTTTAATTTCTAAAGTAGAAGGATGCGTTAAAGGATTATATAGTCCTATAGATTCTATAAACTTTCCATCTCTAGGTGATCTTGAGTCAGCAGCAACAAGTTTATATACCGGTTGCTTCTTCTTACCCATTCTTCTTAGTCTTAATTTGACTGCCAAATTATTTGAACCTCCAAATATTATTCACGTATCAATTAAATTTAAAATTTTCTAATGATTTTCCAAATCCATTTCTTGAAAACCTGCCCATCATCTTCTGCATCTCGCCGAACTGTTTTATAAGTCTGTTCACATCCTGAATTGAAGTTCCGCTGCCCCGTGCAATTCTTTTTCTGCGGTTGCCATTCAAAATCTTCGGCGACTTTCTTTCCTGCTTTGTCATTGAATTTATTATGGCTTCAACTTTTCCAAACGCATTCTCATCAATCTTCGCGTTTTTAAGCTGATTGCCAAGCCCTGGAATCATTCCAAGCAGCGACGACAAAGAACCCATTTTCTTTATAACTTTAATTTGCTTAAGAAAATCATCAAAATCAAATTTATTTTTCCTTAATTTTTCCTCAAGCTCTTCGGCTTCTTTTTCATCAATGCTTTCCTGAGCCTTTTCTACCAGCGAAACTATATCGCCTTTTCCTAAAATTCTGGAAGCAAGCCGGTCCGGGAAAAATATTTCAAGCGCACTTAATTTTTCGCCGTTGCTTATAAACTTAATCGGCTTACCAACCACAGCACGTATTGAAAGCGCTGCGCCGCCTCTTGCATCGCCGTCTAATTTTGTAAGAACAATTCCGTCGTAGTTAACTCTTTCGTTGAACGCCTTCGCAGAGTTTACCGCATCCTGCCCGGTCATGGAATCTACAACAAACAAAGACTCAGCCGGCTTTACAATTTCTTTAATGTCTGCAACCTCCGTCATCATCTCTTCGTCAACATGAAGACGACCGGCAGTATCAATAACTATTGTGTCATAATTTTTTTCTTTGGCAAAAGAAATAGCTTCGGCAGCAACTTTTCTCGCATTTCTTTCTTCCAAGGAAAAAACCGGAACTTTTATTTGTTCGCCTAAAATTTTCAATTGCTCTACAGCAGCGGGACGATAAACGTCTGCCGCAGCAAGTAAAACTTTTCTACCGTTCTCCGTTAATCTTTTTGCAAGCTTTCCGCAAAATGTAGTTTTACCTGAACCCTGAAGTCCCACAACTAAAATAGTTGTAATCCCCGATCCATTTAATTTTATTTCATTATGACTGCCGCCTAATAGAATCGTTAATTCGTCATAAATAATTTTCGTTATCAATTGACCGGGTGTAATTGAAGCGATTACTTCTTTTCCCAGAGCTTTAGCAGAAACGCTCTCAATAAAATCTTTAGCAACTTTATAATTTACATCAGCATCCAAAAGAACACGGCGTATCTCTCTTAAAGTATCGGAAATATTTTTTTCAGTAAGCCTGCCCTGTCCGCGAACTTTTTTTAAGGCAGTATCTATTTTAAGAGATAAGTCTTCAAACATTTTTTAACTACTCAGCTTTTAAAGCGTTGGCACCGGAGACAATTTCCAAAATTTCTTTTGTAATAGCCGCCTGACGTTCTTTGTTATACTTAAGCTGCAAAGTTCTGATAAGTTCCTTGGCATTAGTAGTTGCGTTATCCATAGCCGTCATCTGCGCACCAAATTCAGCGGCGTTTGACTCTAATAAAATTCTCCAGAGTTGAGCCTTTAGATGCTTGGGCAACAGATAACTAAAAATAGATTTTTGGTCCGGCTCAAAAATATAGTTGGAATAAAAAGAAGCGCCGGCTTTGTTTTCGCTTTCACTTTTAACCGGCACCGGCAAGAATTGTTCGACTACTATTTTTTGCTGGATGATAGATTTAAACTCGTTGTAGATAATAACTACTTTTTGATATGAATCATTCAAGAAGCCTTTAACTATCTCATCATAAACTTCTAAAGAATATTCGTATTTAAGTGTAGAAAAAATGCCGGTCTTTTTCCCGATCAAATTATTCTGTCTTTTAGAAAAAAAGTCGTATCCTTTTCTGCCGATACAGAACAGCTGCGCGCTAACATTTTCACCCAGCTCTTCTTCTAAAAAGCGTGAAGTCTCTTTAATTATGTTTGCATTGAAAGCGCCGCAAAGCCCTCTATCAGCAGTTACAACTACAACCGCAACATTTTTCACTTCTCTATTTTGCAGAAAAGAATTCGAGTTTAGATCTTCTTCCGAAACCAAATGCGACAGCATATCAAAAATCTGCTTTGCATAGGGCCTGGCATTAACAACGGCTTCCTGCGCACGACGGAGTTTTGCGGCAGCAACCATCTTCATTGCCTTTGTAATTTTTTGCGTGCTTTGAACGCCTTTAATCCGTCTTTTTATGTCGCGTAAAGTTGCCATTAAATCTTAATTATTATTTAAACACACCGGAAAATTCTTTAATCGACTGCTTAATCTTTTCTATTGTCGGATCATTTAATTGCTTTTCTTTTTTTATCGATTCAAAAACGTCGTTATGATTTACTTCGATGTATTCAATAAATTCGCTGATAAATCTTTCAACATCATGACCGGGAACTTCATCAAGGAATCCATTGGTACCGAGATATACGGCAACAACCTGTCTTTCAATCGGCTTTGGTATATACTGCCCTTGCTTTAACAGCTCAACTAATCTTGCGCCGCGCGAAAGAGTTCTCTGAGTTGCCTTGTCAAGGTCGGAACCAAATTTAGCAAAAGCTTCAAGCTCGCGATATTGAGCAAGATCAAGTTTCAAACTGCCGGCAACTTTTTTCATAGCTTTGATTTGTGCATTTCCACCAACGCGTGAAACAGAAATACCAACATTGATTGCAGGTCTTACGCCGGCGTTAAACAAACTTGACTCAAGATAAATCTGTCCGTCGGTAATAGAAATAACGTTAGTTGGAATGTAAGCAGAAACGTCTCCTTGTTGTGTTTCGATAATTGGAAGAGCAGTTAAACTACCGCCGCCGAGTTCGTCGTTTAATTTTGAAGCGCGTTCCAAAAGCCTTGAGTGAAGATAAAAAACATCGCCGGGATAAGCCTCGCGTCCCGGAGGTCTTTTAAGCAAAAGAGAAAGTTCTCTGTAAGCCGCAGCTTGTTTTGAAAGATCGTCATAAATTACAAGCGCATGTCTTCCGCTGTCCCGGAAAAATTCGCCTAAAGTTGCGCCTGAATAAGGAGCGATAAATTGAAGCGGAGCCGGTTCTGATGCTGCCGCTGAAATAACTGTGGTATAATCCATAGCGCCGTGCTCTTGAAGCTTGGCTACAACTTGCGCAACAGTGGAGCTTTTTTGTCCGACAGCGACATAAATACAGTAGACGGGCTTGAGGCCTAAACTTTTAGCTTCTTCGGTGTGAGTATATTTTTGGTTTATTATGGCGTCAACAGCGACCGCAGTTTTACCGGTTTGTCTATCACCGATAATTAATTCTCTTTGTCCTCGTCCAATTGGAATCATTGCGTCGATTGCGGTGATACCGGTTTGCAGCGGTTCTTTAACAGGTTGTCTTTGAATAACTCCCAATGCTTTTCTTTCGATTGGAGAAAACTTAGAAGTATTTATCGCTCCTTTGCCGTCTATAGGCAATCCAAGCGGAGTGATTACTCTTCCAAGCATTTCTTCGCCGACCGGCATTGAAGCAACTCTTTTGGTTCTTTTTACAACGTCGCCTTCTTTTACCAAAGTTGAATCGCCAAAGAGCACGCAGCCAACGCTGTCTTCGTCAAGGTTTAGCACCATTCCGAAAACATCATTTGGAAATTCTACAAGCTCGCTGGACATAACTTTAGACAAGCCGTAAACGCGCGCTATTCCGTCGCCGACCTGCAATACAGTACCGACATCATAAATGTCTACTTCGTTCTCGTAGCCCGACAACTGTTTTCTTAATATCGCCGAAATTTCGTCCGGTCTTACTTCAGCCATTTTAATTTTTCCTTATTAAAATTCTTTTAATTTAACGAAACACTGTTTGTTAAAAATTGTTTCTTCAATATATCAAGCTGGTGTTTAAGCGAGGCATCATAAACAGTATCGCTTACTTCAGCTACAAATCCGCCCAGCACAGAATCATCTATCTTAAAACTTAACCTGACTTTCTTCTGCAAGATTTTTTCAAATTTGTTTTTTAATAGACTTTCCTGGTCTTCATTAAGCTTAACAGCAGAGCTGATTTTCACGTTCACAATTCCAAGATACTCATCATGCAATTCTAAAAATTTCTTAACTATGCTTGAGAGAAGATTCACTCTTCCTTTTTCAACAAGAAATTTAAGAAAGCTTAAAGATTCAGAACTAATTTTATTTTTGTAAATTTCTTCAAGCACAGTAAGCTTAGCATTCGGCTTGATAACAGGGTTCTCCAGCATAAGCTGAAGGTCTCTGCTTGCATAAAGAGAAGAATTAATTAGTTCCATATCATGGAAAACGGAATCAGTTGTATTTTTTTCTTTAGCCGACTCAAGCAGCGAAGTTGCATACCTTATGGAAACTTTAAGTTCACTCATAAATTAATTCTTGGTAATCTCACCGATATATTTGTCGACAATTTTAGCTTGAGTGTTTTTATCAAGATTTTCTTTTAATATTTTCTCCGCAGCCTGGATTGCAATTTCTGCAACTTGACTTTTTAATTCATCAAATGCGGCATCTTTTTTTCTTTCTATTTCAGACGATGCTTCTTCGATAATCTTTTTTGCTTCTGCTTTGCTGTCCAGAAGTATCTGCTCTTTTAACTTTTCTGCGTAAGCGCGGCTCTGACTGATAATTTTTTTAGATTCTTCTTCAGCCTTTGCAAGATTAGCTTGATTCTCATCAAGAATTTTTTGCGCTTCTTCTTTTGCTTTCTCGGCTTTCTCAAGAGATTCCTTTATAGCCGACTCGCGCTGATCTAAAGCTGTTAGGATTGGCTTCCAGGCAAACTTTTTCAAAACGAGCATTAGAAAGATAAAGGTAACAACCGTCCAAAAAATAACGCCGGGGTTTACGTCAATAAGACTGCCGCCGCTTTCTTGTTCTGCTGCCAGCACTATAAAAGTAAAAAGTGTAAGCATAGCTTATTTCCTGCGGAAATTATTATTCTAAAAAATTTTATTTAAATGCCAAAAGAATACAGATAACCAATCCGAAGAAAGCGATACCTTCGATAAGAGCAGCAGCAATAATCATCGCTGTTCTTATCGGTGAAATTGCTTCGGGTTGACGACCCATAGATTCCATCGCCGCGCCGGCAAGTTTTCCAATTCCTAAACCGGCACCAATAACAACTAAACCGGCGCCTAAACCGGCAGCTAACCATGCAAAGTTCATTTTTTTCTCCTTAAATATTTAATGATTTTTGTTTATAAAAAAATTAATGTTCCGAATGCATCGACATGCCGATGAACAAGGCTGTCAGCATCGTAAATATATATGCTTGAATAAGAGCGACTAATAGTTCTAACAGTTCGATAAAAAGCGCAAAGCCGACCGACACAGGGGCAACATAGATTGTGTGCATTATAAAAATCAATCCGAGCAAAGAAAAAATTACAATATGACCGGCAATCATGTTAGCAAAAAGACGTATGCACAATGCAAACGGCTTTGTAAATAAACCTAATACCTCAAGCGGAATTATTATTATTAAAATCCATCCAGGCATACCAGACGGAACTAAGTTTTTGAAATATTTTATAACGCCGTGTTGTTTAATGCCTGCAAATTGCGTAGCTATAAAAGAGATTCCCGCAAGGGCGGCAGTTACAGCAATATTGCCGGTAACTGAAGCTGCGTAAGGAATCAGCCCGAATAAGTTACTCAATAGTATAAAGAAAAACAGCGTGAGCATATACGGCAAGAATATCTGGTAGCCTTTCCCGATTGACGGCGCAACAATTTCGTCGCGAACAAAGATAATAATTATCTCAAATAGGTTTGCGAATCCTTTTGGGATTAAAGATTTTCTGTAGCTTTTAGCAGAGACCAAAGCAAGAATAATTAATATCAAAGCAACAACGAAAATAAAAAAGACGTGCTTGGTAATAGAAATATCAATTCCAAACAAATGCATTTGAGGCAAGTATAAAGTTCCAAACGGCTCAAAGCTGATGCTCTTTCCATCTAATACATGGTGCATTATCCAGCTTGGATCGCTATTATTTTGCCCAGCCTTTTTTAGCGTGTCTACTACGGCTGAAGTATTGTTAGAAATTTGATTTGAAAACATAAAATCGAATCAATTATTCCCGTTAATCAGGGTTTTTACTTCCACAATTTGATAAAAAACATAAAAAATTAAGGCTGAAAATATAAACTTATTCCGATATATATCCAAGAATTTTAAGGAAATAATTATTAACAGTAAGGCGAAAAAAATACGTAACGGAATGAACTTATAGAAATGACCGATCTCCCTTTTGGGGTTTTTTAAGTCCTTTTTTATAGAAAATACAGCCGCACTGAAATTAATTGTGGTAATTGCTGAAGCTGAAAAATAAGAAAGAAAATCCTTGTACGGCAAATAAGATAAGAATGAAAGCAGAAGTAGAAGTAAATCAACCGACAAAACCAGCGCCACCGGGAACAAGAATTTTTTTTTCAATCTTTACTTATCTGATTTGATAGTTGTCTTAATAAAGTTATAAAGTCCTCCAATTACTCCTACAAAAGAAAACACCACAGTTAAAACAGGTTTTGTAGAAAACTTTTCATCCAGCCAAACACCAAGCAGAACCATAACAACTACTGTAACAGCGAGTTGAGTACCAAGTCCTAAATAATTTGCCCATGAATTTGGATTTTCATTTTCCTCTTTGCTGCTGTTTTTTTTCAATGTCATTTTTTAAGCAAGTCCGAATTTGAGCCTGTATCGCTCTTCAATGTATTTGAATTCATTTTACTGGTTCCATCAAATAAAGCGCCTTCTTCTACGACCAAGATTTTGGTTATTAAATCTCCTTTGAGAATTGATTTTGCTTCGAGTAAAACTTTATCACTTGCGTTAACCGAACCAAAAACTTTGCCGCCCAAAGTTACCGTGCTGCCCTTAACCTCGCCGTTTATTTCACCATGTTCGCCAACCGTAATATTTCCTTTCGCTTCAACGTTTCCGTTAATAACACCATCAATTCTTACATTACCATTGCTCACTAATTTTCCTTCTATAGTTGTGCCGGTGCTTATTATAGTGACAGAATCTTTTTCAATCTGTACGTTTTTCAATTTATGGTCTCCTTCAGTAATTTTTTAAAAGATTTTTCGGATTAATTGGCTTCCCATCCTTCCAAATTTCAAAATGAAGATGCGGACCGGTAGTAAGTTCTCCAGTATTTCCGCTTAGCGCGATAGCTTCACCCTGCGAAACAATATCGTGCGCTTTTTTTAATAACGCAGAACAATGTTTATAAACTGTAACAAAACCTTCGGGATGATTTAGTATAATCATGTACCCGTCGTTTACAGTGTAGCCTGAAAAGACCACATAGCCGCCGGCGGCGGCATAAATAGGTGTTCCTACTTTTACTACGAAATCAATTCCCATGTGTCCATATTCGGGTAAAAAGCCGCGGCTGATAAATCCTGTCGTTGGATATTCAAAGTGAATAGCTTCGCTGTCTTGATTGCTATTGCCGTTAAAAATTTTTCTTATTACTTCAAGAATATTTCCGCCAAACGGATTTTCTTTTTGAATATCCGGTGTTTGAGTCTTGCGCGACAAAGAGTCAGCCGCGCTTGAATCTCCAAGCATTATTGCATTCTTCAACTGTTCATTTGTTGATTTTAGATTTTCCAGATCACGCGTAAGAAAAATTACACGTCTATTCAACTCATTAATTTTTTGAATATCGGAATAGCTTAGACCATTTTTACCGGGCACAAAAATATTTTTCAAAGGTGAAAAATTTATTACATAAAATCCCACCAAAAAAGAGAGCAGTGTGTATAGTACAATAAAAGCCGCAGCGTATTTTACAGTAAATTTTTTCGACTTTGCCTGTAGCCCAACTTCCTCCGGAATAATTATTAAGGAAAAGCTCCTAATTTTTTTTACTCTGTGAAACTTTATCCTCTGTAGTAACTTCTCAAAAATTTTTTTTAGCTTATTCATTTAAACTTTGCCATTATGTCTTCAAATTTAATTTTGCCTTCGCGAATTAATTTAGGAACACTGTCACTTAAATCTATTAAAGTAGAAGATTGAGGAAAAGACTTTTTCGCGGTATAAAAAATTGCACCTATTTCCAAACC
This sequence comes from Bacteroidota bacterium, assembly GCA_021824565.1. GTDB lineage: Bacteria > Bacteroidota > Ignavibacteria > Ignavibacteriales > Ignavibacteriaceae > FEN-1297. The sequence goes on along the minus strand of JAKAKL010000017.1, from coordinate 59,487 downwards.
GAACTCATTTTCTATTAAACTCATATCATTCAAAGGAGGATTGCTGCTTTTGTTTACACTTGTTGAGATAAGCGGCATCTGGAGCGCCTCTAACAACTTTAAGCAAAAACGATTATTTGGTATTCGAAACGCCGCCGTCTTAGTCTGTAATAGCTCGCTTGTCTTGAAATTTAAATTTAATACAACCGAAATTGGATTCGGCCAAATAGATAAAAGAAAATCCAGATGGTTTTCAGATTTTATCTCGATATATTTTAAAAGCAGTTCCATGCTTCCGATTAGCAAAATGTACTGCTTGCCAATTTCTCTTTTTTTTATCTCATCAATTTTATGGACTGCTTCTTCGTTAAATGGATTCGCCCCAAACCCGTAGATTGTATCGGTAGGATAAGTAAAAATTGTTCCTTCGAGATATAGTTTTTTTGCTATACTTACTGCCGCTTCACTGTCTTTATCAATATTTATAAGCTCAGCGCTTTTAAGATTTATCATTTAGCATTCCTTCAACTTTTGTGATAACTACATGAGGAGCAAGTTTAAATCCACAGTCAAAAGTATTAATCGGACATTGTTCCTTGCCGTGAATACCGCATGGCTTGCATGAAAGGTCGTCATAACTTAAGCAAGAACTTTTTTTGTTGTAGGGGTAAAATCCAAATGCGGGAACAGTCGAACAATAAATTGTAAGCACCGGAATTCCTGCACACATTCCTAAATGCGTCGGGGCACTGTCATTACATATTAATAATTTGACTTTCTTTAATAACTCAACAGATTCAATAAGAGAAAAATTTCCTGCAGTCGAAAAAACATTTTCCTCAAATTTATGCGCCAAAGCCTCGCAAAGATTTTTTTCGTTTTCGCTTCCCAATAAGAAAACTCCAAAGGATTTTTCAACAAAATATTTTATAACCTGTTCGTAATATTCCGCGGGATATCTTTTAGTGCTCCACACGCTGCCGGGAGCAACTGCTACAAATTCGCATTCAGAATTTAAATTTATAAAAAAATCATTAACCTTTTGTTTTGAAATAATAGAAACATTGACTTCCGGCTGAATTTTCCAATCCTCATCATTATAACTAAATCCGATCAAGTCTAAATTCCTTTGCACCTCATGATGATGCGGAATATACTCAACAAGGTTTTTATAAACATGCTTTAACGAAGAATTTGAAAATCCATAAGTTTCTTTCACACCAAGGTTCATCACAAGGAATGAAGTCCTGAATGAACGGTGAGGAGAATAAACCCGTACATAATTTTTTTCTCTTAGTTTTTTTGCAAGCTGTATCATTGCCCGCAATGATTTTTCTTTGCCTTTTTTATCGAACACAATGACTTCATCAACGCTGGAAGATGAAGAAAATATTTCTGCAGTTGAAGGTATAGCAAGAACATCAATTGCTGAGTCAGGGGAAAATTCTTTCAGCTTTTGAATCATCGGCAGAGTTAAAATCGCATCGCCGATAAATGCGGTTTGAATAATCAAAATTTTTTCCATCAAACTAATACTTCCATCTTTTATGCATCCAGAGCCACTGTTCCGGGTGTTCTCTAACTACTTTTTCTAAAAGAGAAGTATGACGCTGACTTAATTCCGTAATCTTTTCATTATCATCGTCGGGCAAATCTTCAAAGCTTATTTCTTCAAAATGAGTTTTGTAAGAATAATCCGGCTGCCTTACGGATACTCCGAAAAATATTGGCGACCTTGTCTTTAAAGCCAGTACTGCTGTACCTGCATAAATAGATGCTTTCCTTCCGAATAAATTTACTCTTATTCCGTCTTCCGGTCCGCGCTGATCAGAAACCATAGCAACGATATTTTTTTCTTTCAGTGTCTGATAAATTTGCCTTATAGAAATTCCAAGCGGAACAATTTTATTTCCCCAGTTAGTTCTAAGTCTATTCAGCCAGTCTGAAACAAGTGTATTCCTTTGCGCTTTAACAACAACAGCTAAAGGAATTTTGAGTTGAAGCCCGGTAGATAATGCCATTGCCTCCCAGTTCCCGAAATGAGCCGAAAGCAAAATTACTCCGCGATTTTCTTTATACCTTTTAATAATTGATTCGTTATTATCGGAAAAAATAAAATTTTCAATCTCATCGGTTTTCAAGTTCGGCATGTACAAAATTTCAATCAGAGTAATTGCAAAGCTTCTGTAGCTTTCGAAAGCAATATGCTTAATACGCCCGCGGGAATATTCTGGAAATGCTCTTGTTAAATTTTCAAGCGTCGTCTGTTTTCTAATAGGAATTAAGTAAAAAAATAAAAAGGCAAGTAAGTAAGAAAATTTTCTGGAAATTTTAAGCCCTAATATTTTAAATAAAAATCCAAACGAAACGAAAATAATATATTCGAGTTTGTCTTTCATTCATGCAAAAAAAGAGTCTAATAATTCGGCAACAAAGTTAAGCAATTGCAGGTTATAATCGAAACTATTTTTCACAAGGAAAGAATTATAAAAAATATTCTGTCCTAATTAATTAGTCGTTATCCTCTGCTGCCAGTTATCGTCGCTCATTTCGCCGCGCTTTGTGGAATTGAGAAGTTGATAATCTCCAAATCCTGTAAGGTCGCCAAAATCAAACTCAACGCCGCCTTCAATATCATTATATCTCCAGATCTCGTAAGGTTTGGTATCGGTTTGATTTGGATAGCGGTCAACCTCGCTGGGCTCGCCGTAAATAATATAAACTCTTCCTCTGTCGGTTTTCCATCCAGCTTTTTTAAATGCACCGTATCTTTGATCGGCAGTTTGAATTCTCTCCATATACTCCTTCAAATAATCATTTTTAGAAGAAGACGGATCGGGGTTTCTTTTTTTCCAGAACTGAAATAAAAATTCTCTTTTACCTGTTAAATCAGTTATTTTTTTATACTGGTCGATTTCCGGCTTTGAAGCAATGTATTCCGACTTATTGAAGAAATCATCGCATTCCTCGGCAGACATAACTCCAAAAATTGAACTGATCATCGACGATTGCTGGTAGTTTATAGTATCAACGGCTTTTATTTTTGGATTATATACAAAAAATCTTTTTAAGGACCGAACGCCGTAATTATCCGCGCTGTCCATCAACATGACTTCGATTGAATATGAGTCTGTGGGATATTTTACAATAGGTACGGCGCCAACTTCTACTCTTGATTCAACGTCTCTTGCTATCGCCTGGGTTTTTGAAAAGAGAATTCTTCCTCTGCTATTTTTAATTGTTACAATATAATTCATAGGACCGCCGTTCACATTTTTAGAGCGGCTATACAGTTCACAGTAATAATAAACCAGCGGCAATCCGTCTCCAAAAACCAGCGTCGGCTGCGGTGTAACTTCATAAGTATTTTTATAAAAAATAGAATTCTTATTATCGCTGTCCTGTATTATGTTTGAAGCAAGCTGAATGTCGCTTATTGCAAGGCTATCTAACTGAAAAGGCTTTATTGACAAATAATCTACTAATGTTTTCACATTCTTTTCATTATACAGATCTTTCATGCTTATAATACATTTATAAAAACCCTTTGGGATTGCAAAGCCTAAAACACCAACTAAGTTTTGGACAGCGCTTGTATCTCTTTGCAGCTTATGTTGTATCTTCCATTCCTTGTTGACAGCAAAGGTTTTTAACGCAGTATCCTGGATAGAAATAGATAATATCCCTTCCACATATCTTGCAGAATCAGAGCTTTTAATAGTCATCGCATTTTGATTTAACGAATAGTAAAATTCCACATAATTGGAGGATGAATCGTAGGCAAACTGTGCATAATCAAAATCAAAAAGATCTTTATTTTGCTGCGCGAAGCTTAATTGGGCAAAGCAAAGGAAAGCAAACAGTAGAATTAAATTTTTCATTTTAAAATTTTCTCTTTAATAAATTTACGGAATATGAATGGATTGTTTCACTCTTCAAATTATCGCTAAAAAAATTAAGGAATGAACATTTTTCATGTCATTCCTTTTTGAAAAATAGCACAAGCCTGCTTTTTTGTCAAGCTATAAAACTTATAATGTATATTTTTAGTTAAACTTTTACAGCGTAAACATCGGTAACGCCGCTTATCTCGGAAATTAATTTAACAACATCTTTATTTATTTCGCTGTCGACATTAATTACTGTGATCGCTTTCTTGCCTATGTCAAGCCTGCCAAGAGATAGTCCGGCAATATTGATATTCGATTCGGCTAAAATTTTACCGACGTTAGCAAGCATTCCAGGCTTATCTATATTTGCGTAGAAAAGCATGTTGCCTTCCGGGTTTAATTCAAGATGGAAACCGTCAATGTCTACTACTCTAATTTGACTGCTTCCAAATACGGTTCCGGCAAGCGAATGTTTTTCTTTATCAGTTATAAATTCAACCGTCATCAAATTTACGTAATTTGAATTGGCGCCGGATTTCGTTTCATTAATTTTAACTCCCATCTCCTTTGCAAGAAACGGCGCATTAATTAAGTTTACTCCGGCAGTCATTTTCTTGGATAAAAATCCTTTTAGAACCGCGGTCGACAATAATGTTGTTGACGCATGCAGCAGTTCGCCGCTGTAATTTATATTGATCTGTTTAAGCTGACCTTTGTTTAATTGCGAATGAAGCGTTCCCAAATTTTCTGCAAGCTTTACATAAGGAATTAATTCTTTGCTCCCTGCTGATTCAACGGCTGCGGCATTCACTGCTCCCCGCACGCCTTTTTGATTGAACAAATCAACCATTTGCTCTGCAATTTGAACTGCAACTTTTTCCTGAGCTTCTTCAGTCGACGCGCCTAAATGTGGCGTAGTTACAACCTTTGGATGCTGGATCAACGAACCCGTAAATTCCGGCGGCTCTTTAGTATAAACGTCGAGAGCTGCAGAAGAAACTTTACCGCTTTCCAAAGCCTTTACTAAGGCATCTTCATTAATTATTCCGCCTCGTGCGCAATTAATTAATTTCACTCCGTCTTTACATCTATGAAGAGTCTCTTCCGATAATAAATTTTTTGTTTCTTCACTCAAAGGCACATGAACTGTGATTATATCGGAATTTTTGAAAACCGTATCGAGGTCAACAAGAGCAACGCCGATCTTCAGTGCCATTTCTTCAGATAGCACCGGATCAAATCCAATTACCATCATGCCAAAAGCTTTGGAACGAACTGCTACCTCGCGCCCGATTTTTCCCAATCCAATAATTCCTAAAGTTTTACCCCACAATTCGGTTCCGCTGAATTTTTTTCTCTCCCATTTTCCTGCACGCAATGATTGATTTGATTGTGCTATGTTCCTGCACATCGACATCATTAAAGCCATTGTATGCTCAGCCGTCGAAATTGTATTTCCTCCGGGCGTGTTCATAACAATAATGCCTTTGCGGGTGGCGGCTTCTAAATTTATATTGTCAACGCCAGCTCCGGCTCTTCCAATAACTTCCATGTTATCCATCAGCTCAATTAAATCCGGCGTAACCTGAGTATCGCTTCTTACTACCATGCCGTTAAAGTCTTTAATTACTTTTTTTATTTCTTCTTTCGGCATGCCTGGCTTATAAGTAACTTCAAAGCCTGCAGATTCTAAAATGTTTGCGCATTTCTTATCCACAGAATCAGTTATAATTATCTTCTTCATTATTCTCCAAGTCAAAAATATATTTTAAAATTAATTTCAGCTATTATTACATAACGGTTTTCAATCTTTGCACAATCTGCGCTTTTGGAACCGCACCAATAATAGCATCTTTCAGTTGACCACCCTTAAAAATTAATAAAGTTGGAATGCTTCGCACGCCGTACTTTATTGAAGTCTGCTGATTATTATCAACATCAAGCTTGCCGATTTTTAATTTTCCTGAATACTCGCTTGCCAATTCTTCAACAATTGGAGCTATCATTCTGCACGGACCGCACCACACAGCCCAGAAGTCTATCAATACCGGAACGTCTGATTTTAAAACTTCGGCATCAAAATTATCATCGGTAATAGTAATTGGTTTCATATTCACCTTTTAAAATAAAATTAAAAATTAAATGATTTATCGGACGGCTCGCCTTGACCGACAAAATTAACAACGTCTTCGCCGCCGTCTGCATGAATTAATCCTCCTGAAATCCATTCGCCTCCGTCTTTACAAAGTAAAGAAATTATTTTAGCAATATCTTCAGGGCTGGTTAATCGCGTTCTTGGATTTTTTCTCCTGGCAACTTCGATCATTGGAATGTTGCCCGGAATTTTTCTCAAAGCAGGCGTATCCGTTACACCAGCCATAATCGGGTTCACTGATACTCCCATAAATCCCAGCTCGGTTGACAACTGCCTGCAATGCGACTCAAGCGCCGCTTTTGCCGCTGACACTGCGCCGTAATAAGGTATTGCTGTATGTCCGCCTGAACTTGTCATCGCAAATATTCTTGCTTTGTTTGTCAAGAGATTATTCATTACAAGATCTTGCGCCCAATACACAAGCGAGTTCGCCATAACATCCATAGTCATTTCCATTTGAGCTTTGGTTAAAGGCTGCTCTCCCGCAGAAGGAATAAACGGCTTTAATGATCCGAATGCAAGCGAATGCATCAATATTTTTACAACCGGCTGCCCATTAGAAACTTTTTTTATCTCTTCGATAATTTCTTTTCTCTTTACTTCGTCGGCAGCATTAACATTAAAGAACATTGATTTGACGCCGAGCGATTTTATCTGACTTAGAATCCTATCTACATTCGACATTGTGGCTTGCCTATCGAGATGAACGCCGACAATATTATAACCGTCTTCCGCAAGTTTCAATGTAGTCGCTTCGCCGAAACCTGAAGAAGCTCCAAGTATAACTGCCCAAAACTTATTATTTTCGTTCGCTGCCATCGTTTAACTGCTGCCTATATTATTTGTATAAAACGGAGGTCAAAAATTACTAAAACGGCGCCTGTTACACAACATTGAATATTTCAGAATGTGAATTCAGTCATTACCTTTTTTAATTATGCTTCCCGATAACGAATATAATTAACGCTTTCCTGTAAAAATAACCGAATCCTCGCCGAACAAATTGTTGACGCTTTCCACAAACTCGTTTGATATTTTTACGCGGAAATCTCTTAAGAAAAATAATCTCGGCTTAGAACCGTTGCTCATCAAACTCAAGTAAGCAGGGATAGCGCCTCTATGTTTCTCAAGAACCGATTTTAATCCTACAATTTTTTCAGGCGAATTTTCATTCTGCTCTAATGAAATTTTTATACTTTCTGTAAATCTTTCGCGAGCCGACTCTAGCGGAATTACTTCGTCTATTTGAATCTTAATTGCGTCGCCGCTGCTTTCCGGCTTGCCGATTATAAAAACGCATTCTTCTTCGTTTAAATATTTTCCAAACTTTTCGTAAGTCTTGGAAAAAACCAAAGCCTCGCACGAGCCGGAAAAATCATCAAGAGTTAAAAACGCCATTACTCTTCCGGATTTATCAATCTTTGTTTCAAGCGAAGTAATTACGCCGCACGCTCTCACAAGGTCAACGTTCTGCTCTTCCAATTCTTCAGTCTCTCCGAGATGAATCGTAGCAAACGATCTGTATTCCACTTCATATTTTTGAAGAGGATGACCGGTCACATAAAATCCAATTACTTCTCTTTCTCTTGCAAGCTTTTCCTTTTCAGTCCACGGCTTAATATCCGGAAGCCTTGGTTCGGAAATTTTCATTACTTCTTCAACGCTGCCGAACAAGCTGTTCTCGCTTGAAGTTTGGAACAGCGCAGCTTTATGCCCGAACTCTAATGCGCTTTCAATGGCTTCAAAGAGCTGAGCTCTATTTTTATTCGAGCCGTCAAAGGCGCCGGCAACTACTAAGCCTTCAAGTGTTCTTTTGTTGACGATGCGCGTATCTACATTTGAGCAAAAATCAAAGATGCTCGTAAAGTCTCTGCCAAGCCTGTTCCTTGATCGAATAATTTCTTCAACAGCATTGATGCCGACATTCTTTATTGCAGACATTCCAAACCTGATCTTACCGTCAACGACATCAAATGAAACTGTAGGATTGTTTACGTCCGGCGGAAGGACTTCGATCTTTAGCTTACGGCAGTCCTCCAAAAAATTTGAGACTTTATTTTTATTTCCAAATTCATTCGTAAGGTTTGCAGCCAAGAACTCCGGCGTGTAATGAGCCTTCAAGTATGCGGTTTGATAAGCCACAAAGCTGTATGCAACGGAGTGGCTTTTATTGAAACCGTAATTTGCAAATTTATCTATAGCGTCAAAAATTTCTTCGGCAATTTTCTTAGAGATGGAATTCTTTTCAGCGCCTTCAACGAACTTAGTTTTCTGCTGAGCCATCGCGAGCAAATCTTTTTTACCCATAGCGCGGCGAAGAATATCCGCTTCGGCAAGGCTCATTCCGCCAACCTTGTTTGCAATCTGGATAACCTGTTCCTGATAAACAATAACTCCGTACGTTTCTTTTAAGATCGGCTCTAAAATAGGATGAAGATATTTTACTTCCTTCACACCAAACTTGCGGTCTATAAAATCATCAATAAATTCCATCGGCCCGGGTCTGTACAAAGCATTCATCGCCGAAAGATCATTCAAAGTTGTAGGCTTAAGCTTTTTAAGGTATTCTCTCATCGGACCGGATTCAAACTGGAATATGCCGGTCGTTTGTCCTTTCCAGAATAGCTGAAAAGTTTTTTCATCGTCCAGCGGAACTTTATCAATATCAATATCGGAGTCGTAATTTTTCTTAATAAGATCAAGCGCGTCCCTGATAATAGTTAATGTACGAAGCCCGAGAAAATCCATTTTAAGAAGACCGGCGCCTTCAATCTCCTTCATGTTGAACTGGGTAACAATGTCGTTCTGCGAAACTGCGCTTGCAAGAGGAACGTAATTGCTTACGTCATCGGGAGTGATTACAACGCCGGCGGCATGCTTGGAAGCGTTGCGGTTCATTCCTTCCAGAACTTTAGCGTACTTGATTAAATTTTGTATGTCCGTCTCTTTAGAATCTCTTACCCACTTTAATTCCGGCACTTCTCCAAGAGCCTGATCGATGCTGTAAACTTTTCCAAACTTTGAAGGAATAAATTTCGTTATTTTATTTACGGTAGGAATCGGGATTTTTAAAACCCTTGCGACATCCCTAATCACTGCCTTTGAAGACAGCCTGTTGAAAGTTATAATCTGGCTTACGCAATTAGAACCGTATTTATTGCGCACATAATCTATAACTTCGCCGCGTTTGTCGTCTGCAAAATCAACGTCTATATCAGGCATCGATTTTCTCGACGGATTTAAAAACCTTTCAAACAATAAATTATATTCTAACGGATTTATATTTGTTATTCCAAGCGAATAAGCTACAAGACTTCCTGCCGCGCTTCCTCTGCCGGGACCGACGGGAATGTTCATCTTCTTTGAAGAATTAATAAAGTCCTGCACAATTAAAAAATATCCCGCGAAACCCATCTGCTTTATAGTTGCAATCTCAAAGTTGAAACGCTCTTCGACTTCATGATTAATATTTTTTACTTTCTTTTCAAGACCTTCGCGGGCGAGCAGTTCCATATAGTCATCAAGTGTCTTTGCGGGGGAGTCACCGGGAATAGGAAACTTAGGAAACAAATAACCTTCGGAGTCAATCTTTAAATCAATTTTAGATTCTATCTCCAGTGTATTTTCAATCGCGCCTTTATAATTCTTAAAAAGCTTTTTCATCTCCTCGGCGGATTTAAAATAAACCTGATCCGTTCCGTAACGCAAATCGCGGTAGTCCGTGCCGTTCTTATCTGATAAAAGAAGTAAAATATTATGCGCTATAGAATGATCCTGTTCGATATAATGGCAGTCGTTCGTGGCGACAAGCTTAATTCCAAGCTCTTTGGAAAGCCTCGGCATTCCTTCAAGAACATTCTTCTCGACATCCATACTATGATCCTGGATTTCAAGATAAAAGTCCTCTTCAAAAATATCCTTGTATGCTTTTGCGACATCTCTTGCCTTATCATAATTGCCGTTAACAAGATGCGAAGACACTACACCGCCGGCGCAAGCGGAAGTACAAACCAAACCATCGCGGTATTTACGAAGCAGTTCAAGGTCGATCCTCGGCTTATAATAAAAGCCCTCGGTATGACCGAGCGTAGAGAGCTTTGATAAGTTTTTATATCCTTCCTTATTCTTTGCAAGAAGGATCAAATGGTTGTAATGCTTCGCTCTTTTTTTACCGTTCATTTCTTCGGCTTTGCCTTTGTCGTGCCTGCTGCCTTCGGCAACTACGTAAGCTTCCATTCCAACTATTGGCTTTATACCTTCCTTAGTTGCTTTCTTATAGAACTCAGCGATGCCGTACATTACGCCGTGATCGGTAAGAGCGACGGCTTTCATTCCATGCTTCTTAGCTGCTGAAACTAACCCGTCAACCGTGCAGGCGCCGTCCTGCAGGCTGTAATGTGTGTGGTTATGTAAGTGAACAAAATCTGACATTGAGCAAGTCTTGTACTAAAAATTTTCTGTGTGCTTTGGTGAGAAGAACTAATTACTATTTCAATATTAACAAAATAATTGACGAAAAAACAGGTTGACAAAATTATTTTTTTTCATATCGTTATTAAATCATAATAAAAAAATTTTATTAAGATATTGACGGGCAATAATAATTAAACTTCGCTTCGTAAATTTTCTGCATCGCCCTGCAAAATTAGGAGAGCAGTTTTGAATAATAAGAAGCACACAGATACTGAAGCATGCGCATTGGAATTATTTTTTATACAGCATAGACCTTAGACTAATTAACCTCAACATAAGAATGCTTGTGAAATGTGTTTATAACATACTAATAAGCTAATAAGGTAAAATCTTGCTGTTATTTTTTGTTACTAAGGTCAACAAAAGGAATAAGGTTTCTTTTGCATTTATCATAAGCACACTTTTAATTCCAGAATGTTTTTGATATAGTGCGAAAATCCTTATCTGCTTTCCTAACCTTAGTAACAAACATAAAACCCATTGCTAAAACCTTATGAGCTTATATTATGTATGGACGAAATATAAAGACATGGATACAAAAGTATAATCTTAATTTACAGACTACTTTGAAAAATTAAGATGACGCTTATTAGACTTTAGCCTGCAAAAATTAAACAGTAATTGCCGTTAAAACAGGCTGTCCTAAAAGTAAATTTTGCTGAAGTACATTTTTTGAAACCGGGCATGCTTTGTCAATTTTGGCACATACCGTTTAAATTTTGTCTTAGTCTACTTTTAAAAATGGCTGTTCTATACTCGAAGTTATCAAGTCTACTTTAAAAAATGCCAAGTCTAAGCCCAAAATCGCCTAGTCCGCTTTTGAAAATGCCAAGTCCATGTTCAAAGTCACCTAGTCTGCTTTCAAAAATGCCAAGTCTAAGCGCAAAGTCGCCTAGTCTGCTTTAAAAAATGCCAAGTCCGGGATTAAAGTCGTCAAGTCCGCTTTTGAAAATGCCAAGTACGCGGCAAAATTACTCAAGTCCGCACAAAAAGAAAGCTAGTCCTATTCAAATTTGATCCGGTACAACATAGAACTGCCGCAAATAAATACAGAATTGACAGAATTTCGTTTGGTATGGAGGATTTTGAGTGAGCAAAGACCTTTTTCTTTCAGCTTATTATGACTTTCGGTTTATAGAATAATTCATTGTAATGAAAAATCGCCGCATAAACTTCCGCAAAAGGAATTTTATTTTCTGCACTTCCTTTAATAAAGTATGGAAAATTTGCTAAAAAATTTATGCCGGCTTAATTTGCCCGTATAATGCCCGGATATATTTTAATTATCCTTTGCCGGTGTGTCCGAATCCGCCTTCTCCTCTTTGGCTGTCGTTAAGATTTTCTGTTTGGATAAGTTTGGCAATATAAACTCTGGATAAAATTATTTGGGCAATCCTATCGCCGCGTGAAACTACAAAATTTTCTTTGCCGAAATTGAACATAATAATTTTTATTTCGCCGCGGTAGTCCGCATCGATAGTGCCCGGAGAATTTAAGATGCCTATGCCGTTCTTAATTGCTAAACCGCTTCGAGGGCGAACCTGTATTTCGTAGCCAAGCGGGATTTCAACCGATAGATTGGTGGGAATTAAAACTATTTCGCCCGGCTTAATTATTACGTCGTCGTTGACAGCCGCGCGAATGTCCATGCCTGCGCTTCCGCCGGTTGCGTATGAAGGAAGATCAATATCATCAAAGCCGGGATTTATTTTTTTAATCTTAACAACAACTTCTTCGTGCATAGTTTCTTTCATGCGTTCTTAACTTTTCTTTTGGCAAATCTATTTTTTAAGAATATTAATTCCTCCCTGCCGACATTAAAGATCAACAATAGAATTATAAAGAGCAGGAGAAGTAAAAATTTATTTAGAATAGTTAAATGATTGCCGGCATACTGCAAATAATAAATCACCGCAACTGCGGTAAGCGATAAAAATATCTTACCTAACTTTATAAGCTCGTAATCAATCTTGTAAAACCTTTGGGTGATGAAGAAATAAATGAAAGCCATAACAAGATAAGCCAGCAGCGTTGCGAGAGCGGCTCCCATTATGCCTATAATAGGAATAAGCCAAAAGTTTAATACGATATTTACGGTCGCTCCGATAGCAGTAACAAAGGGAACGTATATACTTTTTTCTTTTATAAAGATTCCCGCGGTAAAAATTGTGCACATTCCTAAGAACATGTATCCGGATAATACGACAGGCACTATATTCAGCCCGCTTAAATACGATTCTTGAATAATAGTGTGTCCGAATATTTTTATCTGGACTACATCGTTGATGAACAAGGAAAGAATAACAAGAATAAAGCATCCGGCGAGAGTAAAATAAGTAAGAACTTTTGAGAACAGCTCCTTTGCGTTTTTCTCCTCCGCATTCTGCAGGAAGAAAGGCTGCCATGCGTACTGAAACATATTCACAAAAAGCATCATAAAGATTCCGAGCTTATAGTTTGCGCTGTATAAACCGGCTGTTTCAAGATTAGTAAGATGGTTTATGATCGGTCGGTCGACGCCTTGAATCAGCATTGCCGCGATGCCCGCAGGAAAGTACGGCAGTCCGAATTTTAATAAACGCTTTAATAATTCAAAATTTATTTTAGCTCTTATTTTTTTTATTACTTCCGGCGACAGCAGAAGAAAAGATGAAAGCGACGCGATTAGGTTGCTGAAGAAAACCGCCTCGATCCCCCATTTCAATTTTACAATGAGAAAAATATTTAGAAAAACGTTGGTTAGAATATTTATTGTCTTGAATAAGGCAAACTTTTTCGCCTTATGCTCAAGCCGCAGAGTGATAAAAGGAATTACGCTGACGGCGTCGAGCAACAATATGCCCGCAATGTAATAAACCAGGTAATAATATTCTGTGGGGACATCGAGCAGAGAATATATAAACGTTTTAGAAAGAATAATAACTCCGCTTACCAAAAGACTAACGGACAATACGGATAAATACGGCGTGGAAAAATTATCTTTCTCATCTCCAATTACCGGGTTAGATGCAAATTTAAGATAGGACGCGTCCATCCCGTACAGCATTAGAACATTAAGCACGCCTATGAAGCTGTACAAAGTAGAAAAAATTCCGAATTGCCTCGTGTCGAAAACGTGTGTGTAAAATGGTACCAGAAGAAAAGTAAGCACCCTGCCGCCGATAGTGCTGATGCCGTAAATTCCGGTGTCTTTTGTAAGTTGTTTTAGTTTATCGAACATCATAATAAATTAAAAGAGAAATATGTGCAGCAATATATTCAAAAAAATTGTTCCATTGCTTCGTTAAAAAATTTCGGAGGTCTCGCGGGCTTTTTAGAATCCTTAAAAACAAATACAAGTTCTGTAAAACCTTCAGCAATTAAATCGCCGTTAGTCTTTCTGAAGATTTTATAATCTATGTGAATTTTAAGTAAAGGTTTTTCTTTAACGACAGATTCTACAATTAACACATCGTCATAAAAAGCGGGAGCAATATATTTCGCCCACGTTTCAAGCACGGGAAGCTGATAGCCGTTTTTTTCAATAAGGCTGTAAGGCAAGCCGTTGTTGCGAAGCATTTCTGTCCTGCCGACTTCAAAATATTCAAAGTATTTGCCGTTATACACAAATTGCATTTGGTCGGTATCCGCATACCGTACTCTGATTTCAGTTTTATGACTTAGCATTTCTAAAAGCGTAAAATTTATAAGGACAAATTTATTAAAATTTGCGGAAACGACAGAATAAAAGAGAGATTAATAAATAACTGCAAAAAAAATCGTACTATCATTTAGCATAATACCGCGTTTTACTCTCTACATTGTTAATTGAACTGTGTTACTAATCATTCCGTCGAAGTATTTACTTCGCTATTATATTTAATAAAATTACTTTCTATGAGGAGTGATAAAATGAAATCAAGACATTTGGAAAGAGTAAAGCAGGGAATTATTTTATTCTTTATTAGCTGCGTGTTTGTATTATTTATTAATGGCTGCAACAAGAGCAGCAGCCCGACAACTTCTACTTCCAACGGACCCGGCGCAAATGAGGTCTGGATGCAGAACACCGCATTTAGTCCTGCAAGCATTACAGTGACAGTAGGAACAAAAATTACATGGACAAATAAAGACAGCTTTGCGCATACAGTTACCAGCGGCACTCCGGGCAATCAGACAACATATTTTGACAGCGGAAATATTCCGGCGGGAAGTACTTTTAGTTTTACTTTCGACAGCGCGGGCACGTTTAAGTATTTCTGCAAGATTCATCCCACTGTAATGCAGGCGACTGTAACAGTAAAATAATAATTAATCTGCAATAGTCCATTGCCCGGCGGCTTCTTCAAACGGAATTAGAACGCGCGGGATCGCTCCGTGCATATATGAAATCAATACGCCGTAGTTTACGATTGGAATATCTAAAATCTGCGCTTCTTTAATTCTCATCTGCATGGCGCGCCGAGTTAACATACATCCGCCGCAATGAACGATAAGTTTATAGTCGATTAAATTATTAGGGAACTCTAAGCCGCTGCTTACATCGAACTGTAAATCCTTTTTTGTATGCAGCCGGAGCCATCTTGGAATTTTAACTCTTCCTATATCATCTTCCTGCGCATGATGCGAACAGGCTTCGGCTATTAATATTTTATCTCCGTCCTGTAATTTTTCAACAGTGTGTAAACCTTTAACAAAAGTCTGCAGGTCGCCTTTATATCTTGCCATTAAAATTGAAAAAGTTGTAAGCTTAACATTATCCGGGACATCAGCCGCGACGCGCATAATAGCCTGACTGTCGGTGATTACTAAGTCGGGTGAACTTTTCAAATTATAAAGAACGGAGCGCAGTTCTTTATCTTTGCAGACAATAACAATTGTATCTTCGTCGAGAGCTTCCCGGATGGTTTGTACTTGAGGAAGAATTAATCTGCCTTTAGGCGCGCCGAGGTCGATAGGAACTACAAGCACTACGACGTCTCCCTGGCTTACAAGGTCGCCGATCAGCGGCGGTCCGATTTCATTAGGAAGCATTCTGACAACTCTGCGTTTGAGCGCGTCTATGCCTACATTCTCAGCGCATGAAATTTCAAAATGTGTTGCGTTGAGATATTTAATTTCGGAAAGTAAAAGCTGGTTAACTCCAAATTCAATTTTATTTACGGCAATAACATAAGGGATTGAGATCTTATTAAGATAGTTGAACAGTTCCCATTCCTTTGGTGAAAGCTGTACTGCTGCTTCAACAACGACTACGGCAAAGTCTGCCGACGCTATTGCTTTTATAGTTTTGTTAATTCTTTTTTCGCCGAGTTCGCCGACGTCATCTATTCCGGCAGTATCAATAAGGATTATGGGACCAAATGGTAAAAGCTCCATGGCTTTTTTTACAGGGTCGGTAGTAGTCCCCGCTACTTCGCTTACAATGCATAAATCCTGCCCGATAAATGCATTTACCAAAGAAGATTTACCGACGTTTCTTCTTCCGACAAAAACTATATGTCTTCTTTCAGAGTTTGGAACGCTGTTCATTATTCTTCCCGATTTGTTTTGATAAAAATTCTAAGAGTTCTTTATCATTAAGAATTCTTTTTTCTTTTAACGCCGCGATGAAAGGAATTTTTTTCGTCTCCGCATATTTTACTACTTCTGCGATCTGATCATATCCGAATTTTGTAATCAGAGAAGCGGCTGTTGCCGTAGAATTAAACAAATTCTGACGGCATTTTTCTACGTTTGCCGTAATACCTGATATACATTTCTGCGCAAGGTTGTAATTTACGTCTCTTAACATTTCTATTGACTTCAAAAACAAATGTGCAATAAGAGGAAGGAACGCATTTAGCTCCAGGTTTCCAGCGGCTGATAAATTTGAGATTATAACATCGTGACCTTTAATTAGTTCTGCTACTTGAATAGCATTTTCCAAAATGACGGGATTGACTTTTCCGGGCATTATGCTTGAGCCAGCTTGCATTGGCGGCAAATTTATTTCGCCGATTCCGCCGTGCGGACCGCTGGAAAGCAATCTTAAGTCATTGCAAATTTTTATAATTGAAACCGCGCCTGATTTAATTAATCCGTGCACCTCAACTACAACATCAAGGTTTTGAGTAGCATCAATTAAATCCTCGGCTTTAGCAATTGGAAGCCCGGTAATTTTCTTAAGCTCATTGTTAACAGATAAAACATAATCCCTTTCTGCTGATATAAAGTTTCCAACGGCAGTTCCTCCGAGATTGACAGAGCGCAGTCTTTCTTCTCCGTTATAAAGGCGCCATCTGTCCCGCGCAATTGCTTGAGCGTATGCGCCAAACTCCTGTCCCAGCATAATTGGGACAGCGTCCTGCAATTGCGTTCTCCCTAATTTTAAAACACCGCCAAATTTATTTTCTTTTTCCTGAAGTTCGTGCTGCAAAGCCGCGAATGATTCTGTTAATTCTCTTAATAAATAAATTGCCGCAATTTTAAATGCCGTCGGATAAGTATCATTTGTCGACTGCGACATATTAACATCATCGATTGGATTAATTACATCATAAGCTCCATACTTTAATCCTTTTAAATGAAGAGCGGTGTTCGCAATGATTTCATTAATATTCATATTCAATGAAGTGCCAGCGCCGCCTTGATAAGGATCGACGATTATTTTGTCATAAATTAAAAAAGATTCTCTTCTAATCGCGCTCTCGGTTTCTTGAAGTAAAATATCAATTGCTTTAGAAATCAGTTCATACTTATTTTGCCTAAGCAGACCCAGTTTAAAATTTGTATTTGCGGATGCGCTTTTAACTAGTAGATAGGATTTTATAAGATGCAGATTAACCCGTTCATTAGTCATGGGAAAATTATCCAGCGCCCGGAATGCATGAATTCCATATACAGCGTCATCGGGCAAAGGCAGAGTACCAATTGAATCAAATTCTTGTCGCATAAACAAACCTTCATCCTAATGAAGTCAAAAATTGTTCCAACAATAGAATAATTTAAACTTAAAAGAACCGCCGTTTTTCCTTTTTGAACTTCATTAATACTTAGATTTAGGAAAATGCTTCTCTGTTATTAGAAATACTTGCTAAATGTGTTGGTATTTTTATGATAAAATAAAAATACATATGGTATATTTATTGTCTCTTACTTCTTTAAAAAAGACAGAATCAAACTTTTCAAAAGAAGAAAATCTCAAAGGCTGCGAACAGAAAATGTATTTCATTGATGAATGCAAGATAAATTCCTTTTTAGAAGATAAATCGCTTAATGATGAACATTTCCAGGTTGAAATCTTAGATAAAGCACGCGAGGCAAAGGGTTTGTCCTTAAGAGAAAGCGCCGCTTTGTTGAATATCAGTTCGCCTGAAGTTTTAGACAAACTATTTCAGAAAGCAAAAGAAGTAAAAGAAATTATCTACGGCAATAGGCTTGTATTATTTGCTCCGTTGTACTTTTCAAATCTATGTGTAAATAACTGCCTCTACTGTGCGTTTAGAAAAGATAACCATAAACTCCAAAGAAAATATTTAACACTTGATGAGATTGAAGAAGAAGCAAGGATACTTGTACAACAAGGTCAGAAAAGAATTTTACTGGTTGCAGGCGAGCATCCTAAGATGGCGGCGCTTAATTTTATTGGCGAAGCTATTAATAGAATTTATAAAATAAATTATTCAGGCAACAACATTAGAAGATTAAATGTTAATGTTGCGCCACTCTGTGTCGAAGACTTCAGAACATTGAAAAGCTTCGGCATCGGAACATACCAGTGTTTCCATGAAACCTACCATTACGAAACTTACAAGAAAATGCACCCCGATGGACCTAAAACAGATTATGGCTGGAGACTTTATGCAATGGATCGAGCGCTGCAAGCCGGGATTGACGACGTAGGGATAGGCGCATTATTCGGTTTAACGAACTATAAATTTGAAACGCTCGGTCTTTTGTCTCACGCATTTGATCTTGACAGCAAATATGGCGTTGGACCTCATACAATTTCTGTCCCCCGTCTCGAACCTGCTTTGAATGCGCCTGCGGCTATTAATCCGCCGCATGCTGTTGATGATCTTTCTTTCAAAAAAATTGTAGCGGTCATTCGACTTGCTGTTCCTTATACAGGGATAATTTTGTCGACAAGAGAACGCGCAGAGTTAAGAAGAGAATTATTTTCAGTCGGCGTTTCACAGATTAGCGCGGGGAGCAGAACAGCGCCAGGCAGCTACAAAGAATCGAGAGAAAGCATGGATGAACATTCACTCGAACAATTTCAGCTTGGCGATCACCGCAGCCTTGACGAGGTTGTTCGAGACTGCACAATACAGGGTTATCTGCCGAGTTTCTGCACGGCATGCTACCGCTCAAACAGAACAGGCGATAGATTTATGGAATTGGCAAAGTCTGCAAATATCGGGAAAATATGCTTGCCTAATGCAATGGCTACTTTTAAAGAATATCTTAATGATTTTGCATCTGAAGAAACGAAAGTTACCGCTAATAAATTCTTCCAGGATGAATTGAACGGTCTTGAAGAAACTATTAAAAAGAAAACTTCCAGGATGATCGAGCAAGTCGACAGCGGCGCACGAGATGTGTATTTATAAGGCGAATTTAAATTAAGTTCTAAATTAGATTTGATAGAAATGATAAATGATATTTTAAATAAAGAAGAACTTAATAAAGAGGAAATTGTCTCATTGCTCCGAACTGAAGACTGCCAGGATGTTCAGTTATTATTTCAAAAAGCTGATGAGGTTAGAAAAGTTTACTGCGGAGATGAAGTTCATTTGCGCGGTATAATTGAATTTTCAAATTACTGCGAACAAGATTGTCTGTACTGTGGTCTAAGAAAAAGCAATAGTGTTTTGGAACGTTACAGAATGAGCAGCGCAGAAATAATGCAAACTGCTAAAGCGATTTATAATATGGGAATTCAAACTATCGTTCTTCAGTCGGGAGAAGATTTTTCATTCGGAGGCAACGATATTGCGAATATTATTTCTTCTATCAAAAAAAAATTTGATGTCGCAATTACGTTAAGCCTTGGAGAAAGAGATTATGAGGAATATAAATTATGGAAGACTTCCGGTGCAGATAGATATTTGTTAAAGCATGAAACTTCAAATCCCGGTCTGTATCCGGTCTATCATTCAAATCAAAAATTAAAGGACAGAGTAGATCATTTATATTTTCTCAAATCAATAGGTTATCAAATCGGAAGCGGAAATATAATAAGTCTGCCGCGTCAAACGATTGAAGACATTGCGGATGACATTCTGTTATGCAGAGAATTGGATGTCGACATGGCATCTTTCAGCCCTTTCATTTCGTCGCCTTACACACCTTATAGAAAACGGAAGAATGCCGACTTAACTTTCACCCTAAAAGTTATGGCTGCTGCAAGAATCGTTTTGAAAAATGTTCATATTCCCGCTACAACTGCGATCGCCACACTTGACGAGTTTGGGAGGGAGAAAGGCTTGCAGGCTGGTGCAAATGTTATCATGCCTAATTTCACTCCTAATCCGTATAGAGAGAAATTTTCCATCTACGCAAATAAAAAATGTGCGAAGGATAATCCTTTAGATTGTCCTTCATGTCTTGAAAATTCCATTTCTCTATTAGGAAGGAAAGTCGCAACCGGCAAAGGACAATCTCTTAAAGTATGAGTATTAAAACCCTATTTAATTTTTTTCAAAACCATACCGGTTGTTGGCTTCAGTACGACATGGGCAGAAACAACTCCGAGTGAATTGATACCGGCGTTCTCTTCATTCACGAGAACTTCCCAACCGCCTTCCGGCAAAACAAATTCTTCGTCCTTATTTGGATCGGCGTTAAAAAGGACGATAAAATTTTCTCCGTTATGCTTAACGTTATAACCTAAAGCGAAAGGGTTATCTTTTATATTGAAAAATTTCACTTCTTCGTAGTGCGCACGCCGGAACGCAGAATATTTTTCACGCAGGCTTATTAAACCTTTATAATAATTTTCCAGGTCGGAATTTATTTCTGCATGTTTGAAGTTAATATAATTTGTAGAATTATCCTTGTCGTAGCTGTTATTATCTATCTTGCCTTTATTAGGATCGTCTACTTTCTCATCGTAAGGAATAACTTTGGTTCGTGCAAATTCATCTCCTTCTTGAAACATCGTAATTCCTTGAGAAGTAAAAAGGAACAGCGCACCGAGTTTATTTAATTTAAGTTCGAGAGGAGTAAGCTTTACAAACGAATCAACGTCTTTTATAACTTCATTTGGATCGACTGATTTAGTTGCAATGCGTATGAAATCTCCAAAAGTATATCCGTCATGTGAAGAAAGATAATTTACCGAATGTTCCTTCTTCTGAAACAAACCAAATTTATCTCTTACCAAAGTTCCGTTAACATAGCTTTTAATTCTGTCCGGATTATTATTTCCGTACCACTTGCCGAAGATCCAGCCGAGACCATTTGCCGGGTTTTCACCTTTAACGCCGTTTCTAATTTGATCGTTCCAGCTTCCCCAGCCGCGCAATGAAAAGCCAGCCGGATCGTAACCGCCGCCCCACGGCTCGCAAACAATAACGACGTGCGGATTTATTTTTTTTGCTTCATAAATAATTTTCTCAACAGTTTCCCAGTCGATAAGTTTTCCTAAATCAAAACGGAAGCCGTCAATATGATATTCTTTCATCCAGTAAAGAATACTATCGACAATTAATCTTCTTACCATCGGTCGTTCTGTTTTTAAATCGTTAGCACAGCCGCTTTGATTTATAAAGTTGCCGTTTTTATCAAGACGGAAATAATAATCTTTATCAATTTCCTTTAGGTTTCCAAGCTCATATTCGGAAAGATGATTGTACACTACATCCATTATAACGCCAATGCCGTCTTTGTGAAAAGCTTTTACCATATCTTTGAAGTCAGCAATCTGTTTACCCGAAGTTCCGCTCCACGTATTCCACACCAGGTTTTTTGTGGTATCACTGTAATATGATTCAGGCGCAAAGAATGCCGCGGTCATATATCCCCAATGATTTCTTTCATAAGGATTCCATGTGTTATATCTTCCGTTCAATGAATCTTTGTATGGAATTTCAATGTTGGCAAATTCTTGCGAAGGCAAAAGCTCAACCGTATTGACGCCGAGCTTTTTAATATAATCAATGCCGCCGGCTTTGCCGTGCTCAATAAGTCCCTGGTAAGTTCCTGGCTTATCCGAGCCGGACGAAGGGTCGGCAGTCATATCGCGGATATTCATTTCATAAATGATAAGATCTCGCCAATCTCTTTGTATCCAATGATCGCCCTGCCAATCATAGTTATTTTCTTTGACCACAATTGATCTTCTCGGAGTAAAATAAGTATTGTAAGAAGCCACTGCTTTAGTATAAGGATCGATGCAAACTACATTTTTTGTGGAGGGATATTTTGGATTGAAAACTTTAAAGCCGTAAAATAATCCGTACTGTTCGCCATCTATCGAAGTTTCCCACACTCCTTCGTTGTCGCGTTTCATTTCATAAGAATTGCCGGTAGAATCCTGCGGGTGTTTAAAAGTTACCAGCGTAACGCTTTCCGCATCGGGCGCAAATAATCTGAAAAAAGTTCTGCCGTATTCGACAAAAGAGCCAAGCCTTTTATTAGAATAAAATTTATTTAAATCTTTTTTCCCGGTCTTTGTTTTATTCTCACTTACTTCGGCAGCGGATTTGCTTTTATCACTTATGAACAATACAGCACCTTTCAACGGGTAAATTATTATTAAAAAAAATACTGAAACTAAAAATATTTTTGCGTACTTCATTATGAATCCCAATTAATTTTCGATAAAATTTCTAATTTGTTTACGTACTAAAATTATTACCTTATTTTAACTCATAAGATGATTCCATGAGCTTATATTTAATTTAATATTTTTCCATCTACAACGGGAGTTACGCAAATAAGCGGGTTCTGAGGGACTTCAAATCGTGCAAATATTTCTTCAAATAATTGATACTGCATGCCCTGCTTTTCAAGCTTTGCAAATTTTGGGTATTTCATAAACTTTCCGCGTCTGTTTGTAGGTGCGTCAAACAAAAAAGATTTGGAATAATCTTCTTCCACCTTGCTCTTAAGAAATTTTATTTTGTTATCGTCGCCGCCTTCTATTTCGTATGCAACTGCACGGAAAGCTTCTACAATACCGTTGTTAATGATAAGATAAATATTAAGTATTACTTCGTTCATCTAAATTTATTTTTATTGCGGAACTTAAAATAATGATACTTCATCCATAAAAAAAGAAAAATTTAATCATAACAATCCATATTTGTGAATACGTTCGCGTATGATTAAAAGCTGTCAGCGCCGGGTAAATATAATTTTAGATAAGCGTTGATCCTTATCCACCGTTCAGAACTGCTTTTAAGGCTGGCATTGTAGCCTTGTTCTCCGCAATTAGAAACGGGATGCGGATATAATCTATATTATGCGCTATCCATTTGTCTTTTCTTTTCCAATCACTAAAAGTATCGTTGGAAATTATAAGACACTTTTCCCTCCGCGCATTCTCGATAATAAATTCATCCGCGGTTGTATGACTCGGGACTTCGTAATAATTTATTTCTTTCTTCAACTGGCTAAGCACGTGGTAATCCACGGCGTGATGCCTTAAGGACGCGTCGGCTATGGCTACTATTTCTGAAAATCCTCTCGACTTTAGTTCATCGACAATCAATTGCAGATTAGAAAACCTTGCTTTCTTATTTGAATCTTCATTGCTGTGCCTTGTTACGTTGCTTGCGTCGATGTAAACCTTAGCTTTCGACACCCGGAAGACTTCAAAAGCTTCTTTATCCTCATCGAAGAACCCGTTCTTTTTTATGTCTTCATTTTGAAGAAGGAACTTCTTAACATTTTCATCTTTAGCAAGGTTTTGCGAAAACCAGAGCGGTATTATTTTCATATCATGATTGCCTGCATTGTCGCCGTTAGGCGCAAAAGTTATTCTATACTTTGCCTGTTCTTCGTTGAATTTGCTTTTTAAATCCTTAAATGAAATTACAGAGCCGTTCTCTTCTTTTTTAATTATTTCATAAACAATATACTCATCGCAAGCCATTGCCTTTGGTCCGCAGTTCTTGAAATATTTATAATTATCATATTCCTGCCTGGACTGTATAGATAATCTTTTTGCCTCTTCGTAATCACGCCAGTCGTTGAAGCCGCCCTGGACGGCAGTGTAAAAATCATTTGACGACTTAAACCCTTTCGATACGGCTTCATTATATATAAAAATATCCGGGAACCCAAGATCATAGACCTTCTCAAACTCCTTATAGTTATGAAATCCCTTGCCGGAAGCGTACTGCATAAGCATTATAGGGTTCTTAAGATCATCCGGAATTACGGAAGTGGCTTTGGTATTCAAATAGGATTTGATTTTTTTCTTAAACTCTTCGAAGCCTTTAACATAGCCGCCTTTCTGAGCGAGCGAATATGCTTCCATATCGTTAATGTCAAGTTCCTTTAGCTGTTTATATTCTATAAAAGTAACGCAGCCTTTTTTACGCGCGTCGTAGTACTGGCAAGCCTGGTCAAACCCGTTTTTCAATGCGTCGGCGTAGTCTTCAAGATAGGAATACATTGAGCTTTCAATCCTATAAATAATATTCTCGACGGGGAAATAAAATGTTCTGTCCGATTGTTCAGAATCCAGCCCGTCTTTTCCATTATGATTATTTTCAATATAAAAAATATACTTAACAGCCAGGCTTTCGGCATACTTTATAAATCCTGATACGTCCTTTATTTCAATTGAAGGAAAGCCGGCGTAGTTTTCTGTCTGGATATATTCAAACTTTGCGCTCATTTTGTTTTACCTCCTCGAATATAAAAAATTGGCAAATCGTTTTAACATCGATATGGCTGCTGAGATTCTGGATTAAATACAGCTTATCTCTTTCGTCTATAAAAGATAATTTTTGAAATATATCAATCATGAATTCCTTTGAAGTCATAGCGTAATAAATTCTGTTATTTCCTTTTACGGTGCCGTTGCAAATAAGATTATTAAGAAATTGATTTTTATTTAATTCATCAGTAATAAAACCGATAACGTTTTTATTAGCACCATAAAACTGCTCAATCAATTTAATAGTCTCAATTAAATATGAAGCGCACTGCACTGCGCCTTCAAGTTCCTTAAACACGTATAGTATTGGTTCAACTTCCTTCAAAAAAATATTACGCAAAACATTGAAGTGATCATAAGATAATGATTCAAGCGAAGGCAGGTCGATAAACTCGCCGTATATAAAATGAGGAACGTCAATCTTATTAAATTTTTCAGGCACCTTACCGAATTTTATTGCGGGCAGAGCTTTAAAAACTTCCGCGCCAAGCAAAAACATATTTCCTTTCAATAGGAGATAGTCTGTAAGAACGGTTATCTTCTTATTTATTTCTTCAGGAGTGCGCGGATGGAATATCAAAGGCAATGGATAAATAGTGCAATCCAATTTCTTATTAACAAATGGAAGCAGCTCGTAAAAATTATATTTTTTACATAAAGAATTAACATTTTCCTGCACGCCACTAAGTAGTTTATCCAATCCTCTTTTAGCTTCCAGAAAAAGCAGCAGCTGATCTTTATTTTTATGCTTTATCGATCTGTACTTATGGTACCAGGCAAGGTATTTCTTCAGAAGATCCAGAACTTCTTCCTGGCTAAATAATTTTCGAGCTAAATGTTCAAAAGCAGTATATTTTAATTTCTCCGGTAATTCGGTGAAAATATTTCTCAATGCTATAATTGAAGCGCCCTTAGCGGCATAATAGATTTCATCGGCAAGCAGCAGCGAAGTCCAAAGCATTTTGCTTTCAGTTTCCTCGTTTATTTGAGAACACACCGGATTTAAGATTGTAATTTTCATTTTATCCCTTTTCGCAATTTACGGCTAAACTATAAATCATACATCTGCCCTCTTAAGTTTCGCACTAATATAAATTATCTTTTTAAATATATCAAAATTATATATGATAGAAAATCCGGCATGCAAATATTTTAGGCGGCATGAAGATTCTAAAAAAGAAATACCATCGAAGAATTTTATTTTGTCTTCCGCATAGATCAATAATATAAAAGCGAGAAACAATATTAAATACGGTTAGAAGCTGTAAACAAGTTTAAGCTCAAGTTCAAGATTAAGATTATGATGAAGTTTAAGCTTATGATCTAATTCAGAAAACAAATACACAACGAAATAACGTTCGACCAACTACAGCATACAGCAAACCTCCGGCTAAAAAAAATCATACAAAAGTGCGATTGAAAAAACTTTTATCAGAAGCTAAACTTACCATGTAATTTTTAGCCGCAATAATCAATGAAGCAGACGGCAAAATTATTAGATGAGCGTTAATAAAAATGAAACTCCAGATACCGGAAATTAGTTCTACTTAAATAATCAAAAATACATCAACAATAAAAATGGAGATAACCATGAAAAACATTCTTGTTCTATTAGCAGTTCTTACTGTTCTTGCTTCTTCATCCTTTGCCCAGGGTCTGGGATTCAAAGGAATCGGATGCGGCGCGGGATATACATCTGTATCTGTTAGCGGCTCGGACGGAAGTGAAACGCTTCCCGGCTTTGCATTCTCTGCTCATGTAAATCTTGGAAATATCATAGACAATCTTTCTATATATCCAGAGGTACAGTATTTTACAACATCAAAGGACTTTACCGATCCTAGTGTGCCAAATACAACTGCTACCTGGAAATTAAACGACTTTGCTATAAATATTAATGCTCATTATGATTTCCCTACCGGCGGATCAGTCGCGCCTTACATTGGTGCCGGTGTTGGTTATAATATGCTATCAACCGATTTTACTATAACCGGCGATTATATTTCCGGTTCAGTTTCCGGTACAGACAGCAAATTCGGAATTAACCTTGAAGCAGGCGCTAACTTTAATGTCGGATCTTCAGTTATGATATTTGTAGAACCGCGCTACGTTCTCCTCAGCGATCTTAACCACCTTATCGTTAAAGCAGGCGTTACCTACTCATTATAAAAATAAATTAATATTTAAAGTCATGCCGTAAAATTAATTGCGGCATGATCACTTATTAAAATTTCTTCGATCATTTCAAATAAAAAAAAATATTTATCCTTTTTGTTTTGCGGACAAAAACATACTATGCTTAGAATAGTATTTAAACAATTCAGATTATGAATAAAATTTAACAACTCATTAAATTTTGATGACCATGCACAACTGATGCGCGCCTTCTTTCAGAAAATTGTACTCTGTCTAAATCCCGGCATAATAAGCCGCAAAAAAATCTAACCGGTTAGACGGAAAAAAATGTTTCTCATGCCGGAATAATAATTATGATGAAATTAAAATCATGTAATGGAAATGATGGAGCCTATTTTACTGGCGATTGGAGCTTAACTCATAAAAAAGAAAGCGGCTCATCGGGATTTTTTTTAAGTAATAATATCTTTTATTCGGGAAATAGTAAAATCTTTTGAATGATTTTAACAATTTTTATGATCGATTGGAATCAGAAATGATTCTTGCCGCACAAAATTCTGCAATTTCTTTAATAATTTGCGGCAGTTCTATGCCGCGGCATACCAAGTTTGAATTTAAATATGGCAATTATGCAGCGTAACAGTTAACTTTTTGCGCATACCCGGTCAGTGTAATTAACTATTTGGTTAGTGTAATTAACAATTTGGTCAGTGTAATTAACAACTTGGTCAGTGCAATTAACAATTTGGTCAGTGTAATTAACAACTTGGTCAGTGTAATTAACAATTTGGTCAGTGTAATTAACAATTTGATCAGTGTAATTAACAATGTGGTCAGTGTAATTAACAATGTGGTCAGTGTAATTAACAATTTGGTCAGTGCAATTAACTATTTGGCATGTGCAATTAACTACTTGGCTATTGTAATTAACTATTTTGTCATTGCAAACTACAATTGGGCTATTGCAAAATACTCTTAGGTGATTGTAAAATACTAATAGGCAATTGCAAAAATATTATAAGACAAAATTTAAACGGTATGTGCCAAAATTGACAAAGGATGTTCGCTTGTAATTCTGATATGGCAAAATTTTATCAAAATCTTTAGCACATATTTTCCGCTTCATCTGTTTCCTGGAGCGAGAAGTCCATTTTAGCTGATAGATTTTCACAATCTAAATTTTTTATATGTCATCCCTAAAGGGATTTTATTTATTTTTTTACAGATTTTTCTATAAATATATCATCCCTCCGGGATTATGAAAAGTGCGTATCCGGTTAGGAACGGAAGATTTATAAAAAATATTAACATCACAAAATTAAAATCCCGTTAGGGATGAAATATTTATAGCAGGTAGTAAAGCCGCAAAATTAGAATCCCGTTCGGGATGATAAATATATGATTTGATTATGATTCGATGCTGCCGCAATACTATACAGGATAAAATCATTTATTAAAAATTATTTTGACGCCTATGTTAACGCCTCTGTGGTTCTCGGTGCCTGCTTTGTGTTCCTCTGTGTTACAAAAAGGAATTTATTACGCAGAGAACCACAAAGTAAACACAAAGAGCCGCAGAGATGCTTTATAATAAATTCGCAAAAGATAGTGATCGAAATGAATGTCGTTTGTTAGGCGGCAGGATATAATCTTAAATCTGCTGTTCTCAATGCCTGCGCTGCAGCAAAGGATACTTTTATGCAAGCATAAAATTTTATATTTTCAACCTTCGTTTTTGGAGCGTTGGAATTTTATTACCATGCAAAGCAGTCAGCTTTTTGGAATCCGATACCGCTCTCCTTAAAAAATGCTGAAACATATAAAAAATATTCTTCGATATTGGAAATAAACATATTAAAATATATAACGCTCAGACGCATTGCTAACGCGGCGAAAGTAGTCTCTTCATTTATAGCATCCATAACTTTGCGAAAGCCAATCGTATGGGGAATGCCGATTTCATATTCCGTAGAGCCGACAAACCACTGTAATCTTCAGTGCCCGGAATGTCCGTCCGGGTTAGGCGCATTAACGCGACCGCTCGGCTTATTAAAGCTTGAGGATTTCAAAAGCTTTGTCGATCAAATAAAGCATGACGGGTTTTATGTCCAATTATATTTCCAGGGCGAGCCATACATAAATAAGAATCTGCCCGGAATGATCGAGTATGCGCAGAAGAATAACATATATATTTCCGTAAGCACCAACGGCTTGCTCGTATCCGAAAAGAACATCGATAATATACTTGAGAGCGCGCCTGATAAATTAATCTTTTCAATCGATGGTCTTGACGAAGAGACTTATCAGAACTATAGAGTGGGCGGCACTTTTAAGGATGCCGACAGCGGGCTTAAGCTGCTTCTTAAAAGGAAAAAGGAATTGAAAAAGAAGAAGCCGTTTGTCGAGCTTCAATTTATAGTGATGAAGCAGAACGAGCATCAAATTGACGATGTTCTTAAATACGGCGAAGACGCAGGCGTTGATAAAGTCGTGTTAAAGACAATGCAGGTTTCTTCGTATGAAAACGCTTTGCACTTTCTTCCGTCGAATAAAAAATACCGCAGATATATTGTTGAAGACGGGAAAATAAGGATCAAAAATAAATTAAGGAATCATTGCTTTGCGCTTTGGCGGACTTCGGTTATAACGTGGGACGGTAAGGTTGTTCCATGCTGCTTTGATAAAGACGCAAACTATGAATTGGGAAAGTTAAGCAGCCTGTCTTTCAAAGAAATCTGGACCTCAGAAGGCTACACTGATTTCCGAAAAGGAGTTTTAGACAACCGCACAGGCTTAAGCATGTGTACGAACTGCACCGAAGGATTAAAGATTAATATTCTTCAGATTGAAAATTAAAACCGGAAGAATTATTGCCTGCCCGGACAATTACATCAACCAGTTGTGTGAATTAAATTGTAAGCCGTTCCGTCTATAATGCCGGACAGGTGAATCGGTTATAATAAGTCTTGTTTTTCTTATTAGTCCGCAGATTAAGAGGCTGTGTTTAAATAGTAAAGTTCTAAAGGAACACACTCTAAATCCCTCTCTTAAAAAGAGAAGGACTTTAAGAACAAGTTTAAATCTCTCCCCTTCTCTTTGTAAGAGCAGGGGCAGGGGGTTGAGTTCTATGCAATTAAAAATAATTTTCACTCAGACTATTAATCCGTGGGCTAATAAAATCATCCTTCGCTGATAACTGTTTAAACAGTTTTAGATAGTTAATTTTTAATTCGCACAAGGTGTTTAAAATAATTATTTATATCTCCACCAGCATTCGTCGGAATATTCTTTTCCATTAATAGTAGCTTCGGCTTTAATATCATTCGAGCCGCTGTTTAAGCGAACGTCTTTCCATATAAAGCGGTGGTCGCTGCTTGACGTTTTGCCCAAAGATTTTCCATTTACGAACAATTCCACTTCATCGGCGTTAGAATAAATTTTTGCAGTGATAATGGAAGTATCGCGCACGGTAAATCTTTTGCTTGTAATGTGAACCATCGGAGCGGGGTTCCAGTTTACTTTGTACCAGAAGTACGCGTCTTTTTTAACTGCATGATCTTGAGTAATAATTCCTTTGTCGTTTATTCCGGGTTTAAATCCTTCGCGCCTTGAATCGGAGGCGAATTCAAATCCGTTCCACAAAGTTGAAAACCAGATATAAGGTCTCGCTTGAATTTCCTTCCAGATAATTTCATGAAGTTCGGTTTGATATTCTTCGGGATGCCAGGGTCCGCCCGGCTTCGGCTGTTTAGGATTTTCCTCATGCTGATAGATGCTTCCGCCGGCGCCGTATTCGCTTAAGCCGATAGCTCTGCCGGGATGTTCCTTATGCCATTTGTCTAAGTAGGGTCCAAGGTCTTCTGCTTTGCCGTTGTACCAGCCGAAATATTTATTAAGTCCGAGGACATCGGTAACAAATTCGGGAGCTATGTTGTCAATATTTGCCGCTGCGGTTGTATATCTTGTCGAGTCTTCTTTCTTAGCGAGAGCATTTAGATTTTTAACAAGAGAAGCCGCGTCAGGTCCTTTAACATTCCCGAGTTCATTAAATATTCCCC
Organism: Bacteroidota bacterium; assembly: GCA_021824565.1. Lineage (GTDB taxonomy): Bacteria > Bacteroidota > Ignavibacteria > Ignavibacteriales > Ignavibacteriaceae > FEN-1297. The sequence continues at coordinate 28,941 of JAKAKL010000017.1, read as the reverse complement.
AGAATAAAATTGAAGGATGATTATAATTTTGCCGGATTAATTCTTTAAGCTGCTGTTCGCAGTTCTTTGCGAATGCTCCGGTAGTTTCTATATGGTTGACGAGCGGAATTTCAGTCCATACGACAATTCCGTTTTTATCGCATAAGTTATACATTTCCTGTCCGTGCTGATAATGCGCAAGACGAACCATTGTGGCGCCGATATCCATTACATAATTCATCTCTTGTTTTCTATCGTAGTTGGTAATGGCGCGTCCTTCGTCCTTTTTATCTTCGTGAATGCAAAACCCGTGAAGTTTATACGGTTTGCCGTTAAGAAAAAAACCTTTGTCCGGATCTACTTTGAAATATCTAAGTCCCAACGGCTGTTTTATTTCATCAACAAGTACTTTGTTTCGATATAAAGATACAACGACGTGATAAAGATAAGGATCAATTCTGCCGTTCCATAGATGGGGCTTGTTGATTGAGAAATGCTGTACAAAATCAGACGCGGAGCCTGCATTTAATTTCTTTTCACCGGTTTGTTCTTTTATAATCTTTCCTTCTTCATCGCAGATAACAGCTTTGATTTTCAAATTGCTGTTTTGCTTGGAATCGTTTTCGAGTTTAGTAAGTATGGAGACATCGGCGTGATCATCAGAGACATTGTTCTGGGTTATAAAAACACCCGGCGAAGCGTAGTCTGTAAGCGAGATATGAACGCCGCTAGTAACAATAAGATTTACTTTCCTGTAAATACCGCCGTCCATCGTATAATCGGCATCTAGGGGCGCAAGTTGAAATTCTTCGGAATCTTTGAAACTTGTGTTGTCAACTTTCACAGCAATTATATTTTTATTTCCGGGCTTTACATACTTGGTAATATCAAATACAAAAGCCGCGTAGCCGCCTTTATGCTCGCCAACAAACTTGTCGTTAATGTACAGGTCAGTAATCATATTAGCGGCGCCGAAGCGAATGTAAATTTGTTTACCGGAAAGGTCTTTTGATATAGAAAAAGAATTTCTATACCAGGCAGGACCTCTATAATAAGTGCCGCCGTCCTGTCCGTCCAGGTTATTCCAGGTATGAGGAAGCGAAACAGTTTGCCAGGCGGAATCATCGAAGGAAATCTTAAAAGCATTTTCAAAATTTCCTTTAGAAAATTTCCAATTATTATTTAACGGAATCTCTTTTCTCGCAGGCGCAGCCGTCATAGATAAGTTTATTAAAATAAATATTACAAGAAAGAAAACTTTATTCATATATAATCCTCTCTTTTAATTATCATCACTAAAAAATTATTTATTAGTTCATGGAATAGTAACTTGATAATACTTTACATCCGATGAAGCTGATATTTCATATTCCTCCAGCGACGCAGGAATTAAAAACGATTCGCCTTTGGAGAATTCAAGCTCATCAAGATCATTATTTAAATTCCATTTCACTCTTAATTGTCCTTCTGCCACTAAAAATACTGCAGGTTTATTATATGTCTGAAATATTTTATTAAAGCTCTTCATTTTTTGAAAGCATGAAACTTCAAACTCTTCTGCATGGGTTTTATAAATTACTTCATCCTTCTTCATCGAAGCATTAATAATGCTGTAATGAGAAAAATCGTACCGCATTATTTCGAGCAATGTGTTAACGTCTTTGAATTTATTGGTAAGACCCGCGCGAACAACATTGTCCGAGTTAGCCATGCACTCAATTATGTTTCCTTTAATGTATGCGTGCGGAACGCCGGCGCCGGTATAAATAGCCTGCCCCGGCTCGAGCTTAATAATGTTAAAGAAAAAGAACGATAGAAGACCGACATCTTCGCCGAATAATTTATACTGGATTATGAACTGTTCTTCTTCCAACGACAGCTTGCTTTTATTATTAAGTATTTCAACAATATTTTTTATGCAAGCAGAAAGTTTTTCTTTATCGGCGGCTTTAATCATAATGTTTCGATAAAGCTGTTTTATAAGTTCTTTGTTTTCAACTTCGTCTTTAGATATTAATATTTTTTCTATCAAATCTCCGCCCGTAAGAAATTTTAATTCCGGAAGCGCGCGAAGGTTTTCTATTATTTCATCGACAGGCCGGAATCCCGCAATTGCAATCAGAGATTCTTCCGCCACAGCAATTTCAGGTTTATGATTATCATCGGGATAATTTTTAGGATCTAATGTATGAAGCTTCACGGCTTGTAATTTATTAGGATGAAGTTGAATCGAAAGCGCTTTTGCTGACGATAGAACTTTTAACAAAAAAGGAAACTTCCCGCTAAATTTATTTTTAACGTAAGAACCTAAAACCTCATCGCAATAACTTTCTATAATTTTATCAAGTGGAAGATGTTCAGCGTCAATTTCTATTTCGGAAGGAGACTTCGGATGCGCGCCAATCCAAAGTTCTGCGTAAGGAATATCAGGCTCAGCATTAGTTCCAATAAATTTTGGTATAAACGCATCTTCGTTTTTTGTTCCCCATTCATAGTTTTGAATTTTATTAAACAGCTTGTACGGCTTAGGTGTGAATGCTTTCAAAATATATTCTAACTTACTAATTATTAATGCTAAATATTCTTGTCATCAGTATAAATTTGACGGGTCATATCTTGTTTGTAAAATTAATTCAGCTTGTTCTTCTTAAAACTTTTACCGTTTAAATTATTTTCGACATTAAAGAAATCTGCTGCGGTTTTACCAACATCCGAAAAAGATTTTCTTATTCCTAAATTTTCTCCGTCAACATTTTTTATAAAATATAAAAGCGGAACGTACTCTCTGCTGTGATCTGTGCTTGGAGTAGTAGGATCGTTGCCGTGATCTGCAGTAATGATAAGTGAGTCTGTTTCATCAAGAATGTCCAAGAAATTTGGAAGAAATGCGTCAAACTCGCTCAACGCGGAAGCAAATCCAGCCGGATCATTCCGGTGACCAAAATAAACATCAAAGTCAACGAGGTTTGCAAATATAAAACTATGCTCAGCCTTTGACGCATATTCAATTAGTTTATTGCAGCCCTCAAGATTAGATTTTGTTTTCTCTTTAATTTTTATTCCGCGGTAATTAAAGAGATCATTTATTTTGCCGATCGCAATTGTTGTAATATTTTTTTTATACAGCAAATCAAGCAGTGTTTCTTCCGGCGGATCAAGAGAAAAATCTTTTCTATTGGTAGTTCTTGAAAAGTTTCCGGGATTTCCAATAAAAGGTCTGGCAATAACTCTGCCTACATTTAACGGCGGCACTAAGATTTTATTTCTTGTAATGTCGCAAATCTCATAAAGTTTTTCGAGAGGAATTATTTCCTCGTGAGCGGCAATTTGGAAAACCGAATCAGCAGATGTATAAACAATTGGAAAGCCTGTTCTCATATGTTCGGCGCCGAGTTCTTTTATTATTTCAGTTCCTGATGCTGCTTTATTTCCGAGAACTCCTTTACAGTTTGTTAACGATATAAAATCATCAATAATTTTTTTATGGAAGCCGTTTGGGAAATAAGAAAAATCCGTTTGAATATTTAAGCCGGCTAACTCCCAATGACCTGTAGTAGAATCTTTTCCTTTTGAAACCTCATTCATTTTTCCGAAAGAAGCGAGTGGATTAGAAACGGAAGGCACTCCTTTAATTTCATTAATATTCCCAAGACCAAGCCTGGCGAGATTAGGAAGGTTTAGCCCGTCTAAAGCCAAAGCCATGTTGCCAAGTGTATTACTTCCTTCATCGCCGTATTTTTTCGCATCTGGCAATTCGCCTATGCCAACGCCGTCTAAAATGATTATAAAAAAATTCTTCATTTAATTTTCTATTAAGAAATTGCCGCGAATAATTTAATTGATATTGCGAACAGCGTTGCCGCCTTTTTCAATTGCTTTCTGCAGCGCAAGGTCAGCATTATAAATAATTTCATCGGCGTTTACTTTGCCGTTTGCGGATGCAACGCCGATTGATACGGTATATGTGGTTTGTTTTGAAACTACTGCAACAGGCTTGCGGGCTATCTTGACGCGAAGCTTTTCAGCCCAAAGAAAAACATCTTTCGTATTAGCATTAAAGAAATAAACTCCGAAAACTTTTTCGCTTATTCTTCCTAATAGATTAAAAGGCGTCATCTCTTCGGTAATTGTTTCAGAGACTGCCGTAAGAACCTTGGGGAAGGGATTTCCATCAAACAGCGACTCCTGTTCTATAAAATCGTCAATTCGTATTAATGCTAAAGCACCGGGGATTTTTAGCTGCGCAGCTTTGTACAAGTCAGATGTTAATCTTTCTTTAAAAGTATCAACGTTCAAGGTATGAGTTTCAATATCAAGCGCAAGAAAGCTTTTCAACAAAGTTTGAGTTGAGTAAGAATAAATTATAAAGGAGAAAATATTCATTGCGTTTTTTAAGAACTGAACATCTTCGTTTGTGTAAGCGTTTTTCTTTAAGCTTTCAAAACAAAGTACGCCGTAATTTTGACCGTTGTAAACGACAGGTACGGCAACAAAAGATCCGTCAAAGCTGACGCTCTCAACTTTTGAAAACCGAACATATTCTCCAGTAGATGTGTCATCTATTTTAACGGGAATGCCTGTAATAATAGACTTTCCGACAAGCGTTCCGTTAAGTTCAATTTCCAATCCTTCGCCGACGTATTTAAGCGAGGTTTTATTAAGCGTCTTAATAATATTAAATTTTTTTGATAAAGGCTTGAAGTATACAAAAGCAAAAGAATCCCAATGAAGAAGAAAACTGACGGCGTCCTGTATTGATGAAATTAAATCTTCATCAGTTTCAAATTTTTTATCCTGGCTTATTAGGTTCAGCATTCCTTTTAAACGCATTTGTGAAATAGAATCGGAATGTTTCTCCTCAAAAATTGTTATGACCATTGTAATAACCCGGACAAATCTTCCTAAGGAATAGATTGTTTCTATACCGAAGTTGTCTCCCATTTTTGAATCAACTGCAATGATCGCGATTAGCTGTTTATCATAATAAAGAGGAACTCCGACAAAGCTTCGGATACCTTGAGGGGCAGAATAATATCTTATTACATCGGCTTCAGCAGCGGGCGAAATATCGCTGAGAAGTTCCGGTTCTCCTTTTTTTATTATGTTGCTCAGGATGTCATTTTCAAGATCGAATTTTCTTTTTTCAATTTCGTTTGTATTTGAAACGTATCTCTCAACTCCGAGCTTTTCTTTCTTCCTGTTATACCAGAAGAAAATGGCTGTGTGAGCTTGGTAAGCTTCTTTAATTACGGTCAGCATTTTCTCAAGCACAAACGCAAATTGACCGTCATTTCCGATTCCTTCCGGCAAAGACTCATTTGCAATTTCTTCAAACCGCTCTTTTAGATCCGGCGGCTTCAAAGTTGTTTTGGAATGCCGCAATTCCGGCACATAATTATCCGCAGTAATTATTTCTACCGTGTGATTTTTAGAAATAATTTCAAACGATTCATCAACATCAGTTTCATGTTCCGGCTGTGAAATGCTTTCATCTTCCTCGGCATTGCTTGACCTTGGAATATATGGTCCTTCAAACTTGATAGAATCACGCAGAAAAATTATAAACGCAACATAGATTAAAAGTAAGGCAAGTGAAATGACTCTGATTAAGGTGTCATCTGTAATGAAAAGAAACGATGCCAAAATGGGAACGACAAGAAATATTAATATTCTTCTTCTCTGCCGGCTGTCCATAATTCGTATAATTTACAGATAATTAAAAATTGATTGTTAATATAATTTTACTGCAATAGAATAGCAAACAAATCAGAAGGAATTAAAGAGCTTATCAATAAAAAATTTTTGAAAGACGCTGAAGAATTTCTTTTCTGCCTGTATGTTTAAGAGAAGAATAAAGCAACAGATTATCTCCGAAACTTAGTTCGGGAAAAATTTCAGCCGTGTTTTTTTTTGCTTGAGCGGTTTCGGACTGATTTAGTTTGTCGACTTTACTTAAAATTACCGCGTATGGAATTCCAAAAAAATTCAGCTTCTCGTTCAGCTTTACGTCAAGCTCCGTCGGCTTGTGCCGGCTGTCGATAAAATGAAACGCAAGAGAAATATTTTTAGATTCCTTAAAAAATTCTTCTATCAGTTTTGCCCAATATTCCCGTTCACTTTTGCTTGTCTTAGCATAACCAAAACCGGGTAAGTCTACTAAATAAAATTTCTTATCAATCAAATAAAAATTTATAGAGCGTGTTTTGCCGGGTGTAGAACTTGTCTTAGCAAGATTTTTTTTGTTGAAAAGAGAATTGATAAAAGAAGATTTTCCAACATTGGATCTGCCGCATAGAATTATTCCAGGTAAATTATCCTTAGGAATATCTTTTATACTAAAAGCCGACTTTATAAATTTTTGTTCTTCAAACATGACAAAAAAAAAGTAATCCCTGTTTATGAGATTACTTTTATTAATTAAAAAAAATTAGAACTATTTGGAATTAACTTCGGATTCTTCTACAATTTTTGCATCTTCAGCGGAAGCTTTTTCTTCGCTTTCACGTTTAGCTTTTGCCTTAGCTTCTTTCTTTTCTTTGTGTTCTTCAGCTTTAGCATTTATTACATCGTTGTAGTCTACCAATTCAATAATCGCCATTGAAGCAGCGTCGCCGATTCTGTTCCCAAGCTTTACAACTCTTGTGTATCCGCCCGGACGCTCGCCAATCTTCGGAACTATCTCATTAAATAATTCTTTAACAACTTCCTTATCATTTATTACACTCATTATCTGACGGCGTGCGTGCAAATCATTCTTTTTTGCCTTCGTAATTAAAGCTTCAACAAAGCTTCTCGCTTCTTTAGCTTTTGAAAGAGTTGTTCTAATTCTCTTATGCTTCAGCAAAGATGTTGCAAGAGAATTCAGCAAAGCAGCGCGGTGGCTTGATGTTCTTCCTAACTTCTTTTTATGTACTCCGTGTCTCATCAGTAAACCTTTTTCTCAAAAATTAAATTGATTCAGTTTCGTCTTTTAAATATTTATCTACATCCATTCCAAAATCAAGACCGAGAGTCTCAACTATTTCCGTCAATTCTGCCAGAGATTTTCTGCCGAAATTTCTAAACTTCAACATTTCAGATTCATCTTTTCTGACAAGCTCGGCAAGATTCTTAATGTTGGCTGCTTTTAAGCAATTATGAGATCTTACACTCAATTCAAGATCATCAACATTAGTAAGAAGAATCTTCTTTATTCTATCTTTCTCGCTGTCCTTCTGGTTAGTAGCCTGTTCTTCTTCCTGGTCAAGATCAAAATTAATGAAAAGCTGAATATGCTCTTTCATAATTTTTGCAGCCTGCGTCAACGCGTCGTCCGGCGTTATAGAACCATCAGTAGAAATTTCAAGAGTTAATTTTTCATAATCATTCTTATCGCCGATACGTACGTTCTCAACATCATATTTTACATTTTTAATAGGCGTGAAAATCGAATCGATTGGAATAACGCCGATAGTCTGATCAGGGGCTACATTTTCCGAAGCCGAAACATAACCTTTGCCTTTGCCGACTCTCAGCTCTATCTCCACTTTAGCGCTTTTATTCAATGTTGCAATATGTAAATCGGGATTTAATATTTCGACGTCGGTACTGTTTTTTTGAATATCAGCAGCAGTAAATTCGCACTCGCCGCGTAATGAAATATCAATCTTATTTGGCTTTTTATTTAATAACTTCATTCTTACTTGTTTCAGGTTCAAAATAATTTCTGAAACATCTTCAACTACTCCTTCGATAGTAGTGAATTCATGAAGCACCCCGCTGAACTTTACAGAAACAATAGCCGCGCCGGAAAGCGATGAAAGTAAAACTCTTCTTAAAGAATTACCAAGCGTAACTCCATAACCTCTTTCGAGCGGCTGTAAGGAAAATTTTCCGAAAGTATTAGTATAATTTGATTCGTCTAGTACTACTGCTTCAGGCATTTTTAAATTTGAAACACTCATTATAAATCCTCTAAAAATAATCTTAAAAAATTGATTTTATTTAGAATAAAGCTCTACAACCAATTGCTCGTTGGCGTTTAGAGGAACATCGGCTCTTTCCGGAACCTGGACAAATGTTCCGGACAGCGAAGCTTTATCAACTGCTAGCCATGTGTATGTATTGTCTTTTATTCTTTTAAGAGAGCTGTGAATTGCATCCAGCTTTTTACTTTTGTCTTTTATCTTTACTATGTCGCCGGCTGATAAGATAAAAGAAGGAATGTCAACAAGACGCTCATTTACAATTACATGGCGATGTCTAATCAACTGCCTTGCCTGCTTTCTTGAAGATGCAAAGCCAAGCCGGTAAACAACATTATCCAACCTGCTTTCCAAAAGCTTAACAAGGTTCTCGCCTGTAATTCCTTTTTGCTTGTTAGCCTTCTCAAAATAATTTCTGAACTGTGTTTCAAGCAATCCGTATTGTCTTTTAATTTTTTGCTTCTCTCTTAACTGAACGCCGTATTCAGAGACTTTTGCTCTTCTGCTGTTTCCATGCTGACCGGGAGCATAATTTCTTATTTCCATCGGGCACTTTTCAGTAAAACATTTTTGACCCTTTAGAAATAATTTCTGTCTTTCTCTTCTGCATAATTTACAAACCGAGTCTGTGTATCTTGCCATTTAATAAGTCTCCAATAAATTTAAACTCTTCTTTTCTTAGGTGGACGGCAGCCGTTGTGCGGAATAGGCGTTACGTCTTTAATAGAACTGACATCCAATCCTGCTGTATTCAAAGCGCGGATGGCAGCTTCTCTGCCGGAGCCTGGTCCTTTTACGAATACGTCAACTCTTCTTAATCCTAAATCATACGCTTCCTTTGCGGCAGCTTCTGCTGAAACTTGCGCAGCAAAAGGAGTATTCTTACGCGAACCTTTAAATCCGTTTTTTCCTGCCGATGACCATGCTATGGTATTTCCGTAAATATCAGTTATCGTTACAATAACATTATTAAAAGTTGCCTTAACATGAGCAACTCCATTAGCATCAACATGCGTTTTCTTTTTTGTTTTCTTTACAACTTTAGCCAAGTCTTAAACCTCCAGGTTATCTTTTATTATTTCTTAGTAGGAGCTTTCTTCTTACCGGCAACAGTTTTACGCTTGCCTTTTCTTGTTCGCGAATTAGTCCGCGTCCTTTGACCTCTTGCAGGCAAGCTTCTTCTGTGTCTGCTTCCGCGATAAGAACCAATATCCATTAATCTTTTTATGTTTTGCTGGACTTCAGAACGAAGCGCGCCTTCTACTTTATATTCGGCGGTTAATATCGCTCTGATCTCAGCTACTTCTTCGTCAGTCAAATCTGCAACTTTTTTATCCGGATCAACTTTTGCTTTGCCGAGAATGGTTGATGATACTTTTGGTCCTACGCCAAAAATATATTGAAGACCAAACAAAACTTTTTTATTTTTTGGTAAATCTACACCAGCTATACGAGCCAATTATAATCTCCTTAAATTTAAATTATTAACCTTGACGTTGTTTATGCTTTGGATTTTTGCAAATCACTTTAACAACGCCTTTGCGTTTTATAATTTTACAATTATCACAAATTTTTTTAACCGATGATCGAACTTTCATTAAACACTCCGCTACTTATAACGGTAGGTAATCCTACCTTTAGTTAAATCGTAAGGAGATAATTCAATTGATACCTTATCTCCGACTAATATTTTTATAAAATGCATTCTCATTTTCCCGGATATATGAGCAAGTATCTCATGTCCATTATCCAGCTTAACTTTGAAATGCGCATTTGGCAACGTTTCAGAAACTACACCGTCTACTTTTATTGGTCCCTGTTTAGACATTAGCACACCGTCAATATTTCTGGATGACCGTTTGAAATAACAATGCTATGCTCAAAATGCGCCGAAGGCAAACCATCTGCGGCAACTACCGTCCAGCCGTCAAACAAGGTTCTAACTTCATACCTGCCCATGTTTACCATTGGCTCGATGGCTATCGTCATACCATTTTTTAATTTCGGGCCCGTTCCCGCCTGTCCATAGTTCGGAACCGACGGATCTTCATGCAAATATTTACCAACTCCGTGTCCGCATAAATCTCTCACAACAGAAAAACCATTTGATTCAACGTATTCTTGAACTGCAGCAGAAATATCATGAACTCTGTTATTCTCAATTGCCTGATCAATTCCAATGTATAACGATCTTTCAGTTACTTCCATCAATTTTTTCTTTTCGTCTGAAATTTTTCCTACAGCAACAGAAAGAGCAGCGTCACCATAATATCCATTCTTCTTAACGCCAACATCCAAAGAAATTATTTCACCTTCTTTAAGAACTCTGCCGCCGGGAATCCCGTGAACAACCTGCTCGTCGATTGATGTACAGATCGAACCAGGATAATCTATAGCATTTCCACCCTGTGAATAACCTTTAAAAGCCGGTATTGCATTATTACTCAGGATATAATCTTCAGCTATCTGATCAAGTTCTCTTGTAGTTATGCCAGATCTTACATTATTTTTTAACAGAACTAAAGTCTCTGCAACAATTTTGCAACTTTCACGAATCAGATCAATTTCTTTTTTGGTTTTTATGTGAATCACAAAATTACTTTATCTTCTTGCTTTCATTTTACCGGTCTTCATAAAACCATCATAATGTCTCATCAATAAATGAGATTCAATTTGCTGCAAAGTATCAAGAGCAACACCAACAACAATAAGCAAGCTTGTACCACCAAAGAACTGAGCAAAGCGTCCTGATACGCCCCAGGTAGAAACAAATGCAGGCAGTATTGCAACAATAGCCAGGAAAAATGATCCCGGTAAAGTGATCTTTGTTAAAATATTATCAATGAATTCCGATGTTTGTTTTCCGGGTCTAATTCCTGGAATAAACCCGCCTTGCTTCTTCATATTGTCGGCTACATCTTTCGGATTAAAAGCTATCGCCGTATAAAAATAAGTGAAGAAGATAATCAATATTGCATATAAGACAGAATATACCGGCGACGTATAAATAAAATATTTTGAAATGTTTTGCATGAACTCATCATTCGGGAAAAATGACAGCACCGTGTTTGGAATAAACATCAGTGACTGTGCAAATATTATAGGCATAACTCCAGCAGTATTTACTCGAAGCGGGATATATTGCGTAACACCGCCGTAAACCTTTCGCCCAACTACGCGCTTTGCATATTGAACCGGAATTCTTCTCGTACCTTGAGTTACCAAAACAACTCCGGCAATTATTAGTACCATTAAAGTAAGAATTATTATTTCTACGATTAAACTTCTCGTGCCTTCGCTGATTAAGCGATATTCGTCTAATACTGCAAAGGGGAATCTGTCAATGATACCGATAAAAATTATAAGCGATATACCGTTGCCTATTCCTTTATCAGTAATCTGCTCGCCAAGCCACATCATAAATATTGTGCCCGCAGTTAAAATCATTACGGTAGAAAATGTCCAACCAAATCCTTGAACTCCAATAGGTACAATAGGAATTCCTTGATAATTTTGATTTAATAATTTTATAGTAACGCCCCACGCCTGCAACCCAGCAATTAAAACTGTACCATACCTTGTAAGCTGCGTAATTTTCTTTCTCCCATCTTCACCTTCCTGCTGCAGTTTCTGAAAATAAGGAACTACTGCGCCGAGAAGTTGAATTATAATTGAAGACGAAATATATGGCATTATACCGAGTGCAAAGATAGCGGCATTTTGAAATGCACCGCCGACAAACAAATCGTACAACCCAAATAAGTTATCCGTCGAAGCATTCTTGGTGCTTTCTGATAATATCGCGGTATCAATGCCTGGCAGCGTAATATGGGCGCCAAGCCTTACGATTACAAGCAGCGCCATGGTATAAAGAATTCTTTGACGAAGCTCGTGAATCTTAAAAATATTTCTGAAGGTGTCGGTAAATTTAGCCATTTAAGTCAGTATTAAATCGTTTCAATAGTTCCGCCAGCAGCTTGAATTTTTTCGGTAGCAGATTTGCTGAAGGCGTTTGCCTGAATTTTCAATTTTGATTTCACCTCGCCATTACCAAGAATTTTAACCGGGCTTTGCAAAGTAGAAATTAATCCATGCTGCTTCAAAGTGTTTAAATTAAATTCACTAATCTTCTTGGCGTCAGCCACTTTTTGAAGCGAGTCAAGATTTACTACCTGGTAATACACTTTGAATGGACTTGTAAATCCAAATTTAGGAATTCTTCTTTGAAGAGGCATTTGACCTCCTTCAAACCAAGCCTTCTTCTTAGCACCAGAGCGAGACATTTGACCGTTCATACCTCTAGTAGCAGTTCCGCCATGACCAGAACCTTCGCCTCTGCCGACTCTTTTTCTTTTCTTTCTCGAACCTTGCGCGTATTTTAGATTACTTAAAACATCCATCTTACAAAACCTTTAGTCCTTTAATTCTTCAACAATAACAAGATGAGTAACTTTTTTAATCATCCCTCTAATTTGAGGAGTATCATTATGAATTTTTTCCCAGTTGGGTCTGCCCAAGCCCAAAGCTTTAATAGTGAGCTTCTGATCTTTAGGTCTATCAATAATGCTTCTAATTTGTGTAACTTTTATTTTGCTCATGATAACCTCAATTAGAACCAAATAATTCTTTAATTGTCATGCTTCTTTTTGAAGCCATTCTTTTTGCATCAATTAAATTTTGTAATCCGTTAAGAGTAGCTTTAACCTGATTGTGCGGATTGCTTGAGCCAAGAGATTTAGTAAGAATATCCTGCACACCAGCAGATTCAAGCACTGCACGAACTCCGCCTCCGGCTATTAATCCTGTACCTGGAGAAGCCGGCTTTAGCAGAACTCTTCCGGCGCCGTATCTGCCAATTATTTCGTGAGCAATAGTTCCTTTAATCACGGGAACATGGACAAGATTCTTTTTTGCGTCATCTATGCCTTTAGAAATAGCATCGCTTACTTCGTTTGCCTTGCCAAGACCAATGCCAACTGTGCCTTGACCATCGCCGACAACTACTATTGCGTTAAAGCTGAATCTTCTTCCGCCTTTAACAACTTTTGCTACTCTATTTATATGAACAACTCTTTCTTTGAGTCCTTCTGCTTCGCTTGACTTTACATTTTTTGTTTGCTTTTCCAAGAACTACTCTCTTTATATTTTTTTTATTGTCAAAAATTTTTCGACTAAATTAAATTACAAAATTTCACTGCTGCCGGGAGAGGATTCGAACCTCTGCAGACGCCTCCAAAGGGCGTAGTCCTACCATTAGACGACCCGGCAAGCTTAATAAAATTCATTAGAATTTTAAGCCTCCTTCGCGAGCTCCGTCTGCTATTGCTTGAATTCTTCCATGATAACGGTAGCCGTTTCTGTCAAAAACAACAGAGGTAATTTTTTTCTCCAGAGCTTTTTTCGCAACAAGTATTCCTACTATTTTGCTCTTTGAAATTTTACCTTTAGCATTTTTGATTTCTTCTTCCAATTCTTTAGATAGTGAAGATGCCGAAACTATCGTGCTTCCAGTTGCGTCATCAATCAACTGAGCATAAACATGATTCAAGCTTCTGTAAACTGTCAAGCGCGGTCTCTCGGCAGTACCGGAAATAGTTTTCCTAATTTTTGTTTTTGAACGAAGTCTTGAATTTTCATTTCTACTAATCATCTTTATCTATTCTCCACTAAAAATTATTTACCTGCGGTTTTACCGGCTTTTCTTTGAATATATTCGTTGGTGTACTTAATACCTTTACCTTTGTACGGTTCTGGTTTTCTAATTGAGCGAATTTTTGCCGCTACCATTCCTACAAGCTGTTTATCGATTCCTGAAATTACAATTTGTGTCGACGTAGGAGTTTGAAGAGTAATTCCATCCGGCGGCATAAAATATATCGGATGCGAAAAACCGATATTTATTAAAAGATTTTTTCCTTTAAGCTCGGCTCTGTATCCGACACCAACAATGTCTAAGGTTTTCTCATAAGCTTTTGTTACGCCGTCAACCATGTTCTGGATTAAAGCTCTTGTCAAGCCGTGAAGCGCTTTATTTTCTTTCAGATCATTTGGGCGCGTCACAACAATTTCATCATTCTTAACTTCAATTTTCATATCTTGATGAAATTCATTTACAAGTTCGCCTTTTGGTCCTTTCACCTTTAAAGCGTTACCGCTTAGGCTGACATTAACACCTTTAGGAACTAAAACAGGTTTTTTACCAATACGTGACAATTTAAAACTCCAATAAATTGATTTACCAAATGTAACAAACTACTTCGCCGCCGACTGCTTGTTTTCGTGCTTCTTTATCTGTCAAGAGACCTTTTGGAGTAGATATTACAGCTACTCCTAATCCGTTAAGCACGCGAGGCAATTCATCAGAAGATTTATAAACTCTTAAGCCGGGCGTACTAATTCTTTTTAGTCCGTTAATTGCAGGCGCACCGTCTTTATACTTTAACTGCAATCTAAGAATATTTTGTTTATTATCTTCAACAACTGCATAATCAGCAATAAACTTTTGCTGCTTAAGAATCTCTGCAAGGCTTCTCTTTAAGCTAGAAGCAGGAATATCTACTCTAATCTTCTTAGCTTTAGAAGCGTTTCTAATACGCGTTAAAAAATCTGAAATCGGATCTGTAACCGGCATAAACTTCTCCTTCTACCAACTTGACTTTTTTAATCCAGGAATCTCGCCTTTAAGCGCCATCTCACGAAGAACCAAGCGGGATACTCCGAACTTTCTGTAGTAAGAACGAGCTCTGCCTGTAAACATGCAGCGATTATGAAGTCTTACTTTTGACGAATTTTTCGGAAGTTTTTGAAGACCTTCGTAATCTCCTTTTTCTTTTAATTCTTTTCTAAGCTTTGCATACTTCTCTACAAGCTTTTCTCTTTTCTCTTCTCTTGCAATTAGACTTTTACGAGCCATTAATTTTCCTGCCTATGCTGTTTTAATTTCTTTTTTTCTAAATGGAAATCCGAAAGATTGAAGCAGTTCGTACGCTTCATTATCGGTATTAGCTGTGGTAACAAAGGTTACATCCATTCCTAAAACTTTTGTAATCTTATCAACATTAATTTCAGGGAAAATGATTTGTTCTCTAACGCCGAGAGTATAATTTCCTCTGCCGTCAAAAGACTTATCAGACAATCCTCTGAAATCGCGAACTCGCGGAAGAGCTATATTTATCAAGCGGTCCATGAATTCATACATTTTTTCATTTCGCAAAGTTACCATTGCTCCGATATTCACACCTTCGCGAAGCTTAAAGTTTGAAATAGACTTTTTAGCTTTTCTTATGCTAGCTTTTTGACCGGTAATAGTTTCTAATTCTTTTACCGCTTCCTCCAAAATTTTTTGATCTGCAACCGCAGCGCCAACGCCCATATTTACAACGATCTTGTGCAGCTTTGGAACCTGCATGATGCTTTTGTAATTAAATTTTTTCTTCAGCTCTGGAACGATTTCACTTTTATAAATTTCTGCAAGACGCGTTTTTATCCTAACCGTCTTTTCAGTCGATTCTTTTGCCGCAGCCTTTTTGGAAGGCTTGCTTGGCTTTTCAGTTGTAGATTCAGTTTTAGTTTTCTTTTCTGCCATTTTATTAATTAAACCTTAAGTAAAAGATCTTTATTGTTAAATCATTTCGCCGCTTGTTCTGCTAATACGCGTATGTTTTTTCTTGCCGGTTTTATCGTCCAGAATAATCTGTGAACCAAGCCTTGTACCGGCGTTAGTCTTTGGATCAACCAGCAAAATATTTGAAATATGAACAGGCATTTCTTTTTCCAGAATTCCGCCTTGCGGATTCTTCTGGTTTGGCTTTGTATGTCTCTTACGGACATTAATTCCTTCCACAATTACTTTGGAATCTTTCCGAAAAACTTTAAGAACTTTTCCTGTTTTTCCTCTATCATTCCCGGCAATTACAACAACATTATCGTTTTTTCGAATTTTCATTTTTTCCTTAAATTCCTATAAAACTTCTGGTGCTAATGAAACTATTTTCATAAACTGCTTTTCTCTCAGCTCTCTTGCAACCGGACCAAAAATACGCGTTCCTTTAGGTTCATTTTGAGCATTTATTAAAACGGCGGCATTTTCATCAAACCTGATATAAGAGCCGTCTTTCCTTCTAACTTCTTTTTTTGTTCTTACAATTACAGCTCTCGAAACTTCGCCTTTTTTTACGGTTCCATTTGGAATCGCAGTTTTTACCGAAACAACTATTAAGTCACCTACGCTTGCATATTGTCTGCCGCTTCCGCCAAGTACACGGATACATCTAACTTTTTTAGCACCGGAATTATCTGCTACAACTAAATTCGTTTCTTCTTGAATCATTAATAACTACTCCTTGATTTACTACTTGGCTTTTTCTACAATTTCTACTAAGCGCCATCTTTTCTTTAAGCTTAAAGGACGAGTTTCCATAATTTTTACTTTATCTCCTAATCCGCATTCATTTTTTTCATCATGAGCCATTAGTTTCGTCGTCTTCTTAAAATACTTTTTATATATAGGATGTGGAACTCTTCTTTCAATTGCAACGGTAATAGTTTTCTGCATCTTGTTGCTAACTACAACACCAACTCTTGTTTTTCTAAGCGCTCGTTCCATATCTAAGCTTTAACTCCTTCTTTATTTTCTATCTTTGCCGAAGCAATTTTTGCAAGTTCTCTTTCTCTAATAACTGTTTTCAACTTTGCCAAGTCTTTCTTTATAACATTCAACTTCGCAGTGTTAGTTAATTGCTTCAGCTGGTGTGCAAAACGCAAATCTACCAATTCTTTTTTCTGCAATACAATTTGCTTAATTAACTCATCATCTTTCATTTCGCGTATTTCATGAATCTTCATTTTCAAACCTTAAGAATTATTCAAAATCCGGCCGGGCAACAACTTTTGTTTTTATCGGCAATTTATAAGCGCATGTTTTCAAAGCGTCGTGCGCAATTTCTTTGGCAACACCGGAAACCTCAAACAAAACTCTTCCAGGCTTAATAACTGCAACCCAGAATTCCGGAGCGCCTTTTCCTTTTCCCATTCTTGTTTCAAGAGGTTTTTTTGAAACCGGTTTATCAGGAAATATTCTTATCCAAACTTTTCCGTCTCTCTTCATTTTTCTTGAAAGAGCCACACGGCAAGCTTCAATTTGACGGCTTGTAATCCAATGTGGTTCTAAAGCCTTCAATCCAAAATCACCGAAAGCAATTGTGCTGCCGCGCTTTGCTTTTCCGGCTCTTCTTCCGCGTTGTGATTTTCTATATTTTACTCTTTTCGGCATTAACATAATTAAAAAACTCCGGCTAAATTATTCTGTAGCTCTTTTCCCTAAAATTTCTCCACGGCAAATCCAAACCTTTATTCCGATGGAGCCATAAATCGTTTCCGCTCTTCCATTAGCGTAATCAATATCTGCACGCAAAGTATGAAGTGGAATTCTTCCTTCTTTGTACTGCTCCGTGCGAGCCATTTCTGCGCCGCCTAACCTTCCCGAACACATTATTCTAATACCCTCAGCACCCATTCTCATTGCCGAAGTTATCGCCATCTTCATAGCTCTTCTAAATGAAACTCTGCCGACAAGCTGACTCGCTATATTGTCAGCAACCAAAAATGCATCCAGTTCGGGTCTCTTTATTTCAGAAATCTGAATTTTTACTTCGCGGTCAGTTACTTGCTTCAATTCCTCTTCAAGCTGGGTAATTTCTTTACCGCTTTTTCCAATAACAACGCCAGGTCTTGAAGTATAAATTGTAAGAATAATATTCTTAGAAGTTCTGTCTATAACAATTCTAGAGATACCGGCTTTCTTTAAACGGTTGCGAACATAAACTCTTAATTTGTCGTCTTCTCTAATCTTTCCAGCATAAGTTTTATTTTCATACCAATTAGAGTCCCAGCCTCTAATAATTCCAACTCTTAATCCAATCGGGTTTGTTTTTTGTCCCAAAAAAATATCCTCCTAAACTTTACGCTTTAGTTGCTACTACAATTGTTAAATGACATGACCTTTTCCTTATCCTATAACCACGACCTTGGGGTGCCGGAGAAAGTCTTTTTACAGTTGGTCCTTGATTAACAAAAGCTTCTTTTACAAACAGTTCGTTCGGCTCAACTCTTGTTACATCATCTTTGTTCATTAAATTAGCCACAGCTGATCTTAAAACTTTTTCAGCGTCTTTCGATGCATGCTTCGAATGAAAGTGTAATGTTTCTATTGCTTTATCAACAGACATTCCACGAATCAAATCAGTCACCAACCTCATCTTTCTTGGTGATGAAGGAATAAATCTATGTATTGCTTTTGCTTCCATCTAAACTCAAATCCTTTACTATTTACTTGCAGGTGCTGCCGGCGCCGGAGCTGCTGCTACCGGTTTAGAAGCTTTTTCTGATTTAGTGCCGGGATGCGCTCTAAAAATTCTCGTCGGCGCAAATTCGCCTAACTTATGCCCAACCATATTTTCAGTAATATAAACCGGAATCATTTTATTGCCGTTATGAACAGCAATTGTATGACCGACAAAATCAGGAATAATCGTTGAAGCGCGCGACCACGTTTTAATTATCTTCTTCTGATTTATTTTATTAAGTTGATCAATTTTATAAGCTAACTTATAATCAACAAAAGGACCTTTTTTTACCGACCTTGGCATATTTCACTCAAAAATTATTTACGTCTTTTAATAATAAATTTGTTCGATTCTTTTTTGTGTTTTCTTGTCTTCAAGCCTTTAGCTTTTTGTCCCCACGGAGATACCGGATGACCGCCGCCGGAAGTTTTACCTTCACCGCCGCCCATAGGGTGATCTACTGGGTTCATAGCAACGCCTCTTACATGAGAACGTATTCCAAGCCACCGCGTTCTGCCAGCTTTGCCAAGACTAATGTTTTCCTGCTCAGCATTTCCAACTGTTCCATAAGTTGCCAGACAATTAAGTCTTACCATTCTTACTTCGCCGGAAGGCATTTTTAACTGAGCGTAATCGCCTTCTTTTGCAAGAACCTGAAGCGCCGCTCCAGCGCTCCGCCCCAATTGCCCGCCCTTGCCTGCTTTCAATTCTACATTATGCACAAAACTACCAAGCGGCATTTCTCTTAACGGCAGCGCATTGCCAACCGTAATATCGCTTCCAGAACCAGAAACGATTTTATCGCCAACCTTTAAGCCATTCGGAGCAAGAATATATCTTTTGGTTCCATCAATATAATGCAACAATGCTATTCTGCATGTTCTGTTTGGATCATACTCGATTGAAAAAACCTTTGCCGGAACTCCAAACTTATCTCTTTTGAAATCTATGATTCTATATTTTCTTTTATGCCCGCCGCCAATATGACGAGCGGTAAGATGACCAAGATTATTTCTACCGCCGGATTTTTTTAATGATTTAGTAAGAGATTTTTCCGGAGTGCTCTTAGTTATCTCTTCAAACGATGACACAGATTTGAATCTAGTTCCGGGTGTCATCGGTTTTATTTTTATAATTGCCATTGGATCGTCCTATTCAATCTCTATGCTTGTTCAAATAATTCTATCTTCTCGCCCTCTTTAAGGGTTACAATTGCTTTTTTGATCTTCGAAGTTCTCCCAGAAAATCTTCCGTTCTTTCTAAACTGAGTTTTGATTTTTCCCGGATGATTAATTGTTCTTACGTTGACTACATGAACTTCAAATCTTTTTTCTATTGCCTTTGCTATTTGAATTTTATTAGCAGAAGGATTTACTAAAAAACCATACTTGCCTTTATCGGCAGCAAGGTTAGTCATCTTTTCAGTTATCAAAGGAGATATTAAAACATCCTGCATATTAATTTACTGCCTCTTCCTTATTGCTAAATGTTTTGCTGATTGCTTCCACAGCGCTCTTCTGCAAGATCAAAACTTGATTGTTTAATATGTCGTACGTTGAAGCTTTTTCTGCTTCTAAAATTTTTACTTTAGAAATATTTCTACCGGCTTTGTAAACAACATCGTTGTTTCCGTTTGTCAGCAGAAGAACCTTTTTGCCGTTTACCTTTAAAGCGCTTAGTATACCGGCAATCTCTTTGGTTTTAGGTTTTTCAATAGTGAAATCTTCCACCAGCAAAATCTGGTTGTCCTTCACCTTATGGCTTAAAGCAGATTTCCTTGCAAGCTTCTTTATCTGCTTCGGAAGATCTTCTCTATAATCTCTTGGTCTAGGTCCAAAAATTGTTCCGCCGCCAACCCATAGAGGAGACCTTGTCGTACCGGCGCGTGCACCGCCTCTGCCTTTTTGCTTCCATGGCTTTTTGCCGCCGCCGCTTACCTCGCCTCTCTCTTTAGCTTTTGATGTTCCTTGCCTTTGATTTGCCAAATAAGATTTTACCGACAAATAAATTGCATGATCATTCGGCTCAATACCGAATATCTCATCAGCAAGTTCTAATTTTTCTCCTGAAAGGGTACCGTCTATTTTATAAATTTCTAATGTCATTTTTATACCGACTTACTTCTTTATCAATTCAACATAAGAATTAATTGAACCTGGAACCGCTCCTTTAACCAATATCAGATTTTGATCTGTCAATACTTTTACTACTCTTAAATTTGAAACGGTAACATTTTCATACCCCATTCTTCCAGCCATTCTTTGACCTTTAAAGACTCTCGATGGAAATGAGCTGGCACCTATGGAACCAGGCGCTCTCAAACGATCGCTTTGTCCGTGTGTTGTACCGCCAACACCTCCAAAGCCATGTCTTCTCATTACGCCCTGAAATCCCTTGCCTTTGCTTTTTCCTCTGACTTTTATTTTTTCACCTTCAGCAAAAAAATCAGCCTTAATTTCGTCGCCGACTTTCAACTCTGAATTATCAAACTTAAATTCTTTCAGAACAGCAGACGGCATAAAATTATTTTTCTTATACTGACCCAAGACAGGCTTAGAAAGATTCTTTTCTTTTCTTTCTCCGAAACCCAACTGGACGGCTTCATAACCATCTTTTTCTTTTGTTCGAACAGCTACAACTTTGCAGGGTCCCACCTGAATAACAGTTACAGGGACAACTTCTCCTTCAGCGTTGAAAACTGTTGACATACCAATTTTTTTTCCAATAAGACCAGACATCTTAGCTCCGAATCCTTTAAAGCTTTATCTCTATATCAACACCCGCCGGAATATCTAATTTACTTAACGAATCGACGGTTTTATTATTTGAATTATGAATATCTATTATTCTCTTGTGCGCTCTTGTTTCAAACTGTTCACGAGATTTCTTGTCAACGTGTGGAGATCTCAATACCGTGTAAACAGTTCTTCTCGTCGGCAAAGGAATCGGTCCTGATACAACTGCACCTGTACTTCTAACCGTTTTAATAATCTTCTCGGTTGACTTATCTATCAATATGTGATCGTATGATTTTAATTTTATTCTAATCTTTTGACCTGGCACTTAAGAACTCCTTATAATTAAAGACACAAAAAGGGAGCTTTCACACTCCCTTTGAGGTTGAACTAAATTTTATTCTATAATTTTAGTAACAACACCTGAGCCCACCGTTCTGCCGCCTTCGCGGATAGCAAAACGTAAACCTTCTTCCATTGCTATTTCCGAAATAAGCTCAACCGAAAGATCTACTCTATCTCCAGGCATTACCATTTCAGTACCGGCAGGAAGCGTTGCGACTCCGGTAACGTCGGTTGTTCTAAAATAAAACTGCGGTCTGTATCCGTTGAAGAACGGAGTATGACGACCGCCTTCTTCCTTTGACAAAACATATACAGAACCATGAAATTTCTTGTGAGGAGTAATTGATCCAATCTTTGCAAGGACCATTCCTCTTTCAATTTCATTTTTATCAATACCTCTTAAAAGAATACCTGCATTGTCGCCGGCAACAGCAGAATCAAGTTCTTTTCTGAACATTTCAATTCCGGTTACAACAGTTTTCTTATGCAGACCCAAACCAATAAGCTCAACTTCTTCCTGAATTTTTACTTGACCTCTTTCAACTCTTCCGGTTGCAACAGTGCCGCGACCTGTAATTGAAAATACGTCTTCGACAGGCATTAAGAATGGTTTATCAGTATCTCTTTTAGGAATCGGGATGTAACTATCCACGGCATCCATTAGTTCCCAGATGCAGTTATATCTTGCATCGTCTACTGGTGCATTGCTTGAACCAGCTTCCAGAGCTTTCAAAGCAGAACCCTTGATAATCGGGATTTCATCACCTGGAAATTCATAAGAAGTTAACAAGTCTCTTAATTCAACTTCCACAAGTTCAATAAGTTCTGGATCATCAACCATATCAATCTTATTCATGAATACAACAATTTTTGGAACGCCTACCTGACGGGCAAGAAGAATATGTTCTCTTGTTTGAGGCATTGGACCATCGGTAGCCGCTACAACGAGTATTGCACCGTCCATCTGAGCAGCACCTGTAATCATGTTTTTTACATAATCAGCGTGACCAGGGCAATCTACGTGAGCGTAATGCCTATTTGCTGTCGAATACTCTATATGAGCAGTCGCAATAGTAATACCTCTTTCTCTTTCTTCAGGTGCATTATCGATACTGTCAAACGTTCTAATTTCCGATAAGCCTTTCCTGGCGAGAGCCATCGTGATGGCAGCTGTCAATGTGGTTTTACCATGATCTACGTGACCGATTGTACCTACGTTAACGTGAGGTTTACTCCTATCAAATTTTTCTTTTGCCATCTAATTCTCCTTAGTAATTATTTCTATTTATGTTTTTAATCTTTATTAAGTTGTTATCGTTGATTTTTTACCTAATGATTTTTCAGCAATCTCTTCTACTATGCTCTTTGGGACTTCATGGTAATGAGCAAATTGCATGGTATAAATTGCTCGTCCCTGAGTCATTGATCTAAGAACAGTAGCATAGCCAAACATTTCCGAAAGAGGCACAATTGCCTTAATAACTTGAGCGTCCTTCCTTGCAGAAAATCCTTCAATCTTTCCTCTTCTCGAGTTCAGATCGCCCATAACATCTCCAAGATATTCTTCAGGAGTTACCACCTCGACATCCATTATCGGCTCGAGAAGAATTGGTTTAGCCTTTTTTGCGCCTTCTTTAAATGCAATTGATCCGGCAACTTTGAACGACAGTTCGTCCGAATCAACATCATGATAAGAACCATCATATATTTTTGCTTTAATATCAACAACCGGGAAGCCCGCAACCACGCCGTTGCGCATTGCTTCTTGAATTCCTTGAGAAACTGCCGGTATATATTCTTTTGGAACTACTCCGCCAACAATTCCATTAACAAACTCATATCCTTTCCCCGGTTCGTTGGGTCCAAGTTCAATCCAAACGTGCCCGTATTTACCACGACCTCCAGATTGCTTGATAAATTTACCTTCGGCATTAACAGTATGAGTTATTGTCTCTCTATATGCAACTTGAGGTTTACCGACATTAGCTTCAACTTTAAACTCACGCTTCATTCTATCAACAAGAATTTCAAGGTGAAGTTCTCCCATTCCACTTATCAGCGTCTGTCCGGTTTCTTCATCGACTTTAACTTTAAAAGTCGGATCTTCATCTGATAATTTAACAAGAGCATCAGAAAGCTTGTCTTGATCCGCTTTTGTCTTTGGTTCGATAGCAATTTGTATAACTGGTTCAGGAAAAACAATTTTTTCGAGCATAACCGGATCTTCTTCAGTGCAAAGAGTATCTCCGGTTTTTGTGAATTTCAATCCAACTGCTGCCGCTATATCTCCGCATTGAACTTCTTCTATTTCCTCTCTATGATTTGCATGCATTTGAAGCAAGCGGCTTATTCTTTCTTTTCTTCCGCTTACAGCGTTATAAATATATGATCCAGCATGCAAAGTGCCTGCATAAACTCTGAAGAAAGTAAGCTTTCCTACATAAGGATCATTCATAATTTTAAACGCCAGGGCAGTAAACTTTTCATTCGGATCGATTTTTCTTTTAATATTATCGTTAATTCCTATATGATGAGCTTCGATTTCTTTTGTGTCAGTTGGCGCAGGTAAAAAATCAACAACAGAATCAAGAAGGTTCTGAACTCCTTTATTCTTGAAAGCTGAACCACAGAGCACGGGAATAATTTTAAGCTCAATGGTCGCTTTTCTTAAAACATTTTTAATTTCGTCAGCACTTATTTCCTGACCATCCAAATATTTTACCAAAAGAGTATCGTCAACATCCGATACCGCCTCCAGCATTTCGGTTCTATACTTATTAGCGATCTCGTGCAAGTCATGCGGAATTGGAATATCCTCAAAAGTAGCTCCAAACGTTTCTTCATGATACATTCGTGCCTTAAAAGAAATAAGATCAATTACACCAGAGAACATATCTCCTTCACCAATAGGAAGATTGATCGGAATAGCGTTGGCGCCCAAACGATCTTTCATCATCTGAAGCGCATTAAAAAAGTCGGCTCCGGTTCTATCCATCTTATTGATAAAAGCAATACGCGGAACTTGATATTTATCCGCCTGGCGCCATACTGTTTCAGACTGAGGTTCAACGCCTCCAACAGCACAAAAAAGAGCGACGGCGCCGTCAAGCACTCTTAATGATCTCTCTACTTCAACAGTAAAATCAACGTGTCCGGGAGTATCAATGATATTTATCTGATGATTGTCCCAGTAACAAGTGGTAGCAGCGCTTGTAATCGTAATTCCTCTTTCTTTCTCCTGCTCCATCCAATCCATCGTAGCTGCACCGTCATGAACTTCGCCGATACGATGAAGCTTTCCGGTATAAAAAAGAATACGCTCTGTGGTAGTCGTCTTACCGGCGTCTATATGAGCCATAATACCAATATTTCTAACCTTATCTATCGGGAGTCTTGTTGCCATACTAAAAATCTAATTTTCTTTCCTAATCTTATCTTTCTTAATTACCACTTAAAGTGAGCAAATGCTTTATTTGCTTCTGCCATTTTATGAGTATCTTCTTTTTTCTTAACTGCCGATCCCTCGTTATTAGAAGCCGCGATTAATTCCGAGGCTAATTTTAACGACATAGATTTTTCGTTTCTTGCCCGCGCATAAGTTTTAATCCAACGCATAGCAAGAGCAGTTCTACGCTCCGGTCTTACTTCCGTTGGGACCTGATAAGTAGCACCGCCCACGCGCCGGCTTCGCACTTCAATGACCGGCTGGGTGTTGCTTATAGCTTTCTTAAAAGTTTCAAGACCGTTTTTCTTTGTTCTCTCTTCAATAATATCTAAAGCCTTATAAACCACATTTCTCGCAATCGATCTTTTCCCATCATACATTATCGAGTTAATGAATCTTGAAACAGTAACATCATTAAATTTCGGATCTGGTTTTAAAAATCTTTTTTCTGATCTTTTCTTTCTCATAAATTATTTTGCCTTTGGTTTCTTAGCGCCGTATTTCGATCTGCCTTTTTTTCTATCTTCGACGCCGCTAGTATCAAGGGTTCCTCTTATGATATGATAGCGAACGCCAGGTAAATCCTTAACTCTACCGCCACGAATTAAAACAATTGAGTGCTCCTGCAAATTATGCCCTTCACCTGGAATATACGCCGTTACTTCCATACTATTTGTAAGCCTAACTCTTGCTACTTTTCTCAAAGCAGAGTTCGGCTTTTTGGGCGTAGAAGTATATACTCTTGTACAAACACCTCTTTTTTGAGGGCACGCATCAAGAGCCGGGGCCTTCTTTTTAGACAAGATCTGGACCCGTCCTTTTCTAATCAACTGATTTATTGTGGGCACTAATTTCTCCTAAATTTCCAGTTTAAAAAATTTCAGACTTCTAATATAGACTTTAACTAAAATTTTGTCAAGAAAACGTTTAAATATTTTTATTTTTTTTCATTTTTATGATAAAAAAATCCGGCTTTTCTCAAAACCGGATTTTTTTGAATTATTTTTTCCCTTATGCTTGGACTTTTTCTTCTTCTTCCTTTGGCTCTTCAGCTATTTCTTCTGTATTAAGCATCAGGTTTTTATATTTCTTTAAGCCGCTTCCTGCCGGTATTAAATGTCCCATAACTACATTTTCTTTAAGTCCAAGTAAGAAGTCGACCTTTGCTTCTGTTGCAGCATTGGCTAACACTTTAGTAGTTTCCTGGAATGAGGCTGCCGAAATGAAGCTTTCTGTTTGAAGAGCAGCTTGAGTAATACCAAGTAGAACATGCTCAAAAGTCGCAGGTTCGGCATCTTTAGTAATTAATTGCTTCTTGTTTTTCTTTTTAAGATCGGAATTAATTTCTCTAAGTTTGCTTTTAGAAATTATTTGACCTTCTTTGTATCTTGATTCTCCCTTATCTTCAACACGAACCATATTCATAATTTTATTATTTTCGTCGATAAATTCGTTTCGGTCAACTACATCTTCCTCAAGGAATTTAGTATCGCCCGGAGAAACAATTTTAATTTTCTGAAGCATTTGTTTTACAATAACCTCAATATGTTTATCATTTATCTTCACACCTTGTAGGCGGTAAACATCCTGTATTTCATTTACAAGATATTCTTGAACAGCGCTTGTTCCTTTTATCTTCAAAATATCATGAGGATTTATAGGTCCATCTGTTATTTTTTCGCCTGCCGGAATCTCATCTCCCTCTTGTACCAGAATATGTTTTCCAAGCGGAACGTTGTATCTCTTCTCATCTGATTTATCCGGAGCAATAACTAAAATTTCTCTCGAACCCTTTTTTCTTGTACCAAATTTTACTGTCCCTTCTATTTCAGAAACGATAGCAGTTTCCTGCGGACTTCTTGCTTCAAAAAGCTCAGTTACTCTAGGCAAACCGCCTGTAATATCACGGCTTTTGCTTTGCTGTTTTGAAATCTTTGCTAGAATAGTTCCAGCAGGAATGACTTCGCCTTCATCTACAGACAAATATGCTCTTGTAGGAATATTAAAAGATTTTCTTTCACCGTTTTCGCCTTCAACTATAATGCTTGGCGTAAGATTCTTATCTTTTGATTCAATTACAACTTTTTGAACGTGACCGGTTTGTTCATCAGTTACTTGCTGCAAAGTCGAACCGTCAATCATATCTGCAAATTTTACCTTGCCTGCAATATCAGTTAGAATAACAGAGTTGTACGGATCGTGATTATACAAAGCTGTTCTCTTCTTTACATATTGTCCGTCTTTAATTACAATTTCAGCGCCATATGGAACATCATATTTTTTTATCTGCCTATTATTATCGTCATAAATTCCAATTACACCTCTTCTGCCAGTAACTACTCTTATTGCTCCAAGGAAATCAGATTTTTCAACATAAGAAACTTTTTCAAAACGAGCTGTTCCGTCTACTGCAGTTTCAACCTGCGACTGGCTTGCAATTCTTGATGACGTACCTCCCAAGTGGAATGTTCTTAATGTAAGCTGTGTTCCAGGTTCACCGATTGACTGAGCAGCAACAATTCCGACTGCTTCTCCAATTTCTACCATCTTACCATTTGTAAGATTTCTTCCATAACACTTTGCGCAAACACCTCGCTTTGATTCGCAAGTCAACACTGTCCTGATATATACCGAATCTATACTTGCATCTTCAATCTTTTCCGCAATTTCTTCGGTTATCATATCACCGGCAGGAATTATTACTTCATCCGTGCGAGGATCAATAACATCTTCCTGCGCAACACGGCCTGTAATTCTTTCACCGAGCGGCTCTCTTTCCTGTTCTACATCTTTGAGCGCTGTAACTTCTATTCCAAGAATAGTTCCACAGTCAATTTCAGAAATAATTACGTCCTGACTAACATCGACCAAACGTCTTGTCAAGTATCCTGCATCTGCAGTCTTAAGAGCTGTATCGGCAAGTCCTTTTCTTGCGCCGTGAGTTGAAATAAAATATTCGAGCACTGACAAACCTTCTTTGAAGTTTGCAACGATCGGGTTCTCAATAATTTCACCTGCTTGCCCGGATAAGCTTTTTTGCGGCTTCATCATTAAACCACGCATACCTGCTAACTGGCGAACCTGTTCTTGCGAACCTCTTGCACCAGAGTCTACCATCATATGGAGGGAATTGAAACCTTGATTGTGTCCTTTAATTTTATCCATCAATGCACGAGCGACATCGTTGGTAGTGTGAGTCCAAACGTCAATGATTTTATTATAACGTTCGGCATCTGTAATAACACCTTGTTCGTGTTCATTTAAAATTGCTTCAACTTTTGTATTAGCCTTAGATATTAAATTTTCTTTTTCCTCAGGGATAATCATGTCTGCATAGCTTACAGATAAGCCGCCGGCAGTTGAATATCTAAACCCAAGGTCTTTAAGATCATCAAGGAATTTTGCAGTAACTTTATTACCAAGTTTCATAAACATCTGACCGATAAAGCCGCCAAATGTTTTCTTTATTAGAAGCTGGTTAAAGTAACCCATCTCTTTGGGAACAATTCTATTAAAAATTACGCGTCCTGTTGTCGTCTCAATCAGTTTACCATCAATTCTGACTTTTATTTTTGAGTGAAGGCTAACGACTTTAGAGTTATATGCAATTATAACTTCTTCCGAAGAACCGAAAATCATTCCCTCGCCTTTTTCGCCTTCTTTTAACTTCGTCAAATAATAGCAGCCGAGAACGATATCTTGAGTAGGAACAACAATTGGGCTTCCATTCTGCGGTGAAAGAATATTATGACTGCTTAGCATTAATAATGATGCTTCAAGCTGCGCTTCATAAGAAAGCGGAACGTGAACAGCCATCTGGTCGCCGTCAAAGTCTGCGTTGAAAGCAGTACAAACCATTGGATGAAGTTGTATAGCTCTGCCATCGATTAACAATGGCTGGAACGCTTGGATACCAAGTCTGTGCAGAGTAGGAGCGCGGTTCAATAATACAGGATGTCCTTCAATAATTTTTGCAAGCATATCCCAGATGATCGGATCTTTTCTGTCGACTACTTTTCTTGCGCTTTTTACAGTTTTGTTGTGTCCTCTTTCAATTAATTTTCTAATGATGAAAGGTTTAAAAAGTTCTACAGCCATGTCTTTTGGCAGTCCGCATTGATGCAGTTTCA
>JAKAKL010000022.1 GCA_021824565.1 Bacteroidota bacterium | reverse complement strand
CCTTTGCGCTCATTCTCTTCCGTTCTTCCGGCTTCGCGTTTATTTCTGTCATTTTTTACTCCTGTATATTTTGTTTCTTAAACATAATTAAATTTAACAAAAGTCCATTTCCAACTTAAGCATTACACGAATTATGCAACCCGTATGGCAGCTCAATACATTCAGATCGCAGATATTAATGCATCTGAAACTTCTACATGGTTTCCTAATGCAAGTCTTTTTTATGGATGGCCCCCAATTGGAAACGTTCAGTCAGGACCAACATTTACTGGCATATTTAATGGACAAGGGTATACAATTGATGGACTGTTTATTAATCGATATGCTACAAATTATGTAGGCTTATTTGCTGGATTAGGGGGAAGCGGAATAATAAAAAATGTGGTGCTTACAAATGTAAATATTACAGGAAAAACATCTGTTGGTGCACTTGTTGGCTACAATAGTGGTACGACTACTATAAATAATTGTTATACTAAAGGAAGTGTAACTGGAACTGGAAATGATGTAGGTGGTTTTCTGGGTCACAGTAATTCTGGTGCTAACATTAATAATTGCTATAGCACTGCAAATGCAAGTGGAAGTTATAATGTAGGTGGTTTTGTGGGTACTAATGAAAGTTCTACTATAATCAATTGTTATTCTATGGGTAACGCTAGCGGTACTGGTTATATAGGTGGTCTAGTGGGGGTTAATACTTTGACAATAACAAATTGTTATTCTACCGGTAAACCTAGTGGGTCTATTTATGTTGGAGGTTTAGTTGGATCTAATAGCAGTAGTGTAAATAATTGTTTTTGGGATAAGGAAACTTCAGAGTTAACATCTTCAGCTGGTGGTACAGGAAAAACAACAACCGAAATGAAAACCCTTATTACTTTTACAAATGCCGGTTGGGATTTTACTACTAGTCCAATTTGGAAAATTAATGCATCACTGAACAGTGGTTATCCATATCTTGCTTGGGCAGAAAGTGTTGATCCGGCTTTGCCAGTAGAATTAACTTCTTTTAATGTTACTATCGTTAATAATGGAGTTTATCTAAATTGGCAAACAGCAACGGAAGTGAATAACTACGGGTTTGAAGTTGAAAGAAGCAAAAATGATAATTGGCAAAAAATTGGTTTTGTTCAAGGCCACGGAAACAGCAATTCTCCTAAAGAATATTCATTTATCGACAAACCTTTTGGAGACAACAGATTTTATTACAGATTAAAACAAATTGACACCGATGGTAAATATGAATATTCACCCGAAGTTGAAGTTAGCTTGAATGTTCCATCTGAATTTTCTGTTAAGCAAAACTTTCCAAATCCATTTAACCCAACTACTAAGATAGAATTTTCTATCCCTTTGGATAATCACGTGGAGATAAAAGTATATAATGTTCTTGGAATGGAAGTAGCTTCATTATTAAATGAGCGCAGCCAAGCGGGAAGGCACAGTGTAGAGTTTAATGCCAGCAATCTTGCAAGCGGTATTTACTTTTATAAAGTTGTAAGCGGAAAATATTCTGAAACAAAGAAAATGATATTATTGAGATAAGGGCGCCATATAACCCGTTTTTCAAGCCGACCGCTTTAATATGTTCGGCATATGTGTAATTAAAATGTTGCGTTCTAAAAATAAGTTGCTCCTTTAGTAAAGTGAACAAAACGAAATTATAAATAATTATTGGCGTTCGTTTTTCAAAGCTGCATTGCTGTGTTGGGCGGCGGCTTAAAAACAATGCCGTTAGGGCTCTAAAATATTATGAAGCAACTAAAATATATAATCTTCTTCTTATGTTTTTTATTTATGTCTTGCGGAACAAATAAAAATGTTAGCAACCTTTTAAACCATTAAACGAGGTTATAATTTCGGTTAAGGATTCTTTATATAACTCTGTTTTTTCAGATACTCTTAAATGGCAAAAAATATCCTATAGT
The DNA here is from genome assembly GCA_021824565.1 of Bacteroidota bacterium. Lineage (GTDB taxonomy): Bacteria > Bacteroidota > Ignavibacteria > Ignavibacteriales > Ignavibacteriaceae > FEN-1297. Next base: position 77,297 of record JAKAKL010000022.1, on the reverse strand, counting down.
GGTTTAAAAGACTCAACAACTATTGTCCCACCAGACAGTCTATTAAAAAGAAAACTTCCACCCACTCCATTCAGTCCACCGTCTTTTTTACCACTTAAAATAGTTAATGCCGATACTACAATTATTAAATTTTTTACTCATGATTCACAATTTGTTGAAACTCATTTTTTACTTCATAAAGGAAAATACTTTTTAGGAATGACAGATTTTAATAGATTAAGCGGAGTATACGGAATGTATTTTCAAAATGCAGAATATAGATTTAAAGAAACAATGATGATACTTAGATAATAATTATTTTTATAGAATTATTAAAATATAGCCCTAACAAGCGCCTGCTAATGAACTCATTCTAGTTGTGGGATAAGGTTGTATCCGAGGTTGAGAGTTTGTTTTTTTAGATTTTATAAAGTGCCTTTTTGTTTCGAGGGATTTAGAGTTCATAATAATACTCCTAAATATTTTTGATTTAGTTAAATGCCTGTGTCGGGCAGACAAAAATTACTCTTGAATGCAGAAAGGCACAATATTTATTTTGAAATTTCCGCCAGAGGCTGATGAGCCTCTGGCTCAAAGTAAGCGTAAGATAGAAATCGTTAGCCACTACGAAAGGTTTGTAAATTTTAATAAATTTTAGGATATTTTACTGTTCGCAAAAAGAAGTTTTAATGATGGATATAAGTATTAAAAAACAAATAAAAGATTTTTTCAGAAGCAAACCTGTTTTACGCGCATACTTATTTGGTTCAGAAGCACGTAACGATTCAGAAATAAATAGCGACGTTGATATTTTGGTTGAATTAGATTATTCAAAGCCAATTGGTTTAGAATTTGTTAAAATGCAAATTGAGCTTGAAGAATTATTAAATAAAAAAGTAGACTTACTTTCAAGCAGAGGAATGTCAAAATATATCCAACCATATATAAACCAAGATAAAATATTAATCTATGAAAGGTGAACTTGGGGATAGGGCAAGACTTCAGCACATCGCTGAAGCAATTAAAGAAATTGAGAATTATACTTCAAATAAGTCTTATGAAGATTTTCAATCCAATTCCATGATGCAGTTTGCTACAGTAAAACAATTAGAAATAATTGGCGAAGCATCAAGTAAACTTACCGAGCATTTTAAAAGATTGTATAAAGAGATCGAGTGGCGTGAAATAGTGGGATTGAGGAATATATTAATTCACGAATACTTCGGAATAGATACAAAAATAGTTTGGGACATCTTACAAATTGATTTACCAAAACTTAAAATTCAAGTAGAAGATATTCTCAAACAAATATAATGGCAAGGGCTAACCTCTGTAATAAGTAAAAAGTCAAGTCTGGGATAAAGAATAATATTTACCAGCTCGATAGGGCATGAAGGCACAATATTTATTTTTTAATTTCAGTCAAAGGCTGATGAGCCTCTGGCTCAAACTATTGAGTAAGATAGAAGTCATTATATACTCGCAGTAGAATTGCATTTAACTTACATGTAGTTTATATTACAAAGTGTAAACTTAGAGAAAGGTAAAAAATGTATTCTACTGCAAAAGCGCTTAGATTTCATACAAAGGAACTGCTTGAATCGGTATCACGAGGAGAGGAAGTGATAATAACATTTCGCGGTAAGCCATATGCAAAGCTGGTTCCCATGAAAGGACCTAAGGACAAAGCCGAAAAGTCTAACGAATTATTTGGTATATGGGAAAATAGAACTGATATAGAGGATGTCAATTCATATGTCCGCAAGATAAGAAAAGGAAGATTTGTATGATAATGATAGATACCGATGTTTTAATCTGGTATATGCGCGGCAATTCCAGGGCTAAAGCGGTTGTTGAAAAGTTGAATGGCTTTTTCATATCAGTTGTAACGTATATGGAATTAGTGCAAGGGATGAGAAATAAACAAGAGTTAATATTGCTGCGAAGCGCATTAAGGAAATGGAATGTAAAAATACTTTTTATAAACGAAGACATTTCTGCGAAATCAATGTTTCTGGTAGAACAACATTATCTTAGCAGCTCTTTGGTATTAGCGGATGCCTTAATCGCAGCAACAGCAGTTGTCAATGGTTTAAAACTATTAACCGGAAATACAAAGCATTATAAGATAATAAAAAATCTTGAAGTCGAAGGATTTAAACCATAACCGTTAGTTGCAATACTTTAGGTACTAAAAACAATATGAATGAAATAGAAAAACTTGGATTTGACAAGTGGTTTCAAGATAGAATAGAACCATCAAAATTAGACGACTTTCAAGTTGTAAGAGTAATAGCCGTAAATAAAAACAGTTTTGTCGTCTCGGACGGCAGGAATGATATTTACGCGGAGTTAACAGGGAAATTCTTATTCAATTCAGAGTCTTCACTGGATTTTCCAACGGTAGGAGATTGGGTATATGCGCAGTTGTTTGACGATGATACTTTTGCCGTCATTCACGATATATTTCCGCGAAGATCATTATTAAAAAGAAAAGCCCCCGGTAAAAAAATAGAATATCAGCTTATCGCCGCGAATATAGATACGGCAATTATAATGCAGTCGCTGGATTCAAATTTTAATTTGAGAAGACTTGAACGTTATCTTGTCATGATAAATGAGAGTAACATTACGCCGGTAATATTTCTAAGTAAAAGTGATCTTATAAGCGCCGGTGAAATAGAAGAAAAGGTAAACGCTATTCATAAAATTATACCGGATATAAAAATTGCGGCGTTCAGCAACAACAGTATGGCAGATATAGAAAATCTTAAAACACACTTTGCTCCTTCGGAAACCTATTGTTTAGTCGGCTCATCCGGCGTTGGTAAAACTACATTATTAAATAACCTGATACACGAGGAGCTGTACAAAACTCAGCCGATAAGAGAGAAGGACGGAAGAGGAAAACATACTACCACACGGCGTGAACTTATAGTTTTAGAAAACGGCGCAATTGTAGTAGACAATCCGGGAATGCGTGAGCTTGGAATTATTTCCATTGAATCAGGTTTAGACAATACATTCGATGAAATCGCAGAATTATCGAATCAATGCCGTTATGCCGATTGCACTCATACTATTGAGCAAGGCTGCGCGGTATTGAAAGGGATAGAGGAAGGAATAATTTCAAAAGAACGTTATCAGAATTACATAAAAATGTATAAGGAATCTTTGTATAACGAAATGTCATATTATGAAAAGAGACAGAAGGATAAAAAGTTCGGGAAGTTTATGCATTCATATAATAAAAATAAAAATGATAAGTAATTCAGCGGCTTGAGACAGTTGCCAGATAAAGAGGCGGGTTATATGTGACGCCGTTATAAAGCATAATAGGAGTAAAGAATATGAAAAAAATTTTTCTGATTATTATTATAAGTACAGTAATTCTAAATGCTCAACAAAATGATAATAATATTATTTTGAAACTAAAAGGCGGGCTCACTTTTTCAGGGTTATCATATTACAGCTTTCATTTAATAAGCCCTGGAAAAAATTCTTATACTATTTACCCCGGTTATTTAATCGGCATCGGAATAGAGTATGATAATTTAATAAAGTTTAATACTGCCAATTTAGGTTTTGACTTTGAAGCGTCTTATGGAGAAGCTACAACTGGGGAAGTTAACTTTGGCAATGATAAAGCGAAATTTGAGACTACAAGTTCGCCTCTTTTAATGTGGATAAAATTTAAAACTCAAGGTCAAATTGTACCTTTCTTGAAAGTTGGTCTTGGCGCCGACAATTCGACATTAAGTGAAACTTTTAATAATAACATTGCATACAATTTTAAATTAAAAGATTGGTTTTTTGTTTGGGGAATAGGCGGAGGTATAGAGTTTAATCTTTTGAAAAATATTCGTTTATCTGTGTTTGCAGATAACGTAATTAAAGAAAAATGGTTTAAAACAAAATTAAAAGATGGAAGAAACATTGACTTTTCTTATAGAAACAGCGTTATTTTTTGCGGCGTTGAATGCGGCTACTTTTTATAATAATTATTAAACATCTTTAATAAAGGCACAGCAGCCGTCTCAATGCGCATAATTGATATTACGATATTGGTCAAAGTGCACGAGTTTCTTATTCAGGGTGCAGCTCTAAACAAGCTTAAAATAATTTCCCGTATCGCTGCTTAGTTTAGTCTCCGGTTATTGGAAGAGTGGAGAAAAGCAGATTCGCTGGGATATTAAAAAGGAAATGTTAATTACCACAATTCTATATTATTAATTCCTTATTTTTAGCGCACTGATTTTTTATTATTTGGAAAATGAAAACATATAATTTTGATTTCGTAATTATCGGCGGCGGATTAGCCGGGCTTTATTCAGCGCACTATGCTTCACAATTCGGCAGCGTGGCTTTAATTACAAAGTCTACATTGGACATAAGCAATTCTTACTGGGCGCAAGGCGGAATTGCCGCTGCTATCGGCAAAGACGATGATCCAGGCCTTCACTTTGAAGACACAATAACCGCCGGCAGAGGCTTGTGCGATAATGCTGCAGTTAAGATACTTGTTGAAGAAGGCAGAGACAGAATTCTTGAACTGTTAAAGCTTGGCGTTCCCTTTGATATGACAAACGACGGACCGGCATTAGGACTTGAAGGCGGACATTCTAAAAGAAGAATACTCCACGCTGCGGGCGATTCTACCGGCAAAGAAGTTGTAAAATATTTTACCGGGATTGTTGAACACAATAATAAAATAAAAATTTTTGAGAATACTTTTGTATTTGAACTTATTGTTGAAGATGGAAAGTGCAGCGGTTTATTTGCGGTAAACAATATTGATAACGAAAACTTTTTATTCTTATCATCTAACGTTATAATTGCCGCTGGCGGCGCATCTGGAATTTTTAGCAGGACAACAAACCCGAACACTTCAACCGGAGATGGAATTGCGCTTGCATATAACGCAGGCGCAGAGATTGCCGATATGGAATTTATACAATTCCATCCGACTTCTTTTTATTCAGATACAGGCGATACTTTTTTGATAAGCGAGGCAGTAAGAGGAGAAGGCGCTTATCTCGTAAACGAAGATGGATTTCGATTCATGCAGAAGCTGGATCCGCTTGCAGAGTTAGCGCCAAGGGACGTTGTGGCTTCCTCAATATTTAAAGAGATAGAATCCAGCGGCAACAAATGCGTATACTTAAAGCTCGATCATCTTAACGCGGAAAAAATTAAGAATAGATTTTCTTACATATACAATCACGCGCTGGATTACGGCGTCGATATAACTAAAAATCTCATCCCGGTAGCGCCCGCGGCTCATTATATGATCGGAGGAATTAAAACCGACTTGAATGGAGAGACGAATGTTAAAGGATTATTTGCGTGCGGCGAAGTTGCATCCACAGGCGTTCACGGCGCAAATAGATTGGCGAGCAACTCATTATTAGAATGTATTGTTTTCGGTAAGCGCACAATCGATGCCGCAAGAGTTAATATTAATAATGAAACGACTTCAGATTTCCGTTCTAAAAATATTTATATCGAGAAAGCAAACGAAACATTTTATATTGCAATAAAGAAAAACATTGCTGAGATTATGATGAGCAAAGTTGGAATATTGCGCGATGAAAAATCATTACGCGAAGCTCTCGACGACATAGAAAATATCGCTTCGAAGTATAATTTTACCGAGAATGAATTTTACAGCAAAAAGCTAAGCGACTTAATTCAAGTGTCAAAACTAATTATCATTTCGGCGTTGACCAGAGAAGAAAGCCGCGGCGCACACAAAAGATCTGACTTCCCTTCCGAGAATTCATCTATGAAATTTCATATCATACAGCGGAAAGACGCTCAACCGGAATTTTTACCTTTATCAAATTAACAACAGGATGACCGAAACAAATTTCAGTTTAACAGATAACATCTTTGAAGATGTAATTAATACTGCTCTCAAAGAAGATTTTGGAAATGGAGACTTAACAACTGATCTGATTATTCCTTCTAGTCTAAACGCAAAAGCTTTTTTGCAATCTAAAGCGGAAGGAATTATCGCCGGTCTAAAAGTAGCTGAATCAGTTTTTAAAAAATTAGATCCGGAAATCAAATGGCGGCAGTTAGTCAATGACGGTGATAAAATAAAGCGCGGGGATGTGCTTGTGAAATTTGAAGGTACTTATAAAGCAATATTAACAGGAGAAAGAACGGGGTTAAATTTTCTGCAAAGGATGTCGGCTATTGCAACAGCAGCATCAAAGTTTGTTGAAGCAGTCAGCGGCACAAAAGTAAAGATATTGGATTCCAGGAAAACCGCGCCGGGGCTGCGCATGATAGATAAATATGCGGTTAAAATAGGCGGCGGAACAAATCATAGAATCGGCTTGTATGACATGGTATTGATAAAAGATAACCATATAAAAATTGCCGGCGGAATAACCAGCGCAGTAAACCAGGTACGAGCTAAATTAAAAAGCGGAATTAAAATAGAAGTTGAAACATCGACAATAGAAGAAGTTGAAGAAGCAATTAAATTAAAAGTCGATCTAATTATGCTTGATAATATGTCTACTGAAATGATGAAGCATGCGGTAGAGCTAATTAATGGAAGCGCTTTAATCGAGGCTTCGGGAAATATGTCGCTTGATAGAGTAAAAGAAGTAGCGGACACCGGCGTCGATTTTATATCGGTCGGCGCTCTGACACATTCCGTTACCGCTTTAGATATTGCCCAGTACATTGAAACTAATTGAAATGATTTTAAGTTTGTCGGAAAAAATTCGGAAAGATAATGGAAAACAAAGCGCTGATAAATGAGATTTTAAAATTAAAAAAAGAAAAGAACGCGGTAATCCTTTCACATAATTATGAAGTCGGCGAGATTCAGGACGCCGCTGATTTTGTAGGCGACTCGCTTGGTCTCTCACAAAAAGCCGCTAAATCAGATGCGGACATAATAGTTTTCTGCGGTGTTCACTTTATGGCTGAGACAGCCTCGATTATTTCTCCAAATAAGAAAGTTCTTCTGCCGGATTTGGAAGCCGGATGCTCGCTTGCTGCAACAATCGATGCTAAACAGCTTGAGGAATGGAAACGGCAATTCCCGGATGCAGTTGTTGTTTCATACGTGAACACAACGGCTGAGGTCAAGGCTCTGAGCGATTATTGCTGCACTTCATCAAACGCAGTAAAAGTTGTTAATGCAATTCCTAAAGACAAAAAGATACTTTTTTTGCCTGATAAATTTTTGGCAATGTATGCTAAAACTATTACAGGCAGAGATATTGAAGTTTGGGAAGGCGCGTGTCATGTCCATGAAAAGATTGGAGATATGAATCTGTCAAAAGCGAAAGAGTTATATCCAGGCGCGCAGGTATTAATTCATCCAGAATGCGGCTGCTCGACTTCATGTATGCTTAAATCTACGAAGTACGGCGAGACTGAAGACATAAAAATATTTTCAACCGAGGGAATGATCAACCATGTTAAGTCATCGCCTAAAAATGAATTTTTAATAGCGACAGAAACGGGAATATTACACAGGCTAAAAAAAGATAACCCGCAAAAGGTTTTTCATCCGGCAAGCGAAAATTCTGTTTGTGAATTTATGAAAAAAATTACGCTTGAAAAGCTTTATAATTCTTTGCTTAATGAAGAATACGAAATTAAAGTGCCGGAAGAAATAGCTGCAAAGGCGCGAAAACCCATCGAACGTATGCTTTCGATATATTAATTTTTTCATCTTGTAAAAAACTTCTTTACATTTTCATTATAAAAATTTATCTTCTCTGGAAAATTATTAGAAGTTTATATGAAGACTTCCAGTGTCAAAAATCCTTCCAGGCGAAAGCCTCTGATTATTTTTAGTATCGTTTCAATTTTAATTATGTCCGGTGGTATTATTTTTTATAATTACCAAAAAGAGATATTAAAAGATGAGATAAAGTCCGAGTTCTCCCGAATAGCGAACGAAAATGCTAACCGGGCTTCAGCATGGCTTACCGAGCGCAAAGATGATGCTATGTTCGCATTTGTAAATAAGCAGCTTCAAGAAGATATTTATAAATTAATAAACTCGCCTCAAAATTCTTCGGATAGGAAGGTTGTAAGCAACTGGCTTTTGCCGATAAATACTTTTCATGATTACTATAATATTTTTATCATCAATTCAAAAGGCGAAATAGTCTTTACGCTAATAGACAGCACCGGCATTGACAGCATTCCTCTAAGCACAAAACTCGCACTTAAGCAAATTGATAGAGACAGCGTCGCATTTTCTGATATTCAGATCGACAGTTCAACAAGGAAAATTTATTTAGACTTTATCGTCCCGATCATTTCGCAAGACGGCAATAAGAATATTCATGCCGGAGGACTTGTCTTCAGAATAAATCCATATAAATCTTTTTACAAAATTATAAGCTCAATACCTGTCCCTTTCAAATCGGCTGAAGCTTATATAATAAGACGCGACGGAAATTATGTTACTTATTTGAGCCAGCAATATTATAGAGCCAATACTCCGTTCAATTACAAAGTCCCGCTGACAGAAACCGACCGTCCTTCTGTAAATGCCGCGCTTGGGAAAGAAGGTTTCTTTGAAGGTCAGGATTACAGAGGAGTAAAAGTTTTATCATACATAAAAAATATTCCGGGGACAAATTGGTATTTGATATCAAAAGTAGATCAAAGCGTAATTTATTCGCATATATTTTTTTTATCGCTCTTTATTTTTTTGGGAATCGCTTTTCTTATAATAATTAGCTTACTGGCAAATATCTGGGTATGGCAGACGGCAAAGAATAAAGCTCATCGTACAGAACTGGAAGCGAGGCTAAGGAACCAAGCCTTAGAAAAACATTACGATTACATTACCAAATACTCAAATGATATTTTCTTTCTGCTTGATACTGATCTTAAAATAGTAAACGTCAACGACACAGCATTGAAGATATACGGATACAGTAAAAAAGAGTTTTCTAATCTTACTTTGCATGATATAAGACCAAATGGAACCTGGGCTAATATTAAATCTCTTATCGAAAAAATTGATCAACTGGGAGAATTGATTTTTGAGACAAGGCATTTAAAGAAAAACGGCGAGGAATTCCCGGTAGAAGTAAGCACAAGAGCCATTGATATCGAGGGTCAAAAATTCTACCAGAGCATCGTTAGAGATATTACCGAGAGGAAGAGCTACGAGACAAATTTAAAAAGAATGAATAGGATTTATGCGGTTTTAAGCAGCATCAACCAGCTTATTGTGCGTACAAGCGACAAAAAGAAAATATATGATGAGGTTTGCCGGATATCAGTTGAAGAAGGGAAATTTATTTTTGCCGTAATAGGAATTCTGGATGCCGACAAAGATAAAGTTAATATGATTTCAAGCTACGGTTTTGACAACGGCTATTCTGAAAGAATGAATATTTCATTAAGCGATCCTGTCTTTGGAAGCGGACCGGTGGGAACATCAATTAGAGAAAGCAAGTATGTTATTTGCAACGATATAGAGAACGATAAAATAATGCTTCCATGGAGGCAGCTTGCTCTGGATAACGGATACCGTTCGAACTCTTCATTCCCTCTGATACTTAATAATAACGTTATGGGCTTCATCGGCTTTTATTCAAATGAAATTAATTTTTTCACGGATAGCGAAGTAAAATTATTGGACGAACTTTCGTCGGATATTTCATTCGCTTTGGAATACCTGGATAATGAAGAAGAAAGGAAGAAATTTGAAATTGCTTTAAAACAAAGCGAAGAGAAATTTTCAAAAGCTTTTCTAAACAGCCCTGATAGTATTTCGATAACAAGACTTGAAGACGGGAAAATAGCGGAAGTAAATGAAAAGTTTCTTGAGGAACTTGGCTTTAAAAGAGATGAAGTTATTGGGAAAACTACTTTGGAGCTTAATTGCTGGGCGGAACCCTCAGAGAGAAAAAATTATACTGATTTAATTCGGGCTAACGGCTCTGTTTTAAACTACGAAACAAGGTGGAAAAGGTCCGACAGCGAAATAATTTCTCTGCTGTTAAATGCCAACATGATTAGTTTGTACGATGAAACTTACATAATTACCATTGCACAAAACATAAGCGATATTATTTTAACGCGTCAAAAATTAATCGAAGCAAAAGAAAAAGCGGAAGAGATGAACAAATTAAAATCATCTTTTCTTGCGAATATGAGCCACGAACTTCGCACCCCGATGATCGGAATATTAGGCTACACTGATATACTGCAGAGAGAGACAAAAAACGACGCTCATAAAAAAATGCTTCAGAATATTAATACAAGCGCTGCAAGGCTTTTAAACACGCTCAATCTTGTACTTGATCTTTCTCGAATAGAATCTAACCGGCAGGAATTAAATGAGCAGATAGTAAACATTCCTCTTCAAGTAATGGAAATCGCTTCAACATTTTTTGGGTTCGCCAAAACAAAAAAACTGCTTCTTGAAACAAAAATTCATGACGAAAATATTAATTCAAATATTGACGAGCGGGTATTTAATCAAATTCTTGACAACCTAATTAACAATGCTCTAAAATATACAAACGAAGGAAGCGTTGTAATTGAAGTTTATTCTGAACAAATTGATGACAAGCAGTGGGCAGTAATAAAAGTAAAAGACACGGGAATAGGAATTCCCAGGGAAAGCCTCAATCTAATCTTTGAAGAGTTTAGACAGGTAAGCGAAGGATACGGCAGGCACTATGAAGGCACCGGTCTCGGATTATCAATAACAAAAAAATCTATCGAACTAATGGGCGGTACAATTTTCGTTGACAGTGAATTGGGCAAAGGATCTGTATTTACTGTACGATTCCCTCTTTTCATTGAAGGTGTTAGCAGACAGGAAGTTGAAGAAGCGAAAAAAATTAGCACAATTAGTAATTATTTAAATGACGGCGTGATGAAGAAAGAAAGAATTCTTATCGTAGATAATGATGAAGTAACACGGGATTTTGTTTCATTAGTTCTCAAGAAAAATTTTATTGTTGATGCGGCAGAAAATGCTGCGGAAGCAATAAATCTTGCTAAAGGGAAACACTATTCAATAATACTGATGGATATTGGTCTTGGATTAGGAATGAACGGGATAGACGCAGCGAAAGAAATAAAGAAAATTCCTGGCTATGAAAGAATTCCTATCGTTGCGCTTACGGCTTACGCTATGAAAGGCGACAAAGAAAATTTCCTTTCACAGGGATTGACGCATTATATTTCTAAACCTTTCTTGACGAACGATCTATTAACTCTAATAAACGAGATCATAAAGAAAAATTAGAAAATATTATAACCAATCCCGAGAGTAAAAACATTTATATTCGAGAAGTTTAGATCAGCATTAAAAAAAACAGGACCGATTGTATAAGAAGTACCGGCAATAAATCTAAAAGAATTTGCCCCGTTCAAATTAAAGGAAATATTTATTCCGTACCCAGAGCCGTTATTTGAATTTGAAGAAGGCTGATAAAAATAATTAACATTCAAGCTGCTTCCCTCATACTGCAAAGCGCTGTAAACTTCAAGTGCGCCGAAAATTTTATTGAGCTGAATATTAAAGGCATAAGCAGAAACACTTAAAAATTCTTTACCGCTCACATCATTAAAGCTGAAATTTTGATACGATGCTCCAGCCAAAATATTTATTGGAAATTTTTTTATAACTTTCCCGAAATTGTGCCTTACTCCCAATCCGAGGAAATTAGTTTTCCCGTATCCGCCTATTGTAATCGGCGGAAGCCATCGCAAAAAGATTTCAGTATTAAAAAATGTTCCGATATTTAATTGAGGTACAAGAAGCGGAGCGACATCGGTACTTGCTACACTGCCGAACGTTTGTTCATATCTTGTTTGATGAATCGGCATTTGGAAAAGCCCGGCAATTGTCATCGTATCATTAATATTTATGATAGCTGTTGCCGGAGTTCTGCTTCCGAAAACTGTGGGAGCATTATTTACAGAAGCGGTTGCGTTTACTGTTTGAGATTGTCCCATCGTATCAACCACTGCTACGGTATTATAAAATGCGCTGAAACTTTTTTCATTTGGCGGAATCAGCGATCCCATCGATTCTATGCTGAAAGAAATGTGGAATTTATTTGAACTTTCACTTAATATAATTCCGGAATGAAAAAAACCTGAGTTCAAACCGGCGCCGTATGCGTTAATAAACGGCTGCAAATAAGATTCCGCGTATTGATCTGCAACTTTGCTTAGATTTTGGTTCAAGTCCTGTGCGCATAATTCGCCAGTAAAAAGAATAAATATTCCCAACAACAGTTTACTCATGAAATCTCTTTCGCTTTTTTTTTCTATTATAAAATTAAAAATTAATCATATAGTTTTTTAAAAGATTTTAATCAATAAGATCAACATCACAATTACTCTCATAAAAATCCTCTTAAAATCAAATTTTTAAAGTACCTCTTAAGACATTCATTATCTATTATATTGACAACTTTCGCTGTTCTAAATATATTTGTCCAAATTAAAAACAATATTATGAATTTAGAACTTAAATATTTCGCCTGCTGTTGTAATTGCGCTTGTTGTTCATACCTTATGAAAAGGCAGCGGAATATCTATTATTAAATTTCGAATAAATTAAAATAACTTAAATTTAGTAAACCCGCTGCGCAACTTCAGCGGGTTTTTCTTTTTAAACGAGTCAAAAGGATTGAACAATGAAAAACATTCAAAATAAATTAGACCGAAGCGCGCTAAAATTTAATCAAGGAGCAATTGTAATTTTTACTGCATTAGCTTTTCTATTGAATAATTCTTGGATTACTGCTTTTGTCGCCGCAGTTATGCTTATCGGAACCATTTACCCGAAGGCAGGCTTATTCAAATTAATTTATCTGCGAATTCTTAAACCGCTTGGTTTAATCAAACCTGATATAGTTGAAGAGGATAATTCTCCGCACCAATTTGCTCAAGGACTTGGCGGCGTTTTTCTTTTATTCTCTTTTTTATTTACAAATATTCTGGGACTTCTATCTTTAGGATGGCTGCTCGACATAATAGTTCTTGCACTTGCTTTTATAAATCTCACTGTAAATTTTTGTCTCGGCTGCTTTATTTATTTTCAGCTTATTAAACTCGGTATGTTCAAATCAACATCTGCGGCAGGAGAAAGAAATGTTTGAGAGAATTATTATACTCGGCTTCGTGCTAACGCTTTTAACAATTCTTGTAAAAAAAATCAGTTATACTAAAATAATATTAAACAAAAATCTTCCGGATAATTTGGACATTCCGGATTCGGAACTGCCAACTGTGTTATATTTCTGGACCGAGCAATGTGTCCAGTGTAAAAGTTCCCAGAAACCGGCATTGCAAAGGCTTCAAAGGAACCGCGGAAGATTTAATCTTGTTGATATTAATGCCTTTGAGAAAGAAGATATAGTTTCTTCATTTAAGATAAGGACCGTTCCAAGTACGGTTATTATATCGCGAGATAAAAAGCCGGTCTTCGTTAACAATGGTTTTAGAAGCGAAAAAGAACTTATCGAACAGCTAAATAAAATTTCTTGAATATTTTTTATTCGACTCTTTCTAAGATCGCAGAAAATTCTTTAGCATTAACATAACCGGTAATGCGTTTTACTTCTTCACCTTTAGAATTTAGGATCAATACTGTAGGTACGCCGATAATATTATATTTTTCCCGTAGCCGTTCAACTTCAGGTGAAAGAGTTTTAGTCATATTAGCTTTTAGAGAAATAAAATCTTTAGTTTCATTTATAACATTAGGATCAGCGAAAGTTGAAGCATCGAGTTCCTTACATGGAATACACCAGTCAGCATAGAAATCGATTATCGCGCCTTTATTCAATGGAAGATTGCTTGCAAGCAAATTCTCTTGATAAGGTTTCCATTCAATTGAACTTTTCTTTTCAGGGATGAGTAAATAAATTGCAACTACTAAGAGAACGACTGAAAATACTATCTTAAAAATCCTGAATCCTCTGATCTTGTTGGCAAGCTTATCGAAAATTATTATATAAAGCGCGGCGATTATAAAATAAGCTGGAAGAATATAACCGGAAAAGGTTTTTGGCAATAAAGGAATAATAAAATAAAAAGCCATCCCAAGAAGGATAAAGCCAAAAATATGTTTGACCGATTCCATCCACTCGCCGGAACGCGGAAGTTTTTTAATCTTGCCTGAAAAGATTGCGAGAAATAAATACGGCAAGCCTAAACCAAGAGCAAGCACGAAGAACATAAGAAAGCCATAAAATGGATCTGCTTTTGCGGCAACATAAGTTACAAGCCCAAGCACAAAGGGACCAATGCATGGAGCAGCAACAATTCCCATTGTCAATCCCATAAAGAAGGCGCCGTAGTATCCGTTCTTTGCGCCGCCTGCTTTTGCGACAAGACTATTCGGCATTTGAATTTCATAAAGCCCAAACATGCTAAGAGATAAAATTACAAATATCAACGAGATAAAAATTATTACAAATGTATTTTGAAGAAGAGATCCGAATACAGCGCCGCTTAGTGCAGTTACAACTCCAACCACCGAATACGTAAGTGCCATGCCGAGCACAAAAAATAATCCCATCAGGAAAAGCCGTTTGGTGCTGCCTTCGCTCTGCCCTCCAAAAAATCCAATCGTAATTGGAATTAACGGATAAACGCATGGAGTCAAGTTCAAAGCGAGACCGCCGAGAAAGACAAAAATTAGACTGAGAAGCAATCCGCTGGACGCAAGCGTTGAAGTGACTGTGCTGCTGCTGCCTGAAGAAATTTTATTTTCTTTTTTATAACTGTCTTTCTGAAATATATCCTGATTGATTTGAGATATTGTACTGCCGGAATTTACAACGGATATTTTCAATGTATCTAAAGCAATCGCTGGCGGCATGCAAGTTTGATTATTACATGACTGATAATTAAGCTTCACAACGGTATTATAATTTCCTGAAGCTATATTCCGCGGAACATTAAGATCAGCATAAAAAATTATTTCGCCTTCCCAAACTGAAAGAGCTTTATCTGAAAAAGCTAATTTAATCTCATCAGCTTTCGGATAAATAATATTCGCAAGTTTAAATCCATTAGAAGAATCGATCTGCAATGCTGTAGGAATTAAATAATCTTCATTTGGCTTGTTTGAATTTATATGCCATGAATTTTCGACAGCGGCTTTAACCGCTATTTTGAAATTACCGCCGGGATAAACTTTATCAACGGATAAATAAGATTTTATCTTTACGTGCTGGCTGCTGAGACTTAACTGAGGGAAAATATGAACTGAAATTAAAAGTAACAAAATATTTAATATTGCAAATCTTTTTTTCATTTTAATTAATTCTTCCATTAATTGAGTAATATAATTATCTTCGCCAACCTTGAACGATAGGATATCTTCTTCCGTATCCGAAAGCTTTTGTTGAAACTCTCAAAGCAGGAGCCGCTTGTTTCCTTTTAAATTCATTTACATCTACAAGTCTCAAAACGTATCTGACAATTTTTTCATCTCCGATTACTTTTGATATTTCATTTAGTTCTTGATTCTCTTCAAGATACATTTTCAATATCTGATCAAGTAATTCATATTCGGGCAGTGAGTCTTGATCTTTCTGTCCGAATCTTAATTCTGCTGAAGGGGCTTTAGTTATTATTTCTTTAGGAATAATTTCTTTATCTTTATTTATAAACTTCGCAAGCCGGTAAACGTCGGTTTTATAAACATCGGCTATAACTGCTAAACCGCCGCTCATATCTCCGTATAAGGTACAATACCCGACAGCCATTTCAGACTTGTTGCCGGTCGTAAGCAGCAGATAATTAAATTTATTAGAAATTGCCATTAGGTAAATTCCTCTTACGCGTGCTTGAATGTTTTCTTCAGTTACGCCTTGAGGTAAATTCTTAAATGATGACGACATTATTTCCAAAATTTTATCAACTACAGGTTGTATGGAAATATTTTCGGATGAGATGCCGAGATTTTCAATAAGTTTCTCAGAATCTTTTACGCTGCCTTCGCTCGAAAATTGGGAAGGCATAAGAACCACATGAACATTTTCTTTACCAACAGCTTTAACAGCAATGTAAGTAACTAACGCCGAATCAATTCCGCCGCTCAATCCGACTAAAACTTTCTTAAAATTTAATTTCTCGCAATACTCCCGTAAGCCATATACCAGCGCATCTAAAACTTCTTCCTCAAAAATTCCTTCGGAGTTTAATATTGGAAAATATTTTCCCTTGGTATCAAAGATGAAATAATCTTCGTCAAAAGCTTTACCGAGTTTTACAAGGTTACCCTTATTGTCAAAGCACATACTTGCGCCGTCAAAAATTAAATCGGTCTGGGCGCCAACTGTACAAACGTAAGCCAAAGGAATTTTATCTTTCCCTGTCAATACTGAAAGCATCTTCTGTCTGTTTTGTCTTTTCTGGTAAGCGTATGGACTTGCAGAAATATTTATTAACACTGTCGAGCCTATATCGATTAATTCTTTTACTGGATCGACGCTGTACCGCCGCTTATGCCAGTAATCGGCGTCATTCCAAATGTCTTCACAAATAGATATTCCCAACTTCTCTCCTTTAAAATTGAACACTCTAACATTTTTAGCCATGTCAAAGTAACGCATTTCATCAAATACATCGTAATTTGGAATTAATGTCTTGTGCTGAACAAATTGAATTTTCCCTTCGTAACAAAGGACTGCCGAATTATGTATGTCCGTCCCTATTAAATCATCATCTTCAGTTATTGTCCCGAATAGAAGCCCAACATCGCCGGTAACAGAAGCGATTTCATCGGCGGCTTTCTTCACTGCCAGTCTAAACTCATTCTTCTCAACTAAATCAAGCGGAGGATAACCGGTCAATGATAATTCCGGAAAGATTACCAGATCAACTTCATCTTTAACGGCTTTTTTATAGCCATTAATAATTTTTGATTTGTTAAATTCAAGATCGCCAATAATGGTATTTATCTGGCAAAGAGCTATCTTCATTTATTGCCTGTTTTTTTCTTGCAAAAATATAAAAGGACTTTTCGTTTTACAATTTGATTAAGAATATACTGAAATATTCTTTATTTAAACCGCCGCCGGAGAAATAAAAATTCCGCAGTTCAGGCAATAATGCCGATAATAACAAAACTTTAGCAATTAAATTTGAATTAATTAATATACCGGTTGAGAATTAAAAAATTATTTCAGGAGTTTAACATGAACAAGAAATTATACCGTTCTCGTAAAGATAAAATGCTCGGAGGTGTTGCCGGAGGAATAGCCGAATATTTTGATCTAGATCCTACACTTGTAAGAATTCTATTTATAGTCACAGTATTTATGGGCGGCAGCGGCATTTTAGGCTACATAATACTGTGGATCGTTGTACCCGAAGCTCCGTATCCAAATGACGTTCATACGGAAACTCCCCCGAGCGCTCAGCCGCAGGACACCGGCAACGCTTCTCAAACTCAGCAGGATGATCAAAGAGTTTATGAGCAGCATATCCATAAAAGAAAAAGTTTTGCTGGGGCTGTGTTAATCATTTTAGGTTTTCTATTTCTGGCGGATAATTATTTTCCGCATTTTTATTTCCATGATTTCTGGCCGTTAGTCTTGGTTGCAATCGGTCTGGCACTTTTACTTAATTCAAAGAAATAAAAATTTGAAGGAGCTAAAATGAAAACAAAACATATATTCTGGGGCATGTTGTTCGTTACGATTGGCGCGCTAATTCTGTTAGACAATTTAAATTTTCTTCGTTATAACTTCGACTACTTATGGAAGCTATGGCCGCTGATATTTATATTCTGGGGCATCTCGTTAATGGTTGGTAATTCCTTTTTCAAAAGCCTACTTGCAATTTTTGCCGCCGTTATTCTTGCCGTAGTTTTGTTCACCGGTTTTAGAACGGCATGCTATTTCAGCGGCGATCATTTTATATTTCACAATAACAACGGATTCAGCTTCGACTTTGAGGATAACTACGATACTACCTCCTATTCGGAAGCATACTCGACTAAAATACAAAAAGCAATTTTTAATTTTGATGCAGGCGCCGGGACTTTCATAATCGGCAATACAACAAATAACCTATTAAATGCATATACAGGCGGCATAAAAGATAATTATAACCTTACAAGAACAGATTCTGGCGACCAGGCTTCAGTCTATCTCGATATGAAAAGTAAGCACTTCAGCTTTATGCACGGGAAAGTGAGGAATAAAGTTGAACTTGAATTAAATGCAAATCCTATTTGGAATATGAATTTCAAAGTTGGAGCGGCTTCGCTCGACTTTGATTTAAGCCCTTACAAAATTCAAGACGCTGCTTTGGATATGGGAGCTGCTTCTCTAAATTTGAAACTTGGAGATAGAAACGACGTTTCTAATTTTAATTTAAGAACCGGAGCTTCCAGCATTAAAATTCAAGTGCCGGATTCTGCCGGCTGCGAAATTAAAACCGACTTCGCTCTGTCTTCAAAAGATTTTGAAGGCTTTAATAAAATCGGCTCAAATTTGTATCAAACAGAAAATTTTAATTCGGCGAAGAAGAAAATTTATTTAACCATAAAAGCCGGCGTGTCTTCGGTTAAGGTTGAAAGATATTCGGAAAACTGGTAAAGAAATTTATCTTTTACTTTTCTTTGTTCCAGAAGTCGATTTTGCTTTTGGCGGAATCCACAAATATTTATCCATAAGCACGCAGCCGTCTTTATCAAATTCCACTCCTTCTGAATGAAGTAAATCTTCCATTATCTGAAAATCGCCAAAATGCTGCTTCCCGGTTAAAGCTCCAAATCTATTTACAACCCGGTGACAAGGCAGTCCGGATTCTTTAGCACCATTTAAAGCCCAGCCGACTGTTCTCGCGGCGGCTCTTGTACCACAGGCTTCCGCAATATCTCCGTATGTTGTAACTTTTCCGTAGGGAATTTCTCCAACAACCTTATAGACTCGATCAAAAAAATCCTGGCGATTATTTTTTTTCTTGTCTTTTACCGCTTTCTTTTTCTTAACCATAATTATATCCGCATGCATGATCTTAAACTTAAGCTTGAACTTATAATTAATCTTGAATCTGCGATAGATCAAGTTAATGCTTAAGTTCAAAAGCTAATGAAATTTTCAATTTTAATTCTTACTAAACTTCAGCAAGTATGCCTTTATAAATTTATTAAGATCGCCGTCCATTACTCCTTGAACATCGGAAGTCTCTACTTCGGTCCTATGATCTTTTACCATATTATAAGGATGGAAAACGTAAGAACGAATTTGACTTCCCCATTCTATTTTCATTTTGCTCTTTTCAACTTCGTCAAGCTCAGCATCCTGCTTTTCTTTTTCAAGCTGGTAAAGTTTTGAACGCAAAAGTTTCATTGCCCCGTTCTTATTCTGCACTTGCGAGCGTTCACTCTGGCACGCAGCTACGGTTCCCGTAGGGATATGAGTTATCCTAACAGCAGTCTCAACTTTATTTACGTTTTGCCCGCCTTTCCCGCCGGATCGATAAGTATCAATTCGCAGATCTGCTGGATTAATATCAATCTCTATCGTGTCGTCTACTTCCGGTATAACAAATACCGAAGCGAAAGAGGTATGGCGTTTTTTATTTGAATCGAAAGGAGAAATTCTAACTAAACGGTGAACCCCATTTTCTGCTTTTAAATATCCGTAGGCAAATTGCCCGGCAACTTCAATCGTGGTGCTTTTTATACCGGCGCCGTCGCCTTCGAGAATATCGGCGATTGACATTTTGTATCCGTTTTGCTCTCCCCAGCGTAAATACATCCTCATCAGCATGTCTGCCCAATCCTGCGCTTCTGTTCCGCCTGCGCCCGAATGTATTGTTAGGATGCAGTTCTTATCGTCATCCTTTCCGCTAAGCATATTCTTAAATTCGGCGTCTTCAATTTCCTTTTCAAGAGAATTTAATTCCGAATTAATTTCATCGGAGACAGTATTATCGCTTTCCGATTCGGCAAGCTCAATATATTCTCCGATGCTTGAAGCTTTTTTATCAATTAAGCGCCAAAGTAGAACCCACGATTCGAGCACCTTAACTTCCTGCAGTACCTTTTGCGCTTCAATCTGGTTATCCCAAAAAGAAGGCTCGGTGGATCTGTATTGAAGATCTTTTATCTTTGAGTCTTTATTATCGACGTCAAAGATAACCTCGTAGATCAGAGACTCTCTTCTTAAGTACGTTCAATCTTTTTAATTCTTCCGCATACATAAATATTTTTCTTTCGTTCAGTAAATGATTTTTTAATTAAACTTCTAATTCCATTCTAAGCAGCGCGGCAGCTAATGTTTTCCCCTGTGCATCATGCTTTAACGACACGGTGCCGCCGCCGCCAAGAGTATTGTGAAGCAAAAAGTTCAAGGCGCGCAAGTTTGGCAGCTCGTATCTTTCAACCTCGCCAAAGCAAATCCCTTCAAAATGCTTTTTAACTTTTTCTGTAGTTAAATATTTTTTTAATACTTCAAATCCTTTGTCATCATAAGCAATGATTCCGATATTAGCCGCGTCGCCTTTGTCGCCGCTTCTGCCGTGAGCAATTTCTTTAAGTCTTATTTTCATTTTAGATCTCCACAATTTTAATTTTTGGTTCAACTAAGTTCTTCGGCATTAAGGCGGGCCAATAAGCAACAACGTCGCTCGGCTTTGGTCTGCCGCCCGCAAAGCCGGTTACGCTTGGAGGTCCTGTTAAGATTAACGGAGCAATCTCTTTCCCGAATCTTTCCACTGAATAATAATCATCCGATCTTACAGCCACGCGGAGCATTATCTCATTTATATTATCTTCGTCCAATTTAACTGAAAGCGGACCATGACATGAATTGTAGCCAACAAATTCCGTCCTTATCTCTTCAAATTTTAAATTTAGATTTTGCAATCTCTTTCTTAAAATAGCGTCAGCCGATTTAGCTTTTGTCAAAGCCTGGGGCCAGGAATAAGTCAGCGTCGCGGAAGAAGAATACCCGCTTGCATAAGAGCAGGAAACTTTGTAAAACTTAGTTGCCTGTTCTCCGCTGATGTTAAAAACTCTTACGCGGTCGTTTCCCAAATCTTCAAGTTTAATTGAAGTAAAGTCAGCGACGCAATCGGGAGTTATATATTCTTTTGGATTTCCGATTTCATAAAGAAGCTGCTCTGCAACGGTTTCATACGAAACTCTTCCTCCGGTTCCATTATGCTTGGTAATAATAAACTCGCCGTTAGGGAAAGCCTCAGCAATCGGGAAACCAACTTCAGCCATATCCGGTATAGACTCCCAATCTCCCAAAAAGTTTCCCCCTGAAGATTGCGCGCCGCATTCAAGTATATGCCCGGCAATCGTTCCGGCGGACATTAAGTCGTAATTTTTTACATCCCAACCGAATTCATAAATCATCGGAGCCAGGGTTAAACCCGTATCCGTAGTACGCCCGGTAATTACTATATCGGCTCCTGCTTTTAATCCTTCTACAATCGGAACGGCGCCGAAGTAAACGTTCGCGCTTAAGATTTTATCTTTTATATTTTTGATGGAATCGTGGGTGTCCATGTTGTTCAATTCGCAGCCGGACGATATTATTTCATCGATTCTGTCTTTAATATCATCTCCAAGTACGACTGCGACTTTTAGCTGATTGATGCCTAAACTTTTTGCCACGTCAATCACTGCTTCCGCGCAGGCAATCGGGTTCACGCCGCCGCCGTTCGTGATTACCTTAATTCCCTTTTCTTTACAGATCGGGAGAATCCTTTTCATCAGTTCGGGAATATCTTTTGCATAGCCGAGTTTCGGATTTTTATTCTTCTGCTTCTGAAGAATCGACATTGTAACTTCGGCAAGATAATCCATAACAAGATAATCTATCCCGCCTTTCGTAACTTGCTGATACGGCGCGTCGATCAAGTCGCCCCAGAATCCTTGTCCCGAAGCAATTCTAATTTTTTCTTTCATTGAAGTTCCTCTCTGCGGATAATTTCTTCCGCTGCTGTTATTAAATCTTTTTGAGATTTTATATCAAGCCAGATAATCCTATCATCCGCTCGAAACCAGGTTAGCTGACGTTTCGCAAACCTTCTTGTATTTCTTTTTATAAGCTCTTCCGCTTGAGACAGAGAAATGTTTCCATCTAAAAATGAAATGATTTCCTTGTATCCAACAGTATTAAGTGAATTTAAACTCTTATCAAACCTCTTTACAATTCTTTTTGTCTCTTCTACCAAACCGTCTTCAAACATTTGATCAACGCGGCGCTCGATATTCCGATAAAGAATTTTTCTATCCCAATTTAGTCCAAATTGCACAAAATTAAAATTTATTTTTCTAACATGCTCCTTCTGATGCGCCTCTATTGTCCTGCCTGTAAGATGATAGACTTCAAGCGCGCGGATAATCCTTTTCCAGTTTTGCGGAAGCATTTTCGACGCGCTTGCCGGATCAACTTTTTTTAATTCAGCATATAAATATTCGCCGCCGTAAAGATTTTTTTTCTCGAACATTTCCGCGCGGAAATCTTCATCGACATCTACTTCATCGAATATCCCGTCTACAATTGCTTTAATATATAAACCGGAACCGCCTACGATAACCGGCACCTTGTTTTCAGAAATAAGTCTGCCGATAATTTTTAACGCTTCGCCTTCGTACCGGCTTACGTTGTACTTTTCATCCGGCTCAAGTTCGTTAATAAAATGATGTTTAATTTTCTTTAACTCGTCTTCAGAAGGCTTGGCCGTGCCAACATCAAGGTATTTATAGATTTGCCTGCTGTCGGCGGAAATAATTTCTGATTTTAATTTCTCCGCCAGAAGCGATCCCAAAAAAGACTTGCCGGAACACGTCGGTCCCGTAATAACAATTACTTTTGATTCCAACCTTCTCTTCCAATCAAAGGGACGAATGAAAATTCCGGAACATCCTGTACGCTGAACTCCTGGTCTTCGATCTTTGTAACGATCTTTAATGTCTGCGAGACTTTATCGCCGACAGGAATAACAAGCCGTCCACCTGCTGCAAGCTGTGTTTTAAAAACTTGAGGAATAGTCGGAGAGCCTGCCGTTACGATTATCCCGTCGAAAGGAGCATATTCATCCCAGCCGATGGTGCCGTCGCCATATTTTGTATTAACTCTAATTCCAAGATGATCGAAAAGTTTTCTCGTATGGTTATAAATCTCAAACTGCCTTTCGATACTGAAAACCTGCATTCCCATTTTAAAAAGGATGGCAGCCTGGTAACCGGAGCCCGTTCCAATCTCCAAAACTTTAGCATTAGGCTTCAGCTTTAACGACTGCGTCATGAAAGCCACAGTATACGGCTGCGAAATCGTCTGGCTGTAGCCGATAGGAAGAGCGACATCATTATATGCGTGATGGCGCATTGCTTTCGGAACAAACTTATGACGCTCTACTTCGCCAATCGCCTTCAGAACGTAAATATCATCTATGCCCCGCTCTGATAATTTATCTACAAGATCTAATCTTTCTCTTTCGTACATCTAATAATACTTTTTAACTGATGGCGAAAGATAAAATAAATTTTATAATTGTTTAAATTTCCCGCAGACAAAAAAATCTTTAAGGAGAAATAAATGTTAACTCTTCTTTCCGGCGCGCTGTTAATAATGGGAATGAGAATCTGCGACGTTTCGCTTGATACCATAAGAGTAATTCTTGTTGTACAGGGTAAAAAATACAACGCGGGCATCGTCGGCTTTTTTGAAGTCTTAATATGGGTCTTTGCAATACGTTTTATCTTCCAGCACCTTGATAACATTCCGAATCTATTCGGATATGCCACGGGCTTCGGGCTGGGCAACATAATTGGAATTACAATCGAGCAAAAGATCGGGTTCGGCTTCGTCCAGTTGAACGTTATCTCACGGCATAAGACAGATGCAATTGCCGACGCGCTTAGGAAGTCAAAATACGGTGTAACAATCCTTCCGGCAGAAGGCGGTTCAGGCGGCGTTTCCGTTATAGTTTTAATTGCATCAAGGAAATTGCAGAAGCAAATAATAAATCTTATTGAATCAATCGATAAAAGCGCATTCATTACAGTGCAAGGCTCAATTCCATATAGAGGATACAGAGCAGGAGTAAGAAGATGAGGCTGCAAAGCAAAGCGCGAAAGGTTTTTTATTCTGCGTATGTCTTTTCCCGACAATACAAATATTGCAGTAATACAACCAAAAAGTTTAACAGACTTCATTTTTTGCCTGCTACCTGTCTCTCTGTAGACGATCTGAAACAGAAGCCTGGCGAAAAGCCTGTAAGTATTGATAATACATTTAAACTTCATTTTTGCAGACTAAAGTCTGCGCTACGTTACCAAAATTTTCTTTTTGGTCGGAAAAAAATAAGAAATAACAATAACCGTTTCAAGGGTTTGTTATCCGATCCACAGACTGATTTTATTTATTCCCGGTGTCCAATAAATTATTTAGTGTTTTATCAAGGCTTTCATCTCTAAGATCACCTTGTAAAGCAACGACAATTCCTTTATCGTTAACAAGAATAGGATTTGGTATTCCGATTATGTCGAAATCCTTCATGATCTTCTGCTGATCATTAGCGCTAACGTAAGAATTAAACCACGGCATTTTCCATTCGCCCTGTCGAAATTTCATTACGTCTTCGGCAGACCGGTCGAATGAAACGCTGATCATTTCAAAGTTCTTGCCTTTATATTTTTCATAAGCATCGTTCAATGTTTTCATCTGTCCCACGCACGGACCGCACCAGGTTGCCCAGAAATCAATCATATAGTTTTTGCCTTTAAGCGATTGATTGGTTATTACTTTTGATGAGTCGTCCAGCGAAACAAATGAAAACTCGGGCATCGGGCTGCCGACTTTAACATGCTGGACATCAGTAAATCTTTCTTTTATCATTTTCCCTATTTCAGTATCTCCATATTTGTTAACGAGAATATTGTAATACTTTGACGCTTCATCATTTTTACCGGAATATTTAGCGATCATAAAAAGATCGTAGAGCGTATAAGTTTTTACCGAGACGCTGCTATTTTCGTTTGCGACTTTATCAAGATATTCGCTGATCATCGGCAAGTTAGCATGTGTTATTTTTAAAATAACGTCTATTGCCTCGGGATCAATCGACCACAAGAAAGAGTCAGGTGTTAAGTCAGCAAGAGCCTGCTTAGCAACGTTTGAATCCAAGTCTGCGCGTGCAGTTGCCAGCTCGAGATAGCCGATAAGCATTTCGTCTTTTATAATTTTATTTTTCTCAGCTTTAATTTGAGTTTCATAACTCTTCACAGCCTTTGACCAATCATATTTAAAAGCCCTTATATCTTTTCCGGCGCTCATAAAATCCTTTAAAGCTTTCTGCGCGGCTGCTCTGTTCTCTAAGATTTCATTATATACGTGCGCGAAACGTGCTGCAAAAGAATGAGGATCGGAAAAAGAGACTTTCCTTTTAGCATCCGATCTTAAAAGTTTGTTCGGATCAAAAGTTATTTTCACTTTACCCGGCTTTGAAAAGATCAAAGAGTTGTAACCGTAATAAAGATCGTAAACAAACGCGTCAGACTGCGTGCCTTCAACTAGATCTCCGTCGGCAACATTTTTAAGACGATAAATTACAGTATCCGATTTAGAATCGATCTCGGCTGAATAAGTGCCGTCGCTGTTCTTAGTCATCAGAATAGCTTTAGCGTCAAGCCATTCGTTAAAATTCCCGAGCAGCGCCGCTTTGCTGAAATCATTTAAATAGTTATAAGCTTTTAGTCGAACATTAACATTAATTTTTTCAGGCTTATCGACGTACAAAGCCATCTGATAAGGTTCGTGGTCAACGCCGACGAAATAAAGCATCGAAATACCTGCCGAATCTACCTGTATTTTAAATTTCCCGTTCTTATCCGGCGTAACGGATTTAATATCCTTATCCACCGAGGGAAATTGCGGAGATTTAAGAATTACTTTTTCTTTAATCATAGGTTTGCCGTCAAAGCCGAGTAGAGTTCCGGTAACAACTGTCTGTGCGAAACCAGCAGCCATAAAAGAAAGCAAAGCGACAAAGAGAAGTTTTATTTTAAGCATTATATCCTCCTGATAATTTTGGGTAATATTCCACCCTGTGTGTAATATAATTATTAAAAGAGATTTTGTTGAGTACTGATTGAAGGTTGAGGTTAGATTTTATTAATTCGTCTAACGAGGCTAAGCAAGAGAAGCAATTAACCGTTGTTATATGCACTTGCACTTAGGCAGCTCCGTTTGCTTATCAAAGTAAAATTGTATTTGTAATACCATCATTAAGTCTAAAAAATGTCCCTATAATTTCTAAAATTAAAATAATGATTTATTCTTTATCAGACAAGGAATACGCGAATAATTTTTGTTATTTGTAATTGTCTGCTTTCTATGAATGAATCGACAGAGTAATTAATTCTAAAGATAATCGTGAGCCTGCAGAAAAAAAAACCCGCTTGTCTCGCTGATAAAGCAGGCATTTGCGGGTATTGAATTTAATCTTTTATTTACTGAAAAAGGATTAAGCTTTCTGCACGTCTTCCTTAACAAAGAACCAGAGCAATGCTGAAATAGAAAGCGTAACAGCACTTACAATAAATATCAAACTTTTATCAGACGCCTCACCGACAGCTTGTCCCACACCAAAGCTTGCTACAAGCTGCGGCAGAACTACGGCAAGATTAAACAAGCCCATATACAAACCCATTTTTGCCTGATCGACTTTTTGCGACATGATTGCAAATGGCAGACTGATTGTTGAAGCCCAGCCTATTCCTAAGAAAGCCATCAGCAGATAGATTACCATTGGAGAAAATCCGAATAACAGAAGACCAACATATCCAAGCGCCATCGTTGAAATACAAATCGCATGAGTAGTTGTCCTTCCGATTTTTCTTGTGATCGGCTCAAGTACAAACGCTGGTAGAACAGCGCCGACCGCATTTAAGATTAAGAAGCTGATTGAAACCACTCTCCCCATCTCTAGCTGAATAGAGTCCGGCGGAGTAGTCCCTGCCGCAATATTATAGACTTTATACTGAATATAAGCAAACATATAGATGAACATGGTTTGAATACCAATCCACGTAAAAGAGTGAGCGGCTAATACTTTTTTAAATCCGATAATTCCGGCTTCGACGTCCGATTTGCCGTCTGCCTTTGTAAACAGGACTTTTAATATGAAGTAAAACGTAATTACAAAGCAGATTATTTCCGCGATATAATTTTTCGATTCAAAATGAATTAGGCGGGCAGTAATTATATAAACTGCGTACAATAAAAATCCCCACAGCGGCTGAATGCTGTTTAGTATTTCGCTGAAAGAAGTTTTAGTTTTTTCAACCGCAGAAGATTCGGAAGACGAACTGCTTAGTTCTTTTGGTTCTTCTATAAAGAAAGTAGGAATGATCGACAAGGCTAAGACAAGTATAACACCGACATAAATTAAAACGTAATTATCCCAAACTGCTCCGATGACGTAAGCGAGCACGCCGAATGTGCCTGACACAGTCTGCATCCAGGCATATCCTTTGGTTCGTTCGACACCTTCAGGCGTAATGTCGGCAATGATCGATCGTGTCGGGTTAAAGCTGACGTTGATCGCGAGGTCGAGAGTTAAGGCAACTGCAATGGCTACCCCAAGTATTCCGCTAAAGCCAAGAGCATGAGAGATAACGTCGATATTTGGAAGAGCAAGCAGCATTAGCGCCGCGAGAAAGCCTCCTATAAAAATGAAAGGTCTTCTTCTACCGTTCCAGAGCCAGACTTTATCGCTGATAATTCCAATTATAACCTGTCCTAAAATTCCCGCAATTGGACCGGAAGCCCAAACAAGTCCTACATCTTCGATTCTTAAATGATATTTGGTAGATAGAATCCAGCTTAATGCGGAAATCTGAATTGAAAGCGCAAAGCCCATAGCCGTCGCGGGCAGACTTAACAAAGCATAAAATGAGTTTGTTAATTTTTTTTGTATGTTAAGCATAAAATCCCTTTGATTTGGTTTTTAAATACTTTAAAGTTTTTTCCATTTATTAGTTTTTATTTAGTTGAAAAATATTTGCTGATTCATCATCAAGTTTTATAATAGTGTTAGCGTCCAGTTTACTAACCTTGCCGCTGGATAAATTTTTAATTTGTGTATAACCGGTTAGTTGATCTTTAAAAGGACTAAGACCCATCTCTTCGTCTGTCCGATTATTGTTTAGCACAATCATCATTTTTTCATCGCCGTAAGATTTAAAGTAAACATAAGTTTCATGCGAAGGCGGGAATTGAATTAACCTTCCTTCAGACAAAGATTTGTGTTCGCTTCGCAGGAGAAGCAGATTATGGACATAATTATAAATATCATTTTCTTTTTCTGTTCTGCCGGATTGAGTGAAAGCATTTTCTTTATCGCCTGGAAATCCGCCAGGGAAATCTGCGCGAGCTAAATCATTGCTGTTTCCGCCTTCAATTCCGATTTCAGTTCCGTAAAACAGAGCAGGTATTCCTCGCGAAGTAAGAAGAAGTGTTAATGCCATCTTATATTTATTTACATTGCCGTCAGCCTGCAATAACGCACGGACAACATCGTGGTTATCAATAAAAGTTACAAGGTTATCCGGGTCTGGAAAAATAAAATCTTTGGCAAAGTCCTCATATATAGGTCCTAAGCCGGTTTTGCCTTTTAGGAAAGCGGTTATACAATCATACAAGGCATAATCTGTAACTGCAGGCAGATTTGTATTTGTCATTTTAGGATAGCAATTGTTGCGCTGAAAAGTAGAAAGGAAGACCGCGTCGCCAGTCCAAACTTCTCCAACGATATTCAAGTTAGGAAATTCTTCAAGAATAGTTTTTGCCCATCTTGCAAGGTATTGCTGATCGCTGTAGGGATAAGTGTCTTCTCTAATTCCGTCAACTCCGGTTGACTCAATCCACCAGATTGTATTTTCTATAAGATAATTTGCAAGATAAGGATTTGCCTGATTTAAATCGGGCAAGTAATCAGTAAACCAGCCATGTGTGTTTATGAAAATTGTTGACGAATCTCTATGAATATCCGCGAAAGCAAGCTTATCATGATTGGTAGCCAGATGATGATTAACGGTTCCGTTGATCCAGTCATGAAAAGGTAAATCTTTCATCCATGGATGGCTGACACTTATATGGTTGCTGACATGATCCAAGATTATTTTCAATCCAAGTGTGTGAGCATCCTTTACAAGTTTTTTATACAACTCGTCTGTACCAAAGCGTGGATCGATCTTATATAAATTTGTTGCGGAATAACCCGCGTAAGCGTATAAATGTTTTTCGGTATTATTTTCAACGAGAGGAGAAATCCACAAAGCCGTAACACCGAGGTTCTTGAGATAATCGAGATGATTAATTATTCCTTGTATGTCGCCGCCATGACGGTCAATCGGATTTTTTAAGTTGCATTTATCAGGCATTCCTGGAAAATTATTATTGGCAGTGTCGCCGTCCGCGAACCTATCCGGGAGAATTAAGTAAATAACATCTTTTTGAGTAAAGCCTTTAAAATTTCCGGCAGTGTTCAACTTTTTATAAACAGGAAAATTAATGGATACTGAAGATACGCCTTTAGATATGTTTAGTTTGTAATTGCCCGGCTTTAGAATATTTGGAATTTCAATATCAATAAAAGAATAAGAGGAACTTTCGGCTGAATGAATTTTTAGGACTTTAATTTTCTCATCAGTAAAACTTGCAGAAATGCCGTCGAGATTTTTTCCATAAACCATCAACTGAATTTTATTCAGTTTCATTCCGCTCCACCAATTAGGCGGCTCAATTTTATTAACTTCAAAATTTTGCGCCTTTGCAATAGCAGCAAGGGTAGTCAAAAAAATAAGTAAAGAGTAAAACTTTTTAATCAATATTATTCCTCATAAATAAATAGAAAGCGCCAAAGTCTAATTTAAACCGGAAGAAAATCCTTGGGAAGCAGAATTCACCAAAAAATTTGTATAAATTTAAATCAAAGATTTGAAATATGATACTACCCTAATGGAGTGATTTTTAACGTCTTATGGGGAATATTTTGATTAAGAACAAATTAATTCTTTTTAACAGTCAAATAATAATGTAATTTTGTTAAGTCTTTTCTTGATTTTATTCCTTAATAAAAATAATTTTTAATTCTAATTTTTAGTTCTTATGGCAAAAGACGAAGAGAAAAACATTACTGTCAATCGTAAGGCGAGATTTGAATATTCAATTTCGGAAACTTACGAAGCAGGGATAGTTTTAAAAGGCACAGAAGTCAAAGCACTTCGTCAAGGAAAGGCTAATCTGGTAGACAGCTACGGAGCCATCAAAAACAATGAAGCGTGGCTGATTGGAGCGCATATCAGCGTATACGAGCAAGGCAATATAAATAATCACGAGCCGATTAGGGACCGTAAGCTGCTGCTTAATGCTAAAGAAATTAGAAAGTTAATCGGGAAGACAAAAGAAAAAGGTTTTACTTTAGTTCCGTTACGATTATATTTTAAGAGCGGAAAAGTAAAAGTTGAACTGGCGCTTGCTAAAGGAAAGAAAGTCTATGACAAACGAGAAGCAATTGCAAAAAAAGATTATGAACGCGATAAAGAAAGAAATTTTAAATATTAAGACTAATTCATCAATTAATTATTTTGTAAATAATCACTGGAGATAAATTCGAGTTGAAATTCCCTTCACTTAATGAACAAATAGACCTTATTAAAAGGGGCGCTCACGAGATAATCCCCGAAGTAGAATTAGTTAAAAAAATTGAGAAATCTTTAAAAGAGGAAAAACCATTAATCGTAAAACTCGGCTGCGACCCAAGCAGACCTGATTTGCACCTCGGACATTCGGTAGTATTAAGAAAGCTTGCACAGTTTCAACAGCTTGGTCATCAAGCTATATTAATAATAGGCGACTTTACAGGAATGATCGGCGATCCATCGGGCAGAAACGTAACCCGCCCTTCCCTCTCGCTAGAAGAGACAAGAAGGAACGGCGAATCTTATTTGGATCAAGCATCAAAAATTTTAAACCGGGATAAAACAAAAATTGTGTATAACTCCGAGTGGCTTGGCAAAATGTCATTTGAAGACGTAATAAAGCTTTCTTCAAAATATACTGTCGCTCGAATGATTGAACGCGATGATTTTACAAAAAGATTTAAAGCCGGCGAACCGATTTTGCTTCATGAATTTTTATACCCTTTGGCTCAAGCTATGGACTCGGTGGCTATTAAAAGCGATGTCGAGCTTGGCGGAACGGATCAGAAATTTAATCTACTTGTCGGAAGAGATATTCAAAGAGAATTCGGAATGGAACCTCAAATTATCTTAACGATGCCGCTGATAGTAGGAACAGACGGCGTTGAGAAGATGAGCAAGTCTTATAATAATTATATCGGCATTTCTGAATCTCCAAAAGAAATTTTCGGAAAGACTCTTTCAATTCCCGATTCTTTAATTTATAATTACTATGAACTTGCGACAAATATTTCAAATACAGAATTAGCTGAAATTAAAGATCAGCTAAATAACCCGGCAATTAATCCGAGGAATATTAAGAGAAGGCTCGCAAAAAATTTAGTCGGCATGTACCACAACGAACAAGCTGCGGATGAGGCTGAAAGCGAGTTTGATAAAATATTTATAAAGAAAGAAATCCCGGACGAAATTCCTGAGATTAAAATAAGTGAAAGCGAAATCGGGATTTTAGATCTGCTTGTAAAGGTAGATTTCGCTCCTTCAAAGGGAGAAGCAAGAAGATTAGTTTTGCAAGGCGGCGTATCGATAGACGGAAATAAAATTGACGATATTGCTGTTGTGATAAAACTAGACTCAGAAAAAATACTTAAAGTTGGAAAAAGAAAATTCATTAAAATAACAGCATAAATTAGAAAGGAGATGAGAACTTGTATGTTCCATCAAAAATATTTTTTACAAAAGGGGTAGGTCGGCACAAGGAATACTTAACCTCATTTGAACTTGCGCTTAGAAGCGCGGGAATAGAAATCTGCAACCTTGTTACGGTAAGCAGCATATTCCCGACTAATTGTAAACGAATAAGCAAAGAAGACGGCTTAAAAGAATTAAACCCAGGACAAATTACATTTTGTGTGATGGCAAGAAATTCTACCAATGAGCCGAACCGTCTGATAGCGGCATCAATCGGCGCTGCGCTGCCTGCAGACAATAACCAATATGGCTATCTTTCGGAGCATCATCCTTTTGGAGAAACTGAAAAAGTTGCCGGCGATTATGCAGAAGACTTAGCCGCTACAATGCTCGCTACAACTCTTGGAGTTGAATTTAATCCAGATACGGATTGGAGCGAAAGGGAAAATATTTATAAAATGTCTGGGAAAATTGTACGTTCATTTAACGTAACACAATCCGCCGAAGGAGATAAAAACGGATTGTGGACTACAGTGATCGCTGTCGGAGTTCTATTACCATAAAAAGGAAAAATATTGATCGATGAATTTTTAAGCTGGATAATATTCGTAATCTTAGTTTCAATCTTATTGTTTGTCGATATTTTTTTTACCGAAAAAAGGAAAGAAAATCTTTCTTTCAAAGGCAGTTTAGCATGGAGCGGTGTTTGGATTTTCACCGCTCTTTTATTTT
The DNA here is from genome assembly GCA_021824565.1 of Bacteroidota bacterium. GTDB lineage: Bacteria > Bacteroidota > Ignavibacteria > Ignavibacteriales > Ignavibacteriaceae > FEN-1297. The sequence goes on along the minus strand of JAKAKL010000022.1, from coordinate 44,737 downwards.
GCGCATTCATATTTTTCTTTCGCAAATCCGGCGATATAAAATCGATAGAATTTCTTACCGGGTATTTGATTGAGAAATCTCTTTCCGTTGACAATCTCTTCGTCTTTCTGATGATCTTCAACGTAATGAATGTTCCGGCAGCAAACCAGCCGCATGTCCTTAAATGGGGAATTTTAAGTGCGATTATATTCAGAATAATTTTTATACTTGTCGGAGTCGGCTTAATTAATTTGTTCCAACCGATAATATACTTATTCGGGATTATTCTTCTTTATGCGTCATACAAAATGGCGTTTACTTCCGGTTACAAAGTTGATCTTGAAAAGAATCATGTAATTAAATTCATTAAGAAATTTTTTAATTTAAATTCCGGATACAAAGGCAAAAAATTTTTTCTAAAAGAAAAGAAAAAAGTTTTTGTTACATCTTTATTTCTCACCTTTCTCTTAATAGAATCATCAGATATTGTATTTGCTGTTGATTCCATACCTGCTGTTATAGCAATTACGAAAGATACTTTCATTATAATCACTTCAAATATTTTTGCAGTGCTTGGTTTGCGAGCATTGTATTTTGCAATTGCCGGGGTTGTTGAATTGTTTGCTTATTTAAAATACGGAGTAGCATTAATTTTATTTTACGTAAGCATAAAAATGATGATAAGTGAATTTTATGTTATTCCGGTTACCACATCTTTGATAATCATTGCTACAATCTTATTATGTTCAATACTGCTTTCGGTTATTCGAAAGAAAGATTCTTCTTCAAAATAATTCCTACTGTATGAATAACGGAAGCTACAGCAAGCCCTATCAGCATTGGTTCAACTTCGCTTAAGATTTTGCTGTAAGAAAAATAATCTCTAACAAAATTCCACGCCAAACTTGATACTGAAGCGGCCATCATTTCGATAATAATTATTTTGGAATTTATTTTGAGCCGCGTGTAGTAAGAACTAACAACTGGCAGAATCATCGCCGGGATGCATATCGAACCAACGAGATACCAAATCTCAATTACTGAAGGGATATAAAATGCAAGCACGATGGATAGAACACCTGAGATTATTAAGCCATAAACAGTATAATATTTTAAGTTTTTTTCTTCCTTAACTTTTTTCAATTTGAAGATAAAATCTCTGCCAACAGTAGTCCCGCTGAGAAAATAAAAACTATTTAATGTCGACATTATTGTAGCAAACATTGCGGCGTAGAAAATTCCTTTCCATCCAGGCGTAAGAATTTTCTCTGCAAGCAGCGGATACGATAGAGTTGGATTGGAAAGATTAGGTAAAATAGCTCGTGCATATAGTCCGGTTGATGTGGTCAGAAAATCAAAGACGGCAAAAAAGAATACGGAAATTATTATTCCATACATTGCAACATTAGCAGATTTAGCCGCGTAGCTTCTCTGATGGAAGCCAGGATCGGCAAAGGTCCATAGCGCTATGAGATACCAAACAATAATATATGTTACTGATGCCCCGCCGGTAAACTGAAGATGATTGTGCGGCAATGAATTCTTTAAATAGGTCATCCCTCCATAATTATGAATGGCAAAAAATAATGCAATTGCGAATCCGCCAAACATAACAAAAAACTGAATTGCATCGGCATAGATATTTGCTTTGAATCCGCCGTTCAATAAATATGAAATCGAGAGAAGCAACCCAAGAATTAGGCTTACAAAAATTCCAGTCCCAAACATCAGTGAAATTAAATTTGCCGTCATTAATAAATAAGGGGCGGGAGAAACAAGTACGAAAACAAAAATCGCGGAAAGCAGTCCTACTTTTTTTCCATATATGATTGTGAGTTTATCGGGAATTGTATAAAGTTCTGCTTTCCTAACTTTCTTTGCGAAGAAAATTGCAAAAAGAATTGCAAATATGTAATACGGAATTCCTTGAGTAAACCAGCTCAGCAATCCATAACGATAAGTAAACTCACCAACACCGAGAATACCGCCGTACCAGCTTGAAACTGTGGTAAGCACAAATAAAAAGAATCCGACTTTTCTGCCGGAGAGCAAATAATCTGAAGCATCTGAAGTAGTTTTTCTGCCGAAGTAAAACCCAAACGACAGTACCACAAGAAAGAAAATTATGATTACTTCAAAGTCAACAGGTTTAAATGAGACCATTTTTTCTCAGAAGGTTGAAATCTCTTATGATAAAAATAATTCCTCCAGAAATTTTTAGTTCTACTTCTTTTCCGTCAGCGACATTGCTTGTGCTTTCTTTCTTACCAAAAGGCAGCGAAATATTATTAAGAGGGAATTTCAGACCGGTAGATTTGATCTTAGTTTTTTCATTCATGCCGTATAGAGAAATCGTCTCACCGGCAACAGTGGCAAGCTTTACACTTCCTGTATAAGCCTTCAGGAAAGAATTTTCAGCCACTATATTCACCGATATCTTGTTAAAGAATTTTAGAACGATCCCAAGATTACAAAAAGTATGATCGAGTCTATCACCTGTAACGCCGCACAAAATTACTTCTTCAAATTTTTTCTTAATTAAATAGTCCAAACATTTTTCCACGTCAGTGCTATATTGGTCTTTTATTTGAATCAGCTTTGATTTGTTTTTATAAAAGTTCAAAGTTGAAGGCGAAATAGAATCAAAGTCTCCAATAATAACGTTAGGGATTAACCCCATTCGCTTTGCAGAATTAGAACCGCCGTCAGCACAGACCAAAGTTGAATATCCGATCTCATACAAATATTTAATTATGTTTTTTTTCGGCGCTTTGCCGTTAGCAAGGATCAATCCCTTCAGCATAATATTACAATCCTATTTGAACTCCGGTTAAAAAATTTCTTTCGGCAGCAGGAAAAAATTCTCCGCCAATTGCATTAGCCGAATAGAGCTTATTAAAAATATTATTTACCTGAACAAATATTTTTGCAGGTGTTAATGAATCAAAAATTTTAGTTTCATAACTTCCGTAAAAGTCAGCGCTAAAATAAGAATCGTTTTGATTATCCGGATATCCAACAAAACCGGGATAAGAATTTAAATAGCTTGTTAGATTTTTTCCGAAGTTATCAGAGTAAAAAGCGCCGACATATTTCCCGGTTAGCTGGAGAAGCACACCGCTTTGTTTGAATGTTAATCCGAAGTTTGTTAAAAAATCCGGGAAGCCTCCGATAGTGTTTCCGTTAAGATCAATTGAAATCCGTGCCGAGTTAGCGGTGCCGTAATACCAGCCGCTCTGAATAATGTTGCTGCTGTATGTTACATTTGCATAAGCTTCAAAATTTTTATTCAGTTTGTAAATGCCAGATAGTTCTATTCCTCTGTGAAGTGTAGCTTTCATGTTACCTGTAATGGGTTGACCGAAAATATCGACTGTTCCGTTATCGACAATTTCATTATCGAAAATCATATAATAAAGATTCAGTGAAAGCGAAAAATTATTTTTTATGAATGAAGTGCCTAATTCTAAATCGTTCATCGTTTCCGGTGAAACATAAGGCTTACTAAAATTATAACTGCCATCTGCGTTTTGTTCAAACTGCGGCGTAGCACCGAAGTATGAACTTTCTCCATCGTAATAAGTCGCTAAAGTTGGTTCACTCGAAACTCTCGCGTAAGAGAAAAATAAATTTTGCGACTGATTAAATTTATAGTTGATTCCAATTTTCGGATTAAAAAAAGTGTTACTGACAGTAAAGTTATTATTTAAATATTTCTCGTTGTAGAATAAATATTTATGATAAGCGAGTTGAATTTCTCCAAGTATGTTTATGTTTTTGTTAATGTCAAAAGTTCCATGCGCGAAGCCATTAACTATGTCCTTGCCGCCGTTAAAATAATAAAAGCGATAATCCTTGGTTAAGCCGACAGGAAGGTCTTCGCCGAAGTCGATACTGCCCCAATGCGTCGAGCGGTGCTTCCTAAATTCAGCTCCAAAAATTAATTCTGAATTATCTTCTTTAATACTGATTCTTGGTATCCATCCAAACTGCATATTATCAACTTCGGCTTTGATTAAAGCGTTAACAGGATTTTGGGTCGGATGAAAACCATATTGGGATGAAATTCTAAGCATCGTAGTATCTGCCCACGAACCGTCATAATCAAAGAAGCCGTTGCCGATAACCAGGAACAAAGCAGAATTAAAAGTAGTATTTCTGTTTATCCGATATTCATTTAATAATTCAAAATGCGGTTGAGAAAAATTTTCAATTTCTGATGGACGTCTTAAAACCGTGTAGTCATATGAATTCCCGGTTTGTCCCCAATCAGAATAATTTGCTTTTCTTAAATCTGTATTTTTAATAGCAAATTTTGGCAGCCCCATATAGGCAAGTCCGTCGGCTATTGGTCCGCCGTAAAAGTTAATTTGAGTAGTAAGATTATTATCATACCTAATTGCGGAAAGATAATAGGCGTTAAAGTTTGTCCAAGAATTATTTCTATAGCCGCTGCTTAAAATTTGAGAAATCTTTGCATAAATGGAGTACTTATTATAAATCAAACCGCTCGAATAAGACGCGCTGTATTTTCTTGTGTTGTAGCTGCCTGCCGCCGCTGATAGATTAAGTTCTGGCGTATTAGAAAAAGTTGAAGTAATAATATTTATAGTTCCGCCGATCGCTGGATAGCCTACAATGCCGGATCCCGCACCTCGTTGAACCTGAATTACTTCGGTGCTCGACAGCAGATCAGGAAAATCAAGCCAGTAAACATTATGATCTTCCGGATCATTCTGAGGAATTCCGTTTACTGAAACAGAAATTCTTCTTTGATCAAAACCTCGAATATTTAAATAATTATATCCGATGCCGTTTCCATTTTCAGAATAGATTATTGTCGACGGCAATGTGCTTAGAAATTTCGGCACATCCTGCACAGTATACGTTTCGTCAATCTCTTTCCTTGTAATTTTATCAAACGCCTGCGGAGTAGTTCCCTGTTTTCCCAAACTCCCTTCAACCAGGATTGTCTGCGAAGGAATTATTTGCTGCTTAAGTTTAACTAAAATTTGTTTAGAAATATTTTCTTTGCTTATTATATAATGCTGGGTTTCATAACCAACAAAGCTGATCGTTAAGATGTCGCCTGCAATTATATTTCCGTGCAGAATGAACTTGCCGTCTATGTTTGTTGTTGTACCGAGATGCTTGCCTACTACTAAAATATTTGCATCAAATAACGGCTGATTATTTTCTGCGCTTGTTACCTTCCCTTTAATTGAGATCTGCTGTGCGAGCAGAATAGAATTAATAAAAAATAAAAGAGTAATTAAGTTTTTCATTGTGTTCTCCTAAAAAAATAGCCGTGTAGAAACGGCTAAAAAAACTTACTTACTCTTTAGCCCGTTTCCCTACGCTGGCATTATCCAGATCAGGTTTAAGGGTTTGTTCTCAGTCATCCCGGCTTACCGGGGCAACACCCCTAACGGCTTAGTTATTAATTATGTTTATTTAATTTAAACTCCAGTTTTGTTTATTCAATCCTCAGTTTTTGTCCAACTTTTATTTTGCTGCCTGAGATGTTATTTATCGATTTCAAGTCTTTAACAGTAACATCATAATTTTTCGCAATTGAGTAAAGCGATTCACCGGGCGCAACCTTATGAAATTTTACTTTGCTTTTTAAAATTGATTTATGATTTGCAACCTTGCCTTCGCTATTATGAGAATAGATTTTCAAAGACCTTCCGGCTTCAATATCGCTATCGCCAAGCTTATTCCATTTCTTTAATTCAGCAACTGTTACATTATGCCTCAAAGCAATTCTTCCAATCGTATCGCCTTTTCTGATTTTATAATTCTCAACCCCGGCTGAATTTCCGTTATTGACGCCAATGTCGTTTATATCAACATCGGAATATATTTTTAATCTTTTACCCGCATCAATTCTATTTGTTCTTAGCCTATTCCACTTTCTTATGTTTGCAACAGACACTTTATATCTTTCGGCAATCTCTCCGATAGCATCACCAGGCTTTACAGTATAATAATTAATGTTTGCTGAAGTCTTATAAGTATTATCTCCAAAAGAGGAAACCTGATTATTCGTATAAATTTTTACGAATTGACCCGCTCTTAAATCTTCACTGCGAAGATGGTTCCATCTCATTATTGTAGAAGAAGGAACTCCAAACTTTACTGCTAAGCCAGTAAGAGTCTCTCCTCTTTTAACTCTATATCGGAACACCGATGTTTTATCAAAAGCCGCATCTTCATTTTCCGCAACATAATTTAGATTTCTATCAGTATAAATTTTTAATTTTTTGCCGGCAACAATTTTACTACTAGATAAATTATTCCAATCTTTTAAAGCGTCGATAGAAACATCATAATTATCAGCAATTGAATTTAAACTTTCGCCTCTTTTTACTTTATGATAGATCCATTCTTTTTCGCTCTTCACAACTGTGGATTTTAAAGAAGATTTTTCAATTGCCGTTTGATTATCAAGACTCGCATAAAAATCTTTCTTGTCAGCGGGGACATAAACGACTAAATTCTGTCCAACCACGATACTTGTGGTATAAGGGATATTATTCCAGTTTCTAAGATCGCTTACTCGAGTATTAAATAAGTCCGCAATTCCTAAAAGGCTGTCGTTTTTCTTAACTTTATAATTAACAGGAACGGTCCCTTGCGGGGCTATAGGATTATTTTGTGCAATAATGTTCTCTGAGGTTGTATCAACATTATTTTTATTATCATAATCTTTCTTTGTTTCGGCAATAATATTATTATGTTTATTCTGCTCATCTAAGCCGGCAGGAATAATGTGGTGTAAAGTAGAATCGACATTTATATTTTTATTCAATGCTATATACGGAGAAACGTATTCATCGGATGTAGAGTTTTCCGCAGCAACATCGCTTGAATTATCATGCTCATTAGTACTATCGATAGAGTTGTCTTCTGCTGTCTGCGTATTAGTATTATAAGCAATATCGGAATTTGAAATATTTGCAATCGGGATTTTCAACCTAACACCGCGATATAAACGGGTTCTAACTGAGATATTATTCGCGTCTGCAAGTTCGTATTTGGAAACACCATAATGTGCCGCTATCCTTGCTAATGTCTCTCCTCTTCGTACCGTATGGACCATATAATTTCTTCTTGCGCTCTCAGGAATATTGGCAATATTAGATGCGAAAGTCTGCGCAGAAAGCTTTGGAATTCTTAAAGGATAGCCGCCAGGGTAGTTTGCCGGAGTTGCCATTTGTGTTAATTCAGGGTTCATTTCCTGCAGCGTTTCTATATCCACACCCGCAGCCTTTGCCAGATAATTTAAATCAATAGCGCCATTAACTTTGCAAGTTGTGTAATCAAATGGTTTATCTAAATTCGTAAGAGAGAAACCGTATTTTCCAGGGTTCATTGCAATCAAGCTTACCGCGATAAATTGCGGTACGTAACTTCTTGTTTCGCGAGGCAAATATTCTCGAGCAGCCCAAAAATCATTACTACCAGCACGGTTAATAGCTCTCGTAATTCTTCCTTCGCCCGCGTTGTATGCAGCAAGTACCAAATACCAGTCGCCCAAATCATTATATAAATCTTTTAAATGTTTTGCCGCAGCAATGGTAGCTTTCTCAGGATCTCTTCTTTCATCGTAATAAAAATCAGATTGAAGTCCGTACAGTCTCCCGGTAGATTTAATAAATTGCCAGAGTCCTACCGCATTTGCCCAGGAACGCGCAGTAGGGTTAAGACCGCTTTCAACCATGCTCAAATAAATAAGTTCCTTAGGCAGTCCTTCTTTCTCAAAGACTTTCTGCATCATTGGGAAATATCTTCCTGACCTTTGAAGCCAAAGCTGCATATGGTCTCTTCCTCTACCAGTAAAATAATCAATCCATTGCTCCACGTATGAATTAATTACTAAAGGCATTTCCGTAGCAACTGGTACTGTTTGATTTGATAAGTTCTTATTAACAGCATTACCTTTAATTTCTGGCAAGGACTTCCCCATCCACTCTTCAAGAGCAGCAAACGAAACATTAGTAGGAAGTTCAGGCAAACTATCTACATATTTTTTATAATCGTCAATTATAGAATTTTGCAATTCTATGTATGCTTCGTTCTGTTCAATACCAGGATAGTAACTTAGATTATTTATTATCCTAAGAGCGGATTCGTAGTTGGCTACCGTTTCCGTGGTGCTGTTTTTTTCTTCCTTTGCTAAAGCTGCAACATAATATTGCCGAGCTTGCTCTAACATTTCTGAGACAATCCCGACTTTCTGGATGTCTTTCTTTTCGATTTGAGCGTTTTGATCCTTTGCTATCTCTTTGTTCGCGCTACAAGAAATAAATAGTAGTGAAAATAGAGACATAGCAAAGAATGCAAGTACTTTTTGTTTCATGCAATCTCCAAATTTTGAAATTTAGGTTACAATATAATCCATGATTTTTTATTTATCAAGTAAAAAGTTATATAAAGTATTATAAGAAAAAGAATTTCAATGCCTTATGTACCATTTTAACCGTAATAAGTCATAAAAAACAGCAAATTCTACAATGGAATATTGCCATGCTTCTTTTTAGGGTTAGTATCCACTTTAGTTTTAAGTAATTGGAACACGTTTATCAAATTAATTTTCGTTTGGCTTGGCTCGATCACGTCATCAATATAACCTCTTTCAGCTGCGATGAATGGATTAGCAAATTTATCGATATATTCGTTCAGTTTCTTTTCAAGTTCAGCTTCAGGCTTAGAAGATGATGAAATTTCTTTTTTAAAAATAATTTCAACTGCGCCTTTCGGTCCCATAACTGCAATCTCAGCCGAAGGCCAGGCAAAATTAAAATCACCACGTATATGTTTTGAATTCATTACATCATAAGCTCCGCCGTACGCTTTTCGGGTAATAACTGTAACTTTAGGAACTGTCGCTTCAGAAAATGCGAACAATAATTTTGCTCCGTGTCTAATAATACCGCCCCATTCCTGCTCTGTGCCGGGTAGAAATCCAGGAACATCTTCTAAAACCAACAAAGGAATATTAAAGGCGTCGCAAAACCTTACAAAGCGTGCTCCTTTTACAGAGGCATTTATGTCGAGCACACCGGCAAGTACTTCGGGTTGGTTTGCAACAATTCCTACAGCCATGCCTCCCAATCTTGCAAAGCCAACAATCATATTTTCGGCATAATTTGAATGGACCTCCAAAAAATCATTATCATCGACAAGAAGATTTATAATTTCCTTCATGTCGTAAGGTTTATTTGGATTATCAGGAATAATCATGTTTAATTTTTCTTCCGGTTTGAGTCTTTCGATCTCAAAATTTTTTTCAAGCGGTCTATCCTTGTAATTAAGAGGAAGGTAACTCATTAAACGTCTGACATTCAATAAAGTTTCTACCTCGTTGTCATAAATAAAATGAGCAACCCCGCTTTTTGATGCATGGGTTTCTGCGCCGCCTAAGTCTTCAAAACTAACTTCTTCATGAGTAACTGTTTTGACTACATTCGGCCCGGTAACAAACATGTAGCTGGAATTTTTTACCATAAAAACAAAATCAGTGATGGCGGGAGAATATACTGCACCCCCGGCGCATGGACCAAGGACCACAGAAATTTGCGGAACAACTCCCGACGCCAACGTGTTTCGTAAAAAAATATCAGCGTATCCACCAAGGCTAACAACGCCTTCTTGAATTCTCGCGCCGCCGGAATCATTTAATCCAATTACCGGTATCCCAAGTTTTAAAGCTGCATCCATTATTTTAACTATCTTTTCGGCATGAGCTTCAGAAAGCGAGCCTCCAAAAACAGTGAAGTCCTGGCTAAATAAAGCTATAGGTCTTCCATCAATTTTTGCATAGCCGGTAATTACACCATCGCCGGCAAAATGCTGTTTATCTAATCCAAAGTCTGTCGCGCGATGCTTAACAAAAATATCGATCTCTTCGAAGCTGCCGTGATCTACAAGAAGTTCTATTCTTTCGCGGGCTGTTAGTTTCCCTTTTGAATGCTGGCTGTCAATCTTTTCCTGTCCTCCGCCAAGCTTCGCATTTTCTTTTTTCTTTAACAGATCTTCTATTTTATTTTTCATATAATGTTTCTAAGTAGAAGTTTATAAGAATAACGAATAAACAATCATGATATATCATGAAATTCTTCGTGAAGGTTAAAAGCCTTTTCTATTTCCATCCTTAAAGTATAATTCTCGTCTTCGGACAAATGGTCTTTCTTAAATTCTTCAACAATTATTTGTCTGAAAATTTTACCATGATTTTTCTGCATCAAAAATATTTTATCAGACAATTCTATTGTTTCATTAATATTTGTCGTCGCCAAAATAAAACCAACATCCATTTTGAGTTTAACACTTCGAAGAAGCTCGTATAATTCTTTTTTAGTTTCATTAGAAAAAGTTCTAAGCGAATTATCTATTAAAATTATTTTGGGTTCTGCCGCCAATGCGCGGGCAAGTGAAATTCTAAATCTAAAACCTGAGTTTTTCTCCTGAGGATGATAGTTTTCATATCCTTCCAGTCCGGCAAGGCTAATTAATTTTTCTAATTTTTCCCCGGTATCATCAAAATTATTTTTTTTTGATTTAAATCCGAAGCTTATATTTTCTTTAACATTCATCCACGGAAAAGATGATGGGCTTTCAGGTATAAAAACAATTCTCCCGTCAGGTCGGGAATATTTTTCGCCTTCAATAAATATTTCACCGGATGTAGGTTTTTCAATCGCAGAAATTATTTTAAGGAGTACGGTTTTACCCGCACCAGGCTTTGATAATATTGAATTTATACTTCCTTTTGAGTCAGATGAATTAATTTCAAGGCTTACATTTTCAAGCGCACATATTTTTGAGCCCGCAAGTCCATGAAAATATTTTGTTATGTTTTTAACTTCTAATTTTGATGTTAAATTACTCAAATATTGCTCCAGTGGAAAAATTTTCTTCTCAAATATTTGAGGACGAGAAATCCTAAAAATATTATTATCCCAACTATAACTGAAATAGAAAACAATGATGAAAGGTCTCTGTATTGAAGTGCAGATTTATAAATAGCGCCTATGCCGAACCCACCGTTAATAAATTCAAATAACAGCAAGCTAAGCCAAAGGAAATAGTGAAATTGAAAAATAAAGTCTAACAAGTTAGGCTGAATGCCATTCCAAATAACATCTCTTGCAATAATATTTTTTTTTGCGCCGAGTGAAATAGCCGAATCTACATATTCATGCTTAACTTTTAACGACTCCTCTTTTATCGCAGCCGAAATTGCAGTCAAAGAAATTAAGAATGCAAAAATAAATCCCGTGTAATTAGAATTCGGAATCCAGAAGATCAAAAAGATTCCGGGAATTATAACAGGCAAAAATTTAAAGAATTTATAAATCGAATCTGCCGCGTCAAGAAAGAAATTAAAACTTCCTAAATATTGGAAGAATATTTTTGATACGTAGTAAGCAACGAACATCGACAGATAAATTTCTGAAATCGTAATAGAAATATTTCTAAAAAGATGATAATCCTTTACCAGCGCAGTGAACGAGAGCAAAACAATTGAAGGCTTGGGAAGAAAATTGTTGGACGGTAAAATAAACTCAAATAATATTATCCAGATGAATAAAATCCATGCAAGCGTTTTGTGGGAGTACTTAAGATATTTTTTTGTATTCATTTGATTCAGACGAAGAACTATTTTTTTATAAATCAATATATTGAAAGATCAATTCTATAGCAATAAGAAAGGGTTCGTCATTTTTTCAATTTCAATTCTACTGCTTTCTCCATGACCAGGATAAATTAGAGTTTCATTCGGTAAAGTTAATAATTTAGTTTTAATAGAATTTATTAGCGTATCATAATCCGCATTCCACAAGTCTGTTCGCCCGATGCTATTTTTGAATAAGACGTCCCCGGTCAAGCAAAATTTTTCTTTATTAAAGTAAAGACAAAACTCTCCCGGCGTATGTCCCGGCGTGAATAAAAATTTTATTTCAGATTTGCCGACAAAAATATTTTTTTCTTCAGATAAAAAACCGTCTGCTTCGGGCTGCGTATTAACATGCAAGCCGAAGGCGGCGCCTTGCGTGTCTGCGCTTTCAAGTAATTCTTTATCACGTTCCGGAATTAAAAACTCCGGATAATATTTTTCTTTGATAAAATTATTCCCAAGGATATGATCAATGTGGCAGTGAGTATTGATAAGATATTTTATCGAAAGTCCGTGCTCATTTATATAGGAACTTATTTTTTCTTCTTCACTGCTGTTGGAGCAACCGGCATCAACTACAATGCATTCTTTCTTATCTTCGTCCCAGACGACATATGTATTTTCATAAAATAAATTGAATATAAATTTTCTAACGACAAGCATGAGGAAAATTATCCTTTAAAATTTTTCTCTACACGCTTATTTAATTTTTGAGTATAAGCACGAAAATTATCTTTTGTCTCTTCAACTGAATCGCCTCCGAATTTTTCCAAAAAGAATTTTGCCAGGCTCCATGCTACCATAGACTCTGCGATAACGGCACACGCTGGAACTGCGACAAAATCACTTCTCTCTCTCCGGGCATCAACAGGTTTCATCGTTTTTAGATCGACGCTTTCTATCGGGCTCATTAATGTTGCAATTGGTTTCATCGCTGCTCTAACTATTATTGGAAGTCCCGTTGAAGTGCCGCCTTCAATACCGCCAGCCCGGTTTGTCTTCCTCGAAATAATTTCACCTTTCCTAACGATTTCATCATGAGATTCAGAGCCAAATTTTTCTGCGCATCCAAACCCAGTACCGATCTCCACAGCTTTAACCGCATTGATAGACATAACCGAGTGAGCAAGTTCAGCATCAAGTTTCGTATCGTAATGAACGAAGCTTCCAAGTCCCAATGGCAAACCTGTTGCCACCACGAAAAATGTTCCGCCTAAAGTATCTCCTTTTTTCTTTGCGGCTTTTATTTTATTAATTATCTGTCTTTCGTGTTCCGTATCTAAAACTCTAACATCGCTCCGATCGGCTTTTGCAGAAATATCCCATCCGGAAAAATTTTTAGGCAAGTTGTTGTCATAAAGATTTTTTGAAAAATTTGTTCTCGGGAAAATGCCGCCGATGCTTTCAACAAAGCTTCCGATAGAAATTCCGAATTCATCTAGGAACTTTCTTGCGATTGACGCCGCTGCAACTCGTGCTGCTGTTTCTCTTGCGCTCGATCTTTCGATTGAATTTCTAATGTCATCAAAATTATATTTTGACACGCCGACCAAATCAGCATGCCCTGGGCGTGGGATTGTAATTTTTTCAACCGCCGTTTTTTTCTTATCGGCAGTCATTTTTTCAGTCCAGTTTTCCCAATCTCTATTTCTAATGAGCAATGAAATCGGAGAACCTAAAGTTTTTTGAAATCTGATGCCGGACAGTATTTCCGCCGTATCAGTTTCGATTTTCATTCTCAAACCTCTGCCATATCCTGCTTGCCTTCTTTTCAAATGAAAATTAATATATTCATTTTCTATTTTTAAGTTTGAAGGAAAGCCCTCAACAATCGTCGTTAAAGCTTTTCCATGAGATTCGCCTGCAGTAAGAAATCTTATCATTAATTCACCGTGTTTTTTCGTGCAAATATAAAAAAAACGCCCGAATAATCGGGCGCTTTTGAATATAAATCTAATTATTTTTTAATTTGGAATCTCGAGACCGACAAAGCGGCTGTTTCCTTGCTTGTCTACTACCTTCAACAAGATTGCTCCGCCTTTTTTACTATCTACAATTTTCTTGAACTGTTCAGCATCTTTAATTTTTTCTTTATTGGCTTCAACAATTACCGCACCAGGGAACAATCCTTGATCCTGAGCCGTGCTGTACGAAGCAACATCGGAAATCATTATACCGCCGCTTACCTTGAAATCTGATTTTTCCTGTGAAGTTAAATTTCTTACCGACAAACCCAGCTTGTCAAATTTTACAACACCGCTATTTGACTCATCATTGTTGTCGGAGTTATTTTCTGCAACGTCAGTAGATTTAGTTTCATCTGAACGCGGTTTTAAAGTTACATCACGCTCAATGTTTTTTCCATCTCTGAAAATTTCAAGATGAACAGTAGTTCCGGCACTGCGCGAAGCAATATAGCTTTGCAAATCATTTGCTTGATTAACATTATTACCGTCAATCTTCAAAATAACGTCGCCGGGCTTTATATCTTCTTTAGAAGCTGCACCGCCTTTTACTATTCCGGAAATCATAACACCTTCAGGCTTATTCAAACCAATTGACTTCGCCATTGCATCATCAACGTTCTCTATTTCTACTCCGATATAGCCGCGGTCAACTTTGCCGTGAGCAATTAAATCTTTTGCAACCGACTTAACTAAATTAATCGGAATGGCAAACCCATATCCGATAAAGCTGTCGGTTCCACGAGTAGCTATTGCGGCATTCATTCCTATAACTGCGCCGGAAAGATCAACTAATGCGCCTCCGCTGTTCCCGGGATTAATCGGAGCATCGGTTTGTATATAATCTTCCACGCCGTATCTATTATTGATCAGTCCAAGCTGTCCTCTGCCAAGCGCGCTTACAATTCCAGCCGTAACGGTAGAAGTCAGAGCAAGAGGATTTCCAATTGCCATAACCCATTGACCGACTTTTAAATCCGATGAATCGCCAAGATAAGCAGCCGGCAAATTGCTCGCATCAATCTTAATAACTGCAATATCGGTCAGCGGATCTGTTCCAATTACCTTTGCAGTGTAAGTTTTTCTATCCGATAAATCTACTTTCACCGACGTCGCATTTTTCACAACGTGATAATTTGTAACTATGTATCCGTCCGTTGAAATAATAATTCCGCTGCCGGAGCCTTCTTCTTCTTTAGGCATGTTAAAGAATTGGAAAGGAAACAAATTTTGATGAGGATCCTGATCAGTCTTAGCTACGACGGTAATCTGAACAATTTCAGGAGTTACATTTTTTGCAACTTCAATAAAAGCCTTACTGAACGAAGATGCATCGGCATCAAGATTTACAGGCGGGTTAGGCGCCCCCAATCTTATATCGGCAAAGCTAGGTCTAACCAAGCTGAAGCCGGATACGAGCAATGCTCCGAAAATAATCCCTACAACTATTAGGATTATCGCACTCAAAAATTTTTTTGATTTCATTTTACGTTCTCCGTTTAATGATTAATATTTTTTACTTACTCTGCTGTTATGCATTGGTATAATTTTTTTATAAAATCTCACTTAAAAATTTGTAATGATTGAATTCCATTAAAATCAGGAATATGATACTTCAAATAATTTTCCATAAACGTATTTGCTTTTTCCGCAAGCTGATCAGTAGCTTTTATTTTTTTTCTGCCTTTTAGACAAACGAGGTAATTAAAAAGTTCCAAGTTAAATAAGTATGATTCTGCTTTTTCTTTCCTACATACGTGACACAAAATACCATTTCCAAAATTGTACGACAATTCATTTTCGCCTGGGATTGATTTTCCGCAAACCGAACATTTATCAAGCAATATTTCATAACCAAGCTCACCGATAAAGAAAAATAAGAAACGTCCGAATAAAATAATCGGCGATTCATCAGATGAATTTAAAAGCTCAAAGATTCTAATAATGCCGCTGAATAATCTATGGTTCACTTCATTTTCAACTGTTAATTTTTTTACAAGTTCAAGTATAGCCTGAGAATATTTCAGCTTATCTAAATCTTCTTTGATAGAAATATAACCTTCTACCAAATCTACGCTGGAAATAATTTGAAGTTCACGAGAATCTTTTTTGTATAAAACTATCTGGATATAATTTAATGGATCGGTCATTAAACCGATTTTAGATTTAGGGCTGCGTGCGCCTTTTACAATCGCAGAAATCTTCCCGAACTCTTTTGTATAAAGAGAAATTATATAGCTTGTGTCGCCGTAATTCATTTTGCTCAAAACCACGGCTTCGGTCTTGACTATTTCGCTCATTAAATAAAATTGTATGGGAAAAAGTTTACAGACTCTTCAGTAATTATGCCGGTAATCAAATGCGAAGGTGTAACGTCAAACGCGGGTGAAAATGTTTCATAATTTTCTGGGGCAATTTGATGTCCATTAAAATTTAAAATTTCTTTTTTATTTCTGTACTCAATGATAATTCCGGAGCCCGAAGCGAGGGAGCGGTCAATAGTAGTCGTTGGCGCGGCAATATAAAAAGGTACATTGTGAAAGTTGCAGAGCACAGCTAAATTATACGTGCCGATTTTATTTGCCGTATCACCGTTCAACGCAATTCTGTCAGCACCGGTAATAACTAAATCCACTTTGCCTTGCTGCATAAGCACTGCCGCCATGGAATCAGTTTGAATCGCAAAAGGTATCTTATTTTTTTCAAGTTCGAACGCAGTTAATCTTGAGCCTTGCAGCAGCGGGCGAGTTTCATCTGCGTAAACAAAATTTACGAGACCTTTTGAGTGTGCGGTTTTAATTACATTGAATGCCGTACCATCTCCGCCGGTAGCTAATCTCCCGGTGTTGCAGTGTGTAAGCACATTGGATTTTCTGTTAAATATTTTCGATCCGTTTTCACCTATGCGCTCACAATATTCAACATCATTCCTATGAATTTCTTTTGCTTTGTTTAAAAGAATAGCATATAGATTTTTTTCATGCTTAAATTTTTCAAATTCGTTCTTAACTTCGTTGAGCGCAAAAAATAGATTAACAGCCGTGGGTCTTGTCCGAGCTAATCTTTTATAAGCAGCATCAAATTTTTCTTGAAATAATTTCTGCGGGACATTCTTTATTGAAAGAGCCATTGCATACGCGGCAGTAATACCAATTTGAGGCGCTCCTCTGACTTCAAGTCTTTCAATTGCTTCTGCAATTCTTTCGTAATAATCTGTTTCAACATAAATCTCGGTAAGCGGAAGTTTTGTCTGATCAAGAAAAATGAATTTATCATTTTCAAATTTGATTGAGAAATAATTATCCAATCCTACTTCTAAAGTTTGCATTTAATTTATTAAAGCGGCTAATTAATATCTTTCATCAAATCTTGAAAGCTTTAAGAATTCTCGATACCTGTCTTGGACCCTTAAATATTCAAGATCTTCTAATCCCTTTGTGCTAAACTTTTCCACGCAGAACGAAGCCATCGCACTTCCGTAGATAACCGCGCGTTTCATATTTTCAGGACCCAAATCCTGCGTCTTATGCAAATAACCTATAAATCCGCCGGCAAAAGTATCACCTGCGCCGGTAGGATCGTAGATCATTTCCATCGGATAAGCAGGCGCAGAAAAAATTGTTTCATCGGTAAACAGAAGTGCTCCATGCTCGCCTTTTTTTATGATTAAAATTTCCGGTCCCATTTCGCGTATAGTTTTCCATGCTTTGATAAGATTAGCTTCCTTAGCCAGCAGACGAGCTTCGGAATCATTTATAATTAATACATTTACTCTTTTTAATAATTCAAGAAGCGCATCTTTCTTTCCTTCAATCCAGTAGTTCATTGTATCGCCCACAACAAAATGTGGTCCATCCATCTGGTCAAGGACCTTTATTTGCAGCGTTGGATCGATATTGCCGAGAAGTACAAATTTTGCTTTTTTAAATTTATCAGGGATTATCGGGTCAAAATTTTCAAATACGTTAAGCTCCGTCAACAAAGTATCACGTACATTTAAATCATAATGATACTTGCCTGACCAGCGAAAAGTTTTGCCGCCTTTAACTATTTGCAGTCCTTCGAGATCAACATTATGATTCTCAAGCATGTTAATATATTTTTTCGGGAAGTCTTCACCAACCACACCGACAAGATATACCGGTCCGCTGAAATAACTTGCTGCTAACGAAATATATGTTGCCGAACCGCCGAGTGCATTTTCAACTTTGTCAAAAGGCGTTTCAACAGTATCTAAACCAAGAGAACCAACTACCAGTAAACCCAACTCTTACTCCTGTGATATATTCTTAAATAAATATGTACAAAAATAATTAATTGACTATATAAAGCATAATTTTATTTTTGTGTTTTGACTCTGAATCATGACGAACTTTCAAAAGCTTTAGTAGTTTTCAATTAATTATTAACTTTTATTGGATGACCTCCAATCAATATCGGAATATTTTTCTCTGCTGCATATTTGTTCAAAGCAGGAATGTTCGTTGTAATTATATCATTGAACTTTTCAATATAGCCGTTAAGCGCCGTCTGGATTTCCGATTCTTCATTGGTCAGCATTTCATTTGGTTCAGAGTCATAATCGCTTGATAGCCAATATCTTAAATTATAAATCCAGTTGCGCAGCTTTGTAAGATAATGGATGTCGTCCTCACCAACTCCAGGCTGGGCTTTAGTTTCCATAATTGTATCTTTAATGACTGTCAACAGCGAATCAACATCGTGAGAATTTTTTAACAAGTCTTTATATTCATTTTTATTATCTTCGGTAGAGACAATCTTAACTGCATGATTAACATTTTCAATTTGTTCATGAATCTCATCAATCCTTGTAAGCAAGTCATTCATCGAAGAAATCTCGTCTTGAACATTTTTCACAGCTTCAAATTGTTTCTTTGCATTATCTAAATTGTAAGGAAGACGCGGATCGGGGTTTAATTCAAATGACTGCGATTCTTTCTTACCGTTGAACTCGACGGTAATTTCATACCTCCCTGGCAACGCTGTAGGTCCGGCATGAAAATTCGCGTGCCTGCCGTGAGCCGTATCGGCAGCATAAAAATGCCCGCTAGAATAATTGAGATTCCAGATAATTCTATTTATTCCTTTATGTTCAGTTCCGTACAAAGTATCAACGGCGCCGCCGTTTGCATCTGTAATTTCAATCTTAACCGGAGTTTGATGTTTTGCAACTTCCTCTTTTGTAGCCTTAATTGAATCTTGAACAAAGTAATCAATGACTGCTCCGCTTGGCGGATTAGGCGCGGTGTATTTTCCAGATTCATCAAATCCTCCCTTGTACCAGATATTAAAAAGATACGCTGGCAGAACGCTGAAAAGTTTGAACTCAGTCTTATCCGAAGTTTTTAATTCTTCAAGAGGTGAAATATTATCGCAGATAAAAATTCCTCTCCCATGAGTCGCAACAACAAGATCGTGATTCTTCTTGGCAAACTTTAAATCAAATACAGGCGCAGTAGGAAAATTGCTTTTCAATTGTTCCCAGCTTTCCCCATCATTGTCCGAGTAATAAAGTCCTGTTTCAGTACCGGCGACAAGAAATCCTTTTTGATTTGGATCTTCTCTTACTACAATTGCATAAGAATCATCCGGCAGCCCTTCGGAAATTAACTTCCATGTCTTTCCAAAATTATCAGTTTTAAAAACGTATGGTTTAGAATCGTCCAGCATGTGCCGGTCAACTGCGATATAACAAGCTGAAGGATCAAATGGAGAAACATCAACTTGGTAAACTCTACCCCAGCCCGGAAGTCCTGGAATATTTTTGGTAACGTTTATCCAGTTCTTGCCGCCATCTTTAGTTACCTGCACCTGTCCATCGTCGGTGCCAATCCATATAACATTGGAATCTAAATCTGAAAGTCCGATCGACAGAATCGTTCCATAATTTTCTGCGCCGCTAAAGTCGTTATTAATTGGTCCACCGCTCATCAGTTGTTTTGATTTATCATCTTTAGTTAAATCCGGACTAATCGCACGCCAATTATTTCCTCCATCTTCAGATTTGAATAATACATTTGCACCGAGATACACTTCATCCGCGTCTTTTGAGGAAACTGCAATAGGAGTTGTCCAATTAAATCTATATTTCAAATCTGCCGGAATTTTATCTGAAGTATCAAAAAAGTATGGGCGTATTTGTTTCGTAATCCCTGTTTTCGTATCCAATCTTTGAACAAACCCGTCTTGAGATTCAGCATAAATAATTGAAGGGTTGCTTGGTGCCGGCACAACATATTCGCCGTCGCCGCCAGCCACAATAAACCAACCGGAACCGTCAACACTTCCTCCATTCAAATTTCTCGACGGTCCATACCACGCATTATTATCCTGAAGTCCTCCGCCAAGATTGTAAGCATAGTTGGTGTCAAGAGCAACCTGATAAAATTGTTCGATGGGTATGTTGTTTAAGAAATGCCAAGACTCTCCTCCGTTCATCGAAAGATAAACTCCGCCGTCGTTGCCTTCGATTATTCTATCCGGATTTTTAGGATCAATCCATATCGCATGATGATCAACATGGATTCCTTTGTTGATAGACTTAACTGTCCTTCCGCCGTCGGTTGAAACGGTAATTAAGAAAGAAAGGAAATAAATTTTCTGATCATCATTCGGAGATACTTCCATTCTTGAAAAGTAAAATGGACGTACATTAAGCTCATGATTATTGCTTATCATTTGCCAGTGAGTGCCGAAGTCATGCGAATCCCAAAGAACACCTTTCTTCGATTCGATCAAAGCATAAACATGTCCGGGATCAGATAAAGAAGTGGCTAAAGAAATTCTTCCAAGCAATCCTTTAGGCAATCCTTCTGAAATTTTTTGCCAGGTCTCGCCGCCGTCTTTTGATTGATAAATTCCGCTTCCTTTTCCGCCGTCATTTAAAGCCCATGGATAGCGCACGAACTGCCAGCCAGCTGCGAGCATAACTTCAGGATTGTCCGGCTGCATTACAACATCTGAAATCCCTGTAGTATCATTTATGAAAAGAACTTTTTTCCAGGTTAAACCGCCGTCTATAGTTTTGAATAACCCGCGATCTTTATTTGGCGCCCAGGCATGACCAAGCGCTGCTACAAAAATAATTTTCGGATTTGAAGGGTCAATAATAATTTTAGAAACTTGTCCAACGTTTGTTAGTCCCATGCATTTCCAAGTCGTACCGCCATCTGGAGAATAATAAACTCCTTTGCCGTTAAGTACATCGTTGCGAATATTTGATTCTCCGGTTCCAACCCAGATCAGATTTGGATTTGAAGGAGCAAGAGCAATTGCTCCGATCGAAGAGACCGGTTCTTTTTCAAAAATTGCTTTCCATGAAAAACCTCCGTCGGTAGTCTTGAACACGCCTCCTCCCGCCGCTCCGATATAATAAATATTTGGCTGACCCGGAATGCCAACTACTGCTGAAACTCGTCCGCCGCCGATTGCCGGACCAATGTTTCTAAATTTTAAAGCTGAAGCTGCATCAAAACTTTTTGAATTTTCCTTTTGCGCAAATAACTGCTGCGAAAAAATAATAACTAGAACACTAAGAGATATTAGCTTAAACAATCGAAATAGTATTGGATGTTTCACTTCAGTTTCCTTTCTAAAATATTTGAATATATTTTGAAATTTGAATAGACGGAAAAATTATCCGCAATAAAATTGTTTTCCGGCTATTTTGACTTCGCTAAAATTAAGAAAGTTCATTTCTTTAAGAAAATAATTTGAAATAATTTCTACAGACTTTCTCTGTCCGTCCCAAGCCAATCTTTTTATTGCTTCTGATTTTGAAAGCCATCTGAAATCTGTGTGCTCACGGCTTATCCTAACTTCCAAAGTTTCATCAACCAGGGCTGCAAATACCGGAATCAAGTTCATCGAATTACCCCCGGCATCGTAGAAAGAATTTACGTTCGGAACGATCCATAATTTTTTCGGCGATAAATTTGTTTCTTCTTTTAATTCACGCACCGCGGTCGAATAAGCCTTTTCATTTTTTCTAATTTTACCTGAAACCATTTGCCATAAACCTGGATAGATTTCCCTTTCACTTCTTTTCAACAAAAGAAATTCGAGATGCTTTCCTTTCATTCTAAAAACATGAACCTCTACAAGTTTAGAAACAATATTCATTTTATTTTCCGGATGTTGTTATTAAAAATATGCTCTTACTTCGGCGCGGGCAGTGTGAACAATTTTCTCATTTCCCAACGCTCTGCCATCGTAACTGACAGTCGACTGCAAATTTGCAGCAAGGCGATAATCAAAGTTAAATCTCCAATAATAATTTTTCCCGATTAAGTTTCCCGAAGTTAGATCAAAGGGAATAAAATTATTAGTATTGTTTGAACGCAGCTCATCGCGTTCCAGTTCAATTCGCAATCTTCCTGTACCGGCAAAAGATAAATTAAATCTTAAAGTCTGAGAATTCAAATTAATTATTGTCGGAGTTGACGGATAATCATCCTCGCTTCTTCCCACTTTGATTACAAATCCGACTTCAACATTTCTTTCAGGTCTATATGAAAAATCCGAAGTAATATTATCACCTGAGATTTCCTTTGCAAGATTGGAAATCACAGAAGCGCCAGCATTATCTGTCTGATTAACAACATCAGTTTGATTGCTTATCTCTTCAACCATTTTAAAATTGATTCTCAGGCTTTGTTCTCTATTATAAATTCTTTCCGAGCCTCCGCTGTATTGATTGAGGCTTTTAGTCTGTGCGTAGCGAAGTCTAAAATTTAGATCGGGATTATTTTCAAATATAAATAAATCCTGCTGAATAAAATTGCTTCCGTTAATTGTTGTTGCGTCCCTCTGGAAATCTGAAAACTGCAGCAGATAAATTTTTTTATAATCCGGCTCCGTGCTGTTTTCTTCTACCCGCCAGTTCGTTTCCGAAGACAAAGGCTGCAGAATTTTTTGAAGCGCTGATCCCCTATCAAAAATATCTCCATAGATTACTTTCCATCTTGTGCTTGTCTTTAGATCAATTACAGGATAAAGCTGATCAGTCGGTATAGTAACAAGAACATAATTACCGTCATAAAGCGTCGGCTGAAATTCATTTTCGTCTGCTATTCCGTTATGATTTAAATCTCCAAGATAAATATAATTGCCCGTTCCTTGCGGCACTTGCACAAATACTTTTTGCAGCTTAGCAGATTTTTGTGTTGAAACTTCGTAATAAAAATCACCGGATATGGGATTCCAAAAATTAAATTTTGACTGCGACCTTACTAATATAGTTTGACTGTTCAAGTATCCGATTTTCTTAAATGCTTCTGAATAATTTTTATTGCTTACTGTTAAATTTAAAGTAGAATTAAATTTCCTACTTCCGCTGTATGTTAATTCAAAAGACTGCGATGAAGTGTTTGCCTGGTTCGTCATAATTCCATTCAGCGGAGCGTAATCATCCCGTAAAGAATATTTAGCCAGAAAATGCAGTCCGTAAAAATCCAGCATCTCAAGGAAAGGATCAACTTCATAATATCTTAAGCTTGTTGAAAGAAGTGAATCAACGCCGCTTTGACGATCATTTTTGTTTTCAGCAAGAAAGCCAATGCCGGGCTTTAGTTTCCAAAAATTATAATATGCGTTCCCTTGCTGTCTAAGCCAATAGCTTTTGAACGTGAGGTCTTCTGATGCTACATAGTCTAAATTATAATCCAGTCCAAATGATTTATTATCAGATAACTTCACGGTATTGTTGTAGCGCGTTGATTTAAAATTATTTCCCTGCTGTAATATTCCGAGCGAAGAATTTATACTGAGCTCTGAAATAGGAATAAGAGTTAATCCTAATTCACGAAGCTGCTCGCTCTCCGGTGTTGAAGACGGAGTAATGTTATAATATCTATTGAACTCAACAGGATCAATTCGATCAGGCGAAGTATAATTAGCTTGTATAAAGCGATCATGATAAGAAACCCCGAGCTGTCCGAGATTAATATTACCAATTTCAATTTTCCTGGGATCAACTGTTAAAAGAAAATTTCTTGCATAGCCGAGAGTCGTACTGTTTGCAAGCGAAGAAAATCTATTTTGATTCCAATCGCTTCCTGCTAATTCAAAGCTTACACTTATTCCCTTTTCAGGTTTGTAGTCGAATGCTGTGTTTACATTTTGTTTCAACTCTGGAAGCGGAAGAAATATTATCGGAGCATAATCGCCCTGCTTAATGCCAACAAATTTAAAATCGCCTATACTCTCTTTTATATAATCGCCAAGCTGAGAACCTACATAACTAAAAACCGCAGTATAAAGAGAATTCGGATTTCCAGGATTATATAAATAATAAGAATATGAAGAACCGTTTATTACAGTATCAATTCGCTGATAGATTCCATGTATTTGCCCTAATGAATCCGGCTGCGCCAAAGATATGCCCGATTTTACAGCCTTCATCGGATCGTTGCCTGCCGCCGCAAGAATTGCTTTGTCTGAATCTGAAAGTGAAATATCAATCGGAGCATCCTGGTTATCGCCTTCACGCAGATATTGAACTTTTATTCCAAGCTTATTATGAAACAAACTCGATTCAACTCCTGCTCCGAAAAAAGTTCTGTCAAACATTCTGTCGGTATACTGAAAGTCGACTGAAATTCTGCTCGCAGAAGTGATTAACCTATTCGGAGTAAACGTAAGCTGTGCATTTGCATAATCAATTGTATAATCATTTTGCTCGCCTCTTTTCATGAGTATACCATCGACATAAACTTTTTCAGTTCCGGCAATAATAATGATATTCCTTTCGTTATTCGCTCCGGTTAAAATATATGGACCTTGAACTCCGTCGGCGCCGGTAAAGCTGTTATTATTATACTTGCCTTGCGAACTTGCAATTGCAACATAGCCTTTTTGTCCTGCATAATTAAATTCTCCTAAAAGCCCTTGCAGTTTTCTGTCGATTGGACCAAACTCGCCGTATTGTTCCTTAAGTTCATAATCGCCGAAAGTAGCAGTTACATTTGGATGCTTTAGTTGAATGAATACATTATCCAATTGATCTAATGTCGCAGTGTTTCCTTCAGGCTGTATGGGAGAATTTTGATCAGTTAAAGCGGCGACTAATTCTATATCTTTTGAAAGTCTTCCCGATAATTGCAATCGGAGACCGCTGTTAAGACTAAGGTCTTGATTAGTTCCGACTGTAAAACCTCTCACGATAGTTCCGCTTTTCTGCATACCGCTGCCGAATATTGTTTCTGCCGTAAATGGTTCGCTCTCACTTTTTAATTCTCTAACCGTGTCGCCAAGCTGTTCGTTGAACTTATATGCTAATGTCCGGTTCTTATATTCTTTTTTAAGATAAAGAGGAACAGTTTCGTAAGTAACAATTAAAGTGTCGAAGACCGAATAAGGAAGACTGTCGGACAAGCTGAACGAAGCGGTTGAATATGATATTTTATAATCTTTTGAAGTTAATACTTTCCCTTTAAGAGATATTATTTCCGAAAAAGGGACAATTACCGGACAGGATAATTTATAACTATTACCAAAGTTAATTTGAATTGTATCTGAGACAATTGCTGTATAATATTTTTGCTGTGCATTAATTAATTGAGCGGCAGCAAGACTTATTATTAAAAGAGATAAAGAATAAAATTTCAAAAGACGAATTAAGTTTTATGAATTTCAAATCTAAATTTACGCCTTTCCTTTATCAAGTCCATTTACAATAGTATTAAAACTTTTTGGGACCAAGCAATTACTTCATTATAATATTCCGATGGTAAAAACAATAGCGCTGTCGTGGTAATCATTAAGAGAATAAATAAATTCAAGATTCAACAATACCTGGAAATTATACGTATGCAGAATTCTTAAGCCTGTAATTGCAGAAAGCTCAAAGCCGTCGCTTCTTAAGTTATTTTGATTCGCACTAGTATATGTATTGTTGTTAGCCGGATTTGTAATCATGACTGTAGTCGGATTATCATGAGATACCCAGTGAAAGCCGAAAGCTCCGCCTATATAAGGACAAATATCTTTTTCAGACACAAGGTATTCGCCGTAAACATTCATAGCAAATCCTTGGCGAATCCCGAACATCATTCCTACCGCATAGTCCTGAAGCTCATAATCCAAATTAAGATCTACCACGAACGATCTTGAATTATCATCATAGCCGTTCTGCGGGTAAAGATAGCCGAAAGATAAACCGACATTCTTCCTTGACGCTCTTCTCAACGGATTTGTAGATTCTCCTTTTAAAATATTTCCAACTGACGCATCTTCAGATGCTGGAATTAAATCATAAACGCTTTTCGCAATTCTTTTCATTACTGTTTCAAGGTCTTCAACTGTAGCGGAGGTTAATTGATCGAGCAGAATTTCCTTCCCGGCTTTTACATCCACAAGGAAATATTGTATGATTATCTTGTTGCCTAAAGCTGCAAGCTTGCATCCGACTACTTTATCAGCGCCTGCTTTCTTACCAATTTCAATTGCACATTTTGAATCCATACAATCAACAAAGCTCATTGAATCGGCGCTTTGTTTTAATTGTATTACGCTTATACCTTGCTGCCTGGAAAGCTCAAGATTTAAAATTGATTCGGCGGTTTGCACGGAAACAGAATCTATTCCCGAAGAGCTGAAAGGAAGTATTGCAATTTTTTGTTCCGCAGGCTGCTGCGCATCCGCATTTATTATGGCAAAACTAAATAATACTGATAAAAATAGAATTTTAATATTTACCGTTTTCATTTATTCCTCAATTGGCTTTGGCTGAAATATAATTCATCTAATGATTTATTAAAAACTATATTTTACGCCGAAAGATATTGCAACACTGCTGAAAGGATATTGAACTTTAGGCTGCTGCTGCGGATTATTATAGTTTGGCTGAGTATTTGAAGTAGAGGTAATATTATCTTTAAATTCAATTTGCTTATCGTATACTTGCAGACCAGGTAATTTATCTACTCCATCGACAGTATATTTTTGCAGTTCTCCTTTCGTAGGAGCGTAGGAAAGACTTCTATCATTTATTTCGAGCATTAGTCCGATATTTTGCGCAACATCATAAGTAACGCCAATTGCAGCATTATATCCAAAAGCTACACCGCCGTTTAGAAATGTTTGTGTTTCTGTAATTTGAGTTGAATTTGTATTATTATAATTATTATTTGAATTTACTGTTAAATCAGCAATACCTATAATGGGACCAATTTTTAAGTAGGGTTTAAAATCATTAATACTAGTTGAAATTAAAATCGAAGGATTTGCAAGATAAGAATGACCGGAAACTTCTTCGCTGTAGATCGAATATTGGCTAGAATAAAAATAATAATTGCTGCCAAAATCTTGTGAAGCGCTGCTTGAATATTGCAAAGCTAACTCAACACTTAAAATTTGATTAATATTATATCCAAAGCTGCATGTTAAATAATATCCTTCTCCAAAAGAAACACTTTTAGATATACTATTATAAATATTATTGTTGGAATTATATGTTGTAGTATAATTTATATATTCTCTTGGTGCGGTTCCAAATCCGTAGCCGGTGTGAAAAGTTGCATAAAAATTTTGTCCGTAAATTTCGCTTATGGATAATACTATTACAGATAAAATAACCACGAAAGTTTTCATTTCTTGTCTCCATATTTATATTGTTAAACTAAAATTTTAAAGATAGCATAAAGCGGCTGCACAAATCCCGCGCAGCCGCCTTTGCTATGATGCGCTGTAGGGAACAAACTATTGTTTTGCTGGAGTCTGTTTTTTTGCAGTACGCTTTTTCCTGTCGGATTTACGCGTGCCGCCAAGTTGTTCGACTTCATTAGAATCTATGCCGAATTTTCCTTTGGCGCTTGAGAGAATCTCACTCGTCATCCGTGCAAGATTTTTTTCTTCTGCTTTTAATTGATTACTAACTATATCTGCATTTTCGAGTATTTGATTTTTCTTCTCGGTAAGACCGGTGCATGTATCAATCTGCGCTTTATACTCTACTGACGTTAGTTTCCTATCGTCATTTCCATAATTAATAGGTGCAGATTTTTTTTATCTATCTCATTAACGCCTTCAAGACGTGAAGTAGCTTTTACTACTGTTTTTGAGATTTGTTTTTTCTTATAAGCCATAAGAACCTCCTTATATTATTTTATTATAATAATTGAATATTGACTCTTTATTGAGCCTGAATATTCATCCTTTTATTTCAATTCTTCTGATTTATCTCCGTTACATAAAAGATTTCAACAATGATACGCTGCTTCTTATTAACAAATAGCAGCATTTCTGTCACAAGATGGAGCTTTCCATTATGAAGATAGTGCTCCTCCTTGTCAAGATGCTGCTTCTCTTCAATAATATACAGCTTCTTCCTAATGAATTAGTACATATCAACAAAGGGATATTGCATCTCATGCACGAAATGCTTATTTGCATAACTAAAATGCTTTATCATTAGATCGCTTTATTCATACTATTTCATCGAATGAAACATATCGCGTAATAACTAAGCGGCAGTATCCGGAAAAAGAATAATTGTTTAAATAAATAACAGCTAAAAACTTTGTTATTATATGAAACGTTTCTCCATAAAAAACAAAATCCGGTTTTCAAAGAACATTAGTCAAAATATTATATTAAGCGCACTAAGTGCTTAATCTGCTTTCACAACAGAAAGCAAAAGCCAAATCATATAAATTTAAATTGAAGTATAAAACATCCGGAGCGTGTAAATTGGAATGTCTGTTCAGCGGGCTGCGTATTATTCCCTTTACCCATTGCAATCATTATTCAAAATCCTTCCCAAATATCTTGTCATAATTAATTATTGATTATAACTTAAATAATTTATTTTAGAGCCGCAAGGGGAAAATAAAATAAAGTTTAAAAAATCCCCGATGCAACAAAACTTTAAGGATCATCTTAACATAAGAGAAATAAAAAATATCCGGCGCATCTTATTCGTATCTTAGAGCTTCAATCGGATCCATGTTAGCGGCTTTATAAGCGGGATAAGTTCCGAATACGACCCCGACTAAAACGCACACACTCAATCCTATAAATACCCAGTCAACAGGAATTACCACTTTAGCATAAAGCTGACTTCCGGCTATCAGTCCCGCTCCAATGCCAAGTATTATTCCTATTATTCCGCCAATTAATGAAAGTGTAACTGCTTCGACAAGGAACTGCAAAAGTATATCGATCTTTTTCGCTCCGATTGCTTTTCTAATGCCTATTTCCTTCGTTCGCTCAGAAACCGAAACAAGCATTATATTCATGATGCCAACTCCGGCTGCTATGAGAGCTATAAATGATACAGCCATTGCTCCTATTCTTATATTCTCAGTAATATCATTTATCTGCGACATAACTGACTCGTTGCTGGAAATATCAAAATCGTTTTCTTTACCCGGCGGCACTTTTCTAATTGTTCTCATATATCCAACCGCCGCTTCCATTGCAGGCTGATAATCTTCCTTACTATATGTCATCACGGTTATATCAACGCTTTGATCTTTCTTACCGTAATAAGCAAGGTATGTTGTAAGAGGGACTATAACAAGATTGTCCATACTTTCGCCGAAGAGTTCAGGCTGCTTTTCCATTACGCCTATCACTTGCACGGGGTTGCCGTCGACGCGAATTGTTTGTCCAAGCGGATCGATGCTTCCGAAGAGCTTATCAACCACATCCATTCCGATTATGCACACGTGGTTTGTATAATCAAGATCGAACTGCCTTATTTCTCTTCCCTTCTGCAGCCCGATGTTATAAGTATAAAACGCGCCAACCGTACCGCCAATAACATTAATATTCGGGTTAGTTTCTTTGCTGTTAAATTTTATTACTTTTCCGTCAGAAGCTAAAATTGCTCCGATATATTTTACGTCAGGCATTAAAGACTCAAAGCGGTAATACTCATCGACTGTAATATCTTTACGGTTGCGGTATCTCAGCCACGCTTCGCGCCCGCCGGTCATTATTTGAGGGAACTTTTGAATACGAAATGTATTTTTATTGAGCATTGCAACGCTGTCCTGGATCGTCGCTTGAAGCATAGAGATGATCGTCATTATAACGATGATGGAAAATATTCCCACAACAATTCCGAGGATAGTTAGGAACGTTCTCAGCTTGTTTGTCTTTATCGAACTTGTCGACACAGAAAATATTTCAGTAATTTTCATTCATAGTCCCTCTTTAAATTAGAGAATAAAAATATAGCTAAACAAAAAGTGAGTTAAAGAAATAAACTAAAAAATCAAACCATCAACGATTTTAATATTGTGACGGATTGGACCTTTTATAAAAATATAAAAAGGACTATTCTTATTTCTTTAAACAATTCTATAATCAAAAAGATTATTCATATCTTAGAGCTTCGATCGGATCCATATTAGCAGCTTTATATGCCGGATAAGTTCCGAATATAACGCCTACTAAAATACATAGTGAAAATCCTATGAATACCCAATCAATCGGAACAGCCATTTGCGCATTAAGCTGAGCGCCGGCAAGATTTCCTACTCCCACTCCAAGAACTATCCCGATTAATCCGCCGATTAAACAAAGTGTAATCGCTTCAAAAAGAAATTGAGATAATATTGTGCTCCTCTTTGCTCCGATCGCTTTTCTAATTCCTATTTCCCTTGTACGTTCTGTTACTGATACAAGCATAATATTCATTATTCCTACACCAGCAGCAATTAAAGCAATAATTGAAACAGCCATTGCGCCTATCTTTACTCCGCCTGTAATATTATTTATCTGTCCTATCAAAGAATCGTTGCTAAAAATATCAAAGTCATTTTCCTTACCGGGTTCAACTTTTCTAATTGTTCTCATGTAGCCTATCGCTGCGTCGATAACATTATTATAATCAGCGTTGCTGTAAGACATAACTGTAATGTTAATGCTTCTTCCGTACTTACCGTACTTAGATTGAAAAGTAGTAATAGGCATGATGATAAAGCTGTCATTGCTTGAGCCGAAAAGCGACGGCTGTTTACCAAGTACTCCGATAACTTTTAACGGCAAGCCGTCAACGCGGACGTATTGCCCAACAGGGTCGATATTCGGAAATAATTTTTCAACCACGTCCTGTCCTATATCGCAAACATCGTTGGAATAAGTTACGTCAAGGTCTCTTACTTCCCTGCCTTCTTCAATCGACCAGTTATTTGTTTTAAAAGCATCCGCTGTAATACCGGCAACTTGTATGTTAGGGTTAGTTTCTTTGTTCCCAAATTTTACAACTTTGCCGAATTGCCACTGTTCAGCGCCGATATATTGTGCTTCCTTAAGCATATCTTTTAAGCGATAGTAATCGTCGAGAGTAAGATCTTTCCTATTTCTATATTTCAGCCACGCACCCGGACCGCCTGTCATGATAGCAGGAAATTTTTGTATCTGAAATGTGTTCTGCCCGAGCTGCGAGAAACCGTTCTGGATGCTGTTTTGGAGCATAGTTATGATAGTCATTATCACTATGATTGAAAATATACCGACAACAACGCCGAGGACTGTCAGCATCGTTCTTAATTTATTCCCTTTAATGGATTGAAGGGAAATTTGGAGTGTTTCTGTTATTCTCATTTTACTCAAACCTCAATGCTTCAACCGGGTCCATCTTTGCAGCAGTATATGCGGGTGCAAAACCTGAAATGAGCCCGGTAATTAATGAAACAACTATCGCTAATATAACCGCGCTGTATTGAACTGAAGTCGGTATAAATTGATTTACAAGGAAGCTTAATAATATAGCAGCAATAAGACCGATCACTCCGCCGACGAGACAAATTACTGAAGATTCTAAAAGGAACTGGGCAAGTATAGAACTTCTCCTTGCGCCGATTGCCTTACGCAGACCAATCTCTTTCGTTCTCTCACGAACAGATACAAACATAATATTCATGATTCCGATTGCGCCTACAAATAAGGAAAGCCCTGTAATGAATAAGCCTGCAATCTGAATAACTCCAACGACTTTATTATAATTGTCAATAAGAGCTTCCTGCTGATTGATTGAAAAGTCGTCTTCCTGGTTAAAGCTCAATCCTCTTACTTTTCTGAAGATTCCTTCCGCTTCTGCCTTAGTATCCGCAATCAGAGCGGGGCTTGCAGCGCGAACGTCTATTGTTACGCTTTGATGCCGCTCGTCAAGAAAATATTTAAATATCGTTCCAATGGGAACATAAACCTGGTTATCAGGATTAAAGCTGCCAAGTATAAAGCTACCCTGAACCGACAATACTCCTACAACGCGGTATGTAACCGGACCTATCTTGATATCATTGCCAACCGCGTTTCCATGAGGAAATAAAGTCGATGCTACAGTATTGCCTAGCACTGCAACATTTCTTGCTCCATTGCTTTCAATATCGGTGAAGAATCTTCCTTGATCAAAAGTAAAGTTTGTCGTCTTGATATAGTCCGCATCGGAGCCGGTAACAAAAACGCTATTAACAGCATTAGTTTTATATTTAATATTCTGGTTCGTAGCGACAGTGGGAGCGACGGCAAGAGGAAGCTTTGCAAGCGCTTTATATTTTTGAAATTCTTCCATTGTAATTTGTCTTCTATTTCGCATTCTCCACCAGTCAGTGTTTGAGAACCATTGCCATTTGGAAATATAAAGTACATCTGATCCAAGCGCGCTAATTCCCTTTTGAAAAGAATTATCGATTCCTTTAATTGCAGTCGTCATTAAAACTACAACTGTAATTCCGATAAAGATTCCGAGCATTGTAAGTGCAGATCGAATCTTATTAGCTCTGATCGCTCTAATTGCAATCAGGAAGCTTTCCTTTATTTCAAAAGATAAGAAAGCAAGCTTTGACATAACTTAAATTCCATAATTATAATTTCAAAAAGATTCTTTTGAGACATCATTTATCCGCAGCTACTCCGCAAAGCGGGCTTTAGGAATATATCTATTTTCTACCGGACCATCAGATTCGATTAAACCGTCTTTTATTCTTATTATTCTGGCGGCATGCTCCGCAATATATTCTTCGTGAGTAACAAGAATAATTGTATTTCCCTTCTCATAAATTTCATTAAATAATATCATTATTTCCTCGCCGGTCTTTGAATCAAGGTTGCCGGTAGGTTCGTCTGCTAATATTATTGAAGGGCGCGTAACAAGTGCACGTGCTACCGCAACTCTCTGCCTTTGTCCGCCTGAAAGTTCATTCGGCTTATGATGCATTCTTTCTTTCAGCCCGACATCAATTAACGCCTGCTCTGCACGCTCACGTCTTTCCGCAGCGCCTACACCGGCATAAATAAGCGGCAGTTCAACATTATGCAGCGCATCTGAACGAGCCAATAGATTAAATGTTTGAAACACGAAACCAATTTCTTTGTTCCTAATTTTTGCAAGCTCGTTATCGCTCATCTCGCTAACGCTGACACCGGTAAAATTATATTTACCGGACGTTGGAGTATCGAGGCATCCAAGCATATTCATTAAGGTTGATTTTCCCGAGCCGGAAGGTCCCATTATTGCAACGTATTCATTCTTATCAATATTCAATGAAACATCCCGGAGTGCGTGAACTTCTTCTGTTCCGACTTGATAAACCTTAGCAATATGTTCAATATTTATTATGTTCATCTTCTATTCCAAGATTAGTTTTAATGATTCGAGAACATCTTATTCTTATTTTCAACCCTTACATCAGAGCCGTCGTGCAAATCAGTAGATATTGCCTTATAGCTTCCGGTGACAACTTCTTGCCCCGGCTTTAGTCCATCTGTAATTTGGATATAATTATCGTCGCTGATTCCAGTCTTCACATTAATACTCTTGGCTTTATTATTATTTACAGCAAAGACAATTTCCTGGATTTTATTTCCGTTGTCTTTTTTCTTCTGATTATCCTGCCCGGAACCATCTTTCATTTCCATCATATTGCTTCTTGCGGTAACGCTTTGTATCGGTACGCTTAATACATTATGCAAAGTTTTGGTTTCGATTGTTGCGTTGCACGACATCCCCGGTCTGAATTTATCATCAAAATCAAGGAACTTTAATTTTACTTCAAAATTAACAACCTGATCCTGAGTGCTTGTACCAGTTGTTTGAGCGCTGTTGCCGATTTGATAAACAATTCCTCTAAACACTTTATCTCCAAAAGCATCTATTTTGATTCTTGCAGTATCACCTGTCGATACAAGAACAACATCATTCTCATCAACATCAACTACTGCAAGCATGCTTTTTAGATCGGAAATAGTCATTACATTTGTTCCCTGGCTGAAGCCGCTTCCTAAAACTCTTTCGCCGAGTTCAACATTTAGTTGGCTTACAGTGCCAGCCATAGGCGAATAAATAGTAGTTTTGCTCAGTTGATCCAATTGAACTTTTAACGCTGCTTCCATTTGAGCAATTTGAGCCTGAGCTCCTTCATAAGCGCCTTTAGCGGACAGATATGTACTTTTCGCTGCTTCAAGATCGGCATCGCTCGCTAAGTTTTTCGCACGCAGTTCCTTCGTTCTATTATAGTCGGAAGTAACTTTGTCGAGCTGGGCTTTGTTCATTGCAAGTGTTGCCTTAGCAGAATTAAGACCCGCTTCAGACTGCTGAACTTGAGCACGATATGCGTCTGACTTTATTCTTATAAGAAGCTGTCCCTTCTGAACAAAATCTCCTTCTTTAACTGGCAGCTCAACAATTTCTCCTGTTACTTCAGGTGTTATTGCGACTTTAAATTCAGGGTCAAGCGTTCCGGTTGCAGTAACGCTTTGAGTTATAGTTCTGATAGAAGCTTTTTCTATTTGAACAGGAACTATTTCATCTTTCTTGCTTCCTAAGAACGCAATTAAAATAAGTATAAGAACTAAAACTCCTATTATGGAGAAGATCATTACTTTCTTTTTTGATTTTTTTTGTTTTCCGTTTGCCATCTGAGTTTTTCTCCTAATAAAAAAAATTTATTCATACTGCTTATAGTTGAGAACGCCGAGATAATATTTAAGCTGCTGATTGAGCACTATATATTGGAACTCGGCATTTATTAAACTTGTTTGCGCGTTTGTATAATTGGAATTAGCAACTAAGACATCCAGCAGTGTACCTGAGCCTAATGTATATTTTTCTTGAGTAATCTTCTGGTTTTCTGCAGCAGAAGCTACATTTCTCTTGCTTACTTCCAGGCTTTTTTCTGCTGCCTGTACGTTTAGATATGTCTGCTGTAGATTCTGTTTTATGGTTCGTCTTAAGTCATCCATGTCGACTTTTTTATTCATAGCATTTACTTCTGCAGCTTGAACTTGATTATCTACGCTGAAGCCAGAAAAAATCGGAATGCTTAATGTCAGTCCGATAGAATAAGTTCTTGATTTAGTCAAATTATCAAGCTGGTTCGAAAATAAATTAAATCCATATGTATTTGTCAGCCGCGGATAATAACCGCCTTCAGCAGCCGTTACTCCGTTCTCGGCACCTTCGTAATCAAGAATTGCGCTCTTATAATCCGCACGTTTTGATAAAGCTTGAGCGACAAGCTCATCAATGTTTTTAAATTCTGAAGAAAGATCCGAATGCAAGACGTCTTCTTCGTTTGATGTTAATGAATCGGAGAAAGAATAATTCTGCAAAACATCAAGTCCCAGATAATATAAAAGATTGCTCTTCGCAGTTTCCAAATTATTGCTCGTCTGGATTTGATCAAGTTCCGCATTTCCTTCCTGAACTTGCTGCGCATAAACATCGGCGAGAGTTGCCGCGCCAATTTTATTTTTTTCAACAATTGTTTCGAGGTTTTGTTTATTCCACTTTACGTTATCTTGTTTAACTTTTAAAAGCTGTTGATTATTAACAACGGCATAATAAAGACTAATTGTTTGAAAGACGATATTCTGTTTTAAATTTTCAAGTTGAAGTCTTGCAGACTCTAATTGTTTTTTTGATTCTGAAACTTGCGCA
Source organism: Bacteroidota bacterium (assembly GCA_021824565.1). Taxonomy (GTDB): domain Bacteria; phylum Bacteroidota; class Ignavibacteria; order Ignavibacteriales; family Ignavibacteriaceae; genus FEN-1297. The sequence goes on along the minus strand of JAKAKL010000022.1, from coordinate 9,198 downwards.
ATGTTTGAAAGTCCGTCAAATAAAGTCCATGAAGCATTTGCGCCGGCGGAATAATTATAAGTGTCGGTCGTTGAACTTGGTGTCGGAGGCAGGTTGATCGTAATGCCCTGAAAAGTATATGTTCTGCCGCTCGTGCCAGGTTGAACAGAACGATTCCAACCGTAGCTGCCGTCAGCATTAATGCTTGGCAGAAGATTTCCCCATGCTGCTTTGTAATTTGATTCGGAAGCTTTAAGACTGTTCAAAGATTTCTGCAAGGTAGTATTGCGCTGAAGAGCTATTTTTACAGCTTGATCAAGCGTTAAAGTTTTTTGCCCATAAGCAAGAAATGGGAAAACCAAAACGCAAAGGATGAATTTATGGAAGAAACGCATTATTAACTCCGATATTTTTTAATCTCTTTTTACCAAAATTATTTTGGGCTGTCAGCATTCAAACTTAATTAAAATTGTTAGAATCTTAAATTCAATTCAATTTTGGTTACAAAAATAAAATTTGAGTGTTGAGTTGAAATATGATATTTACAGGCGGTAATATTTTTATTTGTACGGCGTAAATACAAATCAGGATTTCACTTAATACAGGTATTTATCTCAACAATTTTAATTATCGTTGAGAAATTTGTCTTTTATCGATAGCAAATACCGGTAAGCTTCATCATAATTGTTGCCAATCATTCCGTCGAGTATTGCGTCTTCGATTGCAGTTTTAATTTCACCGACTTTTTTCGACGGTTTTAGATTGCAAACTTCCATTATAATTTCACCCCGGACGGGAGATTGAAAGGCGCGCAATTTATCCTTCTCTTCAACTTCCCAAACTTTTTTCATTACCCGCTCATAATTATCAAGATACTTTGAAACCTTCCCGGGATTTTTACTTGTTATGTCGGCGCGGCATAGAGTTATTAAATCTTCAAGATCTTCGCCGGCAGAGACGATTAGTCTTCTTATCGCGCTGTCGGTTACTTCTTCTTTAGCCAGCGCAATGGGACGAAGATGAAGGCGGACTAATTTTTCGATATATTCAATTTTATTAAACGGCAGTTTAAGCTTTACAAAAATATCTTTCATCATGCGGGCGCCGATTTCTTCATGCCCGTGAAAAGTCCAGCCGGTTCCTTCGACAAATCTTTTTGTTTGCGGCTTAGCGATGTCGTGAACAAGCGCAGCAAATCTGAGCCAAACATTATCTGTCGCTCTGGAAATATTATCGACCACCTGACACGTATGAAGAAAAACATCTTTATGATGATAATCTTTTCTTTGATCAACGCCGGAAAGGTTTGCGATTTCAGGAAAAATTATTTCCATTACACCGGAATAAAATAAAAGTTTCAATCCGACCGATGGCTGCGGCGAGGAAAGTATTTTAAAAAATTCATCTGTAATTCTTTCCTGTGAAATTATTTTCAGCCTTTCTCTCAGCTTATTCGCCGAATTATTTATTTCTTCATCCACAGTAAAATTTAACTGCGAAGCAAAACGAAACGCGCGTAATATCCTCAGCGGATCATCATTAAAAGTTATTTCCGGATCAATTGGAGTTTTAATAATTTTATTTTCAATGTCTTTAAAACCATTAAATGTATCTACGATTTCCCCGAAATTTTTTTTATTGATTGAGATTGCAAGAGTATTTATTGTGAAGTCGCGGCGCTTAATATCATCTTCAAAAGTGCCAGCAGTAACTACCGGATTCCGGCTTTCTTTTGTATACGATTCTTTTCTTGCGCCGACAAACTCCAGGTCATAATTTTCAAACTTGAAGTGTGAGGTTCCGTAATTTTTAAAAATGGAGATCTTATCTACTCTTAGCTTTTTGGCAAAACTTGACGCAAACTCGGTGCCGTCTCCAATTATCAAAAAATCTATTTCGTTTTTTTCTCTCTGCAGTATCAAATCGCGTACAAATCCTCCGACAATATATGCCTCTACTTTTTTTTCTTCCGCCGTGTTTGAAGCTTCAATAAGAAAGGAATACCGAAAGAGTTTTTCAGAGAAATTCATTTGATAATTTTATCCGCTTGATTAAAATTGTTTTATCTTTTTACGTTTGCAAAAATATAAGAAGAGTTTGAATTACACCAATTTATTTTGTCGTAATTTTCTTGAAGAATATCATGATAATCTTTATTGCGGTTATTTTCAACCGCTAAATCCGCAAGCTTTAATGCATTCTGAAAATCTAAATTCTCAAACATATAATTTGATATTTTATATGCAGCGTAAACTCCGGTAAAATTGTCGGCTTCAACCGGCTTTGAAAATATTTTTAACATATTCTTGTAATCCGCATTGAAATATTTTGCAAGTTCGATCAGCACCGGGATTGAATAATAATTATATTTATTTTCATTCACCTTTTTTAAAAGCATGAATCTGTCGTGATCACTTCCGTCCAAATATTTCATTAAATTATTTCTGTCCGGACTAAGTTCAAGCCTCATCTTTGCAAGACAGAACAATCTTTCACTTGGATATTGTTTTGTCATGCTCTTATATATTGAATCCGCTTTAGCTGCATCGCCTGCAATAAAATAATCGTCAGCAAGTTTAAGTTCAATGCTGAAGTAATATGATGTTCTTTGAAAATCATTGACCTTATTTTTCAGAATATTTACTGCGTCACTAATTTTGTTTTGCTTCACCAGGCATTCTGAGTGTCCTATCAAACTTGAATAATTACCTGTGAGTTTGATTATCTTAATAAAAATTTTATCCGCTAAATGATAATTAGACTTAGCAAAAAACCGCCATGCTTTTGCCGACTGTGAAGCAGCATAACGCGGACATATTTTGTAGAAAATAGATTTGTAGCCGTAATAATAGTCGGCTTCATTTATATTAAATGCATAATGCAGCGTATCTATAGATTTGTAAAATTCTTTTTCTGTTGAATCGAATGAAACTCCGTATGATGATTCAAAGGAACCGGACGAATAATATTTCTGAAATTTCTTAATGCCGTATTTATCTATAAGGAACTTTGCAAATGAACCAGCATAAATGTAAGACACTGACGATGCATTTGAATAAAAGCTGTACCCGCTAAAAAGTGTTTTAATATTTATTCTGTATCCTTGATCGTATGCAAGAGCCGCCATAAAATCAATTGAATGCTCGTCATAAAATGGATCTGCGCTCACTGCAATCCCCTCAATCAGCGCTGGGTTCAGTCCGCTTGCCGCTTTGAATATTCCTGTTCCCATCTTCGACGAAAAACAATGCGCAAGTTCGTGCTTTAGAGTTTCGCCATAATCATTAAGAGTTATAAATGAGCAGTTCAGCCATGGTTTTGCAATGTCGGCATTTGCTGTCCCAATAAGATCTTTCTTTTGTTCATTATTTCCGAAGATATATGAATTAATTTTTGCGCTCATGGTGAAGCCGAAAAATTTACTAAGTCTTGAATAATAATATTCGTGGGCTAAGCAAACTGCTCTCATAAAAGATGGATTTATTTGCGCCGGGAAATGAATTACAAAATGTTGAGTCTCAATTTTATTGCTTAATTCTTTATTTAGTTTTGAAAAAGAAGTTGAATATCCCCACGCTGAAGAAAAATAATTAAAAGAGATTGCAACTAATAAAATAACAACAAAGAAAATCTTTTTTATAAATCTATTTGGGAAAATATTTTTTTTATATAGCAGCAAAAATATCGCTCCAAAGTACAATATATTAAAGAGCCGGTAGATAACGAGATTTAGATTAACGCTTAAGTTTTCATCGTAAATTGTGCCGGGGTAAAAACCGAATATCGGGTTGTAAAAATAAATTTGCGGATTAAAGTAGAACTCAAACAAAGGGATGATTAATATTGCAATAAATAAAAGAATAAACGACAGGATTGAAAAATGTCTAAATAATTTCACCGAGATAATTCCAAGAGAAACGCCCACGATCAAAGACGGAAACGTAATTACGAAATAAAATGATAATCCATCCGACAACGGACAGCTTATCGTAAAGAATGAATTTATAACCGAGATTATTAAAGGCAGCAAGAGAAAAGATAAATTTGCAAGCAGTATTTTTTTCTTAAAATTGAACGAAGAATAATTTTCTTCGCTTTTTCTATATGAAGAGATAAAAAATATTCCGCTTAGTAAGCAAAGTACGATTGCATTAACAAATGAATATTCAAAACTGAATATTTTTGTAAGAGGAATGAATTGAAGATATACATCAAAAAATATAATAATAAAAAGATATACCGGCAGGAAATTATTCTTCTTGATTATTTTTAAAAATGACACAATTAATATTCGCTTCCTTCTTCCCGGCGAATATCTGCGCCTAACATACTTAATTTCTCTTCGATCTTTTGATAGCCCCTGTCGAGATGATAAACCCTGAGGACTTCAGTGGCGCCTTCTGCTGCAAGCCCGGCTAAAACGAGACTTGCGCTTGCTCTTAAATCTGTAGACATAACTTTCGCGCCTCTTAGTTTTTTTACGCCTTTTATTACAGCTCTGTTTTCATTCACGCTTATATTAGCGCCAAGTCTTTCCAATTCCGGCACGTGTTTAAATCTATCTAGATAAATTGTATCGGTCACCGTTGAAGTTCCATCTGCAACAGACATATAAGCCGTCCACTGTGCTTGCATATCCGTCGGGAAGCCCGGATATATTGCGGTAGTAACATCAACCGGAATTATTCTTTCAGCGCTCGAGATAGAAATTGTGCTGCCGTTAATTTTTATTTTGCAGCCGCTGTCTTCTAATTTTGAAATGACAGATCCAATTAAATTAGGTGGAAAATTGATTAGTGTAATCTCGCCTCCGGTCATCGCTGCCGCAATTAATAAAGTGCCGGCTTCAATTCTGTCCGGGATAGTTTCAATCTTTGCGGGCTGGAGCTCTTCTACGCCTTCTATTTCAAGAGTCGAAGTTCCCGCACCGTAAATTTTCGCTCCCATCTTTTGAAGCAACTCGGCAAGGTTTGTAATCTCAGGCTCCATAGCTGCGTTATTAATTACCGTTGTACCTTTTGCAAGAACTGCAGCCATTAAAATATTTCCGGTTGCGCCGACAGATGAAATATCAAAATTAATTCTTGCGCCTGTTAATCTTCTGGTTTTTGCTACTACATATCCTTCGACCAGGTCAATTTCAGCACCTAATTTTTTTAGACCTTCAAGATGAAGATTTATCGGGCGCGGTCCCCATGCGCATCCGCCGGGCAGAGATACTTTCGCTGTTCCGAATTTCGTTAGCAGCGGACCCAGCACATAAACTGACGCACGCATTTTCTTTACATGCTCGTAAGGCGCATCCTGGCTGATTATTTTTCTTGTGTCCAATTCAAGTGTGTGGTTTTCAAAATTGCTTTCAACTCCGAGATGCTTTAGCAGCTTCACCATTGTATATACATCGTTAAGCTTTGGTGTGTTATATAGAGTTGACTTGCCGGACGCTAACAAACACGCCGGCATTAATGCGAGCGAAGCATTTTTAGCTCCGCTTATTTCTACTCTCCCCGATAATCTCTTCCCGCCTTGTATTACAAATTTATCCAATTCTTCCTCAAACTTTCTGCAAAAAATTTTCTACACAAATTTACAAATATTCTAATTTGTATTTGTTAGAATTACACCGTTGTTGCCAACTATAAATATTTTCTTTGCCGGAGTTTCCGTCATCGACATAAGCGATGCATAGCTCCCGCTTGCGTTGTTCTTCCAATTCTTCCCTCCGTCATTTGTAGTTAGAATTTCACCTTTATTGCCCAAAATTAGTCCATGCGATTGGTCCAGCATGTTAATACTATACAAACCTGATACGGTATTGGAAGAAATAATTTTCCAGTCATCTCCGCCGTCATCCGATCTTGCAATTAATCCCCCGCCTCCTACTATTATCCCGGTAGAACCGTTGAAGAATTTTATGTCTCTCAAATATTGATCGCTTACTTTTCTCGCCTCAGTCCAGGTATTACCTTGATCACTGGTCTCTAACATTTCTCCGTTCCATCCAACTATAAAGCCTTTGTTATCATCCGTAAATCCTATGCTGTATAAGACTTCTTTTGTCGGAGAATTTAATTGATACCAGCTTGCACCGGCGTCGTTGCTTCTTAAGATTGTCCCATCGGCGCCGACTATAAACCCGGTCTTATTATCATTAAGAAAATAAATCTTAAATAGCGCTTCCGCAGTGACACTTATAATTTTCTGCCAGGTATTTCCTGCGTCTGTAGAATTTAAAATAGTTCCGTTTGATCCTACTATAAATCCCCTGGACTGGTTCATAAAAAAAATATTATACAGATTAATTTGCGATGAGTCGCTGAGCGTTTGCCAGCTATTTCCGCCGTCTCGTGTTGAAATTACCGCGCCCTGGTTGCCGCATGCAAATCCGGTTGAATCATTAATAAAATAGATTGAATTGAGTGTGCTGCTTATCGGCGTTTTAATCTGCCGCCAGGTAGATCTTACTGCCTGATCATCTTGAAATACTGATAATTCTTTATTCAGAAGATTAGCTTTATCTGTGCCGCGCCAAAACTCTGAAACGGTGCTAAAGACAAAATAAAACAAGCCGCCTATTATGCAGAAGAATATAAACGCATAAAAATAAAACCTTACTCTTGATAAATTTTTTTTGACTGCTTTATCTTTTCTTTCCGCTTTTGTTTTTTGCTTCGATTCTACCGTGGTAATTTTTTGGCTGAGCCTTTCCACGTCGGCTAAAAACTCTTCGCAGTCCTGGTATCTCTTTACGAGAGTCTTGCTTAAAGCTTTGTTAATTACTGCGTCGACTTCCTGTGAAAGTCCGCCGTAGATGTTATTAATTTTGGGAGGATTCTTTTTTAGATGCGCCTCCATAATATCAAATTCGGTTCCCGAGTCAAACGGCGTTTTCCCGGAAAGCATTTCATAAAAGGTAATGCCGATTGAATATATATCGCTTTGACTTGTCGGCTCCATTGCTTTTATCTGCTCAGGACTCATGTAAAGAATCGTTCCGATCTTCGTACCGGTCTTTGTAATTCCTTTAGCGTCATTTATTGATTTTGAAATTCCAAAGTCCATTATTTTAACAACACCCTCGTGGTTAATAATAATGTTCGACGGCTTTATATCGCGGTGCACAAACCCTTTTGAGTGCGCATAGCCGGCTCCCGTTAATATTTGTTTTAAAATCTGCAGCGACTCTTTAAGCTCAAGCTTGCCTTTTCTCTGGATCATGTGTTCAAGCGTTTCGCCGTCGACAAATTCCATCACTATACCAAGCATGTTCCGTTCTTCCGTAAAACCGTAAACTGGAACAATATTAGATTGAGTAAGCTTTGCCTGATTTTTCGCCTCTCTTTTGAACCTCGCTATGAATTGAGGATTGGTTGTCGCTTCCCTGTTCAATATTTTTAATGCAACGTATCTTTCAAGTTTTAAATCAAAGGCTTGATATACAACTCCCATTCCGCCTTCGCCTAAAACAGAAACAATTTTGTAATGTTCTATTACGCTGCCGATCATCTATTGCTCAGTGTAATTATTATAAAAGAAAAATTATCCGGAGCTCCTCGTTCTTCAATTAATTGAGTAAGAGTTTTAGAGATAAGTTCCATATCGGTATTTCTTAGAATGTCCTGAAGCTCTTCATCGTTTATTACAGCAGAAACGCCGTCGGTACAAAGAAAAAACTTCATGTTATCCTTTAAATTTATTTTTTGTTTACTCAAGTCGATTTCAATATTACTCTGCTCGCCGAGAGCGCGCATTATAATATTTTTATTAGGATGGTTCTCTGCTTCTTTAATTGTAAGATATCCTTCGTCGATAAGCTTTTGAACCAAAGAATGATCCTTGGTCAACTGTTTTAATTTATTATTCTTCAACTGATATATCCTGGAATCTCCTACATGTCCCCAATATGCAGTGTCATCCTTTAAGAAAAGAACCTCGGCAGTCGTTGCCATTCCTCTTAAATCATTATTCGACTCCGACTGTTCGTAGACTGATTTGTTCGCTTCCATTATTGACAGCTTGATTTTTTCAAGCCAATCAATATTTTCAAGATCATAAAACCGGTTGAACACAGTTTCTATCGCTAACCTGGAAGCAACTTCGCCCGCTTTATTCCCGCCTAATCCGTCGCAGACAATCGCAAGCAGCCCTTCGTTAATTTCCATAACGCCGATCGCATCTTCGTTATCAAACCTCTTAAGTCCGGTCTCAGAAACAGATAAATATGTATACTTCATGAACTCCCGCTGGTGTTTTTATAAATTTTTGTTTTAAGCATTAAATCGCTTAACAAAGATAAACACAATAACTTTTAAAATCTTCTTCTTTCCTTATTATGTCACATCAGCTCCCGGATAAAAGTTGAAGAGATATTATTAAGTATTTGTCTGTAGTATCCTTTTTTGCCGCAAAATTTACTAATGATTTTTTTTCAGGAATATGAACTTGCAATCAATAAACAATGTTATAATACCTTTACCATTAAAACCGTATTCAAACAATCCGGAATTTATTTCTTGAGCCTCGCTTCATTTAATACCGGCTGGAACAGCTCCACCGGATTTCCCGAAGGGTCATCGACAATAATTTGTTTGCCGCCCACTCCGGTTACAATATTATTACGGAAATGTGCTCCAGCTTTGCGGAGTGTTTCAACCGTTGATTCCAGGTTTTCAACTTCGATTGCAAATCGGTTCCATCCGCCGGGCTGCTGCACAGTGCCGTCAGGCATTTGCTGACCTCCTCCGCCTTCCGGGTTTGGAGCACTAAGTACAAGCCTTAACTCGCCTAACGAAAGCATTGCAAATGGCGGCGCTGGATGCATATCCATGTGGAAATTAAAATTCTTGCAATAAAATTGTATCGCCGCATCAACATCTTTTACAATATATCTAACTTGAACAGAAGGCATACTAACTCCTTTCTATGTTCACAATGAAAAATTAAGCTATCTTTAATAATACACGATGAGGAATAATATACAGGTAGATAATTGCCGCCAGCGTGACATTAACAACTCAACGCCGTACAATAATATTATCGCGCAGCGTTGAGTAAACTTTTTTATTATCACTCGTTATTATCTATTTTATTTTAGCAATAAAAGTTTCTTAGTTTCATGATACTTCCCAGCTTGTATAGAATAGAAGTAAACTCCGCTTGATAACCTGCTCGCATCAAATTTAACTTTGAATGTTCCTGCATTCTTTACTTCATTCACCA
>JAKAKL010000142.1 GCA_021824565.1 Bacteroidota bacterium | reverse complement strand
CGGACGGAGACGACGGTGCGTCCTTTTACGTTACGAAGTACGAGTTTATCAAGCTTGCCGGAGATTTCGCCGAAGATGCCGCCTTTTAATCTTGCCATAAGGATAGCCCTTTATGATTATCAAAATTATTATTCAATTTGTGTCGTGAAAGTTAAATAAATATCTGGAAATTTCAAGGGAGGGAATTATATATGAATGAAGTACGGATAGTGGTTTAAATACGCTTAGCTTGTTCAATATAAAATAATTTAAAATATTGTTTCCAGATTATAAAAAAATTTCTTAATATATATTTATGAAAAACAAATATTTTATATGAATGTAGTTTTACAAAGGGATTCCATATCTAATGGCTAAAAAAAATAACTCGCCTTCCGATGAACCTTTAGAAAAAAAACTCTGGGCTGCCGCCGATAAGCTGCGCAAGAATATGGACGCTGCGGAGTATAAGCATATTGTACTTGGCTTAATATTCCTTAAATATATCTCGGATGCGTTTGAAGAACATTACCAGAAACTTGTTGAAGGTAAAGGTGATTATGAGGGCGCCGACCCGGAAGATAAAAATGAATATGTAGCTGAGAATGTTTTCTATGTCCCGCCTTCTTCTAGATGGAAGTGGATACAAGGTAAAGCAAAGATGCCGGAAATTGGAAAGATACTTGACAGCGCAATGGATTCAATTGAAAGAGATAATCCAAATTCTCTTAAAGGAGTTCTGCCGCGCGTTTATGCACAGGAAAAGATTGATAAGCAAAGTCTGGGCGGACTGATAGATTTAATCAGCACTGTAACGCTTGGAACCAAAGAAGCTCAAAGCAAAGATATATTAGGTAAAGTATTTGAATATTTCCTCGGACAGTTTGCACTTGCTGAAGGTAAGAAAGGCGGACAGTTCTATACTCCCACAAGCGTTGTTCGCTTGCTTGTTGCAATGCTTGAACCTTACGAAGGAAGAGTGTTTGATCCTTGCTGTGGAAGCGGCGGTATGTTTGTGCAGAGCGAAAAGTTTATTGAAGCTCATTCCGACCATTATAAGAAAAAGAACGGCAACGGATTAAAACTAAATCCAAAAGATAGAATTTCTATTTTTGGACAGGAGAGCAACCAGACTACCTGGCGCCTGTGCAAAATGAACCTTGCAATACGCGGAATTGACAGCACTAATGTTAAATGGAATAATGAAGGCAGCTTCTTAAATGATGCCCATAAAGATTTGAAGGCTGATTTCATTCTCGCTAATCCTCCGTTTAATGACAGTGACTGGAGCGGTGAACTGCTGCAAGGCGATGGACGTTGGAAAATACTAGGTGAGAATTTAGTCCCGCCGGCAGGCAACGCAAACTATGCATGGATACTCCATTTCATTTATCATTTAGCACCAACCGGACAAGCCGGATTTGTTTTATCCAAAGGCTCGCTTACAACACAAACAAATAACGAAGGTGAAATAAGGAAAGCACTAATTGAAAAAGGATTGATTGACTGCATAGTAAATCTGCCGACAAAATTATTTCTTAATACTCAAATACCCGCATGTCTCTGGTTCTTATCACGAAACAAAACCAACGGTGGATTTAGAGACCGACAAAATGAAATTCTATTTATTGATGCCCGCAACCTTGGTTACCTCGTTAATCGGCGGAACAGAGATTTAAGCGAAGAAGACATAAATAAAATTGCAAACACCTATCATTCATGGAGAAGTAAAGAAGGCAAGTATGAAGATGTTGCCGGCTTCTGCAAAAGCGAAACAATAGACAGAGTACGCGAGCTTAATTATGTTTTAACTCCAGGCAGGTATGTCGGCTTACCTGATGATGAGGATGATTTTAATTTTGCTGAACGCTTTGCTTCGTTGAAAGCCGAACTTGAAAAGCAAATTGCAGAAGAGCAAAAATTGAATGAAGAAATTAAAATTAATTTAGGCAAGATTAAGTTATGAGCAGTCTTCCCGAAAAATATCTTGATGTCCTAAATGATCTAAAAGAAAAAATTCGTAATGCTCGGAAAGTTGCCGTCTATACTGTTAACACTCAGTTACTTTCAATTTATTGGGAAATTGGAAATACTGTACTTGAACAGCAGAAGCATGAAGGCTGGGGCACCAAAGTCATTGATAGACTATCTCACGACTTAACATCTGAATTCCCAGATATGAGTGGACTCTCTGTACGCAACATTAAGTACATGCGTGCCTTTGCAGAAGCATATCCAAATTTTAATCATCTTATTAATAATCGGAGTCAGTCTCATGGAATTGTGCAAGCACCGCTTGCACAATTACCAAAAGATCAGAATAATCAAATTGTGCAAGCCAATCTTGCACAATTAAGCTGGTATCACCATATTACTTTGCTGGATAAAGTAAAAGATCCCGCTATTCGTAATTTCTATATCCTCCAAACTATCGAAAATGGCTGGAGTAGAAATGTTATGGTACATCAAATTGAAAGCGGGTTACACAATAGACAAGGGCAAATCATTAGCAACTTCCGGAATACTATTCCTACTGAAAATTCAGAGTTAGTCCAGCAGGTTTTTAAAGACCCATATAAGTTTGAGTTCATCTATTTAGGAAAGGAAGCTAAAGAACGCGACCTTGAAGATGCTTTAACCAATCAACTTACTAAGTTCTTAATAGAGCTTGGTCGGTGGTTTGCTTTTATGGGAAGACAATATAAAATTTATCTTGGCGACAAAGAATACAAGTTCGATTTATTATTTTATCACACACGTCTTAAGCGTTACATCGTTATAGATTTAAAAATTGATGAATTTAAACCTGAGTATAAAGGGAAGATGGATTATTATCTTACTCTTGCAGATGAGCATCTAAAAGATAAAAATGACGCTCCGAGTATCGGCTTAATATTGTGTAAGACGAGGGACGGGCTTGTTGCAGAATATGCATTGCGCGATAGTACAAAACCAATTGGCATTGCGGAATATAAATTAAGTGAAAAGCTTCCTAAAGAAATACAGGGTGAGCTGCCTACAATTGAAGAACTGGAATTAAAGCTTGAAAGTGAGCTGGAAAAAATACAAAAGCCCCTCGATAAGAAGCTTAGCAAGCTAAAGTATTTAGTTACCGGGTTAAACAACGAAGACTTAAAATATAAGCACTCTCCTGAACGCACGGAAATTATTTACAAAAAGCTTTTATTACCATTGAAAAAAAATATTTCTCATTCTTTACGAAAAGATATTAATCCTCTTTTTAAAAGTGTCGAATGTTTTATCTGGGTAGACCATCAAGGTCATCCTACAGAGAAAGAAGCTACCGAAATTTTAAGTGGACAAATTGGCTTTCAATGCCATATTCTAAAGTTAGAATATAGATTACTTGGATTTAAGAAAGCTGGAATTAGTGCCTTTGACATTTGGAAAACTTTTAAGATTGACCTCGGTAATTATAGTTATAAATGCTTAATTGAAAACCCCGACCTTATTATAACTGAAAAGCTCTATCATCAATTGCCGGATAAAAATGGTCTTAAATCCTTAACTGAACAATTTTGCGAAAGTATTGTTGATTATATAAACCTTCGTATTGAGCAAATAAAGAATAATGAAAAATGAGTGAGTGGAAGGTTAATAATTGTCTAAACTTTGATTTTTATGATTTTAGGATTACTATGATTTGCAGTATAATAATTCAGAGGAATCAATGAATCAAAGTAATCATAGCTCTGACAGTGAGTGGAAAGATTATAAACTTTCGGATTTAATGGAAATATTTGGAGGTGGTACACCAAAAACTTCAGTACCTGAATATTGGAATGGTGATATTCCATGGTTATCTGTTTCAGATTTTAATAATGGGAAAAAATATATCTATGATGCGGAAAAGAAGATAACGGAAAAAGGATTGAAAGAAAGTAACACAAAAATTATAGAAAGAGGTCAAATAATTATTTCAGCCAGAGGAACGGTTGGTGCAGTTGCAATGCTTGCCAGAGATATGGCTTTTAACCAAACAAGTTATGGATTAGATGCAAATAAAACTCTTACTGATAACGAATTTTTATATTATTTATTGAAATATAATATCCCAAATTTTATTTCCAGTTCTTATGGTGCTGTCTTCGATACAATAACTAAAGAAACATTCAATCAAATAACTGTTTCTATTCCTAAACCACTTAAGCAGCGCGCCATCGCCTCAATCCTTTCCAGCCTAGATGACAAAATCGATTTATTCCACCGCCAAAATAAAACCTTAGAGCAATTAGCAGAAACACTTTTTAGGCAGTGGTTTGTGGAGGAAGCTGATGAAAGTTGGGAAACTGGAACTCTTGAAGATGAATTTGATTTTACAATGGGACAATCGCCGCCAGGAGATTCTTATAATGAAATAGGCGATGGTACTATATTTTTTCAAGGTAGAACTGATTTTGATTTTCGCTTTCCTAAAAAAAGAATGTTTACAACACAACCCTCACGTTATGCAAAAAAGTTTGATACTTTAATAAGCGTAAGAGCACCGGTAGGAGACATGAACATGGCATTCGAAGATTGTTGCATTGGAAGAGGTTTGTCTGCTTTTAGGTACAAGCATAATCATGATTACTATTCTTATACTTATTATAAATTACGTTCATTAATGCAAGTAATAAAACAATTTGAAGATAGCGGAACAGTCTTTGGCTCAATTACAAAAAATGATTTTAAACAGTTTGAAAATACTATTCCTTTAAATGAGGTAATAGAAAAGTTTCAAGTGGTTATAAAACCAATTGATGATAAAATATTTTCAAATACAAAACAAATCAACGCACTTACTCAATTACGTGATACAATTTTGCCAAAGTTGATGAGTGGAGAAGTGAGAGTGAGAATGTCTGAACTATGATTCTTATGATTAAATGATTACCGTGATAAAATGCAAAGGAAATGTGAATGAAAAATTTTAATCAATATAAATACAAATCCCGAAGGGATGGAATTATTATAACATGAAATTCAATCAAAGAAATAAAACTCCAGAGGAGTGATATAATAGCCCATTCAAGAAATGAGGTGATAAAATAGGTGTCACCTCTTCGAGGTTCGGATGTTCTGAACTTAGTTTTGGATTTACAATAATATCAACCCTTCGGGTTTGACGAATAAATATATGAGATGCAAAAAAGAATAAATGAAGTGTTAATAAAATTGGAAATAAAGAAAAGAAGAAACAAATCCCGAAGGGATGGAATTATTATAACATGAAATACAATCAAGGAAATAAAACTCCGAAGGAGTGAAATAAAGCCCATTCAAGAAATGAGGTGAAAAAATAAGTGTCACCTCTTCGAGGTTAGGATGTTCTAAACTTAGTTTTGGATTTTACAATAATATCAACCTTTCGGGTTTAACGAATAAATATATGAGATGTAAAAAAGAATAAATGAAGTGTTAATAAAATTGGAAATAAAGAAAAGAAGAAACAAATCCCGAAGGGTTGGAATTATTATAACATGAAATACAATCAAGGAAATAAAACTCCGAAGGAGTGATATAAATGGCAGGAACATACTCACAAATATATATTCAGGTTGTCTTTGCAGTACAAGGTCGTAACAACCTAATCAGCAAAGAATGGAAAGATGATTTACATAAATATATCGCCGGTATTATAAAAGGCAAAGATCAAAAACCGATCATTGTAAACGGAATGCCAGATCATATCCATGCATTTATCGGATTACGACCTTCGACGGCGATATCTGACCTAGTTAGAGATATGAAAAACAATTCATCTAATTTTATTAATGATCAAAAAAGGATTAGAGGTAAGTTTTCTTGGCAGGAAGGCTACGGCGCATTCTCTTATTCTCACTCGCATATTGAGTCGGTATTTAATTATATAAGAAGCCAGGAAGATCATCATAAGAAAAGGACTTTTAGAGAGGAGTATATTGAGATGTTAAAGAAATTTGAAGTAGAGTATAATGAGAAATATTTATTCGAGTGGCTGGAATAGCAATTGATGATTGATAATAATATCACTCCTTCGGAGTTTAAGTTTCAGACTGCCTCAATACTTTATAATAATAACATCCCTTCGGGATTGAAGAAAGATAGTTTGAATGTGTTTTTATAATAAGATCATTCCTTCGGGAATGGATAAGATATGAAGCCTTTAACTTTTGTATTGAATAAGTTGCAAAGCCTACTACTTCGAGATTTAATAAGTTACGAAGCTAACAACTTTGGGATTAGATATGTTATGAAATCTATAACTTCGGGATTGAATAATTTATGAAGCCCATAACCGAAGACAAAATAGAATACCTTGCAATCGAACTGCTTCAATCCCTTGGCTGGGATTACGTTCACGCGTTGGAGATTGCGCCGGGTGCGGAGAAAGCGGAGAGAGAAAGCTTTGAGCAGATCATATTGTTAAAGAGGCTTCGCAAAGCAGTTTCAACAATCAATCCTCATATTCCTAAAGAGGGACAAGAGCAGGCAATTCAAAAAATATTGAGGATCAATTCACCCGTTCTTATAAATAACAACGAAACATTCCACAAAGAATTACTTGAGAAGGTAAAAGTACCTTATCAAAAGGACGGATATGAAAGCAGCTACGAAGTAGCGCTTATAGATTTTGAAAACATTGATAACAATGAATTCCTTGCTGTTAATCAATACACAATTATTGAAAACAATAATAACAAGAGACCGGATGTATTACTTTTTGTAAACGGCATTCCGCTAGTTGTTATTGAACTTAAGAACGCATCAGATGAAAACGCTACGATTGAATCTGCATATAACCAGATTCAAACTTACAAAGAAGCTATTCCGGGATTATTTACTTACAACGCCGCATGTGTAATTTCGGATGGATTAGAATGTAAAGCCGGAAGCGTCTCTGCCGGTTTTAAGCGTTATATGACATGGAAGAGTTCGGACGGAGAAAAGGAAGCCTCAAGATTCAAGCCTCAATTGGAAACTTTGATTAACGGGATGCTGAATCCTAAAACACTGCTTGACCTTTTAAGAAACTTCATTGTATTTCAGAAGATTAAGAAGATTGATTCCAAGACCGGCATAACACAAATAAGCACCGAAAAGATTTTAGCTGCGTACCATCAATATTATGCCGTAAACAAAGCAGTGCAGTCAAGCATCAAAGCATCCGGCATAAGTGGAGATAAACGCGGCGGAGTAGTTTGGCATACTCAAGGCTCTGGCAAAAGCCTAAGCATGGTATTTTATTCCGGTAAGCTTATAACAGCGCCGGATATGGAAAATCCTACCATTGTAGTTATTACAGACCGCAACGATCTTGATAATCAGTTGTTTGATACTTTTGCATCTTCAATGCAATTGTTAAGACAAGAACCTGTTCAAGCTTCAAGCAGGGTAAACTTGAAAGATTTGTTAAAGGTTGCAAGCGGCGGAATTGTATTCACAACAATTCAAAAATTCCTTCCAGAAGAAGGTAAAAGCGAGTATGATCAACTCTCCGACAGAAAAAATATAATAGTTATTGCGGACGAAGCCCACCGTACTCAATATGGTTTTGAGGCTTCATTAAAAAATATCTTTAATAAAGAGACAAAAGAAATAATCGGTCAGCGCATTGCTTACGGCTTTGCAAAGTATCTGCGTGACGCACTCCCAAATGCAACGTATATCGGCTTCACCGGCACTCCAATAGAAGGCACCGACATAAATACTCCGCAAGTGTTCGGGGATTACATAGATATTTATGATATTTCAAAATCGGTTGCCGACGGATCGACTGTTAAAATTTATTATGAAAGCCGTTTGGCAAAAATAAATCTTGATGAAGAAGGCAAAAGACTAATTGAGGAGTTCGACGAAGAGCTTGAACATGATGAAGAAGTAACTGAGACAGAGAAAGCTAAGGCTAAGTGGACGAAGCTCGAAGCGATTGTCGGCAACGATAAGAGAATTAAAAATCTTGCTAAGGATATTGTAGATCATTTTGAAAAAAGACTTACTGTATTTGACGGCAAGGGGATGGTAGTTTCAATGAGCCGCCGTATTGCCGTTGAGCTTTACAAGGCAATTATTGAAATTCGTCCCGGCTGGCATGATGAAGATTTATCAAAGGGAGTATTAAAAGTTGTAATGACTGCTGCAAGCTCCGATGGTCCCGAATTGGCAAAGCATCATACAACAAAGCAGCAGAGAAGAGATTTAGCCGACAGGATGAAAGACCCCGACGATCCGTTGAAGCTTGTTATTGTAATTGATATGTGGCTTACCGGCTTTGATGTTCAGTGTCTTCACACAATGTATATTGATAAGCCGATGCGCGGGCATAACCTTATGCAGGCAATTGCCAGAGTGAACAGAGTATTCAAAGATAAGCCCGGCGGATTAATTGTTGATTATCTTGGAATAGCTTCTGATCTGAAGAAGGCATTATCCTTCTACTCTGATTCCGGCGGCAAAGGCGATCCGACTGAAAAGATTGAACAGGCAGTGGAGGTAATGCTTGAAAAGCTGGAAGTTGTGCAGCAAATGTTCAATGAAGAAAGCGAATCTCAAAAAGCAATACAAGTTGAAGAGCCCGATTCATATTACAAAGGGCAGTATAAATTTAATTATAACAGATTCTTTACAGGTACGCCAAGTGAGAGGCTTTCAATAATTCTTCAAGCTGAAGAACACATAATGGGCTTGCATGACGGTAAGAACCGTTTTATTCACGAAGTAACATTGCTGAGTCAAGCCTTTGCGTTATCAATGCCTCATGAAAAAGCAATGGAGATAAAAGACGAAGTAGCGTTCTTCCAGGCTGTAAAAGCAAGACTTGTAAAATTTGAAGGAGCCGGTAAAGGCAAACCGTACTCTGAAATTGAAACCGCAATAAAGCAAGTTGTTAATGAGGCTATATCATCCGATCAGGTAATAGACATATTCGATGCTGCCGGCATAGAGAAACCGGAAATCTCTATTCTATCTGATGAGTTCCTTCTCGAAGTTCAAGGAATGAAGCACAAGAACCTTGCAATAGAGTTATTAAAAAAAATATTGAATGATGAAATTAAATCCAGGTTCCGCACAAACCTGGTAAAGAGCAAAAAGTTTTTAGAAATGCTGGAAGCAGCGGTTAAGAAATACCAAAATAATTTATTAACAACCGCTCAGATCATTGAAGAGCTTATAAAAATTGCAAAGTCATTAAAAGAAACTGACAAAGAAGCGGGTCAATTAGGTTTATCTCAAGACGAAGTAGCGTTCTATGATGCCCTAGAAACGAATGACAGTGCGGTAAAAGTTCTCGGAGATGAAACTCTAAAAACTATAGCACGTGAAATCGCTGACAAAGTAAAAAAGAATGCAACGATAGATTGGACAATCCGAGAAAGCGCAAGAGCAAAGCTGATGGTTCTGGTACGCAGAACACTAAACAAATACGGCTATCCGCCGGACAAGCAGCAGAAAGCAATAGATACAGTACTGAAGCAGGCGGAGTTGATAGCGGATGAGACAGTAAAATAAAAAGATATTTATGAATTTGATATATGACTTCCTTGTTAACGTCTACCCGGTAATTAGCTTCACAAATGGGTGCTAAGCTTCGGGTTTTTTGTTGAATATTTAATAAAAAATTATTTGTGTCGATATGAAGTACAAATACCACATAATAGTTTCCTTCGCCGGCAAAGACAGAAACATTGTTGATGAGTCAGCAAATTGCCTGCAGGCTAAAGGCGTAAAAGTATTTTATGGCAAAATTGAAAAGGCAGAAGTTTGTCGTATTTAAATTAACTTAGAGTAGTAATTAGATAGTTAATAATAAAATAAATAAATGGGTATGTAAATGGAAAAACAACAAGCAACAGTTTTATTACAAAGAATTCTTAACGATAATTCCGCTCAGTTCAGAGAGGGGCAGTGGGAGGCAATTGATCTTTCAGCCAATAAAAACAAAAAGCTTCTTTTGGTCCAGCGGACCGGCTGGGGTAAAAGCATAGTTTATTTTCTAGCTACTAAAATCTTAAGAGAAAGCGGCAAGGGAATTACATTAATTATTTCTCCGCTTCTCGCCTTAATGAGGAATCAGCTTGAAGCGGCAAAAGTAATAGGAATTACTGCTGCAACTATAAACTCAAGCAATACAGGCGAATGGAATTCTGTAATAAGTGAAATACATGCAAATAAGATAGATGCATTGTTAATCTCACCGGAAAGATTGGCTAACGATGATTTTATTGAGAATGTTATCGTTCCGCTTTCAGATAAAATAGGACTTTTTGTTGTAGATGAAGCTCACTGCATATCCGATTGGGGACATGATTTTAGACCGGACTACAGGCGAATTGCAAATGTTTTAAAAAGAGTGCCCGCAAATATGCCTATTCTTGCTACGACCGCAACAGCCAATAACCGTGTTGTAAAAGATATTGAATCACAATTACCCGGAATTGAAATTATGAGAGGAAGCCTGTCAAGGAAAAGCCTATACCTGCAAAACATCGTTCTTCCTGATCAATCAAAAAGATTAGCCTGGCTGGCAGAGAACCTTCCTAAGATACCGGGCACAGGAATAATTTATGCTCTTACTAAAAGAGATGCAGATACGGTTTCCGGCTGGCTTAAGAAAAATAATATTAATGCGGAAGCATATTACTCGGATGTAACGAATGATAATTCAGATGATATAAATTCATATCGGATGGAACTTGAAAGGAGGCTGTTGAATAATGAAATTAAAGCACTCGTCGCGACATCAGCCTTGGGGATGGGATTTGACAAACCGGATTTGGGATTTGTTATACATTATCAAGCGCCCGGGAATGTAGTTGCTTATTATCAGCAGGTAGGTAGAGCAGGCAGAGCTATAGAAAAAGCCTATGCTGTTCTCCTTACAGGAAAGGAAGACGCTGATATACACGAATTCTTTAGAAGAAATGCTTTCCCTGACGAGGAAGCTATTTATAAAATTTTAGGCCTATTAAATGAATTCGACGGATTAAGCATTAGGGAGCTGGAAGGGAAATTAAATTTTTCATACGGGGTTATTGAAAAGGTGATGAAGTTATTGTCGGTTGAAAATCCGGCGCCTGTAATAAAAGTGAAATCAAAATATCACCGGACGCCGGTTCCATATAAGATGGATACCGAAAGGATAAATTTTCTTACAAAACAAAAATTGAAAGAGTGGGAAGAAATGCAGGTCTATGTGAATCATAAAGATTGTCTAATGAATTTTCTAAGAAAGTCATTGGATGATACTGCATCTTCTGTCTGCAGCAATTGCAGTAACTGCAGAGCGGACTTAATATTATCTGATAAAACAAATGAAAAGCTGGTAGCTGAAGCGAATAGATTTTTAAGACGAAGCGAAGTACCCTTAGATTTAAAAAAGCAAACAGCAAAAGGCGCATTTCCATTTTATGGATTTACAGGCAATATTCCTGAGAATTTAAAAGGCGAAGAAGGAAGGATATTGTCCAGGTGGGGCGATTCAGGCTGGGGTGCTAAAGTTAGAGACTGCAAAAACAATAATTCCTTTTCAGACGAGTTGGTTGATGCGTTTGTGGAGATGATAGAAGAACGCTGGAGACCCGAACCGAGATTCGAGTGGGTGACTTGTGTACCTTCATTAATTCATAAAGATTTGGTTCCGGATTTTGCGCAGAGGGTTTCAAAAAAAATAAATGTACCTTTTAAAGATGCAGTTAGAAAAATAAAACATAACCACCAGCAAAAACTAATGAATAACAGATTCCATCAGTGCAATAATTTAGACGGAGCGTTTGAAATTGCCGGAAATATCGAACCGACCCCTGTTTTATTAATTGATGATATCGTAGATTCGGGATGGACATTAACAGTTATTTCTGCATTACTAAGGAAAGCAGGTTCCAGCAAGGTTTACCCGGCGGTGCTTGCTTCAACGACTACCGGAAATTGAAATGGAAAATTTTGATATAGAAAAACAAGCAATAGTTCTGTTGACTTCATACTTTAAAAAGCCGGGTGAGAATGATGTTAAGCCGCTTACTCCGACTGAATGGAAGGTCTTTGCGTCATGGCTGATGGATAAAAGATACAGCCCGGGAAGTCTTTTAACTGAAGACGGAGAAAATATAATCAATAGCTGGGATGAGAAAAAAATTACGCGGGAAAGATTGATCTCATTGCTCAAACGCGGCGCGCAAATGAGTATGATGATTGAGAAATGGAGCCGTGCTGGTATATGGGTGCTGACAAGAGCGGACGCGGATTATCCGAAAAGACTTAAAAAGAGGTTAGGTCAGTTATCGCCGCCGGTTTTGTACGGTGCAGGGAACAAAGAATTATTAAATCTTGACGGAATTGCAGTGGTAGGCTCAAGAAATGTTAATGATGACGAAATTAATTATTCAAAAGAGCTGGGCAGATTTTTAACCGGGAATAATCTTGTTGTTATTTCGGGAGGCGCAAAGGGTGTTGATGAGGCAACAATGCTAGGCGCGCTGGAGAATGGAGGCAAATCAATCGGAGTGTTAGCAGACGCGCTTTTTCAGAAGTCTTTATCAAAGACATATAGAAATTATCTAAGCGAAGGAAAACTTGTATTTATATCACCTTATTATCCTGAAGCGGGATTTAATGTCGGGAATGCTATGGGAAGGAATAAATATATTTATTGCATGTCGGAAGCGGCTGCAGTTATTCATTCGGATTTAAAAGGCGGTACATGGACAGGCGCGAATGAAAATATTAAAAATAAATGGGTACCGTTATTTGTAAAAGAAAATTCTGATAAGGAATGCGGAAATAATTTATTGATTAAAAGCGGCGGCAGAATATTAAACAAGCAGCAATTAATTGACGGTATATCTATTGTTCAAGCAGAAGAAATGGGAACTATTGTCCCTCAATTTCAGGTGTCTGAAATTCATGAACCGCAGCTTGATATATCCGCCAAGAAAGATAAGGTTGAAGAAGGCATTAATAAGAATGAGTTATTTAATAAAGATTCGTATGAGTTATTCTTAGTCAAGCTAAAAGAAATTTTGAAATATAAAGAAATATTCAAAAAGGATATTATCAAATCATTTGATTTGCCGCCAGCACAATTAAAGGAATGGCTGATAAAAGCCGAAAACGAAAATGTTATTAGAAAATTATCGAAGCCGGTCAGATATAGTCTAATGAACAAGAATCCAGATCAAGCAGATTTATTTTCTGATGAAAATGCTATTACGGGAAAAGAGAAAAATATAGGATAAGATATTTATTCATTTTAATTTTTGGCTGCTTGTAATCTTTGACTATAATAATTTCATACCTGGCGAAGTTGGGCTGCCGCACTTATTTCTCTGCGGGATCTGCGGGAAAGGGGATGCGTGAATAGCAGAGATATTTATTTCACGCGGCGGGCGCGGAGATTTCGCGGAGTACGCAAAGGAATTTAAATTAGTTTGATTCTGTTAGTTATTTGTCTGCGGGCTTCGCGGGAAAGGGGATGGGTGAATAGAAGAGATATTTATTTCACGCTTCTAAGGCTGCGTTGCTTGATAAAGGAAGACACAAAGTATAATTTTTTTTAAAAAAAGGTAGCCCAGTGCGGGGACACTGGGCCTAACTCTGTTTTGTCAAAGGGCAGGGGAGAACCCTTCGTAAGAGTCGCTTATAATTTATATTAAAAGATTATTCACTACAAGCAATAATTTAATTAGAAACTAATTTATTTACTTATTCACTAATTTCCTCCATCCCTCTGATTCTCATCATTGCGTACTCTCAAGATTTTTCATATTTTAATTTTTACTAAACAACATGTACTTACACTTGAACTTAAACTTATCCCATGTGCGGACGTTTTGAATCCAAGCCTAGTATTAACTCTCTTTCTAAGAAGTTAAAACAACATAACGTCGATCTCAAAATTGAATTTGAGCCCGAATCATCTAAAACAGCTAATATAGCTCCGACCAATAAAATCTTTTCGGTCCGTTACGCCGATGAAAATTATAGGCTCTTTCAAACTAATTGGGGAATAAAATTTTCTCCTAATTCTCCGCTGATTTTTAATTCGCGCATAGAGACCATAAAAGAAAAAAAATACTGGATGAATCTGTTTTCTAACCAGCGTTCTTTGATTCCAATGTCCGCGTTTTATGAATGGAAGAAAGAAGGCACTAAAAAAACTCCTTGCAGAATATTTCTCCCGGACGAAGAAGTATTTTTTGTTCCTGCGTTGAATTACGTAGATAAAGAAAAAAATAATTTTACTTCGCTCATTACAACAACACCGAACAGCTTTATGAAAAATATTCATCACCGCATGCCTGTTATATTGAGAATAGAAGAAGGACTTAATTTTTTACTTGATGATCCCGAAACAAACTTAACTCGCTGTGTTCCCTATACAGGCAAAATGGAACTTGAACCCGCTTCAATTTAGATACAACAACCCAACCGCCAATTCATCATCTATTGACTTACAAAAATTATATAGTTAATATTGTTCAGTATTTTGTTATTTCTAAATAAAGTACTAACCAAATAATTTATTCCTCCCCGTCTTTCTCCCGAGACGGGGTTTTTTATTTATTGCTTTGTATTTACTTAAACAATTGTGCTGCTTAAAAAAATAATTATGATAAACTATTTAAACAGCGGCTGTACGAAAGACTATTTTAACCTCATTGAACTCAACTTGCGACTTCTTCTTTTCCCCGCTTTGACCGCGAAGGGAGGATAGTTAAGAGAGGGATTTAGCAGTACCAAAGCGGAGGTGATTTACTTTCGCCGCTTTAATATTTTCAAACTTCACTTTCACTGCGGAAGATGAGGATGTTTAGAACAATACTACTTCGATATAAACGGAAAAGGGTAATGAGATTGACAAGGTGTTCATACTATTGATTTTTCCTGTAATATTAATTCCAGTATCTTTAACTTTGTTACGTATAATTTTTCATTCAACACGCAGCATGGCGCGGCATAATTAATATATGATTCAGAAAAAATACACACTTAAAAGATTCAAAGACGCAGCCGAATTGAAGCCCGCGGCAGATGAGTCAAAATTCTTGATCAATTATAAAAATGAGCTCAACGCGGCTCAGTATGAAGCTGCTTCGGCAGTGGATGGAGCGTATTTAATTATCGCCGGAGCGGGAACTGGAAAAACAAGAACGCTTGTTTACAGAGTATCGCGATTAGTGGAACTGGGCTATGACCCGAAGTCTATCCTGCTTTTAACCTTTACGAGAAAAGCGGCGAACGAGATGATGAACCGCGCTTCAATTCTACTGGATAACCGCTGTTCCAAAATTAACGGCGGGACATTCCATTCCTTCGCGAACTTGACACTGCGGAAATATGCAAAGGCAGCCGGGCTGGATTCTTCTTTTACAATATTAGATCAAACAGATTGTGAAGACGTAATAAATTTAATCCGCTCGCAGGCAGGCTTTATAAGCAAAGAAAAAAGATTCCCCAACAAGCAGACGCTTGAGAAGGTTTTTAGTCTAAGCGTTAATACGGGCAGAAAGATAGAGGAAATTATAGAAGCTGATTATCCTCATTTTGCCGAGCAGCTTGATAAAATATTAGACATTCAGAAAGTGTACGCAAATTACAAATCGAAAAATAACCTGCTGGATTATGACGATCTGCTTGTGCATCTTAAGAATTTTCTTCTGGATTTTGGAGCGGCGGCTAAGTCAATGCTTTCTTCAATCAAGTTTGTTATGGTTGACGAATACCAGGACACGAACAAGCTCCAATCGGAAATAGTCGCGGGACTGACGCAGTTGAATAACAACTTAATGGTTGTAGGCGACGATTCGCAGTCAATATATTCTTTCCGGGGCGCAAACTTCAAGAACATAATGGACTTCCCGAAACAGTTTAAGGATGTTAAAATAATCAAGCTTGAAGAAAATTACCGAAGCGTACAGCCGGTATTGAATTTTACAAACCTGATAATTGAAAGAGCAATTGAGAAATATCCAAAGAACCTTTACACTCGTAAAACAGGCGGCGAACTGCCGGTAATCATAGCGGCGGCAAAAGAAAATTTGCAATCGAAGTTTATAGTAGAAAAGATACTTGACCTACGAGAAGAAGGCGTGCCGCTGCGTGACATAGCGGTATTATTCCGGTCATCATTCTTTTCATTCGACCTGGAAATAGAGCTGGCGAAGGCAAACATACCATTTCAAAAATTCGGCGGTATGAAATTCATTGAGACATCGCACGTTAAAGACGTACTGGCTTTCCTTAGGATAGCGGCTAATCCAAGGGACGTTGTAAGCTGGTACCGAGTTCTGCTTCTGCACGAAGGCATCGGACCGAAGACAGCACAAAAGATACTTGACGAACTCGCGACAGCGCGGCTTACTATCAAAGCCAACCCGGAGCATATTACTTCATTTAAATACGGAGACAAGCTGTCGGCGCTGTTCCATGTTTTATATAAAATACATACGGAGAAATCTTTGCCTTCCGAAAAAGCGCAAGTTGTTATGGAGTATTATTATCCTTTGTTCAAAGATAAATACGACGATTTCAACAAGCGGAAAAAAGACCTCGATATTTTTTTGAACATAACCGAGAATTATAAATCGCTGGACAGCCTGCTTGCGGACATGGCAATTGAGCCGGTAATAGACAGTGTAATTGATATAGGAGCAGAGGACAAGGAGAACGAGTTTGTAACGCTCTCAACCATTCACTCGGCAAAAGGATTAGAGTGGCATACAGTTTTCATCATACATCTGGTGGAAGGTTTTTTCCCGTCAAGCAGGTCGGCGGACAACATTGATTCGCT
The DNA here is from genome assembly GCA_021824565.1 of Bacteroidota bacterium. Classification (GTDB taxonomy): domain Bacteria; phylum Bacteroidota; class Ignavibacteria; order Ignavibacteriales; family Ignavibacteriaceae; genus FEN-1297. The sequence continues at coordinate 62,522 of JAKAKL010000142.1, read as the reverse complement.
TGAAGAAGAACGCCGCCTGATGTACGTTGCATCGACAAGAGCGAAGCAAAATTTATTTTTAACATACCCGATGAATATGTACAGCAGGGAAGAAGGGATAACATTATCCAAGCCGTCGCGGTTCATATCGGATATAGAGCCGGACTCAGCCGAAGGCTGGCTGCTTGATGAAGAAAGCTGATTATGATTCCGCCTAAAATATACATCGGCACTTCCGGCTGGTCTTATAAGGACTGGGTTCCAAACTTCTACCCTTGCCAGCAATCAAGCACATTTGATTTCCTTAAATATTACTCCGGGTATTTCAATACCGTTGAAGTTAATTCCACTTATTATACATACATCAATCCTCAAATTGTTGAAGGCTGGATAAATAAAGTTGAGGAGAAGGACGAATTTCTTTTTACAATTAAGCTCCATCAGGACTTTACTCATAAACGCAAATACAATAAGGATAACATAAAGTCCGTAAAATTAATACTGGACAAACTTAGCAATGCCGAGAGACTAAGCGGACTGCTGATTCAATTTCCATATTCGTTCATGCTGAACAAGGAAAACGCGAATCATATAAAAGCGTTAATAGATACCTTCCCGGAATACGAAAAGTATATTGAAGTCCGCCACAAATCATGGTACATCGAGAGGTTCTTTAATTTCTTAAAAGAAAATAGAAGCGCATTATGCACAATAGATCAGCCGGAAATAGGGCAGGCAGTAAGCTTTAACCCGGTAATTGCAGGCGATACCGCATATATAAGATTTCACGGAAGGAATGAAGAAGCGTGGACAAACTCGATAAAAAGTTCCGGGCAGGAGCAGACCTACGAACAGAGAAGCGAGCGTTATAATTATCTGTACACGCCTGCGGAAATAATCGATGCGGGCTTAAGGATAAAAGAAATATTGAATGCTGTAAAAAAGGTTTTAATTTATTATAACAATCATCCGAAGGGTAACGCGGCGGCAAACGCTTTTGAGCTTATCAATTTTTTGATAGGCAGCGATGTAATAAAAATACCTGAAACGATATTAAAAGCTTTCCCGCGTTTATCTAATAAAAATAAATGACCAACGACTATTGTTTAATAACTATTATCCCGTATACGCCCTCAGAAGCTTTTCTTTATCCAGAGAGCTGACTACAAGTACATCTTCATACGATGCAGGCTTTTCAGAATCTCCGAAGAAATCATTATTCGTTCTATCTTTTTGAGTTACTGCTTTAGCTTTTTCAACGCTCAATACGGTAAGCTTTTCAACGATGATATTATTTCCGTTCTCAGCATCAACTTTGCCTACAACCAGGAAGGGTCCCATTGACATAGTTTGTTCGGCAAACGCGCTGTATGCCTTAGGGAAAAGGACAGCTTCAAAAGTGCCGGTTAAGTCCTCAAGGGAAAGGAACTTCATTACTTCGCCTTTGCCGGTAGTTATTCTCTTAGACGTCATATACCAGCCGATCATTTTAACACTGCGCCCGTTAAGCCCTGGAATATCAATCGCATTAGACAATCCCGCAGTTTTTAACTCACCGGCAAAAAATTCTAAAGGATGCTTTGTTACCATATAGCCAAAGGCTTCGTATTCGCTTACACATATTTCCTCAATGCTGAATTGTTTCATTGTCCATGCTTCCTTTTCTAAGTTAGTCTGTTCGTTTGCAAAGAGATTTCCCTCAATGCACTCATTCATCTTTTTATTTCTGAAATACACATCGGAAAGGCGAAGCAGAGCCGGTCTTGTTTCATGGAGACAGTCCATAGCGCCGCATTTAATAAGCATCTCGGTTTGAGTGATGCTCAAGCCGGTTCTATTTAAAAAATCTTTCAGTGATTTGAATTTCCCGTTCTTATTTCTTTCGTTTATTATTCTGCCGGCAGATTCCTTTTCAAAATTCTTAATAGCAGCAAAGCCGATCCTAACAGTGTCTTTGTACGCCGAATATTCAAAATTACTTTTGTTGATAGAAGGAAGCATCACTTTTAGTCCTAACCTTCTGCACTCGCTAATATATACGGCAGGAGAATAATACCCGCCGCCGTTTGATAGAACGCCAGCCATAAACTCAGCCGGGTAGTGCGCTTTAAGGTAAGCCACCTGGAAAGAGAACACCGCAAATGAGGCGCTGTGAGCCTTGCAAAAAGCATAGCCTGCAAAACTCTCGATCTGTTTCCAAAGCTTATTTGTGATCTCTTCCGAGTATCCTTTCGCCCTGCAGTTATGAAAAAATTTATCTACTATCAATTGCATCGCGGCATGCGAGCGCATCTTTCCGCTCATTGCTCTTCTAAGCAAATCGGCTTCTTCTAAACTTAAGCCCGCGATATGATGAGCCACTTTCAGTACGTCTTCCTGATATATCATAACACCGTATGTTTCACCGAGTATAGCTTCCATCTCAGGGACAAGATATTTTCGAAGCTTTGAATTTTTATGCCGTACAATAAATTCTTTCATCATTCCGGATTCAGCTACTCCCGGTCGAATTACAGAAGAGACTGCGGTAAGCAGTTCAAACGTATCGCAGTTTGTTCTTTTAAGCAGCGAGCGCATTCCAGGCGACTCGATGTAAAAGCATCCGATTGTTCTGCCTTCCCTAATTAGTTTTTTTGTTATCTCATCATTAAAAACTTTTTGGTATTCAAATATGTTAAATCCCGTCCCGGGGATAAGCTTAGGGATGCTGTCGAATATCCGCAATAGTCCGCTGTTCGGCAGGTTATATTTTGCCATATCAATCAAAACGGTATTGCTTATGTCTGGTTCTTTTTCCATATTTAGGTGTATATTTGTTCACTATATTACTAACTATAAGCATAATAGTCAATATTAAAAACAAGCGAATTGACAATTAATAATGAAAACAATCTTTCACCTGGATATGGATGCGTTTTTTGTATCAGTGGAACGTATACTTGATCCTTCCCTAATGGGGAAGCCGGTTATTGTTGGGGGGGACCCAAACGGGCGGGGAATTGCAGCGGCATGCAGTTATGAAACACGAAAGTATGGAGTGCAGTCCGGGATGCCGGCGCGTACTGCATACCGTCTCTGCCCAAACGCATTATTTATACACGGTCACGGTAAAGAGTATGGTCGTTATTCCAAGTTAGTGAAAAAATTTCTCGATGGTTATTTCTCGGTTGTCCAGCAGGCTTCAATAGATGAGTTCAGCCTTGACTTTACAGGCTGCGAGACTATTTACGGCGACGCTCTTTCATTCGCTAAAAGGATTCAGTCTGAAATCTTCAATCTATTTAAGCTGCCTTGTTCTATTGGTATAGCTTCCAACAAGACGCTTGCTAAGATAGCTTCGGACTTTAACAAGCCGATGGGAGTTACGTATGTTCCCGCCGGAAAAGAGAAAGAATTTTTAGCTCCGCTTCCGATCGAGAAGATCCCAGGCATAGGTAAAAAGCTGCTGCCGCTGCTTCGTACACGGGGCTTCCGGATTGTAAGCGATATAGCAGATACATCACCGGATTATCTTGCCGCTATACTGGGTAAATTCGGTTTAGACCTCTGGGAAAAAGCAAACGGTCGCGGGAATGATCTGGTAGTTGTAGAGCACGAAAGAAAAAGCATATCTAAAGAGACTACATTCGATACCGACTTAGTTGATAAAGCAAAAATCGAATCTATTCTCTTTGATCTGACTGCGAAAGCGTGCCAGCTTTTAAGGGATGAAAATTTCCAATCTTCTACGATATCTATTAAGCTGCGCTATTCAGACTTTGTTACTATTACAAGAGCTAAGACAGTTAAAAATACTGATGATGATAAAGTTGTTTACGACACCGCGGTCGATCTCTTCCGAAAAGCATATACACGGAGAGTCGGAGTACGGCTCATAGGAATTCATTTAAGCAAATTGAGCAGCTTTGGCGAGCAGGAAGTTTTGTTTGCAGATGAAAATGTTATAAGGAAACGGATGCTTCGCGCCGTAATGAAAATCCGCGGCAAGTATGGTTACAACTCTATTCACATAGGGAAGAATTGAAAATTACCCGGCTTTTTATAACCGGTATCAAAAATTGAAAAGAACATGTTCACATTACACGCGCACTCAAATTATTCTTTACTAGAAGGCACAATACCTATTCCTGATCTCGTATCATTCGCAAAAAAGTCCGGCAGCCGTTACGCCGCGCTTACAGATACAAACGCAATGTACGGGTTGATTCAATTTACTAAAGCAGCGGCTGAGCAAAATATCAAACCGATTATCGGGGCATATATTGACGATCCCAAAGACAAAGAGCTGCACGCAGTCTTCCTCGCAAAGAATAACGCAGGGTATTCATATCTATGCAAGTTAATTACATCAAGGAAACTGAAAGAAGATTTTTCTCTCGTGAGAGCTCTCTCGCAGCCTGCAGATAATATTTTTATACTTACTTCTTCAATAGCACTCCTCAAACAAATTGAACTTACAAATGAGATCCGTACATACCTGTTCGTTGAGCTAATAATTACAGAGAAGCATAAAAAGAAGACCCGCGCGCTTTATGAATATGCAAGAGCCAACAACATGCAGATTGCGGCTTCCCACCCTTCATACTTCGTTCATCAAAAAGATTTTCTGCTTCACAAGGCAGTATCTGCAATAAGGCTAAACACAACAATTGACAACATCTCGGAAGAAGAACTTGCCGATGAAGAATTCTATCTCAAGACACCCGAAGAATTAAGAAATGACTGGCGCGCGATACCCGAAGCGGTTTGGAACGCTGAAAAGATAGCCCAGTCATGCAACGTTGACATGCAGCTGGGCAGGCTGAAGTTTCCTACATTTCCTTTGCCTAACAAAGAAACCGCATTTTCTTTTTTATGGAAAATATCATTTAACGGTTTATCTGAAAGATACCAGCCGATCACGGAAGCTGCCGTGAAGCGATTGCAGTACGAACTTGAGGTAATTGATGAGCTTGGCTACGCAGATTATTTTTTAATAGTGTGGGACATAATAAACGAGGCAAAGAAGCGAGGCATGATGCATATAGGCAGAGGCTCTGCGGCAAACAGCCTTGTATCATATTGCCTTAACTTTACAGAAGTAGATCCCTTAAAATACAACTTATACTTCGAGCGGTTTTTAAACCGCGGCAGAACATCTCCGCCCGACGTTGATCTTGACTTTAGCTGGAAAGAACGAGATGAAATAATAAAATATGTTTTTGAAAAATACGGTTACGACAGGGTAGCAATGATCTCAACTACGGTTACTTTTCGAGCACGTTCAGCATTCAGAGAAGTTGCAAAAGTATTTGGCATACCTGAAAGCGAGATATCAAAGTTTAGTAAATTTATTCCATGGACCAGCGCGAAAAACTTACCAGGCATCTCAGAAAAATTCCCCGAGACTAAATCGCTTAACTTTAATTCAGAACCATGGAAATCTATTATCTCCGTTGCTTCAAAAATCGCGGACTATCCGCGCCACCTTAGCATACATCCTTCCGGGATCGTAATAACGCCGGCACCAATGACAGACTATGTTGCATTAGAATATGCAAAGAACAAAGGTCTTGGTCTTATTATTACCCAGCCTGATATGTATCCCATAGAAGATTTAGGGCTTGTAAAAATCGACTTACTCAGTCAGCGCTCGCTTGGCGTTATAAAGGACGTTATGAAACTAATAAACACTAACTTTGAAAGCATTGGACAAATCAAAGAGAAGGGAGCAGAACCTTCAAATATTTTTGAATTGCCGAAATCAGTTTTAACCAAATAACAGCGGCAATAGGAATCCTTAAATCGAAGCCCGCATCAGGCATTCGAAAAAAACAGCTTGAATTACTTTGCTGATTAAACTTGTTCTTAGCGGCAGCGAAAATCCGAATTCATTGAAAGTTAAAATTCAAAAACACGTACATTGTCAAGCGCGCTGTGCAAATGACCAATTTGACTTTGCAAATGACTGAACTCACTTTGCAAGTGACCGATTTGCCTTTGCAAATGACTGAACTCACTTTGCAAGTGACCGATTTGCCTTTGCAAATGACTGAACTCACTTTGCAAATGACTGAACTCACTTTGCAAATGACTGATTTTTGGTTTTAAAGAGCTTAATATGAGCGGAAATAGGCTATTTCATAAAAAACAAAGAGAAAATCTTAATTAAAAAGAATTATTTTTCGGAAGGATTTTATTAGATCAGCCGCTGATGATTTTATTTATAATCAGCGCCGACAGGTTGCTAATGTACGCGGCTTTTAAGAATGTTGTTAAGTTTAATTTCGGTTTTCCGCAGGTATAGATTTCCTGCCATATCGGCTCAAACTTATTTTTGAAGTTGTAAAGCCCAAGGTAGTTATAGGCAAATTTTAGTCTTCTTCCCGTAAAATTAATTAAAAATTCTTTGGAGAGTTTCGGGCTGTCATAAATTATATACGGAACTTCGCCGAGGCTCCATGTAGCAAACCCCTCGTCTTTTAATTTTGTGAAGATTGAATATATCAAAGCTTCCATAATTCCTTTAGCAGCGTTATTTGATCTTAAGATCAACCCGGTTTCTACCTTGCGCTGATCTTTTATGTTTATCGTTATCGCGCCGAGCCACTTGCCGTTTTTAGCCTCAAAGACAAAAAGTCTGTTTGATGGAAGCAAAACATCGTTGTACAAATATTTTAACTGCGGCTCATTACCATGAACGCACGTAGCTTTAAATTTTTCCAATCTTGCCGCGGTTTCCTCTGAATAAGGGAACTCGGTTACATTTCCTTTCCTAAAACCTGTTCTGATAATTTCCTTCAATGATCTTTTTTTGAAATGCGGATGGCTTAGATTTAAAATTGCTTCTTTGCCCGTCTTCATTATCTCAAAATTATTTTTTTCGAGAAAGGGAATTAAGGAGCGGCTGCAGCCTGTTATGAAAATCGGAACATTGTTTAAGAAAATATTGTTGTATGAGCTAAGTGCCTCCACTTCTGATTTGGAACGCGGGTTATTTATCCAAATTAATTTCTTCTCTTTTAACTCTGAGATTTTTCTCCCAAAGAGAACATTGCGGCGGCTTTTCAGAATAAAGGCGTCTTGACTAGTATTTAAGCCTAGCTGGTATGAAACTGCATTATTGTACGGGAGAATATTGAGATTATTTTTCACGTTAAAGTCTAATTTAAAAATTATTCCCAGCTAAGATAGAAGTTTATTGAAGAAACCATTTTGATAATAAACACTGATTTGATATAAGGATAAAAAAAAATTATTAGCAGGATGCAAGCGGTTTCTAATTATTTGACGTAAGGGTAGTGTTAATGGTATTTAAAAAATCTTTGAAGTCGAAAGGTTTGGAAATATATTTTGACATGCCCTGAGAAAGAAAATATTCTTCATCGCCTCTCATGGCGTAAGCTGTAATAGCAATGATAGGACAGTTTTCATACCCATTAATCTTTCTGATTTCTTTAGTCGCCTGGATTCCGTTCATTCCATAATTAAGCTTTATATCCATGAGGATAAGGTCGAACTGCTTTTGCTTAGCCAAAGCAATTGCGTCTTCGCCTCTGAAAGTGATTACAAGATCAAAGGATTCTTTGAGAAGATATTTTATTATGTCACGTGAAGATTCATCATCTTCAACCAGAAGGACCTTCCGCTTCATTTCCTTAAAGACTTAATGATGCTAAAATTCAACCATTTAAAAATAAAACGTTTCAGTATATAAATGAAACAAATTCCGAAAATTTTTTATTATGAAATTGTTAAGAAAGATTCTTTTTAAGGATATCGATGATTTCCTTTCTTGTAAAAGGCTTGGAGATATAATCTGTAAGCCCTTCCGAAAGTATTTTTTCTTTATCGCCTTTCATCGCAAATGCAGTTACGGCGATAATGGGGACATCTTTATAGAATTGAATTTTCCTTATCTCATGAGTTGTTTTTATGCCGTCCATTCCATTGCCCAAGCCGATGTCCATTAAAATAGCGTCAAACAAAGATTCGCCGACTTTTTTAATTGCTGACTCGCCGTCATCAACGAGCTCGACGTCGTAAAAATTCTTAAGAGAGAGCTTAACAAAATCTCTGCTGAACTTATCGTTATCAACAAAAAGAATTTTAGGTTTTCCTCCCGGTTCAGCTTCAAAATTTTTATGTTTATGCACCGACTCTGCTGCAGTTACCGGAATGTCGGTTGAAATGCTTACAGATGGAAAACAGATCTTAAAAGTTGAACCGATATCGAGTTTGCTTTCAACAACAATTCTGCCGCCCATAATTTCAGTAGCCTTTTTTGTAATAGTAAGACCAAGCCCGGTGCCTTCGTAATTTCTTCCTAAGCCTTCGCTCGCCTGTCTGAATTCTTCAAAAATAATTTTAATATTTTCTTCCGATATTCCAATGCCTGTATCAATTATTTTAACGACAGCCCAGTTTTTATCATCATAAACTTCCTCACCAACTTCAATTGTTACGCTGCCCATCTTGGTAAATTTCAACGCGTTGTTAATAAGGTTATCGAGTATTTGAATAAGGAATCTTTCGTCCAAAAGGGCGGTAATATTTTTCTTAAGAATCTTTTCTTCAAGCCGCAGGTTCTTATTTAAAGCTACGCTTTGATACAGCTTAATATGTTCGGAAATAAAATGATCAAGATTTACAGCGGTCATCTTTAAGTCAAGCCGGTTAGACTCAATCCTGGAAAGATCAAGCAGCTGGTTGAGAGTTTGAAGCAGTCTGTTGCCGCTTACATAAATTGTTGAAGCCATTTCTTTATGAGAATCGGTTTCAAGCTCCGAGCGTAGAATTTCGGCAAAACCAAGAATGCCAATCATCGGCGTCCTAAGCTCGTGGCTCATGTTAGCAAGGAAATTAGATTTTAATTTGCTTACTTCCTCGGCTTTTTCTTTCGCAATAATTAACTGCTGCTCAGTTTCTTTACGCGCTGTAATATCTCTAAAAATAGTGAGAAGCTTAGCCGGCTGATTTTCTATTTCGATAAAAGAATGAGAAACTTCCAGCCAAATTTTTCTTTCATCCCAATAAGTAACCTGTCCTTCATAATTAGACCTTAACGAACGCGTTTTAAAATCTCTTTTGAAATCTTCAATTAGATTAGGATCGGCTTCAGAATAAACTACGTTGTAAGGCTTTGTTTCCAATTCACTTTTAGTTTTACCGACAAGCTTGCAGTATGCGGCGTTCACTTCAAGTATTAATCCGTTTTCATCTATTAGCCTCATAGCATCGAAAGAATTTTCCCAGACAGAACGGAACTGAGTTTCGGAACGCAATAGTAATTCATGCGCTTGTTTCTTTTCAGTTATATCTTCTTTGATGGCAAGATAGTGAGTAATTTCACCATGTATATTTTTTATGCCGGATATGATCATTAATTCCCAATAAAGCTCTCCATTTTTTTTCTTATTAAGAATTTCGCCCCGCCATTCACCTCCGTTCAAAATAGTCTGCCACATTTCCTGATAAGTTTTCAAAGGAGTTAAACCTGATTGTATGGCTCTTGGATTCCTACCCTTCATTTCTTCAAAAGTATAGCCGGACACTTGAGTAAACTTCGGATTTACGTATTCAATATTGCCTTCAACATTTGTAATAATTATCGATGTCGGGCTTTGTTCAACTGCGCGGTTAAGTTTGCGAAGCTCTTCAAAAGCGTATTTAAGCCCGGTTATATTGAACGCGGTTCCGATAACACAATTTTCTTCTTTGTAAATAACTCTTGCGGCAGTAAAATCAACCCAGATAATTCTTCCATCTTTTCCTACTACTTTAAATTCGTAACGAGTAGGGACGTCTTTGCCCTGCATCCTGTCCTGCATTCTCTGCTTTATTAATTCTTTGTGATCGGAATGGACTATATCCCAGATTTTCATCTTCAAAAATTCTTCTTTAGTATAACCTGTTAAGTTAAGAGTGGCTTCATTAACATCAATGAAGTTTTCGTTTTTGTATATGAAAATAGAAGTAGTAGTTGTATCAAGTAAAATGCGGAAAAGGCTTTCGCTTTCTTTTAAAGCAGACTCTGCTTTTTTTCTTTCCGTGATGTCAATAATATCAGATGCAAATGTGTGGGGAACGCCGTTTAATTTTGAATACACTATGAAACTCATGATAACGCATATAGAGGAGCCGTCTTTTCTTATGTATCTTTTTTCAAAAGAATCACTGGTTACCTCGCCGCTGATTAATTTGTTGCCGTGTTCCCAGCTTCTTTCGATATCATGCGGATGAGTAATCCCCGGGAAGGACATTTTGTAAAGCTCTTCTTCGGAGTAGCCGATCATTTTACAAAAGGATTTATTAACCTTTAAGAATTTTCCTTCAGCATTAATTATAGTTTTGCCGATCACCGCGTTCTCAAATGAGCTTCTATATCTTTCTTCGCTTTCCCGCAGAGCATCTTCATCCACTTTTCTTGCGGTAATATCGAAGGCAGTAACTATGACAGACTTTTGACCGTCATAATCGATGGTTCCGGCAGTAATTTCGATCCACCTTTCTTCTTTATCTTTTCGAATAATTTTTAGCTCATATTTGTTTGGAACGTCATCGCCTTTTCTTCGCGCAACGTCTCTGGATTGAGCAATTTCTAAATAGTCCGGGTGAACAAATTCCCACGGCTTCATTTTAAGAATTTCATCAAATGAATAACCACATAAATCCTGCGCGGCTCTGTTAGCATAGATAAAATATTCCTGGTTTATAAAGATTGCGGAGGCAGTGGTTTCAGTAAGGATGCGGAACCTGGCTTCACTTTCACGATGTTTTTTTTCCGCCAGTTCTTTCTGTATGTGTATCTTTGATTTATCAATTGAAGATATAATAGCAGAGCTGAGTCTTGCAAGATGTTCTTTAATAACATAATCGTCGGCGCCGGCTTTCATGCAAGTTACAGCTGTCTCTTCATTCATAGAGCCGGTTAGAATTATGAAAGGAATAAACGGCGATATTTTTTTCTTTATTTCAAGAGCAGCCATTCCATTAAATGCGGGCAGCATATAATCTGAAATTATAATATCCGGGTTGAAAGCAGTAAGCGCGCTTTCATAATCCTCTTTAGTAGAAACTAATTTTGTATCAAATTCAATTTTTGATTTTCTTATTTCTCTTACGGCAAGGTCATAATCATTAATATTATCTTCCAGAAATAAGATTTTATATTTATCGTTCATAAATTTTATTGTAGTTAGTTTTTACTATTTAAAAGATGTAATAGCTATATGCTGTAGCTGATTCAAAGTTCCAAAATAAAAATTCAAAAAGCAAGAAGGCGTGCTTTGAATAATTATTCATTAAGCTGTCTAAACAGGAGGCTTATTTAATAAAAGCCAGTAGAGTCCAATGTCTGAGACGGATCTAATAAACTTTTCAAATTCTACTGGCTTAACAATATAGCTGTTTACTCCAAGCGAATAACATTCTTTGATATCCGGCTCCTCCTGCGAAGAAGTTAATACGACTACCGGGATAGATTTTGTTTCTTCATTATTTTTAAGTTTCCGTAAAACTTCCATGCCGCTTACCTTGGGAAGTTTCAAATCAAGCAAAACGACTTTTGGAAGCGTGTGTTTATCTCTGTTCATGAACTTTCCGGTAGCAAAAATAAATTCGAGTGCTTCTTCGCCGTCTTTAACATGCGAGATATTGTTGGAAATCTTATTTTGTTTTAATGCACGCAAAGTCATCTCGGCATCGTAGGGATTATCTTCGACTAAAAGAATTTCTATCTCTGCTGACATATACTTTTTCCTTAATTTTGTTTTAAGAAGTTAAATCTAATTTTATTCAAGTTCATAAGTTTTATGATTCCGGAATAGTAAAATAAAAAGTTGTTCCTTCATTCAAAGTGCTCTCCGCCCATATTTTCCCGTTATGCTTGTGGAAAACTCGCTGGACAATAGCCAGTCCGACACCGGTTCCTTCAAATTCTTCATCGGTATGAAGCCTTTGAAAAACCCCGAACAACTTATCTTTATATTTCATATCAAAGCCGACACCGTTGTCTTTAACGTAATAAACATTTTCATTATTAATCCTAACGGATCCGATCTCGATTACAGCCTGCTGCCGGATTCGCGTAAACTTTATCGCGTTTGAAAGAAGATTAATAATTGCTTGTTTTAGCAGCGCTAAATCGCCTTCTGCCTGAGGAAGATCGTTAAGAATAAATTTTATATCTCTGCCTGCTAAATTATTTTTCAGCTCATAATAAATTGAATTAAATAAATTGTTCATATCTATTTGAGAGAGCACCACTTCTTTTCTGCCGGTTCGCGAGAAAGCCAAAAGGTCGTCAATTAGCTGTCCCATTTTTTGAGAATTATTTCTAATAACATCTAAAAGTCTTTTACCATTCTCATCCAGTTTATCGATATAATCTTCTTGAATAATTTTTGAGAAACCGTCGATAGCGCGGAGCGGCGCGCGCAAATCGTGGGAGACAGAATAGGAGAAAGCTTCAAGCTCTTTGTTCGATGCCGATAGCTGCGCTGTTCTTTCCTCCACGCGGAGTTCAAGCTGTTCATTTAGTTTCTTGATTTCTTCTTCATGTCTTTTCCTGTCGGTAATATCTCTAACGACACCAAGAACAAGATTATCAGACATTTTTTTTGAGCTGATTTCAACTGGCACCACCGTTCCGTCTTTTTTTATCAAAGCTGTTTCAAACAAAATTTGCTTGCTGTTTAATACGTCTAATATATTTTGGGGTAGAGAAGAGGAATTGATATAGTTAGTATTCCTTATATTTAATTTTAATAATTCATTTTTCTCATAGCCTAACATTTTGCAGCCGCTTGAATTAACATCGACAAAGTTTCCTTTGGCATCCGAAATGAATATTCCGTCAGCAGCTTGTTCAACCAACGTTTGATATTTCATTTCCGTTTCTTTGAGAGCTTTTTCAGCCATTACTTTTTCGGTAAGGTCATTTGCAATAACTATTCGCAAATGTTTTCCATTTTCATAAGGCAGCGAGTGCGAGTTGACTTCAGCATATATAATAGAGCCGTCTTTCTTCTTATGCTCCCATAATCCGGAACGCTGAATTCTCTCATCGTTGCTTTGCACGTTATCCATAAGCTTTTGAACTTCGGTATCCGGTCTTATATCTTTTAACGTAAAAGAAAGAAATTCTTCTCTTGAGTAGCCGTAATGATTTACTGCCGTATCGTTGACGTCTACAATTCTTAATGTATCTACATCATAAACCCACATTGGATTCGGATTACTTTCAAAAAGATTTTTATAACGCCTTTCGCTGTTTGAAAGCGCAGTTTCATTTTGTCTTCTTTCTTTTTCTATTTCTATAAATTCCAAAGCAAAAGAAATATCTTTTGATAATTCTTCGAGCAGATTTACCTGTTCATTGTCAAAATAATTTTTTTCGTCGGAATAGAAAATAAATAAACCTGCAGTTTTGTTAAAATAAGTTAGAGGAAAAACTCCAACAGAAAGGAGGTTATAATTTAAACGTCCGCTTAACCAATACTCCAGCGCGGTATCTTTGGAAATATCGTTGCTTACAAAATATTTGCCGTTTTTGACGGCAGTACTCGCCATTCCTTTATCCGATTTATTTTCTTTTAGTAAGCCCTCTAAATTATCCAGATATTTTTTATGTTCTGCGCTTTTAGCAGCTATTATTAATTCATTGTCGTCATTATACAAGCCTATCCATGCAAGATTAAACTGTCCGTTTTCAACAGCAATTTGGCAAGCCATATCAAGCAGCTTTTGTTTATTATGCACACGAACTATCGCCTGGTTAATATTGCTCAACACGGAATAAACTCTGTTCAAATGGTTTATCTTTAGCTCGGCATTTTTTCGTTCAGTTATATCTCTATTTATATTTTGATAAAATTTTTTCCCATCAATTTCAATTTCTCTTGCGCTTACTTCTACGTGGAATGTACTGCCGTCTTTCTTTTTATGAGTGGTTTCAAATAATAATCCGTTTTTAATTTCATAGTCTTTAATTATTTCGCTGAATGAATGCGTTGTCCCTTCCGCTCTGATGTCCATTATCCTAAGCTTAAGTATTTCATCTTTAGTGTAACCGTACTCTTCCAAAGCTTTATTATTCGCCTCAATTATTCTTAGGTTCTCGTCCATCAGCAAAATTATGTCGTTAGCATGTTCTATCAAGTACTCAAAATGCTTGCTAAGAGCTTTTAACTCAACTTCGGCATTATATAATTGGCGGTAGTATTTTGTCTGTTGAAATTTCCAGATTAAAAAAATGCTGAGCGCGGCGAGCAGTATTAAGAAGGCGACGATAGTGGAAATAAAAATAGTTCGCTGCGTTAGATCAGCAAAAATTTCATCCGAATCGACTTTCACTATCAAGCGCCAATTACTTGACGGAATTTTGTCTATATAAGCGAGAACATCTTGTCCCCTGTAATCTAACCCTTCCTGGATACCTGTTCTTCCAAGCCCTGCCTTGGCAACTACAACATTAGTGTCGGACAAACTAACAGCATATCTAAGCGCGGTATTTTTCTTAAAGCGGACATTATTTAAAAATAAGACTGAGTCTTTATTCTTTTTTATTAACACAAAGTCGAGAGTACTAAATATTCCGCCGCTGGATTCTACCATCTTATAAAATATTTTTGCCGGGTCTATTCTTAACAATATTACACAAAGCGCAGTTTTACCTTTATTTGTAAAGACAGGAACGTAATTGTCTATATAATTTTCTTCAGCAAGACTTTCACTTCTGAAATCGGTAAGTATTATTTTTTTTGAAGATAATGATGACAAGGCGTCAGAAATATCTTCAGCATTAATTTTTACTCGTGCATCCTTAAGAGAAAAAATAATTTTCCCCTGTCTTGATAAAATTGCTATACATGAATAATCGTGATTTGACTTCATTGTCTGCAGGAAAGAGGTCATATCTTTTTCAAATTTTAGGCGCTGCGCGGAAGAATACTTTTTTACCAAATTCTTCAGCGAAGAATTATTCTGAAGGAATTTTGCGTTATTATTAATCTCAGTAAGATATTCTTCTATTTGTTCGGTCTTTAGCTTGCTGATTTCTTTTAAATTTTTATAAGCTTCCTTCTTGCTCTCATTTTTTATTTTATTATAAAAGAGCAAACCGCCCAAAAGTATAATTGCTGTCAGCAGTGCAAAAATTACTGCTAAGTTCCAGCTATTTCTTTTTGTGCTAACATTCATTTCCATCATGGTCTCGCGGATTTCTTATTGACGAAGCTAAAATAATTATTTAATAAAGTAAAGATGCTGCTGCGGGTAAAATCAGATTTAATCTGTGTTATACATCTATTGTGGAATTAAAAATCAATGTTATTTTTAAAAATTACATAGAAATAAAAAATGACAAGTAATAAGAGCAAGTTTGAAACTGCTACTTTTGGCAGCGGATGTTTTTGGTGCACCGAAGCTATCTTCGAAAGAGTAAAAGGAGTTCTAACGGTTGTAAGCGGATATTCCGGCGGCGATATTACATCTCCAAGCTATGAATCGGTGTGCACGGGGAAGACCGGGCATGCGGAAGTCTGCCAGATGCAATTTGATCCGGATGAAATATCTTATGAAGAATTATTAAAAATATTCTGGAAGACGCATGATCCTACTACTTTAAACCGGCAGGGAGCAGACGTTGGGACACAATACCGTTCAATAATTCTTTATCATAATGAAGAACAAAAAAAATCAGCAGAATTTTATAAGGAAGAGCTTGATAACTCCGGTGCATATAACCACAAAATAGTAACAGAAATTTCAGAATTTAAAAAGTTCTATCCAGCGGAAGCTTATCATCAACACTATTTTGAAAAGAACCCGTACCAAGGTTATTGCTCGTTTGTTATCGCGCCAAAGGTTGAGAAGTTTGAAAAAGTATTTAGCGAAAAATTAAAATGAATTTTTATTTTTCATCAACGTCATCAACTCTTAAAACAAGAAGCGCTGCAACTATAAAAGAAACTCCACCCAGAAGAAGCGCATAAATTGCTTCGTCACCGAAAAGATGCTTTACAAAAAAGCCCAGTATTGCTGCTGCCGTTATTTGCGGGATAACGATGAAGAAATTAAAAATTCCCATGTAAACTCCCATTTTATTTGCAGGCAGAGAACCGGTTAGGATTGCGTAAGGCATTGCAAGAATAGAAGCCCAGGCTAATCCGATTCCAAGTTCGGAGATTAATAATAAATGCGGATTCTGAATTACATAAAATGAAGCTAAGCTTATTCCGCCAATTATTAAGCTGATTGCGTGAACTCCTTTTCTGCTGGTTTTCTTCGCAAGATAAACTAATAAAAATGCCGTCACTGCAGCAAAGCCGTTATAAACTGACATTAAAACACCAACCCAGTCTGCGCCTTCATTGTATAATGCAGAAGAAGTATCACTCGCATGATAAATATGGTGCGTTACTGCCGGAGTAGTGTATATCCACATTGCAAAAAGAGCGAACCATGAAAAAAACTGCACATAAGAAAGCTGAACCATAGTCTTTGGCATTTTGAAAAGATCATTCATTACGATAACAAATCCATTAAAAGTCTTCTTTTGTAAAGTAAGAAATGCTACTATTATCTGAAGTACGCCAAAAGCGGTTATGCCTAAAAAGAATACTCCTAATCCATAATCCATATAAATGAAAAAATAAAAAGTAAGAAAGAGTACAACCCCTGTTATAGCCCAGGCCAATCCCCTAGAATAAAATTTTTTAGACGGAATAAAGTTCTCTTCGTTTTGAGCATTAGAAAGCTCTGCTTTATTCTCTTCGCTGAATTTTTTCAATTCTTCCGGATTATATTCTTTTGTGCTTGCAACTGTCCATAGCACTGCGAGGAAAAAAACGACGCCGCCAATATAAAAAGACAACTTTACGGATTGCGGGATTACACCTTCCGCTGCAGTATTGCTGACGCCAAACCAATTAGTCATTATGTAGGGAAGTGCAGAAGCAACGACTGCGCCGATACCAATAAAAAAACTCTGCATGGAAAATCCAACTGTGCGTTGTTCGGATGGAAGCATATCGCCGACAAAAGCTCTGAAAGGTTCCATCGAAATATTAATAGAAGCATCCATTATCCATAACATCCCCGCAGCCATCCAAAGTACAAAAGAATTAGGAATAATAATCAATGCAAGTGAGGCAAGAACTGCTCCGGATAAAAAATACGGTCGGCGTCTTCCAAGTCTGCCCCAGGTATTATCACTCATGTGTCCGATAATCGGCTGAACGATCAGTCCGGTAATAGGCGCTGCGATCCAGAGAATCGGAATTGCATCTATTTTTGCGCCGAGTGTCTCAAAGATTCGACTTACATTTGCATTTTGAAGAGCAAATCCAAACTGAATCCCTAAAAAGCCAAAACTCATATTCCAGATTTGCCAGAAACTTAGACGGGGTTTACTCATTGATAAATCCTATACTTGATGTAATTCTTAATAACGTCAAAAATATATTAAATGATTATATAACTCCTAATTATTTTAAACTAATTACAAAAAACACTCTAAATAGGTAGGTTGTAGACATTAGACAGCAAAATGCTGTTAAACAGTTATATTTATGCCGTAAATCATAATTTTCATGCACAAAAATAAAATCATACATTTGGAAAGAAAAAATTTCTATATTTGTATAAATCAAAGAAAAGAAAGGTTGCATTGCCCGGCTTGATTGCTGGGAAATCAATCTTTATATTTAGTTCAAACAATTGCTTTGAAAATTGTTTCTGTTATAAACAAAAATTGGGTACTATTATGGAAGGAAATTTTTCAGATAGACTACAAGATGTTATTAGATTAAGCCGAGAAGAGGCTTTAAGATTGGGTCACGATTATATCGGGACCGAACATCTTTTATTAGGAATTATTAGAGAAGGACAAGGAGTCGCAGTAAGGATTCTTAGAAATCTTGATTGCGATCTTATGAAGCTAAAAAAAGCCATCGAGGATACCGTGCGTACTTCCGGTGGAACGCTGACTATCGGCAATATACCTCTAACAAAACAAGCCGAAAAAGTTTTAAAGATCACTCAAATTGAATCAAAAATATATAAAGCTGATGTTATAGGTACTGAGCACTTGTTACTTTCTCTTTTAAGAGATGAAGATAATATCGCAACTCAAATTCTTCATCAGTTTAATGTAACTTATGATGCTGCTCGTTCGGAATTGAACGCTATGCTTACTAATAAGAATCCTAAAGATGCCGGAGGAGCTACAGTTCCGCCGCCTGATAAAAAAATCGAACGTACCAAAACACCGGTGCTTGATAATTTCGGAAGAGATCTTACCAAACTTGCTCTTGAAGATAAACTTGATCCTGTAGTCGGCAGAGAAAAGGAAATTGAAAGAGTGGCGCAAATTTTAAGTCGCCGCAAAAAGAATAATCCCGTGTTGATTGGTGAACCTGGCGTTGGAAAGACTGCAATAGCCGAAGGTTTAGCTCTGCGAATTGTTCAAAGAAAGGTTCCACGAATTTTGCAGGATAAACGGGTCGTTACTCTTGATCTTGCCGGACTGGTTGCCGGAACAAAATACCGCGGTCAGTTTGAAGAACGAATGAAGGCTCTAATGAACGAGCTTGAAAAAGCTAAAGATGTTATCCTGTTTATTGATGAACTTCATACGATAGTTGGTGCGGGAGGCGCTTCGGGATCACTGGATGCGTCAAATATGTTTAAGCCTGCATTAGCGCGCGGAGACATCCAGTGCATAGGCGCAACTACGCTTGATGAATATAGAAAATATATTGAGACCGACGGTGCGCTTGACAGACGATTCCAAAAAGTCATGGTTGAGCCGCCAAGCTACGACGAGACAATTCAAATTTTGAATAACATAAAATTCAAATATGAAGAACATCATCATGTAAGGTATTCTAAAGATGCTATTGATGCAGCTGTAAAACTTAGTAACCGCTATATTACTGATCGCCATCTACCGGATAAAGCAATCGATGTAATTGATGAAGCCGGCTCACGCGTTCACATGGGAAATTTTGAAGTACCTCAGGATATTTTAACTCTCGAAGAAGAAATTGAAAAAGTTAGGCAGGAAAAAGCCTCGGTAGTTAAAAAACAAGATTATGAAGAAGCTGCAAGACTTCGCGACAAAGAAAGAAATCTTCAGTCTGACCTTGAAATAGCAAAGCGTGAATGGGAAGCAAAGACGCGGGATATAATTCACGATGTCAGCGAAGAGGACGTTGCTACTGTGGTTGCTATGATGACGGGTATTCCGGTAAACAGAGTCGCTCAAACTGAATCAGAAAAATTATTGAAAATGGATGAGGCTCTAAAACAGAGAATAGTTGGTCAGGACGAAGCCGTAACAAAGCTTACAAAAGCTATTAGAAGAACTAGGGCAGGTTTAAAGAGAGCGAATAGACCGATTGGAAGCTTTATCTTTTTGGGACCGACGGGAGTTGGGAAAACGGAATTGTGCAAAGTTCTTGCACATTATCTTTTCGATTCTGACGATGCGCTAATTAGAATTGATATGAGCGAGTACATGGAGAAATTTTCGCTGTCACGATTGGTCGGAGCGCCTCCTGGATATGTTGGTTACGAAGAAGGAGGACAGTTGACAGAAAAAGTTAGACGCCGTCCTTATGCCGTTGTTCTTTTTGATGAAATTGAAAAAGCTCATCCGGATATTTTTAGTATATTGCTTCAAGTACTTGATGACGGTGTTTTGACGGACAGTCTTGGGCGTAAGGTCGATTTTAGAAACACGATAATTATTATGACTACAAATGTCGGCGCAAGGGATATTAAAAATATAAGTTCTTTCGGATTCGGCGACGAATCGAGTGCTGATAAATATTCAAATCTTAAAAACACGGTTGAAGATGCGATGCGGAAATTGTTCAATCCTGAATTTTTGAACCGCGTTGATGAAACTATTGTATTTAGAAATTTGAATAAAGACGATATTCTTAAGATTATAGATATAGAACTGAAAGATCTTTATTCCAACATGCACGAAAATAAAATGGAACTATCGCTTGATGATACTGCAAAGAGTTTTCTTGTAGATAAAGGTTATGATGAGAAATACGGTGCACGACCTTTGAAGCGGGCAATACAGAAATATGTAGAAGATACGATTGCTGAAGAAATACTGCGCGGTTCGTTCAAGGAAGGCGCAAAAATTATTGCAAAGCATTTTGAAAATACCGATGAAGTAATTTTTGTTGAAGATGACGGCTCGTTTAGTTCGCCTCATGAAGAAAAAGAAAAAAGCGATACACCGGAATCATGATTATAACAAAGATGTCATTTCAATAATCAAAAATTAAAAGCGTATTATTTTTTAATACGCTTTTTTTTCGTAACAAAATATTACGGAGGTTTTATGAAGGTTCTGAATAACGATGAAATTTTGGAGAGACTAAAAAGTTTGAACGGTTGGAATTTTTCTAATAACAAAGTTGAAAGAGAATTTCAGCTAAATAGTTTTTCCGATTCACTCAGTTTTATTATTAAAGTCGGAATTGAAGCCGAAAAGATGGACCATCACCCGGATATTTTGCTTCACTCATGGAATAAAGTAAGAATATTTATTTCGACGCACAGTGCCGGCGGTGTTACGGAAAATGATTTCAAATTGGCGGAAAAAATAGAAACAATTATAAATGAATGATCGACTTGAAGCGCTGCTGAAGCTTTTGGAAAAAGAACCAGAGGATTCCTTTGTCCTGTACGGGATCGCTCTTGAACATCTTTCTCAAAAAAAATTTTTGGATGCGGAAGAATATTTGAAGAAAGTTTTAGCACAAGATGAAAACTATATTCCTGCTTATATGCAGCTTGCACTGCTTAAATCAAATTTAAATAAAGTTGAAGAAGCTAAACAATTATTTATTAACGGTATAATGAAAGCAAAAGAGGCAGGCGATAAGCGAGCCGCCGCGGAAATGGAGGATTTCCTAAATGAGCTTGAATGAAAAAGAAATTCTTGAAATATTTAAAAAGACTGAAGCACTTTTAGAAGGTCATTTTTTACTTACTTCAGGAAGACACAGCAATATTTATTTCCAGTGCGCTAAAGTTTTACAATATCCGGAGTACAACAAACTTTTGAGTGAAAAGATTGCGGACTTTTTTAAGTTATATAAAGTCGATACCGTAATTGCGCCCGCAATCGGCGGTATTGTTGTAGGTCAGGAGGTGGCGAGACAATTAAATAAAAAATTTATTTTTGCTGAAAGAGAAGATAAATCGCTTTCACTGCGCAGAGGTTTTTCTTTAAGAGAGGATGAAAAAGTTTTAGTTTGTGAAGATGTAGTAACAACCGGCGGATCGGTTTTTGAGGTTATTGATATTGTAAAAAATGCCGGCGCTGTTGTACAAGGCGTTGGTTTTATAGTTGACCGCAGCAACGGGAAAGTCAACTTCGGGTTTCCGCAAATGAGTGCGATGAAAATCGATGCCGTGTCTTTCGCAGCGGAAGCATGCGAGCTTTGTAAAAATAATTTACCTCTTGTAAAACCAGGTTCTAAAAAAATATTTAAATAATATATTAAGCATTATTTATGGATCAAAGGAAATTACACAAAACTGTAGAAGCTATTGCTTCGCAAAAATTTACAGATGAAGCAGAGATGCTTGAAAAGGTGCTTAACCAGATTATTGAACTAGAAGATATAAAAGTAACCGGCGGCAGAATCTGGCAGCTTGATCCATTGAAAAGCGAATATGAATTGATGTATCAAACAGGAAGCCTTGATAAAATAGAGAAATATTTCCGCGTTCAAATTTCTGACTATCCTTTATTTGATTTGATCGCAAAAGAAAGAACTGTGCTTGGTAATGAGACTAACGAATTTTTACGAGGTATCGGGATTATGCATTACTCAGCTTCCGGCGTTGGCTCTAAAATAAGAGTAAACGGAAAACTTTATTACGAATACTTGCTTGCACTTAATTCAGAAAGCATAGATGAAGATTTAAGATTAACCTTGAATATCATTGCAACTGCATTGACTTCGCAAATAAATCAATTCAGATATTCATTCCGGGCTAATTCATTAAAAGCTGATATCGATAAAGCCCGTCAACTGCAAAAAAGTATTTTACCGGAACATGAGTATAGATTTAATAATTATATTTTATTCGGTCTAACCGATCCGGCAGAAATAGTTGGAGGAGATTTTTTTGATTATCTGGAAATCGGCGGAGAGTCCAATATTTTAGGAGTAACCGTTGGCGATGCAGCCAGTAAGGGCGTTAGCGCCGCCGCCGAAGCAATGTATATCTCCGGCGCATTAAGAATGGCTTGCAACTTTGAAATAAAAATGGCTGTCTTGATGAGGCGGATGAATTCACTTGTGAATAAAATATTTGAAGATGATAAATTTGCTTCATTATTTTACGGCGAACTTTCTCAGGATCAAGGAGGATTATTTTTATATGCGAACGCGGGACATAATCCGCCGATGTTTATAAAAAATGATTCCGACGAAATAAAATATCTTTATCCGACAGGACCGGTGCTGGGACCTACGCCGAATGCTAAGTATATTATTGAAAATATTAATTTTGATGTTAATGACGTGCTGCTGATTTTTTCAGACGGAGTTGTAGATTCTGCTAATGCCGATTTTGAGAACTTCGGAGAGGAAAGAATAAGTAATATTTTAAAAGAAAATAAACACTTAACGCCGAAAGAAATTGTTTATAAAATCTTGGATGCGCTAATTATTTTTTCTAAGAATGGAAGTTATTCCGATGATAAAACTTTAGTTGCCATAAAGCGCATTAGCTAAATAAAGTTTATTTTTTGAGTGATAATAATATTAGAAGGTGGAAGATGATCAGTTCTATAAATCCGGCAACAGGTGAGGACATTAAATCATACATTGAGATGAACAAAAAGGAGATAGAAGAAATTATCTCTTTTTCACATGAAGCGTTTCTTGTATGGCGGGAAACAGATTTTGCTCTAAGATCGTTGAAGATGAAAATGGCAGCAGAAATTTTACGCAGCAAAAAGGAGGAACTCGGCAGGTTAATGACATTAGAAATGGGCAAACCAATTCTTCAATCAAAATCAGAAATTGAAAAATGCGCTTGGGTTTGCGATTATTATGCTGAAAATGCTGAGAAATTTTTAATCGATCAAATAGTAGAAACTGACGCTTCGAAAAGTTTCGTTTCATATCAGCCGCTTGGAGTAGTTCTTGCCGTGATGCCGTGGAATTTCCCTTTCTGGCAGGTATTTCGCTTTGCGGCGCCATGTTTGATGGCTGGTAACGCAGCGGTTCTTAAGCATTCATCCAATGTTACGGGTTGTGCTTTAGCAATTGAAAATATTTTTAAAGAAGCTGGCTTTGTTGAAAATCTTTTTAGAACGTTAGTTGTCTCTTCCAAAAGAATTACAGAGATAATCGTAAACAGATATATTAAAGCAGTAACTTTGACAGGAAGTGTTACGGCGGGAAAGTCAGTAGCAGCGCTTGCCGGTGCATCATTGAAAAAAACAGTTTTAGAATTAGGCGGCAGCGATCCGTACCTGGTGCTTGAAGACGCTGATTTAAATTTAGCGGCTCAAACTTGTGTAAATTCCAGATTGATCAACGGCGGACAAAGCTGCATTGCTGCTAAAAGGTTTATCGTCGTTGAAAAAATTTATGACGAGTTTGAAAAATTATTTTTAGAAAATATGAAGATGAAAAAAATGGGTGATCCGCTGGATGAAAGAAATGATTTAGGTCCGCAGGCAAGAGTAGATTTAAGAGATGAACTCCATATTCAAGTTAAAAAAAGTATTAAGCTTGGTGCGAAGCTTTTGCTTGGCGGATTTATTCCAGAAACAGCAGGAGCATATTATCCTCCGACAATTCTTAGCGAGGTTCGTCCTGGAATGCCTGCTTACGATGAGGAATTATTTGGTCCGGTTGCGGCTTTAATAAAAGTTAAAAATGAAAAAGAAGCCGTCGAAGCTGCAAATGATTCGGTGTTTGGCTTAGGAGCCGCTGTTTTTACCTCCGATAAAATTAGAGGCGAAAAAATTGCAAGAGAAAAAATAGATGCGGGTTCATGTTTTGTAAACGAATTTGTTAAATCAGATCCGCGTTTGCCTTTCGGAGGGATTAAAGAATCCGGTTACGGACGGGAGCTTTCGTCTTTTGGAATTAAAGAATTTGTGAATATAAAAACAGTATACGTTAAATAATTTCGGCGAATTAATAAGTGTACAATTATAAACTTTTAATTCAATACGACGGCACAAATTACGCGGGCTGGCAAATTCAAAAAAATGCGCATACCGTTCAAGAGGAAATTTCTAATTCGATAAAAACTATTTTAAAGGAAGAAGTGAACCTAATAGGATCCGGCAGAACTGATGCTGGTGTTCACGCTCTTGGTCAGGCTGCGAATTTTAAAACTAAAGCCAAGATTGATATATATAGATTCAATCATCAATTAAATTCAATCTTACCAAAGGAAATTTCTATAATTAAGATTGAAGAGGTTAATGAAAATTTTCACGCAAGGTTTGATGCTAAGAAACGAACTTATATTTATTTTATATCTCAGTTCAAGTCTCCTTTTTTATTTCGATATTCTTTTTTTTATCACAATAAAATCAATTGCGATGCATTAAATTCACTGAGTAAAATCTTAATAGGACAAAATGACTTTACGTCATTTTCAATAAAGAACAGCGAAACCGAAAATAAAATATGTACTGTGTATGATATTATTTGGAAGAATTCAAAGGACTTAATAATATTTAAAATTGCAGCGGATAGATATCTGCATGGAATGGTTCGCACCATTATCGGAACGCTTCTTTACACTTTTGAAAAAAAATATGATGAAAAATATATTATGAAAATTATCGCTGAAAGAAACAGGGAAGCGGCTGGAGAATCAGTTCCAGCAAACGGTCTATTCTTATTTAAGGTTGAATATTAATTATGATAAACATGGCTGGCAAAAAAGTTTTAATCACCGGAGGCTCACGCGGCATCGGTGCTGCATGCGTAAAAATATTTGCTCAATCAAAAGCGGAAGTTGCTTTCACATATAATAAGAGCGGTGCAGATGCTAAAAAATTAGCAGAAAGCTTTTCATCTCTTATAAAAATAAAATCATACAAAGTTGATTTGAATATTTCTAAAGAAATAATTGAAACTGCCGAAGAGATTATTTCTGATTTTGACGGCATAGATATTCTTATTAATAATGCCGGCGTTTGGAAATACGGTATGGTTGACGAAATGAGCCTTGAGGAATGGGAAGAGACAATCAGAATAAATTTAACTAGCGCTTTCCTTTTTTCAAAAACACTAATTCCTTTGATGAAGAATAAGAGATTCGGGAAAATAATTAATATAAGCTCAACAGCCGGACAAAGAGGAGAGCCTTTTTATTCACATTACGCCTCATCAAAAGGAGGAATAATTTCTTTTACTAAATCGCTCGCAGCCGAGCTTGGTGAGTTTAATATAAATGTTAATTGCGTTGCTCCCGGCTGGGTTATAACTGATATGTCCGCCGGAGTATTTGAAGACAGCATCTACAAAGAAAAAGTTAGAAACGAAATTCCGATTAAAAGAATTGCCGATGCCGAAGATATTGCTGGGCCTGTTTTATTTCTTGCTTCTGATTTAGCCCGGCATATTAACGGTGAGATTTTAAATGTAAACGGCGGCTCAATTTTATGCGGTTAAATTAATTATGAAAGGAAAGTAAATGGATTTCTTAGCACAACTTCATCCCAAAATTGTTCATTTCCCGGTGGCGCTTTTGTCAGTCTATGTTTTATTAGAATTAATCGGCGTGCTTTTCAAGAAGGAGTTTTTTTCTAAAACTGCTCATCTTATTTTATTGCTCGGAGTGCTTGCAGCGTTAGCTGCAGTTCTTACTGGCAATCAAGCAGAAGATGTTGCACATCAATGGGCAAAATTGGGAGCCAACATTAATCTCGATGCCATCGATACGCATAGTACTTATGCTAACTTAACTCTCTGGTATTTTGCCGGGCTTCTTGTACTACGAACTTATTTAGTCCTCAAGAAGAAGTTTTTGGGAACTGTGAAATATTTAATTGCGGTTTTATCTATTGTCGGATTTTTCTTTATTTTTCAGACGGGTTTATACGGCGGTAAGCTTGTTTATGATTACGGCATTGGCACTCAATTAAAAAAAATGGAAATTAAAAAATAATTATTGTGGATAAGAAGAATTTATTCAGGATCATAATTGCTGTTATATTAACAAACTCAGCCGGCATGCTGCTAAGAGTTCTTAAGCTTGATACATATATTATCTTAGTTGGATTCCGTTTCCATTTAATTATGGTACTCCCTTTGTTAGTAATGTTTAGAAAAAAACATATAAAACTTTTAAAAAACGTGTTTTCTCATCCCGAGTACAACAAAGTTTGGCGGCAGCTTATGTGGATATTTGTACCGCTGATAATAATTATTGTCGTGCTTTTCTTTACGCATAATATTGATATAAATGACCCGGATTATTTTTATGAATTTGGTCTTTCTTCTATTGTAGATTATCCTATTTATTTAGTATGGAATCTTCCGCAGCTTCTTCTTTTCTCTGCTTTTATAATTATAACTTTTTCAGAGCAAAGAAAAAGTTTTTGGAAGACAGCCTCAATGGTATTGTCCTTTTTTGTTTTTGAATTTGTGCCGCTAGGTAAAGAAAAAATTGAATTGATAAATGCTGTAACAATTATTCTATCAATTTTTTCATCCGTACTTATTGTAAAATATTTTCAGAATATTTATTGGCTTAGCATTATTATATTTACATTATTTTGGGAATGTCTTCTAGCTTTTGGAAGCAATTCAAAAATGATGATCAATATTCTTTTTGCTGCCCGCTATCATTCGTGGGATGGATTCTTTTCTGTTACCGATAAAATAATTCCGTATTTGCTTCCGGCACAAGTTTTAATAACGGTATTGCTGATCTCAGTTTCATCTTTTGCTGTGAAGAACAAAGTTTAGCTTTTTAGCAGTCGGCAAAAATTTGTAAGTTTCAATTGACCAAAAAAAACTTAAATGAAAAAAATATTTTTATTGTTATTACTTGCACCATCAATTTTGATTGCCCAGAGAGAGCCAGTCGATAAAGCCCGCGGTTTCTTTCTTGCGTTCGGAGTAGGTCCGCGCCTGCCATTAAGCTATTTTGCAAACTCAACTGATTTGGGTTACGGCTTTAACGTGGAGCTTTCTTATACCGATAACGAATACCTTCCGGCGTTCCTTTACGCTCGTATAGGGTTTGATCAATTTCCAGGAGCGCAATCTTTTTATGAAACAACTGATTATTCTAATTATTCTACTAATGCATTGCCGGTTAGTATTGGAGCAAGATATTATTTTCCTCCGCTCATAAACAGCATAGTGCTTTTGATGCCGGTTGTAGAGGCTTCTGCAGATTATACTTATTATCAGAAGCTGCATCAATTTAAATTATCATCCGGCAAGAGTAATTATCTTGAAGATATTTCGAAATTTGGTTTCAGCGCCGGTGCGGGAGTTTCGATGTTTATGCTTGAAGCGCTGGCATCCTATAATTACTTTCAGTCGAATCAGTACGTCTCTCTTGATTTGAGAGTGCGGCTTCCATTGTATATTAATCTTTGAGGAAATTTTATGTATAAAAATTTATTGTTCGAGGCAAAAGGGAATATCGCAATAGTTACAATCAATCGACCTGATAAATTAAACGCTTTGAACGCAGACACTCTTAACGATATAAAAGATGCTTTTCTAAATATTAAAAACGATCAAAATGTTTTTTGCGCAATTATAACCGGAAGCGGTGAGAAAGCATTTGTCGCGGGGGCAGATATAAGTGAAATAAATAAGCTTGACGTTCTAGGCGCAAAAGAGTTTTCAGAAAAAGGACAGGAAATTTTTAATTTAATAGAAAACTTGAACAAGCCGGTAATAGCCGCAGTAAACGGCTATGCGCTCGGTGGAGGCTGTGAACTTGCTCTTGCATGCCATATTAGATTGGCTTCGGAAAATGCTAAGTTTGCCCAGCCTGAAATTAATTTGGGAATAATTCCCGGCTACGGCGGTACTCAAAGATTAGCAAGATTAATAAATACGGGACGCGCAGCAGAGATGATTTTAACCGGCACTACGATTGACGCAAGCGAAGCATACAGAATTGGACTCGCTAATAAAGTTTATCCGCAAAATGAGCTTATGAAAAATGCTGAGGCAATGGCATCAGCTATAGCTTCAAAAGGACAGACTGCAGTTCGACATTCATTAAAAGCCGTTCAGAGCGCTAATGAAGTTTCTCTTCATGAAGGATTAAAATTTGAGGCAAGTTTGTTTGCGCTTTGCTGCGGCACGGAGGATGCGAAAGAAGGTACAAATGCCTTCCTTGAAAAAAGAAAACCAGTTTTTATAAACAAATAAGCCGTCTTCAGAATACTTCTTTGATGAATTTTTCACTCGATAAAAAGAAATTTGTAAACGTCCTTTTTGGCGCGGCTATTTTTCTATTGGCAGCAAACTTAATTATTTCAAAAGTGTTGAAGAAAAATTACGTGCACAATGAGGATAAAATTAATGTTGCAGAGATAAATCAAAAATTTCTTACCTCTGTATATGATTTCGGAATTGAAAAACAATGGGTGCATGTAAAAAAAATCGAAGATAATTCTGCTGATTCTCTAATAAATTTATACTCGGTCGATGTTCCTAAAGATTTACCGATCGCTGAAATACTACAGGAAATATTCAGTACATTCTACAACGAAAACGTGCAGATGGTCTGCCACGAAAAAACTATCGGAGGAATTAACAGCATAACAATTTATTCCAACGATAGAGCAAAACTAAAGGCTTTGTTTGAATATCGAGATGATGTTAAAAGAAACGCCGGAGATATTGCACTTATAATTTCCGGTCTCGAAAATCTGAACGAAAACAAAATTTCCAACATAATTTTAGCTCCGGAAAATTTTACTGCCGAACTTGTGCCGTCAAAGAAAACAATTCAACTTGCGGATTCTCTTTTCTCAAACAGAAAGCAGTATGTGGTCCTTTTAAATGACGATATACAAGAAATGAATTTTAAACTTCAGCCAAACTTTCCTGAAGACCGCTTGAACAATGCTGTTAGAGCCATTATCGGAGGTTTTCCAAACGCATTATTTTTCGTGGTTGATGATAATTCGAGGCTTTATAAATCGAAGGCTTTTACGTTTATTAAAAATTTATTGAACAGAAGCAGCATCAAGATTATAACAGAAAGTTCTTTCATTTCTGTTTCCGGTAATGTTAAGGATAATTTTCGTGCAGCAGCTTTTGAAATAAAAGGAGGGAAAAAAATTACGATTGAATTGCCTGCCGAAGATTATTTTTCGGTTAAACAAGATATTAATGCTTTAATAAAAGTTGGATATAAATTTGTCAGTCCGGTAAAAACCGGATTACAGCAATAAGTTATAAAATTATTCTTTAGCCGACAGCTTATCAATCTGTGCTTCAGTCAGTCTGAACACTGTCCAGTCATTCATTGGAACAGCACCTAACTTTTTATAAAAGTTAATTGACGGCTCATTCCAATCAAGAACCGCCCATTCGATTCTTCCGCAATTTCTTTCATTAGCGAGCTTAACTAATTCGAGCAACAAGGATTTCCCAATTCCTTTGCCGCGGAATTGAGGACGGACAAAAATATCTTCAAGGTAAATTCCCGGTTTTCCAACAAATGTAGAAAAGTTATGAAAGAATAAAGCAAACCCGGCGTCTTCGCCATTATATTCCGCAATTAAAACTTCTGCATATTTCTTTTTGCCGAACAGACTTTCTTTCAGCATTTTTTCAGTGGCATGAACATCCTTTGATAATTTTTCATATTCGGCTAATTCTTTTATCAGCGATAAAATTAAAGGTACGTCCGTAACTTTTGCCCTACGGATTGCAAGCTTATCAGTTAAAATAAATTCCATATTTTCAATTCTGTTTTAATTTTTTATTTTCATAATAATTTTTTAATGACTCGTCTATTTTTAGCGCAGCTTTTCCAAATAGATAACCGAAAGCAGAGCCGATTATCGCCCCTCCCAATATATCTGAAGGATAATGCACTCCGACATATAATCTTGAGATGGCAACGAGAGAAGCTGCGATGAACAATGCCCATTTTAATCTTGGGAAAAGCAGATAGAAAAAAAATGCCGCGGCAAAATTATTAACTGCATGGTTAGACGGAAAAGAAAAAGTGCCGTTGCAGCCAAGAGGAGTTCTAACATCCGGCAGCGCGTTGCATGGTCTAATCCTTTGGAAAATTTCTTTTAATACCTTAGCAGCAAATTGGTCCGTCACGAGAATTAAAAGCAGCACGCCTATCGCTGCTATTCTGCCGCGCCTTCCGCCTTTTGCTATACTAATTCCGAGTAAAATTATATAAGCGATATACCAGTTGTTTACATTTGTTATTATTGTAAAGAACTTATCAAAAGCGCCGTTGACAATTGTATGGTTAAAAAAATAAAAAACGGCTACGTCTATTGAATAGAAAAAATTTTCCATAAATTCCAAAATATTATTGTAATGGGAAGCAATTTATGTAAAAATAAATTAAACGCACAGTCTTCATTTTTAAATTATTATAAAATTTTCGCTTATATTTAGGGCAGGGAATTTTGCTTAAAATCAATTTTCTAAATGTTCTTGTTTAATATTATTTGAATTAATATTTTATTACTTTTAAGACAAAAATCCAGAGGCAAAATGTCTAGCATCAGCAGCAAAACAATAGTTGATTATATTTATCACGGGGATGTTGTTTTTTCCGCAAACGAATATGAGCAGGTAAGAAGGGAAACCAAAGAACTTTTAATCCCGCCGTTAAAAGTTATGGCTCTGCTTATCGCCATCTCGGGGCTTTTCGCAATGATATTTGAAGTCAGATATTTCTCATCATTTGCATTCCAGGTATATTTTACACGGCTCAGCGCTACTTTAGTTGCTTTCCTAATTCTTGTCTCTCTTTATACAAAATGGGGAATGAATAAGCCGATTATTCTCGTTCATACCTTGCTCGCAAATATTATTCTCTCTTCAGCTTTCATGATATTCCTTCTTCCCAAAACATTAGTTCCAAATTCACAGATAGTCGGGTTGATGATCTTTACCTCAGCTTTATTTTTGAGCTGGGATGTTAAGCATCAAATAATCGTTGCTATTTATTATAACCTCGTTTTTGCGGCGGCAATATTATTTAATGACCATTCAATTTATTTCCTGCCCCACATGTACGAGTCGGTGATCTTTGTTCTATTCTTAAGCATGATTTCTGTTGTTGGAAGCGCGGTAAACTTTAAGCTTCGCATGCAGCTTGCCGAGCGTTCTTATAAAATGGAATTATCGGAGCGGAAATATCACGCGATATTTGAAAACTCAGTCGAAGGAATTTTCCAGTCGAGCATATCGGGAAGATTTTTGACTGTAAATCCGGCGCTTGTTAATATTCTAGGTTACGACAGCGAAAAAGATTTACTGCGAGTCAATATTCCTGAAGATATTTATAAATGGTCTGAAGACCGCGACGTAATGATTAATGAACTCAAAGAAAAAGGAGCGGTAAAAAATTATAAATTGTATTTTAAGAAAAAGGACGGTTCGGATGTTATTGTAAGCATGAATGCTACAATTCGCTCGGATGATGAACATAATCAATTTTATTTTGAAGGAACTATAATTGATATTACCGATCAAACGATTGCCGAGGAGCAAAGAAGAAAAGCCGAAGAAGAACTCCGCACTGAAAAATTAAAATCGGATAGGCTCGCAAAAGAAGCTACGCAATCTACAATGATGAAAAGCCAGTTCCTTGCAAACATGAGCCACGAAATTAGAACTCCCATGAACGGAATTCTGGGTTTCCTAACGTTGATTGAGAAAGAAGCGTATACAAGCAAAGAAGAGATGAAGCAGTTCGCTTTAACCGCTCGGCAGTCTGCCGAGTCTCTGCTCGAAATATTGAATGATATTCTCGATCTGTCTAAAATTGAATCCGGCAAAATGCATCTTGCTGATGTAGATTTTAATCTGCCGCAGGTTGTCGAAGAGTCTATTTCTATTCTTTCAATGCGAGCTAAAGAAAAAGATCTTACAATTGTTAATAATTATTCAGCGAATGCACAAACAAACTTCCGCGGCGATCCGGTTAGAATTAGACAAATCTTTATAAACCTTCTCGGCAATGCAGTAAAGTTTACAGACAAAGGCAAAATTACAATTGATATTTCTGTTCAGCCTTCCGCTAACGACTCATTCTTAATCGATGCCTCCATTACGGATGAAGGCATAGGTATAGCGAAGGAAAAAATATCATATTTATTCCAGCCATTCTCTCAAATTGACGGCTCTTACACTAGAAAATTCGGAGGCACAGGGCTGGGACTTGCGATCTCTAAGCAATTTATTAATTTGATGAATGGAGATATTAACGTCGAAAGTGAAGAAGGAAAGGGAAGCCGCTTCTTCTTTACTCTTAGATTAAAACCTCCTGCAGATAAATCTCTTCTTGCCAGCGCAGGCAAGCCGGCGATCAGAACAAAAGAAGAACCAAAGATTGCGGCTGCCGGAGATTTAGCTCTAATCAAAAAACAAAGAGCAAAATATAAACTTTTACTTGCTGAAGATAATTTTATTAATCAGAAAGTCGCTTTGCGTATTTTAAGCGATGCCGGATATCTTACTGATGCAGTAACCAATGGCAAAGCTGCTTATGAAGCTGTCAGCAGCAATGATTACAGCCTCGTGCTTATGGATATTCAAATGCCGGAGTACGATGGTTTTACCGGGACTAAAATGATCCGCGGTATTGAAAATGAAAAATGCAAAGTGCCTATACTTGCAATTACTGCTCATGCGCTTTCCGGTGATAAAGAAAAATGTATTGAAGCCGGCATGAACGACTATTTGTCAAAGCCGATCATAGCGGATCAAATGATAGGCATGATAGACCGCTGGGTGCTGAAGAAGGAACCTGCTATTAAAGAAAAGACTACTGAAATAAAAGATTCCAAACCTGTCTTTGACTTTGCTCATTTTGAAAATATGAGTTCGGGAGATAAAGAATTTCAGAGCGATCTGATCAAAAGCTATTTTGTCGATGTCGAGGATAGAACGAAAAAACTCGGCGAAAATATAGATGCAAAAGATTTTCAAAAAATTATCGCCGAAGCCCATACAATCAAAGGAGCAAGCTATTCAGTGGGTGCAACTAAGATCGGAGACGAAGCTTACGGAATTGAAATTTCCGGTAAACATAATGATATCATAAGCGCTTCTGAAAGATTAGAGCCGCTTCAAAAGGCAATAGAAGAAACAAAATTCATTCTGAAGGATTTGCTTTCTTAATTTTCGATCCGGGAAAATTTATAATAATTCTTCGCACTTGAAGCCAAGGCTGCTTACTTTTGCTGCTATTTCAGTTTCGTCTATATTAATTCCTATAACACGCAAAACTTTATCTATGTCTTCAAGATCAACAGTACACTCTTTTATATCGTAAATATATCTTAGAGCTTTCTTAACTGTTGCAAACTCTCTTTTAGAATTAATATTAGTTTTTAAAATTATTACGTCCATCTTCTTTTTCATGTCAATAAAATAATTAGATGCTTGTTTTATTTTTAAAGCTTACCTGCGACATAAAACACTGACTGCGGTTTAATTTGGAGCATTTTAAAATCTATAATTTTCAAACCAGCTTTATTAAAATATCCTTTTGTCTTTTCTACTTCCTTTTCAACCATTTCATTACTCTTTGCAGTCCTCGGCTGGAGAGCGAGCACAAATATTCCGTTTTCATTTAATAAATGTTTAAGCCTTATGATTTCTCCGACCGGATTCTTCCAAAAAATGTGAACATTCATTCCGAAAATTTTATCAAACTTTTCATCCGGGCGTAAATTGTCAATAGTGCCTTTTATTAAACTTATCTTCCCGCTTTTTATAGAAGCGGCATTCCTCTTTCGCGCCTGCTTTAGCATTACACCAGAAATGTCTATGCCGGTAATCGTGCCGGTTGTCAGCAGCGAAGAAATAATCTCCACTGCCACACCCGGACCAAAACCTATTTCAAGAATACTGTCATCAGGTTTAATATTCATTTCAGTAATAAGCCAATTGATTCTATTGATATTATTCTTTGCTAAAATATAGCCGACAAGTTCTCCGGCTATGCCGCGAGGATTACCAAACTGATTTGAAATATATTTAAGCATTTAAACATTGCCCCCTTCAGGACTTGTCGATGCAGTTTTATGTTCTTCTTCAAATCTTTTCTTCCAGTATTCTCTTGATCTAAAGTCATGTTGCGTTCCCGGTCGTTTATGAAATCCTAAGAATAATATTTTTGATAATACTAATATTCCAAATGCCTGCAGAAAACTTATCTCCGGAAGTTTGAAGATTACAGGCATAAGCCAGTTCCATAATAGGAAAACAAGCGTAGTAAGTACGGCAGTAAATACAATTACAAATCCGATTGCTCTGCCGATAAATTTTTTATTATGTGTGCGATGCATATTGTTACCCGTTAAAATATTTAGTTAATTTTTTCTTTAATTCCTTAACCGCGTAATGCTTGCGCGATAAAAGTGTATTTATGTTAGAGCCGGTCAATTCTGAAATCTCATTGAAAGACAAGCCGTCAATTTCGTTCATTAGAAAAACATCCCGCTGTTCTGCCGGAAGTTCTGCCAGAGCAGATTCAAATACTTCGTTGAATTCATTACGGAGCAATAAATCTTCCGGCGTTAAATCGATTGAAGGCAAAATATCTTCTATTGAAAAATCTTCATCCTCGCTAATATATTTGCTTATTATTTCCGAAAACCTTTCGCTTCTTTTCTTCCTGCTGTTATCTATTATTTTATTCTTAGCAGTCTTAAAAAGCCAGCTGTCAATTTTCTCAATTACATCAATATTCGCATAGCCGATAAACTGGTAGAAAACATCCTGCAAAATATCTTCAGCTTCTTCCTTAGAAGAAACAAACCTCATGATAAAGCTTAGCAGCCCTTTTCTTTCCTTAGTCAAAGCTTTTTCTATTGTCTTTGCTTGTTCTGTCATTAACCGGTTTTCTAATTCTTATATATATAAAGACGAATGAAGTCGAAAAATATTTTAAATTATTGTGTGATAAAAATAATTATTGGAAAAACTGTTTGCTATCTGAAAAAAGTGAAAGGTGATAAACACTAAGTTGGTTAACTATTTTATTAGAATGGAAGTAAAAAGCGAATATTGCACTCTTTGTATGATTATAAGTAAAGTATACGAATGTGCTTAATCCTTTCTTCCCGCAATCTGAGCGGTAATATGATTTGTTTCTTTCATTGATATTTTTTGTATGCCCGCACTTTCAAGCCACGAAAATATTTCCCGCTTTGTATATGTATCGCCTGCCTGGGTATTTACAAGCATATTTAGAGCAAAGAATGCTCCTCCAGCCGGAACTGTTCTTTCTTCGTTCATTGCGTAATCCTGGATAACAATTTGCCCATTCTTATTCAAAGCTTCGGCGCATTTCCTAATTAAATTTTTATTCTCTTCATAGGAGTTGCTGTGAACTATTGCAGATAAGAATATTAGATCGTACCCGGAACCAATATTATCATGCAAATAATTTCCTTTGATTGTTTTAACCTTATCTGAAAGCCCGGCATCAGAAATATATTTTTCAGTTAAAGGAATAACATCCGGAAGATCGAACACAACGGCTTTTATTTCGGGCTTTGCTTTTACGAAAGCCATTGCATAAGCCGCTGATCCTCCGCCTAAGTCGAGTACTGTTTTAACGTTTGTAAGATCGATCATTTTAATATCCGCCGGAGCCTGTCTGATTGCTCTATAATGCATAGCCTCAATGAAATTCTCCAGCCAATTACTGTCGCTTCCATCTCCAATTCTTCCTTGAGATTTTCCGCTTCGTACAATATCGGTAAGACTGCTCCATGACCGCCATAGGTTTGATGCGTGCATCATATTGGAAATGTAATCGGGCTTGCCTTTAACAAGATATTTTGATGCAAAGCTTGTATTGGAAAATTTACCATCTTTCTTTTCAAGTATATCAAGTGAGCAGAGAGCGTTCAGTAATCTGTCCAAAGCCTTTTCATCGGTCGACAGAGCGCGGGAGATTTCCCCCGAAGTTTTAGCTCCGTCTTCAAGTTCATTAAAGAGATTTAACTCCAAAGATGTTAATATTATCCGGCTTGTTTGAAATCCGTATACAATATCTCTAAATTCTTGCGGTGTCATATTAATTCTCAATTAATAATATTTTTAGTGCTTTATAAGCAGTTAGCTTATTAAATTTCTAAAATCTTTGCTCAATCTTCAAGGCTATTAATCTAATGATTTTTCCGGCAAATGAATATGAATGATCCGTATAAATATACCAAAACTGAAAAATAGAATTACAATTCCTATTTGATTAATTTCTGATCTTATTACTAAGCTTTTTAGAATGCTCGTCAGTGCCGCGAAGAAAACAAAAACTCCTACCCATAAGGAGATGCTGTTATTTTTCAAAATCGAAATCCTGCTTTTAAAGCTAACTTTTTCTTTATCATCCATCGTGCTGAGTGAATTTGCATTCATCATGTCCGGGAAAATTAGCCCCAATCCTAATGATACAATAAGCATAATTAAAATTAGTTTTGTAGAATAGGAATAAGAAGGGAATAAGAAGCCAAGAAGATAGGAAGGAGAAGGAAAGAAGATGCCGATAATAATTGCAGAAATAATTATCAACTTTTTCATTTTATTGCCATTGATTTTAATTGTTATGTGTCTTCATCTAATTCAATATGGACAACCGTTATTGATAAAAGCTTGCCGGAATATGTCGATGCCTGTAAGTTCATAATTCCGTCAGTATAGTTTTCTATATTCTATCAAGTACATCCTTTGTAAACTCATTTATAATATTCCCGGTATTTAATGTTGCTGCCGGTTCAAACAGCATAATGGAAACTTCTTCATCCGCCGACGGCTTATGTTCAACTCCGTGCGGAACTATGATAAACTCATCTTCTTTTATTATTTCCGTCCTATCTCTAAATTCCATTTTGAGTGAGCCTTTGATAACAAAAAATAATTCGTCTTCGTTATCGTGTTTGTGCCAGACAAATTCTCCCTTCAGCTTAACCAGCTTCACTTGCTGCCCGTTAAGCTCGCCGACAATTTTTGGCGACCAATGGTCTGAAAATAGTGACAGCTTCTGCTCAATATTTACTTTGTCCATATTAATGACTCAAATTGTGGTAAGTAAGTATGCATCTAATTATAAGTTCTCCAAAATAGTAATAAAAATATTATTTATAAATTTAAATTTCCAAGATAATTGTTTATTCCTTCTTCCCAGTCTTTTAGGTTGTGCCGGAACATACTGTTTAATGAATGTTCATTAAGCATTTTGCCATGTTCGTTTAATCCGTAGTAAGAATACGTAATAGTACTTAATGCTTGGTTATCGCCTGAAGGTTCGCACTTTATGGTTATTGTCCAGTACCGATTTTCCGCACTTACTAAATATTGAATAAGATATTCTTGCGGATCAAACTTTGTTATTATCCAGAAGTATTCCTCTTCAATGTTCTCATGACCTTGGGTTTTAAATGATGTTCCCTCTTCAATTATTTCTTTAGAAGGAAATATAAGGACAGGATCCCAGCCTTCCGCCCACTTCCTTTCTTCAAATGCGCCAAAAAGAGGGAAGACTTTTTCAATATTTCCATTCAAAATAATTTCCGCAGTCCTTGAGATCTTCTCCGCGGTAAATTTTGTTTGTTCCACTTAGTGCTCCGCTGATATTTGAAATTATTTATTATAAAATACTTTTTTTAGTCCGGAGTTGAAAATTATATTTTACGCTTATCAATGATCCAATTAAGAGGTGCTATCTTTTTCATAACTAAAATCTCTTAAATAATGGCATGCCTATTATATTTATATCGACTTCTATTCCTTGATTTTCTATTGACTGCAAAATCTCTTTTAAATTATTCTTTTCTGATTTTGATTTTATTATTATTTCATATTCTAAATCTTTTTTTGAATCGTTGAACCCGATCAAAATAAAATTATTATTCCCAAAGAATGTGGTCAAGAAATTCGGAGTGCCGTAATAATCTATGCTTACTTTTTTTACTTCTTTGATCGGGATAATATCGTGATTTTTATTATATACAATATTGATAGAACTAGAATCAATAATAATTTCCCCGGCAACATTTGGTTTATAAAAACTTTTGCGCATCATCAGGAATAGACCAAGAAGATATACGATTAAAGAAAATACTTTTATCCAGAGAGGCTCAGAATTTCTATCAAAGCCGAAAACACCCGGAGTAAAAACAAAGAGAGTAGCAATTATATATACTACTGCAAATAAAATAAATGAAGGAGTTGTTCTATCAAGTTTTATTGATTTTACTATATTTGTTTTAAAAGCATTCATTAAGGTTTCCTATCTATATATGTAATTATTTATCCATGTAATGAACCAAGTTTGCTCATAACAGAAGTTACGCAAAATTGATATTGGGTCTAAAAAAATGTTTATGCAAATTTGGGATAAGGTAATAAGGTTAATTTCACCTGGTATTTTGTCTGTTACTAAGGTTTGTCATACTATAAGGATTTAATTTGGGAATGAACTTTATTTTTTGTTATAACGTTAGTAACACTTATGCACCTATAAACCATATCTTATTAAATGTAATTACACCTACGACC
The DNA here is from genome assembly GCA_021824565.1 of Bacteroidota bacterium. GTDB lineage: Bacteria > Bacteroidota > Ignavibacteria > Ignavibacteriales > Ignavibacteriaceae > FEN-1297. The sequence continues at coordinate 23,787 of JAKAKL010000142.1, read as the reverse complement.
TCTTTGCGTAATTTCAGTTATTAAATATTTCAGCAAAATATATTCATTAATGACTTACCGATTCTCCGCTCGCGTCTCTGCCATCGTCTACATTTCTATCATGTCTTTCTTTATAATTGTTCAGCATATAGGTGAAGCCTATAGAAATGCTCCGGCTGTTTAAAATAGTATAGTTGCTCTGCATATAATAATCGGTACCGAATACCTGCCGGTTATATTTATTGCTGTTAAGAATGTCGGTTATGTATAAATTTATTTTCAGATTTTTATTTAAGAACGACTTACTAAAGAAAACTGAAAAATAAGAAGTTTGATTGCTTATGTATCTTTTGCTTTCTGTTTTAGGCGTGAAATACAAATACATACTTGCCTCTATATCATACCAGAGTTTCAGACCGACTGAAGCATTTAATGATTTTGAGTATCCCCAATCAGATAAATCTTCATTCAGATAACTGCCGGTAGTCTTGCTGTATCTGTAAGTAAAACGAAAATTGAACATTGTGATAAAATCCGGCAGATGAAACAAAGCCATCGGGCTGTTGTAATATGGAAAAGTTAAATCTACGCCGTAGACTTTATTTGAGCTTAAGTTTATCGGGCTGCTGTAGGATATGCTGTCCTGCAGATTTGCGGTAACATACTGGTATAATCCCGCTGAAGTATTATAATAAACATTAATATATTGCGACAAACCAATCGCATACGAATTTGTATAATAAGGATGAATATCCGGGTTCCCTGAAGAATAGCTGTTGGGACCATTATAATTTTTATATGGATTTATATAATATAGTTCCGGATACCTTACTCTTCTAAACGCATTAAAAGTTAGCTGGAACAACTCGCTTAGTTTGTATGAAAGATTCATATTAGGAAAAAAGTTTAGAAAATTATGGCTAAAGCTTTCGTCAGACGTAATTTGATTTCCCACGGCGTTAAGATCTTCCATCCTTAAGCCTGTTTTTACTCCGAACTTTCCTAGATCCTTTGAATAAGTAATGTAGCCCGCATGAATGGTCTCTCTGTAATTAAAAACATTGCTTAGCTTCAGACTGTCAGCCCAGCGGTTAGTTAGGTATGAAAAATCCAGCGCGTTATTTTCATTCTCTCTATAACGATAGGTTAAATTGTAACCTGTTTCAAATCTTCCAATATCTGCCGGGTGAACATATTCGGCTTTAAAGATAAAAGTATTTGCGTTTCCCATCGTACCGCTGTTGTGCAATTGCGGTTCGCCCGTTTGATAGCTGTAAACGGTATTGAGATTTGTCGATGTAGGACTATTAATATTGGAAAAATATGCGTCGATTGTCAGCTCACTTGCCGGAAGCGCCGATTGCCGGGGCGACTTATCAAACTTCTTTTTGTAAAAAGCGTAAAGGGTAAAGTCATTCCAATTATATTCAGATGTATTGTTGTTGCCATAGCTGTACTCTGGTGCAGTAAGATAATTTTCAACAAGGCTGCTGCTTGTACTGTTAAAGTCATATTTATTTTTATTATAAGAACCGTAAAAAGTAAAAGAGTTGTTCGCATCAAAATCATAATCAAAACCTAATTTCATATTTCCAAAGAAGCCGTTTCCGCTGCTGTTGGAATTTGAATTTAGATAATGAAAGCTAGTGCTGTTATAATTATTTTGCTGCGAAGCTGCGTTGTTGCTGAAATTGCCGAAATATCCGAAGCTCGAAGCGAAAACATTCAGCTTATTAACCTTGTAGTTAAAATTAAGTCCGCCGTTATTTCTATTGTTTGAAGATGTATTAAGACTGATCGAGCCGCTGAAATTATCGAATGTATTTTTCTTGGTAATAATATTTAGAATATAGGTGCCGCCCTCAGCGCTTTCCCTTGCGCCGGGCGATAGAATTACCTCGACCTGGTCGATCATAGATGCCGGAAGCTGTGAAAGCATATTATCAGGCATTTCATAAGGATGCCCATCCATTTCTAATCTAACTGCTTGTCCTCTTACTGAGATTGAGTTTGACTGCGGATCAACGTCGACAAGACCTGTATTTTTCAATGCATCTGTTAAAGAGCCGCTGCTTCCCGGAACTTGATCCATATTTATTACCTGTTTATCCACCTTGAACTCGATCATCGGCTTTATTGTCTTTACAACTACCTCCGGCATTAAGATGTTTGTTGCGCGAAGCTTTATCAAACCTATCCTTGAAGTATTTTCAAGAGACAATGAATCAATAACTTTTGTTTGATAGCCGAGCATTGAGAACTTTGCGCGGATAACTTTCTCCGGGATTTTATCAATTGTAAAATATCCTTTCGCGTTTGTAGTAGAGCCGGTAAGTGTTCTCCCGTCAGTTCTTGAAATGATTGTCACATTAGCGTTGGCAAGTCCCGTTCCTAAAACAGAGTCTGCAACCATGCCGCTTACACTGTAGTTTTTTACTTGTGCAAAATTCTGGATTGATATAAACACCAAACCTAAAATAATTACTGCTAGATTTTTCATCCCTTCGCCCTTCCTTTGAAGATGTATTGAAAAATATCACTTACAAAATATCTTATAAATTTCTATCAAGCAATTTTAATGAACCTGCCCATTAAGAATTATTTTTTAGATTTTATCTTAGAAAATTATTTATGCGGCATTTGTTTACCTTCACTGTCACTCAATTTGTATTTGAACGGAATTACTACCCAAACAGCAAGCGGATCGTTATCTTTTACAGCTGGACTAAATATAAAATGCATAGCTGCATCGATTGAAGTCTGATTAAAAATCTCATTATCACTTTTTATAACAATGGCTTTTTCAGGTATTCCATCTGCGCCAACTAAAATTTTTACAAATGCTGTTCCCTCAATACCGTTTCGTTTTGCTGTTTCAGGATAATTAGGCATCCATCCCATTTTTACTTGAGGTTCTTTATCTACTGGGAGAAAATGATCTAAAACCATAGTATTATTGAATAATGCCCCAACTTTAACATAGTACTTGCCGTCAGCACTGTCTATCATTCTAACATTAAAGTCTGTACGTGACTTAACAGGTTTACCGTTTTTAAGTGCCGGTTGTAATTTCCAATTTTCCATACCGTCAGACAGTGCCACTAATATTTTGTTCATAGTGCCATAATCAATCTGCTCTGATGAATTTGTATATCTAATTTCACTTCCGATATTCTTAATCATTTGTATAGTGCCATTTTCATTTATATATAATCTTAAATCAATTTTATATTCGACAGGATATTTCGGATTTGCAATTGAATATGATTTAATAATATTAGTTATATCATTTTTATATAATGTATCGAGCCCATTTAATTCTTTTGGAGGTACGTCAACCTTGTCAATAGGTAAATAAATTGCATCCAGGTTCGGAACTATTTCAATTTTATGTTTTTCTTTGCAGCCGGAAAATAAAATTCCGGCGAGAGTGATTACAAAAATTATTTTAAATGCTTTCATATTTTTCACCTTACATTTTTGCTCTAACTATTACTTCGTTTTCATAATTTGCATGCACAACAGTAGGGGGCAGAGTATTATATAGAAGCTCGATTGTCTGCGCTTGAGTCTGAATCTGCCTGTCCATGTTTGTCATTTCCGTTTTATAATCATTTGTCTGCATATAAAGGAAAATACTCGCGGCTAAAAGGAACAGCGCCGCCGCAAATGAAACTGCGCGGACAAATATATTTCTAACCAGCATGCTTCCTTTCTTCAGTTCTTTTGAAGAGATCGAATCGAATATCCTCGTTTCGAGTTCATGCGGGAATTCTTCTTTCTGAATTCCCGTGCTTACTGTGTTTAACGTTCTGAAGAATAACCGGCATCCTTCACATTCAGACAAATGCGAGAAAAGTATTGCCTCTTTGTTTTTATCAAGCTCACCGTCCGAATAAAGCTGTATTATCTCTTTGTTCTTATCGCAGTTCATTTTCTACCTCACTAATTTTGAAATCTTGTCAACCATTGCTTGTCTTGCTCTAAATAATCTTCCTTTAACTATGCTTTCATCAAGTCCGAGTATATTTGAAATCTCTTTATAGCTCAGTTCCGAATAATGCCGAAGTACAAATATTTCTTTTGTTTCTTCGTTCATGCCTTCTATTTCTTTTTCGATTAATTCTTTAATCTCAGTTTCCTCAAGTTCATCATTTATACTTTCGGAAGAACTAAAATCTATTTCATCGTCAATTAAATTTTCGTTCCTTATCTTTTTCTTCCTTAGGAAACCGTAGACCTCATTTCTCGCAGTTGTAAAAAGCCATGCAGAAGGCTTGCTGCTTTGCTTTATGACGGCAAAGTTTTCGTAGAACTTCAGGAATACATTCTGTACAATATCTTCGGTAATAGATTTATCGCTCAGCATCTTCCACACATAATTGTATAACGGCTTCTTGTAAAGATTATAGATCAAAGTAAAATCGATGATTGTAATCGTTTTATTCATCGCAATGCTTTAATCCTGTCGTTCGCATAATCAAGCAGTTTCTTATCTGCGTCAGGAGATTCTTTAATAAATTTTTTGAAATAGTTCAAAGCCAGCGATTTGTCGTTCAACTTATCGTAAGAGCTTCCGATGTAAAACAAATCAATTTTATCAGAAGGATTTTCCCGAAATGCATCCTCGTAATAAGCCAGTGCGTCTTTGTATTTGGCTTCAAGCTGACATACCGCGCCGATTTGAACATACGTATTTGCAAGAAATTTATTCTTTAACAGGTTTGAAGCCTGGAGATAATAATCCAGCGACTTATTATAATTCTTTAAATCTTTGTATAAAGCGCCAAGATAGAAATATGTAATCGCATCTTCAGAATTTCCCTCAGCGGAATGTTCCAGGAAGTTTATCGCTGAACGAAAATCATTTGAAGTATTTTCTTTCTGTCCTTTCCAGTAAAGACTAATTCCGATGTTCTTAAGATTTTCGGCGCTTGTATCCCCATACGCAAGGGCTGCGTGATAATTTATAACAGCTTTAAGATAATCTTCCATCTTCATATAAATATCTGCCTTGCGTTCATACAGGCTCGCATTAAAACGATAATATTTCAAGCTGGTATCAACAACCTTTATAGCTTCCTTATATTCATTCTGCAGATAAAGCAGATAGCTAAGCTCAAGCGTAGTTTTTATATTCTTTGGATTTAGAAGATTTGCCACGGAATAAAAATTTATTGCCTTTTCTGTGTTGCCAAGCTCAGATTGACATTTTGCTTCTTGCTCATAAAAGTAACTGTTGGTCGAATCGCTGTCAATAAGTCTAATATAAATTGCTGCCGCTCTATCCCAGTTTTGTTCATTGATTAAAACCTTTCCTAACAAAATCTGAGTCTGCGTGCTTGTCGAATCTAATGAGAAAGTCTTTGTTAAAATAGTATCAGCCTGGTTTATTAAGCCGGAAGAAAAAAAACTATCTCCAAGAGAGTACAATAAGCTGACATCATCTGGCTTATTTACAAGAGCCTTTTGAAGAATTACCGCCGCTTTATAATAATCTGAAATATCTTCATAATTCAGCCCGAGATAAAATAACGCTTCGCTGTCGGAAGAATCTTTTTTAATGATAGAATTGAGTTCATCGATAGCCTGACGGTATTTACCATCGATCATCATTGCTTTAACTTGCTTTATGCCTTTGTCCTCTGTGGGTTGACAGTAAGTTCTGAATGTTAATAAAACAGTCGGCAGTAAAACTAAAAGGTATAGACGTCTCATAAAATATTCTTTCATTTAACTATAAAGATGCTTAAGAAGAGGAAAAGTTTGTAATACTTTCTCTTGATTATTTTTCTTTTTACTTATATTCAGGAAGCATTTTAAACTGTGAGTTTAAATCTTCACCTGCATCTTTTTGAAATTCTGCTGCAGAAGCTTTTCTTAAACTAGGATCCGGCGATTGTAATCTTGCTATCTTAAGATTGTTTTTGTTTATAAAATTTTTAATCAACGTCACTGGTTTGTACTGCGAAAAGGGGCATTGATAAATGTAACCGTCGCAGAATTTATCCAAAGTAAAATTCTTATATCCATATTTATATAAACTAGATTTTCCCGGCAATTTCCCAAAAGGACTATCCTTTGTATCGAAACCTATTGGGGCAAATTCTTTGTGCTTTTCAAAATATGCATCGATGTAACCATCGGCAGGGAATACCAAGGATGAATCATATCCTTTAGAACTATACCATGGTGAATGAATTGCAATTGTAATAGCGCGCTTACCGATTGCATTAAATACTACATTTCCCATTCTAACGTCGCCGGGACCAGCATACTTGCCGTTAGACACCCTTGGTTGATGGTATTCAGTAAACGCATGGTGCGTGCCGCTATATATAAGTGCTTTCTCTCCTTTCGCTACGACACTATCTAATATAAGTTTTCCCCAATCTGCTTCAGTTGAACCTCGCCAGACTTTACTTAATACATGCCAATCATCCAAGTCGGCTGGTTTTTTAATTAAACTCCAATCGGGAGAATTATTAAGACCGAAAATACGGAACGGTTTCATCTTAGGTTTAAGACTGCGGTTTAGTTTCCAAGCTACTTTGAATACATCAACATATTCTTTAAAAGGCCATAGGACATATTGATTAAATATGATTAATCTGGCTAGTCTTTCATCGTACTTAGGAGATGTAAGCAAACTATCAATTAGGCGCTGATCTTCTCTTCTGGCAAATTCATAACCAAGTATATGCACACCTTTCTTGTATAGCAGGGGAATAAGCCTTTGAAGCAATTCAAGGTTCTGCTTGAATTTGTGAAACTCTCCTAAAAAAACTACATCATGATCATCAAACTTGCTCAATATGTATTGTTCGGGACTTAGCCGATGAGTGTTTAAATAGTTGGTCAGTACGGAATCTAAAGTAGAATTTATCTTTGGAAGAGTCTGGCAGTATGCTGTCAATTCAAAAATTAGAATAATGAGAGCTAATAATTTTGTTTTCATATTTTACAAGTACTCCTTTCGTTTTGCCCGCCTCATTCTTTTTTATTAGACCGAGCATGGAAATTTAAGAATCATAAAAAGTATTTGACAATTCAAGTGTATGTATTTATTGCTGACAAAAAAAATAACTGTGCGGTTGGTATTCATGCGTGTCGCCCTGTATCAAATACTTGTCCCTAAGCCTAATTACATATTCAAACTTTTCTCGCGGAAAAATTAGCAAATTATTTTATCTAAGTAAACAAAAAATTTTCGTTAATGATATTTCCATAAATAAAAGAACTGCCCGGGCAAAAGCTCTATCGTCTTAATTCTGTATACTATTTTTCAGATTACCCTGACTGCCGGGAAGCTGATAATAAATTTGGTACCGGCTGGAGAATTGTCTTCAACTTTTATAGACCCTTCCATAGATTGCACTATGGTTTTCACCAAGCATAAGCCTAATCCATACCCTGGAATATTTTCTTTTATTGATGAAGCAGTCCGGTAAAATCTTTCAAATATTTTTTCTTTTTCTTCATTACTTATTCCAGGTCCATTATCTTCAACATTGATTACAATATTATTATTAAAGCTTTGCGCATTTACTGCTACAGTGGGATTGTCGCGAGAGTACTTAACCGCATTATCAATTAAATTTTCTATTATAATCTGAAAGCCTTCACTGCTGCCGCGCAAGTATAAATTATCTGCAATTTCATAATTTATATTTTGATTCCTGAAAACCGGTTTTATGAAATCTTCTATTACCTGGGAAACCTTAAATACATTTTTACCCGCTTCTGAACCGCTGCTGTATTTGGCTATTATTAAAAGCGACTTAATTATGCTTATCATTTTATCTGTCTGAGCATTCAGCATGACCAAAGTATCTTTATATTCCCCGGTTGTCCTCTCGCGTTTAAGTATGTATTCAAGCTCGGTCTTTATTGCGGTTAGCGGTGTCATCAATTGATGCGAAGCGTTATCAGTGAACTGGGATATTTGATTTATCTGTGTTTCAAGCCGCGTAAACAGATTATTTAACGTGTCCCTTAGCCTGCCTAATTCATCCTGCGGATGCGCGGTATATTGAATCCGGGCATTAAGATTAGCCGCCGAAATATTTTCTGCTATGCTTATTATTTTATTTAATGGTTCATAGCTTTTCTTTGCAAGAAAAATGCTGACAAAAATAATCAGCAAAAGAATAAATGGAAGATTAAGTAGATTAAAGTATACGATCTTAGTCATAACGGAACTGTACGCCGTGCGTAAGACCGATAACTGAAGGAACGCCGCTACATGGTTATGTTTGTCAAACATCGGCGTATAAACAACTCTTAGTTTATGTTCGCCGGAAGTAATATTTTCAAATTTATAACCTTCGCTTATATCCGGCTTGTTAAACGGAATCGATCCGAAAGCTCTAATATTATCGCTGTTAAGCAGAAGTCGATTATTAATGTCATATACCTGGAGGAAAAATGCTCCCGAGTTAATCGTAGTAAAATCGGGTTCCTTTATTTCACTGTAGCCGACAAACTTTATTGTATCCTGCTGTATCTGGAAAGAGGGAAGAAGAGTTTCTACTTCATTTGTAAGCCGGTCATCGAGATTATTTGTGAGGATTTTATTTGTAATAGCTATAGTAAAAATATTCGACGTAAGGAACAGCAGGAAAAATATAATTATGTCCCATAAAACAATACGTCTTACCGTCTCAGTGAACAGCGGTTTCCTTCTATTATTCAACAATGAAAAGATATCCTTCTCCATAAATTGACTTGATCATGCTTTTACAGTTATTGTCTTCTAATTTCTTTCTCAAATTTTTAACTGTCGCTTCAATAATATTTGTTGAAGGAACGGACTCAAGATTCCAAACTGCCTTGCATATATCTTCCTTGCTCATAATCGAACCTTTATGAATTATAAAATATCTTAGAAGATCAAACTCCTTTGCCGTAAGATTAATTTCTCCGCGTGGTGTTTGCGCCTTTCTTGTAATTAGGTCTAACGACACATCGCTGAAGATCAGCTCATTGGAATTGTTTTGATACCGCCTTACCACCGCAGTAATTCTTGCATTAAGCTCTTCTATCGAGAAAGGTTTTGTAACATAGTCATCGGCTCCGAGATTTAAAGCCTCAACTTTATTTTTTATTTCGCTCAAAGCCGTAAGTAGTATAATTGGCACCTTGCTGCCTGAGCCTCTAATGTGCCTGCAAACCTCGATACCGCTTACCTTAGGCATCCGCCAGTCAAGCAGCACAACATCGAAAAATATAGAATTAGTAAAGTTTATAGCTTCTTCACCGTCCTTGGCTATCATTACATGATTGCCGTCTTCCGTAAAATTCTTTTTGAGCGATGCAGCTATCTGCTCATCGTCTTCTGCTATTAAAATTTCCATTGTACCGTAATTTATACAAGGGTAAATAATGAAATATTTCCCTCTTAAACAATAATCAAAATAAAAATGAACGATTTTTCATTATTGTTAATTATCCTCTGAACCGCTTCTTGTATAGTTTTGAATAGCACAATTTATCGAATTACAAATTAGGTATTACAATGAAAACAATAAATTACTTTATTATATTTTTATCTATCGGGTTGTTGGCGCTTCAAGGATTTAGCGTTGCGCAAACATGTCAATCCTGCCATTCAACCGAAGCCTCATTATGGTCTGTAAGCAAACATGCTAACACTCAAGCTGACATAGCTTCCGAGCTTGCGGCAAATTGGGCGGGACAAACGCCTGACTCCGTTATCTCAGGTTCTCAAGCCGAAGACTGCATTTCTTGCCATTCACCTTTGTCTGATACAACGAATAACGGAATGACAGAAACTCAAACAATGGGATATTATTTCTCAACCGTTAATGGGAAATATACTGATACTACTAAGGCAATAAATACTTCTTCCTGGCCCAACGTAACCTGCGAAACCTGTCATCAGAGCGATATGACGACTTTCGGAGTCTACAACTCGGTTACTAAATCTTATGATCCTGTTAAAACAGCAAACGATCTATGCGGCAACTGCCATGGAACGGTAAGACATCCCGATACAGATCATAGGATCTACGATGCCTGGCTGTTGAGCAAGCACGGTCATAAAGGACAGGACGACGTTGCCGGTGAGTTAGCCGGGAGCCATATCGGTGAAACACCTGATCAGGTTATTGCCGGTGAAGATTGCATTGGATGCCACGCTCCTACTTCAGTTACTCTTAACGGCGGTATGACCGAAGCACAAGCTTTAGGAAAGTTCTTCTCTACGACCGGCGGAAGTTTTTCTGCTTCAACCGCCCCGGCTGATACTATTGATTATCCTAACGTAAGCTGCATTGCTTGCCATAACCCGCATCAGCCGGATGCAATATCGTACTTTAATTCTTCAACCAAATCTTACCAGGTTATGACTAATTCAGATTCGTTATGCGGACAGTGCCACGGCAATTTACGCTTTCCTCATACCGATCATTTAAGCTATAATATCAACAGCGGAACGGGCGGAGAAAATGTATCGAACATTACTTCTATGAACGGAATAAAATGCGTTGACTGCCACATGTATAATACCGGCATTGACGGCTCAAGCTCAGCAATGTATAAAGGTCATACATGGTCTGTTTTTGTTAAAGAATCCGACGGAAGCGTTGATGCATCATGTACTAAATGCCATACAACAATGTCTGCTGATTCTTCTTTGGCTTTAGTTACAAAATGGAAAAATGATTTTCAGTCGCTTGACTCTGTTGCTGAATCAAAGGTAACTGCTGCTGCTAATCATTTAAAGACGAGCCAGGACTCCAGTTATTATAATGAAGCTTTATTTAATATGACTTATGCGGAATCAGATGAAAGCGGCGGCATTCACAACCATCAATACAGCGCTGCACTGCTTAACGACGCAATAAGTAAAGCAGATTTGATCGTTACCGGCATTGCTTCTAATAAATTCAGCAAGCAGTTGACGTTTAATTTAGCACAGAATTATCCAAACCCATTTAATCCTGGCACGAAGATAGATTATTCAATTCCTCATCAAGGGTATGTTACTCTCAAAGTTTATGATATGCTTGGTAGAGAGATTGCTACGTTAGTAAATGGATTTAAGAACGAGGGCAGTTATTCTGTAAGCTTCAGCGAAAATATGGTTACCAAACAATTATCAAGCGGTATATATATTTATCAATTGAAGGAAGATAAATATGTACAAACAAGAAAGATGGTTTTGTTGAAGTAACGTGTTTCGAAGAAGTATTCATGACAAAGAGCCGCTTGATTGCGGCTCTTTTTTATTATAACCCTCCATGATTAGATAGTAATAATAGTTTTATGATAATTAGGTATATAAAAATACCCTCATTCGGGTAGTTGTCTGACAGTTAAAAATCTATAACTTAATATTTGAATTATTATAAAAATTACGGGTGAGTATTGGAACTTTTAAAAATAGTATTGTTGACTTTTCCCAGAGATGATTATATGTTATTACCTACATCATCGTCTCTTAATAAAGACTTTTTCTCTTCTCCCAAATTATCTCCGGCAGATATATGAAACGAAATTCTTTTCTCAGCTCAGTTTTTCAAATAACCTTGTTACTGCTCATGATATTTCTTTTCTTTTTTGAAAGCTGCAAAAGCCCGACGGCGCCTAAAGGCGGAGGCGGTGGGAATGACAGTACTATTGTTGACTCAACTGCAATTGATACCGCCGGGAATATTTCATTATCTATTGCAGAAGTCTCCTGCACAGAGGCTTGGATTAATATATCTTCCAATGGAATGACCTTACCAGCCCAAATATTAATTAACAGAAATAATAACGAGGCGTTTAATTTCACTCTCGCCGCAAAGGATACAGCAATATACGACAGCACACTATCTGCAAATCAGTCTTACGTTTACAGCGCTGTTAAAATAAACAAGAAAGTAAATGGACCTAAAAGCAATAACGCAACGGCATCAACGCTTGATACAACAGACCATAATTTTAATGTAGTTCAGGTACAAACGTTTGGAGGAGCGGCAAGCAGCTATTTAAAGGATGTAGCTATTATAGATGAAAACAATATCTATGCGGTAGGAACAATATATGAATACGACTCTACCGGTCAAATTGATCCATATCCTTATAACATGATTCACTGGGATGGAAAAAAATGGGAAGTAAAAAAACTATTTTACAATACCAGTTCAATAATTAATACAATTGATGGTATATACATTTTTAGCCCAAATGATTTTTATTTAGCCGCCGGTAGCATTTTCCATTGGGATGGAAGTTCTTCTTCAACACAGCTTGTGTATTCTCGTCTTAATCTTTCTGATTCAAGGGCTACTATTGAAAAGTTGTATGGAAATACATCTTCACAATTGTATGGTGTAGGTGATGCCGGAACAATAGTTGTCTATAATGGAACCTGGCAACAGATTCAAAGTGGAACAACAACAAATATAGATGATATTTATGGTATCGGCGGTACTGATCCTATGATTCTTTGTGCCGTTTCAAATGTGGTTACGGCTGGTGATAACAAAATATTATCTATAACCAACAGCAACACTGCTCAGCCTTATAGCTGGAATACGGGTAAGCGTGTACAGTCAATATGGTTTGAGGACAGCAGAAAGATATTTACCTGCGGCGGCGGAGTATATATAAGCTCAAGCAGTGGTAATTGGGTTAAGCAGCAGTCGTTGCCATCAGTAAATACGAACCGTATAAGAGGTATGGCAAAGAATGATGTGTTTGTTGCCGGAGATTTTGGAATGGTGGCGCATTTTAACGGGGTAACATGGAAAGTATATGATGAATCGGCAGTGTCTTCAAACTTTTATTCAATGGATTACAAGAATAATATAATGGCTGCTGTAGGCGAAAGCAGTAGCGGCAAAGCAGTAATAGTTATAATGAAAAGATAATCTTTTATGAGTTTAAATGATAAACCGCCTCCGATTTTAATTTAACAACAGCATCGGAGTAAGCAATTCATTAAGCGGTGTTTATTTCTACCAATTAAAATCCGGTGATTATACAGCTATTAGGAAAATGGTTTTATTAAAGTAAAAAGATAGTTATTATTGGGATGTCACTCATATTTTCTGAGTGACATCTCTCTATAAAAGGATTAATTAGGATAAATATATGTATCAACTTCAACGCATTGTTTTAATTATTATTTTTTTTGTTCTTGCGTCTATAACTTCTAAAGCGCAATGGATTAAATCTAACTTTAGTAATTATCTTACTGTCAGCGACTCTCTTAAAATAACAGCTTTTGCTGTTATAGATAATAATATTTTTGCCAGTAAAGAATTAGATAATCTATATATGTCTTCTAACAAAGGCTTTATCTGGAATCCTATTTCTTTTTATTTTAATGCGCTTGCAGTTAAAGGCAATAATCTATATGGAGGTAATAACGCAATACTTTTGTCAACTGACTTTGGAAATAGCTGGTCAGTATTAAATAAAAATACTTCTATCTTTGACATTTCTTCTCTTGCTGTAGAAGGTGATAATATTTATGCAGGGACTTTCTTTGACGGCATATGGATGTCAACAGATAACGGAGCAAGCTTTGTACATGATACAAACGGTATAAACAAAACTAACGAAGTAAATACAATTCTAATAAGCGGCACAAACGTACTTGCCGGTACAAACAGCAGCGGAATATATCTTTCCTCTAACAACGGAATGAACTGGATACAGAGCAATAATGGTTTAACTAATCTTGATGTTCATACTCTTATTTCCAGCTTCGGTAACATTCTTGCAGGCACAGATAACGGTGTATTCTTGTCTTCTGACAACGGCGCAGACTGGGTACAAGTTAATAACGGTCTAACTGACAGCTCTGTTTATTCCTTTGCAAGCGCTGCAAATTACGTATTTGCCGGAACCAACAACGGCGGAATATTTGCTACTACTAACTACGGAGGCAAATGGATTTCTATTGCGGACAGCCTTACAAGTTATAACATATCAGCTCTAGCTTTATCGGGCAGTAACATTATTGCGGGTTCAAGCAACGGCTTATTATGGTACCGGACAGTTGCCAATATGTTTACTACAGATGTGAATGACAAAAAGAATAACGTGCCGGATAAATATTCTCTATATCAAAACTATCCTAACCCGTTTAATCCATCAACAATGATCAAATATCAGATCCCTAAATCCGGATTAGTACAGCTAAAAGTTTATGATATTCTTGGAAGAGAAGTCGCCGCAATCGTAAATGAATTTCAGACAGAAGGAGAACACTCTGTTCGGTTCTCTGTAGATAATATTCAACAGACTACAGACCACGAACAATTATCAAGCGGTGTTTATTTCTACCAATTAAAAGCCGGTGATTATACAGCAATAAGAAAAATGGTTTTGCTCAAGTAGATCGTCTATAATAAATTCCATTGAACGTTAATTCTTAGCGTATCCGGTAAAATATTTCATGCGGGATACGCTTTTTAAAATTAGCTTTCATGGAATTTTTCTTTCTTAAATCTTCCATACTTTAGCGACAGCGCCGGGAGCACTAGAAGGTTCAGCAGTGTTGATGTTGCTAGTCCTCCAAGAATAACGATTGCAAGCGGTCCTTCAATTTCTTTTCCCGCCGAGCCGCTTCCGATAGCGAGCGGAAGTAATCCTAATCCGGTAACCAGTGCAGTCATCAAAATAGGTACGAGCCTTTCGGAAGCGCCCTGTATCGCTGTTTCAAGGTTCCACTCTTTGTCCTCGTATTTTACAAGATGGTCATAATGGGATATAAGCATTATTGAATTCCGCATTGTTATTCCAAACAATGTTATAAAGCCCACCATTGAGCCAAGACTTAAAACTCTGCCTGTTAAAAGTACGGTTATTATTCCTCCGACAAATGCAAAGGGAAGATTAGACAATACCAGCAGCAAGTTTCGTAAATTTTTCATTGCAATAAAAAGAAGAATGATAATTCCAACTGCGGCAATAACTGAGTAAACAAGAAGTTCATTTCTCGATTTTGCCTGCGCTTCTGCAGTCCCGCCAAATTCTATATACGTTCCCGGCGGAAAATCAATAGAAGAATTAATTTTCTTAGCTGCCTTTTTTACGAATGAGACTACATCGGTGCCGGAAATATTGCACGTAATAGTCTGCACCCGTCTCGCTCCGTCGTGAAGTATAATATATCTGCCGGAATCCTCATAAACATTTGCTAGCTGACTAAGCTTAACATAAACACCATCGGTATTCTTTAAGAGCAGATTTGAAACGTTAGCAACCGATTCGCGGTCTTTTGAATCGAGAATGGTTGAAACTGTAAACACACGGTTTCCGTCATAGATCTGTCCAACATCGGTACCTTGATAAGCTGTTTGAACATCATTAAGAACGTCCTTTGCATCGAAACCCCAGCGCAGCAAATCATCTTTTCGAAGGCTGATTACTAGCTGCGGCATGCCGGGCGAAGACTGTATCTGAACATCAACTGCGCCTGGAACACCGGATAGTACCTGTGAAGTTTCCTGCGCAAGAGCGTCAAGAGTATCTAAATTATTGCCGTAAATATTAAGCACAACCGAACTCGTATAGCCGGATAATGTTTCTTCCATTCGCTCTATCAAAAAAGTATTTACTCCGGCAGTAACCCCGGTAAATGAATCCAGTACCTTTCTAATTTCCGCTTGAGTTTTCAGTACACCTAAGGCAGACTCATCTTTTAAAGGCTTAAGCTCTATTTCATATTCGGAGTAGTTAGTTCCCCATGTATCATCGCCTTTTTCTGCACGTCCTATACGCGCCCCTACAGTTTTAATGTAAGGAAGTTTCAATAACGCTTTAGTAATTCTCTTGCTGATTGCTGTTGATTGTTCAAGTGAAGTGCCCGGAGCTAATGCTACATGCCCGATAAAATGTCCTTCCTTAAGCTCCGGTATAAAGCTGCTTCCGAAGAAGGGAAGACATGCGAATCCGGCTATGGTAATAATTATTACCGCGCTGATAACCAAACGCGAATTTTGTTCAACTTTATTTAAGACTATTTTGTATTTCTCTTTCAGCCAATGAGCGAAAGGAGATTCTTTCCTTTCCATTATATTTTTATTGCCGAGCAGAACCAGGCTTAAGGCTGGCGTTACCGTAAGTGCTACAAGCAGCGACGCAAGAACAGAAAAGATGTAAGCAATTCCAAGCGGCGAAAAAAGTCTTCCTGCTACTCCGGATAATGTTAGTATCGGGATAAATACAAGCACTACTGCAAACGTTGCGTAAATAACTGCGGAACGAACCTCAAGCGATGCTTCGAGTACAACACGGAAAATTGATTTTTTATTTTGACTGCTGCTGTTTTCCTTTAGCCTTCTTAATATATTTTCAACATCAATTACCGCATCGTCAACCACTTCGCCGATTGCTATTGCCAAACCTCCAAGCGTCATTGTGTTCAATGTTAATCCGAATGACTGCAACGCGACTATTCCTGCTAATAATGAAAGCGGAATTGCCGTGCATGATATAGCCGCTGTTCTAAAATTAAAAAGAAACAGAATCAATACTATTACAACTAAGAGAGCCCCTAGTAACAACGAGCCTGCGATGTTGTGAAGCGCGGTAGTGATAAAATCAGCGGGGCGGAATAAAGTTATCAGATTAATCTTTTCTGAAATTAAGGCTGGCTGCATTCCTTTTAATGCTGCTTCTACATTTTTTGTAACTTCAAGAGTATTAGTTCCGTATTGACCGTATATCATCAGCATAACGCCTGACTTGCCCTCAATAGTAGCTCCGCCTATTGGCGGCTCTGCCGCAACTGCTACATTAGCTACATCGCCGAGCGTAATGTTCATGCTGCCTTTGTGAAGTACAACTGTCTTGGCAAGCTGGTCGGCATTTACAGATTGTCCTTCGGTTTGAAGTACAATGCGCTGGTTGTTGTTTTCTATAAAACCGGATCCTTGAACCGATGTTGCATTCTTTGCAGCGTTCAATACATCATCAATTGATAAATTATATTTAATAAGTTTGTCGGGGCTAACTTGTATTTGAAATTGCTTTACGTCTCCGCCGAACACTGTTACGTTTGCAACTCCGGAAACGGAAAGCAGTCTTCTTCGTAAAACCCAATCGGCATAAGTTCTAAGCTGCATCGGAGTTTTTATGTTCGACGTAAGACCGATTACAAGGGTGAGTCCGGTGGATGGAACAAGCGGGGTCATCTCAGGCTGTTTAACGCCGGAAGGTAATTGCCCTGCTAAAGTTGAAAGCCGTTCCGTTACAAATTGGCGGTCTATAAAAATATTTGTGCCGTCTTTGAATGTAACTGTAACAACAGAGATTCCTTGAATTGACTTTGATCGAAGAGTTTCGATTCCTACAATTCCATTAATAGCGTTTTCAATCGGCTGTGTTATCAGCTCCTCAACCTGCTCTGGAGAAAGTCCCGGCGCCTCAGTTTGAATAACTGCCTGCGGCGGCGCAAACTCAGGGAAGACTCCATACTTTGCCTGCGTTAAAGTGTAAACACCGTAACCGGCAAATAAAATACTTAACGCAATTATAATGCCTCTGAACCGGAGCGAAAAGCGGACGACAGAATTTATCAAGCCGTGTTCAGTCATCATCACCTTCTCCATGGCTTGTATTTTTAGTCTGCGAATTTAATTCTTCAGACAGTAAAAGCTGTGCTCCGTCTTTGACTATAATTGTTCCAGGATCTAATACACCTGCAGCAGGGACAAAAAATCCATCTCCTGTGGAATTATCAGTTTTAATTTTGACACGGCTAAATTTTCCTGGGAAAGCTTCTGTATATACCCAAGCGCTGCCTTGATACCATATAATTGCTTCTGATGGAACTATGACTCCTGTTTGTTTTTTACCGGCGGTTAAGTAAGCTTTTATATTTATACCGCCGCTTAACGATTGACCGGGCGACGTATAATAAAGTGTCTTTGTCTGGAACTGTGAATTTGCAATTCGACCTTCGGATACGTACATGCACAATGTATTTTTACTTTGTTCTGTTGAAGCCTGAATATAAATGCTTTCGGGAGCTTTAATTTTCATTTCACCAGGCGGAAGAAATATTTGTAATAATACGTCCTTTAACGATAGCAATCTTTGAAGTTCCAGCGAGTTTGTAAAAATCCATTTCGCAAGTTTATCTCCCCACTGTTCAGTTAGCGAGCTTCTCAGGCTGTTTAAGTTAGCTGAAGCCGAGTTAACATCCGCTTCATCTGATAAATAAGATGCTTGTGCCGACTGGTAATCCTGTTCGCTTGCAAGTTCCTTTTCAAAAAGGCTTTTGGTACGCTCATAATTCCGCTTCGATATTATTAAGCTTTCTTTTGTCTTTTCAAGCAGTGCTTTGTCTGTCTCAAAGCTCTGAAAGTCCTTTGATAAATCCTGAATTGCAACAACACTGCCGTAAGCAGTAAGCTGCGTCCGGTGCTTAGCCGAGACCAATTTTACAGTAGTTATACCAGAGTTGTTTTGTTCCTCGCGGCTTAATACTATCGTAGTAACGCCGTTGATTACTTGAACCCGTGATTCCGTTTTTATTGCATCATTATTATGTGTTTTATCTTTTTCATCGCTCTTATTTTGAAAAAAAACTAAGCCCGCCGCTAATAGTATGATAACAATAGAGGCTGCTAACGCAATACTTATTCTCTTTTTATTTTCCATTTTAAAATTCTTTCAGTTTTTCCATTTACATTGTTTAATTGTAAATTGACCTTTAACTTCAAATGTTCACTTCGCGCAACTGTCAAACAATTAAGCAAGTAGATAATTCATCAATACAAAATCAATACAGTTTGATTAAATGTATAAATCAATTTGAGGTAATGAATTTTAAATCCGGAGGACTGAAATATCTAAATAAATATCTTTAGAAAAGAATTTGGCTGGTAACTTAGGATGGTTATTGTTTGCAGAATTTACAATAAGATTTAAATAATAACTTTGAAAGCTGATTGTAGAAGAAAATAAGTTGGCTTTTGAATAGCCGTTGTCATTCTGCTCTGATAAAATATTTTGATTGAAATTATCCGATTCAATAAACGAATGGCTTTCGGTTTTATAATTTTGTTCAGCTTCTTTTGCATCCATCTCATTCGTAGATGCAAAAAAAAGAGCCGCAAGAATCAGGATTAAATATTTTGAGAAATTTCTCTTCATAATTATTATAAACTTAATTAATCCTATAGCTCAAAGAAAGGTATTTATTCGAGTATGTGATTAAGATCGTTAAATTATCTTAACATAAAAAGCGAATAATACGGCAGACACAACGAGGCAGTAATAACCGAACCATTGCCAGCGACCGCCTTCAAGCAGACGGGATAATAATTTTAGCGCAAACAATCCTGCTATAAAGCTAAAGACCATTCCAACTATGTCCGGTACGAAAAGATGAAGAAGAGAACCATGTCCGTTGAGCGCTTGACTTTTTATTAAGCGGTATGCTTCTCTAATAATCGCCGGCGGAGTTAAAACTACCGCAAGCGCGAAACTAAACTCTTCAAGTTTCTGCTTGGGCAGACCGAAAAGAAGTCCCGTCGATATTGTTGATCCTGAGCGTGAAAAGCCTCTGAACGGTATTGCAAGACCCTGAACTATTCCTATCCATATTGATTGTTTTGATTTTATTTCTTCTTTGCGCTGTATTTTTGCTTCGCGCCTGCCGGAATAGATTATAAGAATTCCAACTGCCGCCAGCGCAATCATAATTATAAGCAGATTGGAGAATAAACTTTCCACTTGAGCATTCTTTACGCCATGCATTAAAACCTTTTCAATAAATTCTATTAACCCGAATCCTACCACCGCCGTAAAGAATGATGCTATAATAATCTGTTTAACAAAATCGCTAATATTTGCTTTTGAAGAAAAATAATCTCTCTTCCATCCTTTCCAGTAATATACTAATACGGCGAACATAGTGCCTGTATGAAGCATAACGAGAAGCATTGTCATCTCCGGCGAAGACGCGTTTAAGCCCATAATTTTTTCAGCGATTATTACGTGCGCTGAGCTTGATACCGGAAGCAATTCACAAGCGCCTTGTATAATTGCGAGTATTAGAACCTGGAAATAATTAAGCATGGTAAATCCTTTTTTTTGTATAGGTACTAAATTATTAAATTTATTTCTTTAGAGGGAATTGCCTTATATTAACTTTTTATTAAATAAAGAATGCAGCCTAAGACTGTTTCTCCTAACACAACATAATTAGAATTAAGTTTCTTGTTTGTAAGGGAAGCCACAAACTTGGAAATAAAATATAGTATTGAATATAAAGCTGTCTTTCCGGATAGTTCAAGAATGTGTCTGGTGAATTATAATTCAAAATCTCGCTAAAGTTTTGTTTTTTCGTGCCGGGTAAGAATTCTTGTCACTGCCAAATTCACTTTTTTATCTTATTTGTATGAAGTTTATGTATTTCAATACTAGTTAACTTTTTGGTTAGATCAACATAAATAAAACTCCACAGCACTCTGACAGCTGAGATATTCATAGTTCTTAAAGTGCGGTGTACTGATTAGCTTTGGACTGTCTATAGCATGAAAGTATCTGGAGAAAAGCGAATTTACATGTAAGTTAAAGGGCTTTCACAAGGCTTTCAGAGAGGATTCAAATGGGATTCAGAGGGCTTTGATTTAATATTAGATACTACTTATTAACTATGGCAGTAACTTACAATATAATAATTAGATATACTTATCAATATAGAAAATAATTTGCATATATGCAAGAAGTGACAAGTGACGAGTAACGAGTGACAAGGATATATGGTAAAAAGGTGAAGAGGTAAAGGAAATAGTAGAGAAAAAATGATAAAACTGCGTAGCACCTGCCCGACGGCAAGCCGGGTAGAATTAGAGGCGAATCGGGGATCGGTTTACGGAAAAAGCAAAAGATTTGAAAAAGCAAAGGTATATGTAAAGTTTGAGAGAAACTGCAACTGCGGCGAAGTGAAATTTTTATCTTATGGTCATAGAAACACCACAAAGGCATTTATATTTATTTTTGAAAATTTTCGAAACTTAACAGATATATAGAATATGCTGCAACTATTATAGTAACTCTGGTTAGAGTATTGTAAAAGAAAAGCGCCACCCGAAAAGAATAAATTCAATATAGAATGGCGCTTTAATGTTTTGCTGAACTTTTAATCCATTTTAAGGACTTGTTCAACGCGTTCCATTGCCCAATCAATTTCTTCTTTTTTGATTACGAGCGGGGGAGCGAAGCGTATTACATCATCGTGGGTTTCCTTGCAAAGTACTCCTTTTGCCATAAGCGCTTCGCAGAATCTTCTTGCGCCTTTGGCTTCAGGATATAGTTCTACTCCAATAAATAAACCTTTGCCGCGGATTTCTTTTACATGCTTCGACATTACAGCGCGCAGTTTTTCTCTGAAATACTCGCCGAGCTTAAATGAATTCTCAACAAGCTTTTCTTCTACCAATACTTTAATGCTTTCGCGCGCAATTGCCGCTGCCAGCGGGTTTCCGCCAAATGTCGATCCGTGATCTCCCGGATTAAATACTCCAAGTACTTCTTGATTAGAAAGTACTGCTGAAACAGGATAAAATCCTCCCGACAAAGCTTTGCCGATAATTACCGCGTCAGGCTTTATTCCTTCGTATTCAAACGCAAATAATTTTCCGCTTCTGCCGAATCCGCTTTGAATTTCATCGGCAATAAATAATACATTGTTTTTTTTGCAAATGTCATAAGCTTTTTTAAGATAGCCGTCAGGCGGTACGATTACTCCGCCTTCGCCCTGGATAGGCTCGACAAGGAATGCGGCTGTGTTTTTAGTAATTGCCTTTTCAAGTGCAATTGTGTCGCCGTAAGGTATTATCTTAAAGCCGGGTGTTATCGGTCCAAATCCATCCTTGTACTGTTCAGTGGATGAAAAACTTATAATAGTAATAGTCCTTCCGGCAAAATTGTTTTCGCATACGATTATTTCTGCGGCATTTTCCGGTATTCCTTTAACCTTGTAGCCCCATTTCCTTGCCGCTTTCAAAGCTGTTTCAACAGCTTCCGCGCCCGAGTTCATAGGAAGTACTGTTTGATAGCCCGTTAACTCGCACAGCTCTTTGTACAGCATAGGAAGCTGGTCGTTCCTAAATGCCCGGGATGTCAATGTCACTTTTTCCGCTTGATCTTTCAATGCTTTCAATATTCGCGGGT
The DNA here is from genome assembly GCA_021824565.1 of Bacteroidota bacterium. Lineage (GTDB taxonomy): Bacteria > Bacteroidota > Ignavibacteria > Ignavibacteriales > Ignavibacteriaceae > FEN-1297. Next base: position 1,656 of record JAKAKL010000142.1, on the reverse strand, counting down.
GGCAGTGTCCCTGGTTTACAGCCGAATAAGCGGCTAAACAATCTAAATATTTTTTGCCGTCGACATCATAAACCCATACTCCTTGAGCCTTATTTATTACAACGTCTAACGGATGATAATTGTGCGCTCCAAATTTTTCTTCTATTTCGATGAAGTCTTTGGTCTGCATAAAAAACCTTTTATTTGTTATCGAAGAATTTTCACGGCACAAATTTATCAAAATTTTTTATGACTTAGAACTTTAGTGCAAATAAAAAAAACACTCTATTTGGGTAGTTTTTATTTGAGGCGTTTTTAAGGAAATTATTTGCTAATTTTTAAGAAGTTATTGTACTATATTCATCAATGTTTATTATAGATTTTGAGCTTTATGTATAACAATAAATTTAGGCTATTTAGGAACGAAGTCGTTCTATCTTTTTTAATGATAATTCTTTTGACGTTCCAGCAGGCTTTTGCCTGGGGAGATGAAGGTCATAAGCTTATAAATAAAAAAGCGGTCGACTTTCTTCCGCCCGATATGAAAGCTTTTTCGCAATGGTGCGATTACCTTAGCGAGCATGCTCCCGATCCGGATTATCGTAAGAAGACCGATAAGACCGAAGCGCCGAAGCATTTTATAGATATTGATTTTTATAAAGAGTTTTTAGACGGCAATATGATTGAGAATGAAGATTCGCTTTTTAATGAATATGGTAAAAGTGAAGTTGTTAAGAATGGTCTTCTTCCGTGGGCTACCCTGGAAACTTTTAACAACTTAACGAAGGCGTTTAAGGATCATAATAAAAACGACGCATTAAGATACGCCGCTGATCTCGGGCATTATGTCGCCGACGGGCATCAGCCGATGCATACTGTCGTAAATTATAACGGTCAGCTGACAGATCAAAAAGGAGTTCATGCAAGATATGAAATAAATATGGTTGACGACCATTTAACCGATCTTGAAAACTGCTTTGAGCCTGTTGCCTCTCCATTTGTAAATCATCCCCTGGAATTTATTTTTAATTATATATCCGCAGCAAATTCAGTCTGCGGCGTATTATTTGACGCCGATAATCTCGCGTTCAAAGAATGCTCGTCAAGAAGAAGCAATGAATACTACCGTCTTATGTGGTTTAGGACGGGATATATTACCGAAGTCCAATTTAACCGCGCCGCTGAAGATCTTGCCTCGTTAATCTATACTGCATGGGTGAATGCCGGCAAGCCTTCTTTTAATCAAATGAAATAATTTTATAATCAAGGATACTTATGAAAAATAGATTTACAATTTTGGTGCTGCTTATATTTGCCGTTAAATTTTCTTACGCGCAGATTGTAACTACAGTGCCGCAGTTTCCGACTGTGAATGACTCAATTATCGTTTACTTTGACGCAACTCAAACAGGTGCGTCGGCGCTGCTAAATTATACCGGAACTGTTTACACTCATACCGGTGTTACCGCTAACGGTACAACCTGGCAGCATGTTATTGGAACGTGGGGAATTAACAGCACGCAGCCCGCTTTAACAAGACTGGGAGCAAATTTGTATCAATTGACTATCGGTAATCTTCGCAAGTTTTATGGAATAACTGATACCACAGAAAAAATTACCGCTCTTGATTTTGTATTTAGAAGTGCAGACGCTAAAAGCCAAACAAACCCGGATATT
>JAKAKL010000100.1 GCA_021824565.1 Bacteroidota bacterium | reverse complement strand
TAAAAGCCGGAATTGCATCATCAAATTTTGACCAATTAATTTTCAGAACGGGCTTCATCATAAAAACTCCGACTAAAACCAAAGCGGGCGCAGTGGCAATAGACGGAACAACTGAAAGCAGCGGAGAAATAAACATGAATGGAAAAAATAAGAGCCCCGCTGTTACCGCCGTTAAACCGGTTCTTCCTCCTTGCTCGATACCGGCGGCAGATTCAATATAGGCAGTGCCCGCGCTTGAACCGAATATACCTGAAATCGTAGTTGATACTGCATCAACTATCAAGGATTGTTTAACGTTTCTCGGTTCGCCATCCTGATCGATTAAGTCTGCTGCTTCTGCGACACCGACGAAGGTAGATAAGCTGTCAAACATATCTGTGAATAAGAAAGCAAATGTTACAGGGAAAATCGCAAATTGAAGAGAGCCGATTAAATCCATTTTAAATAAAAGGCTAAAGTCTGGCTGAGCAAATATTCCTTTCCACGTAACCAAAGTAGGAAGCCCGAAATTAATTGATGAGGCATTGCCGTACATTCTGCCGATAGGAATAGATAAAATTGTTGTTGCTGCAATTCCTAAAATCAAACCTCCTTTTATATTTTTTATTACAAGCATTGCAGTTATTATTAACCCAACTGCAAATGTTATTGTAACGGCGTCCATCTTTCCGAGTTTTATTAAAGTAGCCGGGTCACCAATAATAAAATGAGCGTCGACTAATCCGATGAGCGCAATAAACAATCCGATGCCTGCAGAGACGGCATATCTTATTTGTTTTGGAATTGCTTTCACAATGTATGTCCTAATATTAAGGACAGATAAAATTAGGAATACAATACCTGCCCAGAATACGGAGCCGAGAGCCGTTTCCCATTTGACTCCCATCCCAAGAACTACTGAGAATGTGAAGAAAGCGTTCAAGCCCATGCCTGGCGCGACTAATATAGGGTTCTTTGCATAAAGTCCCATCATAATCGTGCTAAAGCCTGAAACTAAAACCGTAGCGGTCAACACTGCATTAAAAGGCATTCCAGTTTTACTGATTATTGACGGGTTGACGACAATTATATACATGGCAGCCAAAAAAGTAGTAACGCCTGCCAGCACTTCTGTTTTTATGTCGCTGCCATTTTCATCGAGTTGAAAATATTTTTTAATCATCTGACTTTCTTCGTCAAACTAAAAGTGATTCAGTATTTATATCTAAACCATCGAAGCACTTCAGCCCACGACGGCTTTTTACCGGACATTAAAATTCCAACTCTATATATTTTTCCTGCAAGGGGAAAGATTAATAACATTGTCGCAATATTTACGATTACTGCGGTAAAAAACTGCCAGCCTGGAATATCAACAAGAGCCATTCGCGCAGGCATAACTATGATTGAAGCAAAGGGAAACATTGAAGCAACAATCCCGATCATTCCTTCAGGATTATTCTGCATAGATATTGCAATATAAAACGGAATGATAAGAAGCATCATCAGCGGCCAGATGCTGGACTGCGCGTCCTGATCGTTGTCAAAAATAGAGCCTACAGTAGCAAACAGTCCAAGAAATGTTATTAAGCCGATGAAGAAATTCAGCAGGACATAAAACACTTGAAATAGAGTAATGTCCATAATTAAATCCTGCGGCAATACAAACCATGATGTTGATATTACAAGCATCAAAGGTATAAGCCAAATAGTCATTTGAGCGATACTTGTTAAGCCGGCTCCGATAATTTTTCCTGTCATTAATTCTTTGCTGTTTACAGATGACAGCAGTACTTCAACTATCTTGTTATTCTTTTCCTGGATTACTGAACGCATGATCATAGTACCGGAAAGAATTAAGCTTAGGTAGAGTAAAAAAGAAAAAACAAAAGAAAGGATCTGATTTCCTTCGCCTTCGGCTTTAATATTTTTGCCGGTGGAAACGCGGTACCCATTGAAATCAACATTTTCTGATGCGTATGAAATTTCTTTATCTGAAATATCTTTTCCAGCGAAGTGAATATTAATTAATGCCTTATTTATCGGGCTTTTAATCTTATTGAAAAGAGAATTGTTGTTGGGATTTTTTGAATAATAATCTACTAATTTGTTTGAATCGGCAGTGAGAGGGATATAAATTAGTCCGGTTAATTTATCGTTTAGTAAATCCTTTTGAAAGCCCGGTAATTGGGACTGGAAATCACTTTTAGTCATCGTCGAGTATGTGATAACATAGCTTTTGGTTTCCACGATAGGCAGTTTATTAAACTCATTCCGTACAGAATTAGTAATTTGATCAGATTCTGAAATTATTTTCAACGATGCTGTAGAATTGCTGTCATAGTTCAGCAGGTACATTTGAAAGAAAATCAATCCAACAAAAATCAAAGGTATCAAAAGAGTCATTAGTAAGAAACCGCGGCTTAGTACTTTTTCTCTAAGCTCGCGCTTCATTATTGAGAGTGAACGCCTGTTAAACATATTTAACCTCCATTCCGGAATTATTTTCTAAACCATCACCAGCCAGTTCAACAAAAATTTCCTGGAGTGAAATTTCATTTGCATTAAATTTGGTTACGTTAATATTATTGTCAACAAGAAGTTTCAAAAGCTGCTGTACATGTTCCGGCTCTTTAACTTTTATACCTGTCGAGTTGCCGTAGTCTTCAATCTTTTCGATAATCGGATTGGAGTCAAGAAATGAAATATTTCCCTTATAATTTATACTTACGTTTCTTTGCGAATACTTTGATTTAATCTCTGCAAGAGGTCCGTTCAAAATTAACTTCCCTTTATCTATCATCGTAATATGGTCGCACATTTTCTCGGCAAAGTCCATCAAGTGAGTTGAGAATATTATAACCTTTCCTTGTTTCTTAAGCTCGAGAATAATTTCTTTTAAAATATTAGTGTTAATCGGATCAAGACCTGAAAAAGGTTCATCAAGGATAATAAATTCAGGGTCATGCAAAATTGTGGTAATGAATTGAACCTTCTGCTGATTGCCTTTTGATAAATCTTCAACCTTTGCATTTTTTCTATCGGCGAGCTGAAATCTTTCGAGATATTCATTAGCTTTCTTTTCAACCGCTCTGCCTTTTTTCCCTTTAAGCTCAGCGAAGAATAAAAGCGTTTCGAGCACTTTCATCTTTTTATAGAGACCGCGTTCTTCGGGCAGGTAGCCAACCATATCTTTAAATTCCTGTCCGATCTTCGAACCTTGAAGAAATACTTCGCCGCTGTCGGGAAGATAAATATTCATCATCATTCTGATTGTTGTTGTTTTACCGGCGCCATTTCTTCCTATCAAGCCGAAGACTGCGCCTTCCGGAATTGAAAACGAAACATTATCGACAGCTTTTATACTGCCGAATGTTTTCGTAAGATTACGAACCTCTAAAGCATACATGTTTTACCCATTATAGTTGACTGAATGAAAAATTATAATTTAAAATAAGAAGTAATTATTTCATATAAAAACTTTAAGTTAAAAAAGTAATAATTTTTTTTGATTGAAATTGTCCGGACATAAGTGAGATGAGCTTAGATGAACTGAAAAACTAAAATTATCATGCTTACACAAAGAACTTATTCTCAAATTAAATATTTTTTTTAATAAAGCTAGAAGGTGTTTCATTAATAATTAGCTAAAGAATATTGCAATAATATTTGGCTTTGTATATATTTACACGCTCAAAATGAAAGAATTTGCCGGGGTGGCGGAATTGGTAGACGCACAGGACTTAAAATCCTGTGGGTGTTTACACCCGTGCCGGTTCGAGTCCGGCCCTCGGTACTCTTTGAATGTGGAAATTATAATTTAGAATGTGAAATTAAATTTTACATTCTAAATTCTGCATTTCAAATTGAAAGCGGGGCTCTTAGCTCAGTTGGTTAGAGCGTCTGCTTGACGTGCAGAAGGTCAAAGGTTCGAATCCTTTAGAGCCCACAAAATTCGGAGCAGTCTCCGATTTTTTTTATAAAAAAGAATATGAATAATATTAAGATAACATTCCCTGACGGGAACATTAAAGAATTTGGAAAAGGCATTACCGGCAGAAAAATAGCCGAGTCAATATCTTCGCGTTTGGCCGAAGATGCGCTTGCTGTTGAAGTGAATGGTTTTGTCCGCGATCTCGATGCTCAATTAGATAATGATGCTCAAATAAAATTTCTTACCTTTGATGATGACAAGGGTAAAGAAGTCTATTGGCATTCAACTTCGCACTTAATGGCTCATGCTATCCAGGAAATTTATCCGGAAGCAAAGTTCGGAGTTGGTCCTGCGATAGAATCGGGATTTTATTACGACATAGATATTAATTCCGGTCTTACTGAAGAAAGCCTAAGACTAATTGAAGACAAAATGATTGAGCTTTCTAAAAAAAATAATTCATTCGTGCGTGAAGATCTTTCAAAGAATGCGGCAATAAAATTTTTTGAAGATAAAGGCGATAATTATAAAGTTGAAATACTATCGGGCATAGATGAAAGTTCGGAGCAAGTAAGCATTTATAAAGAAGACAATTTTACAGATCTTTGCCGCGGTCCTCATCTGCCATCGACCGGAAAGATAAAATTTGTAAAACTGTTAAATATTTCCGGTTCATACTGGCGCGGCGACGAGCACAATAAACAGCTTCAAAGAATTTACGGCATTTCCTTTCCGAAGAAGAAAATGCTTGATGAGTATCTTCTAAAATTGGAAGAAGCAAAGAAGAGGGACCACAGAAGGCTCGGCAAAGAATTGGAATTATTTTTTATTTCACAGAATGTCGGAAGCGGATTGCCGATTTGGCTTCCAAAAGGCGCGATATTAAGAGAAACTCTTGAAAATTATCTTCGTGAAGAACAAAGAAAGCGCGGCTACGAGCCGGTAATTACTCCGCACATCGGCAATATAAATTTATACAAGACCAGCGGACATTATCCGTATTATAAGGAGAGTCAATTTCCTCCTTTAAAACTTGAAGGCGATAAAGAAGAATATCTTTTGAAACCTATGAACTGCCCGCATCATTTCCAGATATATTTATCTAAGCCGAGAAGCTACAGAGATTTGCCTATTAGATATGCTGAGTTCGGAACTGTTTATCGATATGAACAATCCGGCGAGCTGAACGGATTAACGCGCGTGCGTTCTTTTGCTGTAGATGATTCCCACATGTTTGTTCGGGAAGATCAGCTTAAGGACGAAGTCTGCAACGTGATCGAATTAATCCAGGTGGTGTTCAGCCAGATGGGATTTAAGGAATTTACAACTCAACTTTCTTTCAGAGATGACAATGCGGAAAAATACGGCGGCGATGTTAAACTTTGGGAGCGTGCGCAAAGAGAAATTAAAGAAGCTGCAGATCAAATGAATCTTACATATTATATTGCCGAAGGTGAAGCGGCATTTTATGGACCCAAAATAGACTTCATGGTAAAAGATGCGCTTGGCAGAAAATGGCAGCTTGGTACGGTGCAGATCGATTATATTATGCCGGAGAGATTCAATCTTGAATATACCGGCAGCGACGGACAGAAACACAGACCGGTTGTTATACACCGTGCGCCGTTCGGTTCGCTCGAAAGATTTATTGGTGTTTTAATTGAGCATTACGCAGGAGAATTTCCATTGTGGCTTGCACCGGTTCAGGTAGTTGTAATTCCGGTATCTCAGAATTTTGCTGATTACGGAAAATCGGTTTTTGACAATCTTAAAGAAAAAAATATCCGAGTTGAGTTTGATGAGAGAAACGAAAAGATCGGGTATAAAATAAGAGACTGGGAAACAAAGAAAGCACCATACATGATAATTGTCGGAGAAAAAGAAAAATCATCGGGTAATATTTCTCTCAGAAAACATAAAGCAGGTGATCAGGGTTCATTGTCTTTATCCGATTTTATTGATAATATTCAAGTAGAAATTAAAAACAAAATTTAAAAACATATATAGAGGTAATATATCGCTCAAGCAGAAAGTGTTCGGGTAAACGAAGAAATAAGAGCTCCTAAAATTCGAGTGATCGACATCGACGGAACGCAGCTGGGAATTTTTACGGTAAAGGATGCGCTTAGAATTGCAGGTGAAAGAGGACAGGATCTTGTAGAAATAGCTCCTCAGGCAAAACCGCCGGTGTGTAAAATCATAGACTTTGGAAAATTCAAATATGAACAACAAAAGAGAGAAAAAATCCAAAAGAAAAATCAGCAGGTGTCTCTTCTTAAAGAAATCAGGCTGCATCCAAATACCGATGTCCATGATTTTGAATTCAAAGCCAAACATGCTATAAATTTTATTGAAGACGGCGACAAAGTAAAAGTTTCTGTTATGTTCAAAGGAAGAGAAATGGCTTATACTGAACAAGGAGAAGAATTGCTGAACCGATTCATTCAGAAGCTTGAAGATATATCTAAAGTAGAATCGCCGATTAAGATGGAAGGAAAAAATATGAGCGTAATTCTTATTCCTTCTAAAACAAAAAGTAAAAAGAATAATTAAATTTAGGATACGTTATGCCAAAAATGAAAAGCAACAGCGGTGCTGGAAAAACTTTTAGAAAAACTGCATCCGGGAAATTTAAAAGGAAAAGCGCTTTTAAAAGCCACATTCTAACATCAAAAAGTACTAAACGAAAAAGAAAATTAAGACGCGCGACGTTGGTAGCAAAATCGGAAGAAAAGCGTGTTATGATAATGCTTCAATAATTATAATATGAAAAAGGAATAGACAATGCCACGTTCAAAAAATCATGTAGCTTCCCATCAAAAAAGGAAGAAAGTATTAAAACTTGCGAAAGGATACTGGGGAGCCAGAAGCAAAGTATTTACTGTAGCTAAGAACCATGTTGAAAAAGGTTTGGTTCATGCTTACCGCGATAGAAAGCTGAAGAAGAGAACTTTCAGGCAGCTTTGGATTGTAAGAATTAACGCAGCGGCAAGAGCAAACGGAACAAATTATTCCAAGCTAATTCACGGACTTGAATCTAAAGGCGTTGGAATTAACAGAAAAATTCTTGCAAGCCTTGCTCTTGAAAATCCAGCAGCTTTCGCTGAGGTTGTAAACTTTTCTCTTAATTAATTTTTTGTCCTCCCTGGAAATTATTCACGGGAGGATATTTATTTTAAAAAATGAAATAGAAATATGCTTTCTGAAAGAATACAGCAAATTCATACTGAGTTCGAGAGCGATATTTCTAAGGTTAGCGATCTTAAAGAACTTGAAAATATTAGGATTAAATACTTAAGTCGTAACGGATTGATTTCTTCGCTGTTCGATGAACTGAAAAACGTTGCGAAAGAAGATAAGCCTGTAGTTGGAAAGTCGCTTAACGAACTTAGAAATCACTCTACGAATCAATTCAATGTTCTAAAAGAAAAATTAGAATCTACATCTTCCGCAGACGGCGAGAAAATAGATCTTACTCTGCCAGGTGTCACCAAAGTTCTCGGAAGTAAGCATATCTTAACTCAAACGCTTGACGAAATAAAAATAATTTTCAAAGGACTCGGCTTTTCTGTTTTTGACGGACCCGAGCTTGAATCGGATTATAATAATTTTGAAGCGCTGAATTTTCAGCCCGACCATCCGGCGAGAGATATGCAGGATACTTTTTTCATCTCGAAAGATTTTCTTTTAAGAACGCACACCTCGCCCGTGCAAATTAGAGTAATGAATTCTCACCAGCCGCCGGTTCGTGCAATTATGCCGGGACGCGTTTATAGAAATGAAGCTGTCAGCTCGAGAAGCTACTGCATGTTTCATCAAGTAGAAGGACTTTACGTTGATACCGACGTTACATTTGCCGAGTTGAAAGGAACGCTCGTTTCATTTGCAAGACAATTTTACGGTGAAGATTTAAATTATAGATTTCGCCCAAGCTTTTTCCCGTTTACAGAACCGAGCGCTGAAATGGATATAACGTGCTATCTATGCCATGGCAAAGGCTGCAAAGTATGTAAACAAACCGGCTGGCTCGAAATATTAGGCTGCGGGATGGTCGATCCGAATGTTTTCGGATTCGTTAATTATGACGCTGAAAAATATACCGGCTATGCCTTCGGGATGGGGATTGAGCGAACCGCTATGCTGAAATACGGTATTACGGATATCAGGGTTTTCTTTGAAAATGATTTAAGATTCTTAAAACAGTTTTAACGCGGAGTTATTAAGTTGAAAATTTCTTTAAACTGGCTGAAAGAATATGTTGACTTGCAAAATATTTCTAACGAAGAAATTATTTCTAAGTTGAACATGAGCGGTCTGGAAGTTGAAGACGTTGTAAATCAAAATGAAATTTATAAAGATTTTATCGTAGCGTTCGTAAAAGAAAAGAAGAAACATCCGAATGCCGACAAACTTTCATTATGCACTGTCGATACGGGCAAAGAAGAATTGCAGGTAATTTGCGGTGCGCCGAATGTTGATGCAGGGCAAAAAGTTGTTTTTGCTCCGATAGGGACTTTAATTCCGAAAGGAAATTTTAGAATTACAAAAGCAAAAATTCGAGGAACAGAATCATGCGGAATGATTTGCGCCGAAGATGAGCTTGAACTGAGCGATGACCACGGCGGAATAATGATACTTGAAAATGAGTTGAAACAAGGAACGCCAATTACGGAAGCTCTTCATCTTAACGATGTAATTTTAGAAATCGCAATTACTCCGAACAGACCAGATGCACTTTCACACATTGGCGTGGCAAGAGATCTTGCAGCGCTGTTCAGTTTGAAATTTAAAACTCCTGAAATAAAGCTGCCTTCATCCCATAAGAAGATAAAAGATTCTGCTTCAGTAGAAATTGAAGATGAAATAAATTGCCCCCGGTACTCAGCAAAAGTTTTAACTGGTATAAAAGTAAAAGAATCTCCAGCATGGCTGAAAGAAAAATTAAAAAATGCCGGGCTTAGACCTATCAATAATATTGTTGATGTTACTAATTATGTAATGTACGAGACAGGTCAACCTCTTCATGCATTCGATCTTGACAGATTAAGTAAGAATAAAATAATTGTTAAAAGCACAAAGGAAGAAACTTTTTTTAGAACTCTGGATTCCAAAGAAAGAAAACTGCCCGCCGGCACCTTAATGATTTGTGACGGTGAAAAGCAGGTGGCAATTGCAGGAATTATGGGAGGAGAAAATTCCGAAATTAATTCTTCGACTAAGAATATATTGATTGAAAGCGCTTACTTTAATACGTCAAGTATTAGAAAGACTTCAAAAATATTGTCACTGACGACAGATGCTTCGTACCGCTTTGAACGCGGTATTGACCCGAATGGAACTCTATATTCAGCTGAACGCGCAGCGCAATTAATTTTTGAAATAAGCGGCGGCGATATTTTAGAAGGTGCGATAGATGTTTATCCGGAAAGAATTATTGAAAAGGTAGTGGAGCTAAGGTTAAACCGGCTTAAAAAACTTTTGGGATATGAAATTCCTGAACAGAAAGTGAAATCAATTTTAAAATATTTAGGCTTTGAAATTGCCAAAGAAAATTCCGGCAGTTTAGTTTGCAAAGTTCCGACATTCCGGCCTGACGTTGAACGCGAAGTAGATTTGATTGAAGAAATTGCAAGAATCAACGGTTACGAAAACATACCGACAATTTCTAAAATCAACATAACACTCGGCGAAAAATTTGACGAGCTTGAATTTGCTGACAGGATAAGAAACGCTGCAACGTCGCTGGGATTTTTTGAAATGATTAACAATCCATTGCAGGGTGAGAAGTCTGCCTCAGTGGTTGGCAATAAAATTCGAGTTTTAAATCCGCAAAGCGCAGATATGATGTATTTGCGGACTTCGCTTATTCCCGGCGCACTTTCTGTAGTTGCAAAAAACAATAACGTCGGTGAAAAAGATCTTGCGCTTTTTGAGATCGGAAATATTTTCAATCAGAAAAATTTAAACTCAGCTATAAACAGTTTTGATGATTTCATCGAGAAGCAAACAGTTATATTTTTAGTCTCGGGCAAGTCTTCACTGAAAAAATGGAACTCTGACGAGAAAAATTTTGACTTTTATTACTTAAAAGGGCTGGTTGACAGCTTTATTATGAATATTTCGCTTGACAATGTTTTGAATGATTCATATTATCACAATGCAGAAAGTATTTATGATATAAGTTTCTGCAAAAGTTACGAAAATACTGTACTCGGTTCCGGCGGCAAGGTGAAAAAAGAAGTTCTTAAACAATTTGATATTCACCAAGATGTTTTTTGTTTTGAATTTGACGTTGAACTGCTGAAAAAAATTCCCGTTAAAGAAAAACATTTTGTTGAGCCTTTAAAATATCCTAAAATTGTTAGAGACTTTGCTTTTGTTTTCGATAAGAATATTTCTTATGAAGAAGTTTCGGCGTTTATTAAAAAGAGCGGATCGGAATTATTGAAGTCGGTGGACTTGTTCGATTTGTTTGAGAGTGAGGCGCTTGGCGGAAATAAAAAAAGCATGGCTTTCACCTTAGAATATTTTTCCGAAAGCAGAACCTTGACAGAAGAAGAAGTGGAAAAAGAATTTTTAAATTTAATTTCATCGGTTACTAAAAATTTCAATGCAAAATTAAGAGGAAACTAATTTGGCAGAAACAACCAAATACGATATTCTTATTAGCGAATTAAACTCGATAGAAAGTATGGTCTCTATTTTACTAAGTAAGTATAAAGACACGTACGAAAGAAATATTGAGCTTGAGAACAAATTGGCGGAAGCAAACCGGCAAAATGAAATGCTGCTTCAGCAAATAGCAAGGATGGAAGAAGGAATTCAAAACAACAAAGAAGCGAACACTGCGGACTTATTTAATTCATTAACTATGAAGGAGCGAGACAATTTAAAAGTTAAGTTGCAATCATTGATCTCAAAGATTGATTATCATATTAGTTCTTAAAAATTATTGTTAGTATGGTGGAAAAGACATAATGACTGATAAAAAGAAGCTTAAAATAAAAATATTTGATAAAGAATATTCTTTACTTGTCGAAAACGAAGAGATAGCAAAAGAACTTGCTATATATGTTAACAAAGTGATGGAAGAAACCAAGGATGAACTTCCTGACCAGCCGGCGCAGACAATAGCTATTATTGCGTGCTTGAACATTGCTTACGACTTGTTTATAGAAAAAAATAAGAACAGAGAATTTCTAATACAGGCGTCCGACAAAGTAAAGAAGATCAAGCTTCTGTTAAATGAACCAAGTATGTCTGACCCATCCTAAAATCTTAGCCGCCCTGTTAGTCAATTAAAAATAGAAAAACTAACTTTCTAACATTAGGGAGTTTGACTTTCGGCGTCTATTGCAGGCCTCATTAACCGGTTTACCGTTTAACTGCGAATGCAGCAGAGGAAGCGAAAAACGTTCGGGCAAGTTCCCACACTGATGCGTAGGGTTTTTCCTTATTTATCAGTACTAACATCGGCGGCATAATTATAAACCCCTACTATGGAGGAAAAATGAATATTGATATATTACTGTTAATTCCCATGGCGGTTGTCCTTGTAGTATTATTCTTTTATTTGGGTTGGATATTTAACTCTAAGATCGGCAAGAAAAGCATAACGGCAGCCGAGGATAAAGCGAAACAAATAATCAACGAAGCACAAAAAGAAGCAAATAATATTAAAAGAGAAAAATTGCTCGAAGTTAAAGATGAGTGGTATAAAAAGAAAGTTGAATTTGATAATGAAGTAAATCAAAAAAAACAGAAGATCGGAAATCTCGAAAAACAGCTCAACGTACGCGAAGAAAACATTGAGAAGAAATTTGATCTTGTTATTCGTAAGGAAAAAGAAAATAAACACAGCGAAAGGGATCTGCTCGACTTAAAAAAGAGTATTGAAAACAGACTAAACGAAGTTGAAAAACTTGAAGTAGAGCAAAATGCAAAGTTAGAAAAAATATCCGGGTTGACTTCTGACGACGCAAAAAAAATGCTGATTGAAAACATGACTAACCAGGCAAAAGCCGATGTTGCTCATGTTATAAAAGAAATCCACGACCAGGCAAAATCAGAAGCTAAAAAAGAAGCGCAGAAAATTATAGTTCAGGCTATTCAAAGAACTGCGGCGGACCATTCAATTGAAACTACAGTCTCGGTAGTTCAAATTCAAAATGACGAACTTAAAGGAAGAATTATCGGGAAAGAAGGAAGAAATATCCGAGCGTTCGAAGCGGCAACAGGCGTTGATGTAATTGTAGATGACACACCTGAAGCCGTAATACTTTCTTCGTTCGATCAGTTTAGAAGAGAAGTAGCGCGCGTTTCTCTTGAAAGATTAATTACCGACGGAAGAATTCATCCCGCAAGGATTGAAGAGATTGTTAATAAAGTTCGTGCGGAACTAGAAGAAGAAATGATTAAGGAAGGGGAAAATACAATTCTCCAGCTTGGACTTCATAATATGCACCAGGAATTAATCAAGCATATCGGCAGGATGAAATACCGTTCGAGCTACGGACAAAATTTACTTCAGCACAGCATCGAAGTTGCGTATCTAACCGGAATAATGGCTGCGGAAATAGGACTCGACACAAACCTCGCAAAGCGTGCTGGACTTCTTCATGACATTGGAAAAACAGTTGATAAAAGCGTAGAAGGTCCGCATGCACTTCTCGGCTATGAACTTACAAAAAAATACCGCGAGCATCCTGTTGTTGTAAACGCGGTTGGGTCTCATCATGAAGATATTGAGATGGAACATCCGATTGCACCTTTGGTTCAGGCGGCTGATGCGATAAGCGGAGCGCGTCCAGGTGCGCGACGAGAGCCGCTTGAAGGCTATGTGAAACGGCTTGAAAATTTGGAAATGCTTGCGAAATCCTTTGAAGGAGTCGCTAAAACTTATGCTATCCAAGCCGGCAGGGAAGTTCGCGTTGTTGTTGAACACGATAAGATTGACGATTTAGTTGCTGAAAAGCTTGCTCATGATATCGCCTCTAAAATTGAAAGCGAGATGGAATATCCGGGGCAAATAAAAGTAACAGTTATTCGTGAAGTAAGAAAAATCGGATACGCGAGATAATTTTTGCGGGAAAAAATATCCCCGCTTTTTAACCTCTGGCATGAATCAAACAAAAAAAATAAAAATCGGTATTACCGGAAGTATTGGCGCAGGTAAAAGCTCAGTATCAAAATTTTTGACGGCTAAAGGATACGAGGTTCTAAACGCCGACATAATTGCTAAAGAGCTTTTGCAATCCGATCAAACTGTTAAAGAAAAAATTATAAAGGAATTTGGTCAGCGCTCTTATAAAAATAATAATGTGGATAGAAAATATCTTGCTGAAAAAGCTTTTTCAAGCGAAGCCAGCGTTCTGAAAATCAACAGCATAGTTCACCCGGCATTAATCAAAAAAATATCTTCATTATCCAACGAATATTTAAAGTCTGAAAATTTAGTCTTCACGGAAGCGGCTTTGATTTATGAGGCTGAAATGGAAGATGTTTTCGATTATGTACTGCTTGTAACATCTTCTGAAGGGAAAAGATTAAACCGTAAAATGAAGTCTGAAAATTATTCTGAAGAAGAATTTTTCAGAAGAGATAGAAACCAAATTCCGGATGAAGAAAAAAAGAAGCGCGCCGACTTTATCCTGGAAAATAACGGCTCTCTTGAAGATCTGAAAAAGAAAACGGAATTTATTTTAACAATATTGCAAGGATTATTATCTGCAAATGATTAAGGCTGCATTCCAGGGCGAACCCGGCGCTTTCAGCGAGATTGCTTCAAGAAAAATGTTCGGCGAAAACATAACCGTATCGCCTTCGTTTTCATTTGAAGATGTTTTTTTAAAGGTTAAAAACGACAAAGTGGATTTCGGAATTATCCCTATAGAAAATTCTTTGTATGGAAGTGTTTTTGAAACTTACGATCTTCTTTTAAAATATTCTTTGAACATCGTCGGCGAATTAAACCTTCAGATCAACCATAACCTTATCGCGAAAAAATCTTATAAACTTTCCGAGATCAAAAAAGTATATTCTCACCCGCAGGCTCTGGGACAATGCTCTAAGTTTCTTAAAAAAATGAAAAATGCTGAGGTCGTACCAACATATGATACGGCAGGTTCTGCGCTGATATCATTGAATAATAATACCGAACCGAGCGCGGCGATTGCAAGTAAGAACGCGGCTAAAATTTATAATCTGAAAATATTGAAGCCCGATATTCAGAATAATAAGGAAAATTATACAAGGTTCTACGCGATAAGCAAAACCAAAAATAAAAAGAAACCCGAACATCCAAAGACTTCTATCTGCTTTGAACTGAAGAATATTCCCGGCGCTTTGTTTAAGGCGCTTAGCATTTTTGCTTTAGCGGAAATTAATCTTCTCAAGATAGAATCAAGACCAATACCGCATAAGCCTTTCCAATATATTTTTTATATAGATTTTACCGGTGCGATCTATGACGAAATAGTTAAGCACGCGGTAAAGCATCTATCGGAAATTTCTATCAGCATGAAACTTCTCGGCACTTATGAAAGAGGAAAATCATTTGTAAGTTAGCCGGTTCTGCGATTGATTTATAAAATTGTCAAAAGTAAATTTGTACCGAAAATTGTAGGAGTTATTGTGTCGTTCTTTAACAAAATTATTGTAGCGATTGTCCGCCTGATGCCAAAAGCTGTTGTCGGAATTTTTTCTCGCAAATATATTGCCGGCGAAACTCTTGAAGAAGCTGTTTTGCAGGTAAAAAACCTGAACTCAAAAGGTATTTATGCTACTATGGATGTCCTTGGTGAATCAATAAAAAACAAAAGGGAAGCCATCGATGCCAAAGAAAAATGTCTTGAAGTTCTTGAAATTATAAATAAAAATAATTTGAAAGCAAACCTGTCGTTAAAGCCGACGCAGATGGGTTTGAACCTTGATGAAAATTTTGCATATGAGCAAATTGAACAAATCGTTCAAAAAGCCAAGGAGATAAATAATTTTATCAGACTTGATATGGAAGATTCTCCGTATACCGATAAAACTTTTAATCTTCTAAAAAGACTTAGAACAAAATATGATAACGTCGGCGTTGTAGTTCAGGCAAAATTGAAACGAACATACGACGATGTTAATGAGCTTAACAAAATCGGAACGAACTACCGTCTGTGTAAAGGAATTTATATCGAGCCGGTTGCTATTTCGTATCGTGACAAGCAAATGATACGCGACCATTATTTGAAGATACTGGAAGCCATGTTGAAAAACGGAAATTATGTCGGCATTGCAACTCACGATGAATATTTAATTAACGAGTCTTATAAAATAATAAAGCAAATGAACGTCCCTAAAGATAAGTTTGAATTCCAGATGCTTCTCGGTATCAGGGAAGACTTAAGAGATAAGATTAATGCAGACGGATATAAAATTAGAATTTACGTTCCGTTCGGCAAAGACTGGTACGCTTATTCTATTAGAAGACTTCAGGAAAACCCGCAGATTGCCGGACACATTTTTAGAAATATTTTTTCACTTAGATAATGAATGTATTAGGAATTGAAAGTTCATGCGACGAAACTTCGGTTGCGGTTATTTCAAACAATATTTTGACTGCGAACTTAATTTCATCTCAGGACTTTCATTCCAAATACGGCGGCGTTGTGCCGGAACTATCAAGCCGCGCGCACTTGCAAATAATCGTTCCGCTTATAAAAGATGCTCTTGCTAAATCAAACCTTCAACTAAAAGATATAGACTTAATCACCGCTACAGCAGGCCCCGGTTTAATCGGAGCGTTGATTGTCGGACTTACATTTGCCAAAGGACTCGCTCTTTCGCTTGATAAAAATTATGTAGCTGTGAATCATATCGAAGGTCATATCTTTTCCGGCTTCTTAATGGAAGAAAAACCGGAATTTCCTTTTCTTGCTCTCGTAGTTTCCGGCGGTCATACTCTTTTACTTTTGGTAGAAGATTTTATGCGAATAAAAAAACTTGGTTCGACAGTTGATGACGCTGCCGGCGAGGCTTTCGATAAGGTTGCGAAAATGCTCGGGCTCGGTTATCCCGGCGGACCAAAAATACAGCAAACTGCATTGAACGGCGATCCGGATAAGATTAATTTTCCGGTAGCGGATCTTAAAAACACTTATAATTTTTCTTTCAGCGGTTTGAAAACTTCTGTGCTGAGATATTTACAAAAAAATTATATTGAGAAAGAAGCACCAGGTAAAGATTTAGCAGATGTTGCCGCATCATTTCAGAATGCCGTAGTAAAAGCGATTGTAAAAAATACGGAAAAGGCTTTAAATAACTTTGAAGTAAATTCATTATGTCTCGTGGGCGGAGTGGCGGCTAACAAAGCAATCAGAAGTGCAGTTTCTCAGCTCGGCAAAAAGTATGATAAAAAAGTTGTCATACCGGCAATGGAATTTTGCGGCGACAACGCTGCTATGATTGCTTTCCGCGGACAAAAATTATTTGAGCAAGGCATTACTTCGAGCCTTGATGTAAGCCCGTTCCCGGGATTAAGCGCCAACGCATTTTCATAAGTTCATTACATCGGAAAAATAATTCAGTTGATAGAAAATCTCATACATAAAATCGAAAACGAGCTTGATCAATTAAGCGTTGAAGAAAAAAATGAATTGCTTCGCAAGATCAGAGATAATATTGATGACATTGATAAACAGCTGGTTCACTTAATCAGCAGGAGAACGCTGTTCTCGGTGATGATCGGCAGGGTAAAACGCTCGATGAATCTGCCGACATACAATCCGCAGCGTGAAAAACAGATCAGCGAAAAGATTTCTTCCTATGTTGAAGAGCCGTTGCGCAAAGAAGCGGTGATTAGAATTTATGAAAGAATACTTGATGAATCGCGCGCGATACAAAGAGAAGAATCCGACAAAGGAAATATTTTTAAAATATCCAAGCACAAAATGAAAGCCGGAATCAATAAATTACTCTCGAGAAAAGAACTATTTACTGTAGTGATATTCTTTTTTTTTGTCTTAGCTGTATTGCTTTACACTTTTTTCACGCCAAATTATTATAAAGGTAATTCGCCAATTACAATTGTCGTAAAAAAAGGAGAACCGTTCTCCGAAATAGTTAACGACTTGTATTCAAAAAAAATTATTTCCGGCAAAACTAATTTTAAGATTGCTGCTTTTCTGCTTGGTGCCGAAAGAAGGATCAGACCTGCAAGATATTATATACGGAACGGTCTTAGCTATGTAGGTCTGGTTGATTACATGATGAACGGCAACGCTGACTATCTAAAAACATTTTTGATACTCGACGGCTCCGATTTGTCTTCAATAGCAAGCAGGCTTCAAAGCGAAGTTCTGATAGATTCTTCTTCAATAATGAAATTATGTAAAGACAAAAACTTTATTGCTTCGCTTGGGCTGCATTCTTCTTCTCTTATAGGATACATGCTGCCGGAGAAATATGATATTTATGAGAGAAGCTCTCCGAGGGAAGCTTTAAATGTTATTTATAGCGGCTTTAAAAACTTTATGGTCGATTCTCTAAAGGACAGAGCAGATGAAATTGGGCTTACGATCCCACAGGTTGTAACGCTTGCTTCGATTGTAGAAGGAGAGACGAAGAACCAAAGCGAAATGCCGTTGATTGCAAGCGTGTATCTCAACCGCTTAAGAATTGGCATGATGCTGCAAGCTGATCCGACTGTCGAGTTCTTGCAGCGCGGCAAATGGAAAAGATTAAGCTACAACGATCTGAAAATTAATTCTCCTTACAATACTTATAAACATTCGGGACTGCCGCCCGGTCCTATCAATAATCCTGGCAGGAAAGCTATACTTTCAGTACTTTATCCGGCGAAAACAAATTATTTATATTTCGTTGCCAATGGAAAGGGCAGTCATAATTTTTCATCGAACTACAACGAGCACTTGAAAAATGTGGATCAATACAAGCAATGGATAAATTCACAAAAGTAAAATTAAAATATTTAACGGTTGTTTTTCTTGTTATCTCGTGGCAATGCGCCAATCAGCTTCCTCCGGGAGGCGGCGGTGTTGATTTAGTTCCTCCAAAAATTGAAAAGGCTTATCCGCCTAACGGCACTACAAATTATAAAGAAAATTATTTTGAATTGGACTTTTCAAAGTATGTGCAGAAGAGAAGCGTGCAGGATGCAATTTTTATTTCTCCCGCAATTGACGGCGAATTAAATTTCGACTGGAGCGGAACTTCTGTAAGAGTTTATTTCCCATCTAAGCTTAAAGAAAATACTACTTATGTAATTGATATCGGCACTGATCTGGTTGATTACAACAACGGCAACCACATGGCTCAAGCTTATAACATGACTTTTTCAACCGGCAGTAAAATAGATAAAGATGAAATTAACGGGAAAGTTTATACGGATAATCCTCAAGGCGTTTTACTTTATGCTTACATGATCGGCGACAGCACAATTAATCCGATGCTGAAGAAGCCGGATTATGTTTCGCAAGCCGGCATTGACGGCTCGTTTAAGCTGTTAGGATTGGCTGACGGAAGTTATAGAGTTTTTGCGGTTGTTGATAAAGCCCGTACGCTGCTCTACCAGCCGGATCAAGATGAAATTGGAATTCCGTTTCAAGATGTGCATTTATCTGAGACCGATACTTTATTCAGCGGCTTGGATTTTTTACTGTCTAATCAAGATACCGTTAAGCCCCGCCTGCAAAGCGCTACAATGACAGATACTAATCATCTGTTTATCAGCTTCAGCAAAGATGTAGATACATCGGTAATTCATTCTAATAATTTTTTTATTTATGATTCTACTGCGAAGAAAAAGTATGATGTGCTTTTTGCTTATCGTGGAAACAAAAAATCAAATGAAATTTCTTTAGCCCAAATCAACAAGATCCCTTCAAAAGATGAAGCATTTTTATTTGTTAGAAAAATTACTGATAAGCTCGGCAATGTTTTTTATGATGATTACTCATCAATTACTCTGGGAGAAAGAGCTGACACTTTAAAGCCTGGAATATTTAATACGAATCCTCCGGCAAATTCAAACCAGGCTGATTATGAAAAACAAAAATTTTCTTTTTACATGACCGATGCAGTCGATTCTAATTTAGCAAAGACCGGGATCGCATTTACCGATACTTCAGGCAGCCGTATTCCTTTCGCCGTCCATTTTTATGACGACGCTTCGTTGTATGTATATCCTTTGCAGAATCTTGAAACCATGACGGACTATATTATTAAGCTCGATCTAAATAAATTCCGGAATGCGGCGGGGCATTTTTACGATTCAACTTATACATACAGATTCTCAACCATAAACGGGTTAGACTTTACAGGTGCTTCCGGCAAATTTATCTCCGGCGGAACTGTAAATCCAATTCTCGTACTTAGTGGTATTGATAAAGATAAACTCGTCTCCTATATTAAACCAGATACGAACGGCAATTTCAAGTTTGACCGCGTATCCGGAGGAAAGTACGTGCTCTGGTATTTTTCTGACAAAGACAGCAGCGGAAAGTATACATACGGCAAGGCGCTTCCTTACAAACCTTCAGAGAATTTTTCTTTTTATCCCGACACATTAAATTTACGTCCCCGCTGGGTAGTTACAGGAATTAATTTCCCAGCAAAATAAGTGTCCTCGTCCTTTAATTGATAATAATATTTTTTGAAATCTAATTTTTAATTAGTAATTTTTAATCACCTTTACTGCACGTCTTTGCATTTGCGAATTGCAGCCGGTAATGAGAAAGCCTTTTCTAATTAGCGGTGTTTTCATGTTAGTTTAATTTAAAATTCTTTAATTAATTTTTTGGGAGTTATCATGAAAAACATAATCCGTGTTTCTATCTTTTTTGTTCCTCTTTTTATTTTTGCTGTTATATTGCAAAGCTGTAGCAGCGAAAATACAGTTACTTCACCGCCGACAAGTAATATATCTACTATGACAAAAAAAGTTGACATAGCGACTTTTACTATTAATCATAATATTGATACTATCATAACATTGCCGAAAAGTGGGGTTACAATTAGAGTAAGTAAAAACGTTCCAGCCAATAGAATAGCAATTATAGATGATTATTTGCTTACAAATGATACAGCAAAAACTACAGCACCAATACCTCAAAAAATTTCGCCTAATTTGAGATGGTGTCCTTATGATACAAATATTACTTGGGAATCTCAAAATCAATATAAGCAAGTACCTGGAAAATATTTAGGTATTTGGACTAATAATGTTGATTGGACTAAATTGCATGATCAGTATGGTTTTACAAATATTTTTGCTGATTTTTCTAGTGCAACAAATGCTTTAGCTGCTCATTTTCAACATGATAGTATAATGATTGTGTAATGCTTCAAGGGAAAAGATACTTTTAATAAAAAAAGATTGTGGAAAAAATCATTCATAAATTAAGCTGCTTGATTTTTTTCTTTCCAGTAATTAAGTCTTAGCTGTT
>JAKAKL010000010.1 GCA_021824565.1 Bacteroidota bacterium | reverse complement strand
TTTAAATTATAACGGAACATTTGTATCTCAAAGCGACCGCGATTCAATACGAATTTTTAACATAAAAGGGATAAAAACTGCGTTCTTAAATTATACTTACGGAACTAACGGCAATAAAATTCCAGCAGGCAAACCTTATCTAATTAATTTAATAGATACTTCTTTAATTCATAAAGATATTGTTCATGCTAAAAAGGACGGCGCTGATGTCATCATTGTTCATTTTCATTTCGGTCAAGAATACAAACGAGTTCCGACCGAGTATCAAAAAAAAATAGTTGAAGCTGCAGTTTCTTTTGGCGCTGATATAATTATCGGCGCTCACCCGCACGTTATTGAACCGGCGGAATTTATCAAAACAACCGATCCGCATTTTGATACTGGATTTGTTGCTTATTCTCTGGGAAATTTTATTTCTAATCAGCGTTGGAGATACTCTGATGCCGGTATTATAATTACAATAAAAATTACTAAAGACATAACTAGAAATATTTGTTTTATTTCCAGTGTTGATTATTTGCCGACATGGGTTTTCAAAGGGAAAATTAATAGTAAGAACGAATTTGAGATTCTGCCGGCTCAACTTGCTGAGTCCGGGCGAGTTCCTTATTATATAACTACATCCGACTCAGTAAAAATGCGGCAAGCTTTTGAAGATACAAAAAGCATTATTACAAAATTTTCTAATGAAATTTATCTTCAAAATATCCAGGCTAAATAATAGAATTTATCATTTAATTATATTAAGCTATATTTAATTTCGATTTTACCAAACTATATGGAAAACGAGAAACATATTGCGAACCGGGAAAAGAATCGCGTTGCTTACTGGTCGGTAGTTGCAGCAGTATTTTTAACGTCATTTAAATTTATAGTTGGAGTAACGACAAACAGTCTCGGAATTTTATCCGAGGCAGCTCATTCAGGATTAGATTTAGTCGCAGCGTTGATGACTTATTTTGCAGTCAGATTTTCTGCAAAGCCTGCTGACGCAGAACATAATTTTGGTCATGGTAAAATTGAAAATTTCTCGGCTTTATTTGAAACTGTTCTTTTATTAATTACCTGCGGTTGGATAATCGGCGAAGTAATCGAAAGAATTTTCGGCAAAGGTACGGAGATTTTAGTTAACAAATGGAGTTTCATTGTTATTTCTGCATCGATTATTGTTGACTTCTCAAGATCAACGGCATTAAAAAAAGTTGCAAAAAAATATAACAGTCAGGCGCTAGAAGCAGATGCTCTTCATTTTTCTTCGGACATATACAGCTCGGCTGTTGTTTTCTTAGGGTTAATAGGAGTCTATTTTAATTTCAATTATGCGGATTCTATAGCTGCTTTTGTAGTAGCTCTTATTGTTATATTTGTAAGTTTTAATCTTGGCAGACGCGCAATCGATGTTCTGCTTGATAAAGCTCCTAAGGGGATGAAAGAAAAAATTGAAGAAATTATTTCGGATATCCCCGAAGTTGTTTATGCCCATGATATAAAAATACGAAGTTCAGGATCCCAAACTCTTGTAGAAATGAATATACATGTTGATGAAAATATGACGATAGAAAAAGCGCATAATATTTCGCATGAAGTTGAAAATATTCTTCATCAAAATTTTGATGATATCGATGTGCATATTCACATTGAACCAGGAAAAAATTAATATTTAGATTAAAAATGTTTTCAGTTGGAAAAATAAATATTTCAAATGCAGTTCTTCTTGCACCAATGGAAGATGTAACCGATGTTTCTTTCAGATTAATTTGTAAAGAATTAGGAGCGGATATAGTTTACACGGAGTTTGTAAACTCCGAAGGCTTGGTAAGAAATTCTGAGAAGACTCATAAGAAATTAGAAATAGTTGAAGAAGAACGTCCTGTAGGGATTCAGATTTACGGATCCGGAATTGAATCAATGGCAAAAGCAGCTCGAATTGCTGAGCAGGAGAATCCGGATTTGATCGACATAAATGCCGGTTGCTGGGTTAAGAATGTTGTTGGCGGCGGTTCTGGCGCGGGGCTTCTAAAAGATCCGCCTTTTATGCAAAAGCTTGTGAAGGAAGTTGTCGATTCGGTTTCATTACCCGTTACCGTTAAAACACGCCTCGGGTGGGACAGCGGTAGCATACAAATTTTAGAGGTTGCCAAAAGAATGGAGGATGTCGGTGTAAAGGCATTGACGATCCACTGTCGTACAAGAGCTATGGGGCATAAAGGTGATGCTGACTGGGATTGGATTCCAAGGATAAAACAAATTGTAAAGATTCCTGTAGTACTCAACGGAAATGTACTTTCCGCAAACGATGTCAAGAATGCATTTGACCAGACCGGAGCAGATGGGGTAATGATTGCACGCGGCGCAATCGGAAACCCGTGGATTTTTTATGAAGCGAAACAGATTTTAAATAACGGCTGTATTACTTATGCTATTAGCGAAGAATTAAAAATTAAAACTTGCCTTAAACATTTATCAATTGCAATAAAAATTAAGGGCGAAAGACGTGCGGTTTTAGAACACCGGAAATTTTATTCCGGTTATCTTAAAGGCTTGCCGCATGCTTCTAGAGTTAGAAATGAATTAATGTCAATTACGGAATATGCTTTTGTTGAAGATATTTTAAATAAATATCTTTTAAGATTAGAAAGCATTCATGAAGAAGAAGTAATATAAATACCTTATCAGATATAACAGGCTTTAACAAATTTTGCAAAAAGAATTCTCAAATAAATTAGCAAGAGTTGTATCTACAATTTTTGTCCCGCCTTCTTTTACAATAATTATTTTTTCATTATTTTCTTTAAGCATCGAAATGGCGGTTTCAAAAAAAATTATAATGATGCTGGTTGCCTTTATTTTTGGATTTGTTTCTCCAATAACTCTTTTTTTACTGTTGAAAAAAAAAGGAAAACTTGTCGATATAGATGCTTCGATTAAAGAAGAGAGAACTGTACCTTTTTTAATTGCAACATTGTTTTATATAATCGGTTTTATCGTTCTCATATATTATAAAATTAATTTTGTTTCAACGGGATTCTGGTTTTGCTATATTTCAAACACTATTATTATTGTTTTTATAAATAAGGTATGGAAGATCAGCATACATGCTATGGGCGCTGCCGGACCGACTGCAGCTTTAATTTATGCGTTTGGAGTTCAAGGTATTATTTTAATTCCGATTGTAGTTTTTGTAGGCTGGTCTAGAGTAAAATTAAAATGTCATACTACGGCTCAAGTAATTGCCGGTGCTGTATTCGGATTTTCTTCAACTTATTTGCAGCTTATTTTGTATTCAAAATTATTTTAAGGCATGCGAGAAAAACCAAGTAAAAATTATGATAAAATATTCTATTGAAAATGGCTCCGGAATATTGATTTTAAATCGTCCTGAAAAGAGAAATGCTCTTCATCCTGAAATGATAAAACAGTTCGTTGAAATATTAAATCTTGCTGAAAAAAATGATAAGGTTAAAACTGTCATCATAAGCGGAGAGGGAAAAAGTTTTTGTTCGGGTGCCGATCTCGATTATTTAAACAGCATAAGAGATTTAAATATCTCCGATAATATTGCGGATTCAGAAAATCTCTCGGAATTCTTTTTAAGGATATATAATTTCCCTAAGCCTACTATTGCCGCTGTGAATGGCGCCGCAATTGCAGGTGGATGCGGTTTAGCATCTGTTTGCGATTTTATAGTTGCCGATAGAATTAATGCAAAATTCGGTTATTCAGAAGTTAAAATCGGCTTTATTCCAGCGATTGTTTCAGCGTTCCTTATAAAAAAAATTGGCGAGGGAAAAGCAAAGCATCTTCTTCTGTCAGGCGAAGTGATTAATGCAGTTGCAGCAAAAGAAATTGGGCTTGTGAATTACCTTTCTGATAACGCTCTAAATGAAGCGATCACTATATCTCAAAAGTTAATGCTTAATTCAGACTTTAGTATGCATGTTACGAAAAAATTGATTAATAATATTGCGGGTCTTGGTATTGAAGAAGCAGTAAAATATTCAGCCAACCTAAATGCTATAACTAGAACTTCTTCGGATTTCCGCGACGGTATCGAAAAATTTTTAAATAAAAAATAGGCGCATAATGAAAATTGATTTAAAACGTTATATAAGAAATGTAAAAGACTTTCCTAAAGAAGGAATAATGTTTCGTGACATAACTACTTTGCTTAAAGAACCGGCTGCTTTAAAGCTGGCTTTTAATGAGCTATACAAACTGGCAAAGGATTTAAATATATCTAAGGTTGTTGGAATTGAATCGAGAGGATTTATTTTTGGCTCTATGCTTGCTGAGAAACTGAATGCCGGTTTCATTCCGATCAGGAAGCCGGGAAAACTTCCCGCTGAAAAGGAAAGTAAAACTTACGACCTTGAGTACGGCAGCGACACAATTGAAATTCATAAAGATGCTATTAAAATTGACGAGCGCATTTTGCTGCATGATGATCTGCTTGCTACCGGCGGAACTGCATTAGCAGCCGCAAATTTAATTGAAAGTCTCGGCGGGGAAGTAGTTCAAATATCTTTTGTCGTTGAATTGAGTTTTCTTAATGGGAGAGAAAAATTAAAAAAGTATAACGTAAAATCTTTAGTTAATTACGACAGCGAAGAATAAATTATTTATTTCTGCTGCCAACTTTTCGGCGCTATTACGATTACGAATTCTCCTTTAATATTTTTCGTACTTAAAACATTTAGTAATTCCGAAGGCTTGCCATTCCACATTTCTTCAAACATTTTCGTAAGTTCACGGCAGACAACAATTTCTCTTCCCGGCATATATTCATTTAACTCAGTTAATAATTTTTCAATTCTATATACTGATTCATAAATAACGATAGTTCTTTCTTCATTACTAAGTTCTAATAATTTTTTCTGACGACCTTTTTTTAAAGGAATAAATCCTTCAAATACAAACGAGTTCGTCGGCAGCCCGCTTATAGTCAAAGCAGCAAGCAATGCGGAAGGTCCTGGAACGGGAACGATTGTTATACCATTTTCTCCAGCAGAATTTATCAATCTGTTTCCAGGATCTGAAATTCCAGGTGTTCCAGCGTCTGAAACTAAAGCGCAATTCTTGCCGCTTAAAATTTTTTCTATAATAAAATTAATCTTTGTGCTTTCGTTAACTGCGTTTAATGAAGTCAACTCTTTCTTAATTTCATAATGTGAGAGCAGCTTAATTGTAACACGAGTGTCTTCGCACGCAATAAAATCAACCTGTTTTAGTGTTTCAATGGCGCGCAAAGTAATATCGTTAAGATTTCCTATCGGCGTACTGACTACAAATAATTTTGGTTCCAATTCTTTCAAAAAATAATTTAAAATGATAACGGCTCCAACCGGAGCCGCATCATGCAAGTAGTTAAATAAATGTTAATTATTAGACAAGAGCAAAAATAAAACTTTTCTAATAATATTCAAGGCTGAGTCAACATCATTTTTAGTAACGTTCAACGGAGGTCTAAATCTAATTGATTTCTCACCGCACCCGAGAATTAATAATTTTTCTCTGTAACACAAATTCTTAAATTCGTTTCTAAGATTTGTATTGACTAAATCGAACGAGCACATTAAACCTAATCCGCGCGCGTTGCTAATTAATTTCGGAAATTCATGCTGAACTCCAACAAGATTATTGAATAAATATTTCCCCATATCTTTTGCGTTATCTACAAGATTTTCCTCTTCAATTATTTCCATAATAAATTTGGATCGAACCATGTCAGTCAAATCCGCTCCCCATGTTGAGTTAATTCTGCTCGGAACATGAAAGCAGTTTTCTGCAACGTCGTCAATACGGGACGAAACCATAATACCGCAAACCTGAGCTTTCTTCCCAAATGAAATAATGTCGGGCTTTACGTAGTATTCATGCGCCCAAAACTTTCCGGTTAATCCAAAGCCGGTTTGTACTTCGTCGAACATTAGGAGAATATCATTTTCATCGGCGATTTCTCTAAGCTTCTCAAAAAATTCTTTCCTAAAGAAATTATCTCCGCCTTCACCCTGGATGGGCTCAATGATTATAAGTGCAATATCGTCTTTGTTGTTTTTTATTGCTGCATAAATTTCGTCTTCAGCTTGAGCTTCACTTTGTTTGATTGCGGTTAGATTGTCTTCAAGAGGGAAAATAATTTTAGGATTAGTTACTCTTGGCCAATTAAATTTTGGAAAATATTTTATTTTGTTCGGTTCAGTATTTGTCAGCGAAAGTGTATAACCGCTTCTGCCGTGAAAAGCTTGCTTGAAATGAATAACCTGATGTCCTTTTTCTTCTTTATAACCTTTCTCAAAGTTCTTTTGAACCTTCCAATCGAAAGCAACCTTTAAGCCGTTTTCAACTGCAAGAGTTCCGCCTGAAATAAAAAAAAGATGTTTCATATAAGGCGGCATTGCAATTCTCACAAAAGTATCAACAAACTCAGCCATCTGCGTTGTATAAATGTCCGAATTGGACGGCTTGTTCAAAGCAGCTTGAATAATTTTTTCTTTGACAAAGTCATTATTTATTTTAGGATGATTTATTCCTAATGCTGAAGAAGCAAAAAAAGTGAAGAAATCAAGATAACCGTCTCCGGTCTTTGCGTCGAATAATCTTGTACCGCGGCTCTTGGCGAGATCTAGAACAAAGTCAAAGCCGTCGGCAAGCATATATTTGGATAAAGTTTCGTGAACTCTTTCGGGCGTGATATTGCTTTTGAATATCACTTCGTCATCAGTTTTGCGGATGAACGAATTCATATTAGCCTCCGTAATTTAAGGTGAAAATTATTTCTGTTTGTATTATAATAGTAAAAAACGGCAGGGGAATTAGAACACGTTCTCAAAACGCGATACGAAGTAACTTCGAAGGATCTTAAATCCGGTTTCTTCTTTGAAATTTTTTATGTTGATCATTTTTATAACCGGTTAAATTTCTGCTTCTAAATTAAAAACAAAATCAGAAAGTTTCAATTATAAATTCTTTCTGTAAAACAATTGATTTTCAGAATAATATTCTTAATGTTTTCATTGTAAAAATAATTCTTTCTTAAAAAGAAGTATTTTAATGAAGATTGAAAATGATCAAAAGTCTATTTAACAGTTTGATAATTAAACGAAAGGATTTAACATGGATTTCCTCAATGAACTCGGCATTAAAAAAAATAACTTTGGCTCTTGCTCAGGAACAGTCTGGAATAAAACAAGCGCAGCCGGCGAACTGAAAATCGTATCGCCTGCCACCGGGGAATTAATTGCATCAGTTTACCAGGCTTCGGAAAATGACTATGAGAAAATTATTACACAGGCTTCCATAGCGTTTGCTGAATGGCGAAAAATTCCTGCTCCGAAACGCGGAGAAATTGTTAGACAGATAGGAATTAAACTAAGAGAATACAAACTTTATCTGGGAAAATTAGTTTCGTTTGAAATGGGTAAGTCCCTTCAGGAAGGCTTGGGCGAAGTTCAGGAGATGATTGACATTTGCGATTTTGCTGTCGGGCAGTCTCGGCAGCTATACGGCTTCACTATGGCTTCGGAAAGACCAAGCCACAGAATGTATGATCAGTATCATCCATTAGGAATTGTAGCAACAATATCAGCTTTCAATTTTCCTGTGGCAGTTTTTTCTTGGAATGCAATGATAGCAGCGGTTTGTGGAAATGTAAATGTATGGAAACCTTCATCAAAAGTTCCTCTTTCGGCAATCGCAGTGCAAAATATTATTTCGCAAGTGATCAAAGTAAATAATTTGCCCGAAGGAATTTTTTCTCTTGTAATCGGCAAAGGCTCGACTATTGGAGAAAGATTATTGCAGGACAATAGAGTTAATTTAATATCGGTGACCGGCTCGACTGAAGTTGGGCGTCATGCAGCAGAAGTCATTTCAAAAAGATTTGGAAGGTCAATCCTCGAATTAGGAGGCAACAATGGAATAATTATTACTCCCGATGCCGATCTGAAAATGGCAATGCCCGCTATCGTTTTTGGCGCTGTTGGTACTTGTGGTCAAAGGTGTACAACTACGAGAAGACTAATAATTCATGATTCTATTTTCGACAAAGTTAAAGATACACTTATAAAAGCGTATAAAAGTTTAAGAATTGGAAACCCTTTGGACGAACAAAATCATGTCGGTCCTCTAATTGATGCTGCGGCGGTTAAAGAGTTTAATGAAGCTTTAGCTCAGGTTAAAAAAGAAGGCGGAAAAATTCTCTATGGCGGCGAAATGCTTAAAGGAAAAGGTTATGAATCCGGCTGCTATGTTAGACCGGCAATCGTTGAAGCAAAGAACGAATATGAGACAGTTCAAAAAGAAACCTTTGCACCGATTCTTTATTTGATAAAATATTCGGGAGATATAACTAACGCTATCGAAATTCATAATGGCGTTGTTCAAGGATTGTCTTCGGCAATATTTTCAAATAATCTTCGCGAGGTTGAGGCGTTTTTATCTGCAGAAGGTTCAGATTGCGGGATTGC
Source organism: Bacteroidota bacterium (assembly GCA_021824565.1). GTDB lineage: Bacteria > Bacteroidota > Ignavibacteria > Ignavibacteriales > Ignavibacteriaceae > FEN-1297. The sequence goes on along the minus strand of JAKAKL010000010.1, from coordinate 11,955 downwards.
AAATGTGAATATAGGAACTTCCGGCGCGGAAATTGGCGGCGCATTCGGAGGCGAGAAAGAAACCGGCGGAGGTCGTGAATCCGGTTCAGATGCATGGAAAGCTTATATGCGCAGACAGACCAATACCATAAATTATGGAACTACTTTGCCGTTAGCGCAGGGAATTAAATTCGACATTTAAGTCTGATATAAGCGAAAACTTTTACATAAGGCGCATTATTGTTCCTATTGTTCTTTGTCTTAATTATGAAACTTGATGCGCCAGAAAGAAGACGGTTCCCATTTTGATAAGAATATTTAAATTTTATATGCCCTGTTTTTACACAAAATGACCTGGTTTTAATATTTGGATATTTTCACCGATATGGTACATAAATTGTTCTCGAATAAATAAAACGAGTTGAGAACATGAAAAGCCTAAATATTGATTCTTTCGTTTCCGCTGAAAGCGACATTGAAATAAGCCAGTATAGGATACTATCCGGGCTTAAGGAATACCGCAAGGAATTCAACAAAAATAAATTATATCCTTCTCTTTCCGAGCTTGTATTCCTTTCATCCCAGCTTGAAGATATTTTAAATAAGAAAGATAATTATTTATTCCAGTTCCCGAAGAAAAACTATAACCCGGGTGTAAAAAGCAAATCTTCTTATTTTGACGTCGCTGACCAAGTGGATGAATATGAAGACTACGTTTATGAACTTATTGAATGGGCGCTTCCTCTAATCAAATCCCTTATAGATGAAGCTTATGTTATTTATGAATTTGTAGAAGACTTTTTATCAATTCGCGAAGTTGGGATTTCTCCAATTTATAAAGATGAAGGATATATCTTTATTCAAAATAATAGAGAGTTCGTTACACAGGTTCACAAGTATACAAACACAATCTATTCTACCGAAAACACTCCATATCATTCTTTAAAAACAACTTTTATCGAGAAAGTAAAAATACTTGATCCTTCAAATTCGCCTGAACTTCTGAAAGATGAAGTTTTAAAGAAGCTTAACGATAGACCGAATTTCGCTACGTTCTATTGTGAAACCGATCTTGATTTCCCGTTTGAGGAAACAATCTTTCCAATTGCCAAAAGAAAACTTCTTACAATCTTGACCGAACTTTAAAAATCTTTTTTAAGAAATACTTATAAAGTCGGCTAATATATGTCCTGTCTCATCGAGCAGCGGATCATCTTTAGTTTTATCGGAATCACTCGGCAGTTCGCCTTTCTGCAAAAGTTTAAGACCTAATTTTTTCCTTCGCTCATTCTCTTTCTCAAAATTCTTCGCGTCTGCTTCATCCTGTTCCTTCTTTCTCACCGCTTCATTTAAAGAAATTGTTTTCTTTTCGTGAGCGTCTTTAAACTCTTTTATCTCAGAAAGATATTCGTCAAATTCAGGATCATTCTTAATTCTTGCATCATGCATTTCTATAAGCTTATTAATGAACGGTTTGAGATTTCCATATGGCTGATAAGCCGTGGGGCTGATCTGATCCCACGGTAATGAGCTTGGCTCCGAACTTTCCATATACTCGTTAGAATCAAATGCTGTTGGATATTGAATATCCGGAACTACTCCTAAATGCTGCGTGCTTGCGCCGGTTACACGGTAGAATTTTGCAATAGTTAATTTAATTTGACCAAGCTTATTCTGATCATTCGGCATAAGCCTGTTCAAGTCAATTAAATTTTGAACTGTTCCTTTGCCGTATGTTTGTTCACCGATAATCAAACCGCGTCCGTAATCTTGAATAGCAGCAGAGAAAATTTCCGAAGCAGAAGCGCTGAACCTGTTTACCAGCACTACAAGCGGACCGCTGTAATCGATTGCAGTATCAGGATCATCTTCAACGTGAACGGTTCCATCAGCATTTTTTATCTGGACGACGGGACCATTCTTTATAAACAAGCCTGTAAGCTTTATCGCTTCTTCTAAAGAACCGCCGCCGTTATTTCTTAAATCAATTATTATTCCCTGTACTTTTTCTTTCTTAAGCTCATCAAGCAGCTTCTGAACATCGCGTGTGGTGCTCTTATAATTCTTTTCACCGCGCTGCTCCGCTTCAAAATCGCTGTAGAAAGCAGGAACTGTAATTACGCCAAGTTTAAAATCTTTATTATCATCCTTTATGTCCAGGATTTTATCTTTTGCCGATTGTTCCTCAAGTTTTATCTCGTCTCGCACCAATGTAATTTCAGTTGGCTTGCCGTTTACGCCTTCGCTCGCGGGAAGAATTTGGAGTCTTACAACGCTTCCTTTAGGTCCGCGGATAAGCTGAACGACATCAGTAATTCTCCAGCCGATTACATCAACCATCTCGCCGTCTTTCCCTTGAGCAACTCCGACTATCCTGTCGTTTGGATGAAGCTGCTTGCTTTTGAAAGCCGGACCGCCGGGAATTATTTCTGCGATCTTTGTATAATCATCTTCCGTTTGAAGCTGGGCGCCAATGCCGCTTAAAGTTCTGCTCATATCTATTTTGAAATTTTCAGATGCAACCGGCGAAAAATAATTTGTGTGCGGATCTATCGCTTCAGTGTATGAATTTTCAAACAATTGAAATACATCTTCGCTGGTAGACTGCATTACGGCTCTTCTTAAATTTTCGTAACGCTTCTTCAAATCTTGCTGAACGCCGGTCCATTTTTCACCGGTTAAGATTTTATTAAGAGCATCATTTTTAACTTTCTTTCTCCATAGTTCATTTAATTCTGTTGTATCCTTCGCCCAGGGAGCATTGTCGCGGTCAAGCGTAAGACTTTCATTCTTATTAAAATCAAAACCCTTCTGGAGCAGAGCCTCGGCATAATCTAATCTTTCATTTACTCTCTGGCGGAAGACGTTGAACATTTGATAAGCAGGGAATAGATTGCCGTCTTTAATATCTTCGCCGAACTGATATTTATACATATCAAAGTCGGCAATATCGGAAGCTAAAAAATAATTTTTGCTGTAATCCAATGACTTCAAATAACGGTCGTAAATTACTCCGGAAAGAGAATCATCAAGTTTGAATTTGCTGTAATGATACCGCATTAATATTGTATTTATCAGCTCGTCTTCATTTGAAAGATATTTTGCAGGCATAATAGTTTTAGCTGTGTCGACCGGGTCCGTAAAAGGATTTTTTCTATAATATGTTCTTGCTAAAAATATATTAGCTGCGAGTAAAATTATTACTAAAGCCAGGAGTTTCTTCATAAGGTTTCTCGATGGTTTCTTCATTCTGTTTTTATTCTAAGAAGTTCAATTGTTTATTAATTCTAACTAAAAAAGCGTAACGATAATAAAAAGTTCAGCGAAAATAAATCTAATCGTATGATTTAACAAGATTAAAATCGGTAGTTGAAAATATCTTCCTTTTGTTTAATCCGCTTGGACCGATCTTGCGAAAATGAAATCTACATTCTTCAGCATATTTTTGTTCTCAAATATTTCTTTAAGCTCTGCCGAAGATAAATATTTATTAACTTCGTTCGAGTGAGCAAGCTCGTCAAACAGATTTTTATTTTGATCCGCCCAAACATCCATTGCCGCAGTCTGAACAATCTTGTAAGCGTCTTCTCTTGAAACTCCTTTGCTTACAAGCTTCAACAAAACCGTTTGCGAAAAGACCAATCCTCTTGTAAGATTTAAGTTCTTCAGCATGTTCTCAGGATAAATGAGAAGGTTCTTAACAAGCTTCACTGTAAGATCAAGCATATAGTCAAGCGCGATGCAGCTATCGGGTACAACGATCCTTTCAACCGATGAGTGTGAAATATCTCTTTCATGCCAGAGCGCAATATCTTCAATCGAAGCGACTGCGTTGCCGCGAAGCACGCGCGCAAGCCCTGCAATCCTTTCGCTTACAATCGGATTTCTCTTATGCGGCATTGCGGAAGAACCTTTCTGTCCTTTTGAAAAATATTCTTCAGCTTCAAGCACCTCGGTTCTCTGAAGATGACGCACTTCAAGCGCTATCTTTTCGAGTGATGCGCCTATCAAAGCAAGCGTTGTAAGAAACTCTGCGTGTCGGTCGCGCTGAATTATTTGCGTTGAAACGGGAGCCGGTTTTAATCCAAGTTTACTGCATACATATTCTTCAACTTTTGGTGAAAGATGCTCGAACGTGCCTACTGCGCCGGAGATTTGCCCGACGCTTATTGTTTCGATGGCATTTTTTAATCTGGAAATGTTTCTTTTCGATTCTTCAAACCACAAAGCGAACTTTAATCCCATCGTTGTCGGCTCGGCGTGAATTCCGTGCGAGCGTCCAACGCACAATGTATGCTTATGTTCGATTGCGCGCGCCTTTAAAATAGATTTTAATTCTTCCATTCTTTGTAATAACAGTTCGCCGGCGGTTTTCATCTGAATAGAAAGAGTTGTATCGAGAATATCTGAAGAAGTCATCCCGTAATGAATGTGGCGCGAAACAGGCCCGACGTATTCTGCAACGTTTGTTAGGAATGCTATTACATCATGCTTCGTTGTCTCTTCAATTTCAAGAACTCGCTTAACGTCGAAGCCGGCTTTTTGTTTAATTACTTCCAAGTCTTCATTAGGTATTTCACCAAACTCGCTTCTTGCTTCGCAAGCAAGAATTTCAATCTTCAGCCACGTTCTGAATTTAAATTCATCCTGCCAGATTTTTCCCATCTCAGGAAGAGTATATCGTTCAATCATTTTCTGTTTTCTCCAGGGTCATTTGTTTTATAATATTTTTATTGTCTCTTAATATATGAACCGAAACTGTTTGCCCGCTTCTAAACTGCTGGAAAACGCCGACCAGAGTTTGGTCATCGCTGATCTTGTAATTATCTACCTGAAGTATAATATCGCCGGACTTTAATCCCGCAAAGCTTGCCGGAGTATTCGGAAGTACCTGAGTAATTATAACGCCGCGCGTTGTGTTCAAGTTATAATACTTAGCTATTCCTTCATCGATTGACTGGACCCGGATGCCTATATTAAAATTGCGGTTGATCTTTCCGTATTCTTTGAGCTCGGTAACAATTTTCTTAACCCTGTTTATCGGGATAGCAAAACCAAGCCCGATGTTACCTTGACTTTGTCCCGCCGTATAAATCAATGTATTCATTCCAATCACTTCGCCAAGGCTGTTTGCGAGAGGACCGCCGCTGTTCCCGCCGTTTATCGCCGCGTCTGTTTGAATCATATTTAAATAATAACGGTTGTCAAGCGGCTCCAGGTTCATTCCCGTTGAACTTACAACGCCCACTGTAACGGTAGGCTTATCATTTACATTAAATAGACCGAATGGATTTCCGAACGCTATAACCCATTCCCCGGTCATTATATCATTTGAATTGCCGAGAGTAACGTAAGGGAAATTCTTTCCATTTATTTTCAGCAGACAGATATCCGTCGCTTGATCTGTTCCAATTAGCTTTGCCTTATACTCGTCGCCGTTTGTAAGAGTAACAGTTATTTCGGATGCGTTGCCAGCCACATGATCGTTGGTTACGATGTATCCGTCCGGTGAAATGATAAATCCGGAGCCAAGCTCCTTTACCTTTTGACTGAACGAGCCTTGACCGCCGAAGAACTGCCTGAAGAACGGATCGTTGAACATGCTGCTGAACGGGCTTGAGTATTGCTTTATCTCGGTAACATTTATACCAACTACTGCCGGGCTGATCTTTTTTACGGTCTCCGTTATTGCATTATCACGCGAGCTTGTTATGCTGTCATTTGATTTTCCCTGCGAAGAGCTAAAACTTGCCGGCGCTTCGTAATATAAATTTGCGGAGCTGTCGCTTTGCGCGTGAATTGGAACAGCCGGAACTAAAATTGCAATTGAAAATATAAATGAGGCTAATCTCTTTTTCATGTTATTCCTTCTTGTTTTCGTTTTGCATGATTAGACTTTTGAGAGGCTCAAAATGTTTTGTCATTATGAGCATTAAAAGAGAGATTGTAAACAGCATCAAAGCAGATAAAGAATCCGGGCTTGGGAATGAAAATCTATAAATTACACCCGCGTCGAGAAAGACAATTATAAGCGCAGTTACAGTTGCGAAAACATTTGAGATAATTATTTCTTTCTTTATGATGTAAAGGACGAGCCACGCAATGCCCCAGATAAGCGGAATAAGAGGCGACAGCAGAAGCAGACCTCCAAGCGCCGTCGAAAGTCCTCGCCCGCCTTTGAATAAAAGCCACGGCGAAAAACAATGAGCAGCCACCGCAAATAAAAGCGCGGACGCGGGATAAATAAAATTAAATGGGAATAATAGGACAACAATATAAACGCTTAACAATCCTTTTAAAGCATCAAGCAAGAATATAAGTATGCCGAGTGTCTTTGAACTGGATACTTCGTAAGCGTTCATAGCGCCGACGTTGCCGCTGCCCGCCTGTGTTATGTCGATTCTTCTCATCTTTTTAAGGATAAGGTAAGCCGTGGGAATCGATCCCAATAAATATCCTATTGCCGCCGATAAAATATAAAGCATGATAATGTTTGATAATTAGTGTTACAAATTTAATAAAAAAAACGCAGAGTAGGATTTTAAATTTAGAATATAGAGTTAAGAATGGAGAATTATTTTAAAATAATTGATATGGGACGTTTATAGCTTTAAGTAAATAACAATTATATATCTAACTCCCGGCGGAATTCCGATGACTTTGAAATATACTTTTTCTATAATGATTTCACTTCTGACGAAGTTGGGTTACTGCAATTATTTCTCTGCGGGCTCTGAGTTTGCTTTGTATCTTTGAGACTTTGCTGCAAGTTTTTTTTGTTGTAAGAAAAACAAATCTCAATTGCCACGAAGACACTAAGTCACTAAGATTCACAAAGGAGAATAATGTTTAGTCTTGATCAACGTTTGCATTCATAAACTCGGAGGAGATAAATAATTTATTTAAAAAAATATTTGATATTTAAAAACTAATTTAATATTTTAACATCAGCTTCATATAATAAACTTGATAAGGTAAGATTTCATGTTTACACTTTCAGCTTTTACTAACGCTCATAACAATTACGAGACGCGCAGGAACTAATTGCTCCTTCGTATTGCTGCTGGCAATTAGTTCTAAAACCGGGGTCCACAACTTTATCCGGGGAAATTTTCCCTTGAACTAAATTCCTGAGTTACTTTTCCAGATAGTGTTATAAAATAAGTTTCTGTCTTAATAAAAAAAGAAAGGACAAAAATATTTTTCCGCTCTAACTGTTGGTACGGCGGTTTTGTTTTTCTGCAGTAAGAATTTATGCAAATGAAATTCAACTGTACGAAGAAGAAAATCTGTTGATCAATAAGGGAAAAGTATTTTATCAAAGAGGAAACTAAATAAAAATGAACGGGATATTACGGAATCTAAAGGGATTTCTGTTTGATCTAAAAGGACGCCTGCTTTACAGAGGCGGTCAGCAGTTTTACGCAGCGGGTGCTCCGTTTGATGCGGCTGGATGTCAATTTCATGCAGAGCAGCGTCTATTTAATGGTGCGCGGCATTCATTTAATATAAGGCATCGGCAATTTAAAATGCGTGGAAGCACATTTGAAGTTGCGCAATGTCAATTTGATGTAAAGCAGCGACCATTTAAAATTCAGCAGAGCACATTTAATATCGAGCATAGACCGTTTGAAGCTGCGCAATGTCAATTTGAAGAGGGGCAAAGCCAATTTGATATAAAGCAGCGATTATTTAAAATGGATCAGCGCACATTTAATGTTAAGCAAAGACCATTTAAGATGTCGCAACGCACATTTGAAGTTGAGCAGCGTCAATTCGTTAAAGAGCAGAGATCATTTTATCCATCAGAAAAAGCAAACAAAATCAATAATCTTTTGAATTTAATCAATTTTCATACTGTTAGTGAAAATTTTTGCCAACAAGTGCGGGCAGAAAGTGAAAAATAACAATGTGACGGCGCAATAATGTCGCTGAGTAAAAAAAACAATAATCAGAAAGGAATTATAAAATGAACTTACATGAAGAAAACACAAAGGCAATGATAGACGAAGTATTATCATTATACGGCATAGAGACGACAAAGTTTAATAAGTACAGCAGAATTGCAGCAAGAATTCAAAACATATTAACAATACAAGCGGGAATAGAAAATTGCCAAATAATTTTAAAAAAGGGCACGGGTGGAAAAACTAGGGTGAAGACCGTAAGCAGGCAAGAACTTACACACATGGCATTAGTAGTATGCGGTGATTTATTTGATTTTGCACATGAAAAAGAAGATATAGAATTGATACGGATTTCAAGCAAAACACTTACAGATTTTAATAGAATGTCGGAAGTTCAGTTCAGCACAGAAATAAAGGCTATTGATCAAGCGATAGACGGCATAAGCACCAGATTGGGAGAGACAGACCTTACACCTGAGAAAAGAAGCAATTTTAAAGATATGATACTGACATATAATTCTGTAGCCGGAGCAGCGGGCACGGCGCGCGGCAGGGTTACGGCTGCAAGAGAGAGGATGACGGCGCTGTTCCACCAGGCGGAGGTTGAGTTTGATGTGCTGGACCGTCTGATGTTAAAGTTCGTTACTGAGGACCCGGATTTATATACGAGGTACGATTCGGCGCGGAAGATAATTGACCGCGGCGGCGGTCATGGCGGCGGAGGAACAGATACGCCGCCTCCGGATAATCCGCCGACTCCGCCTGCGCAGTAGACGGTTGGTTGTTGGCTGTTGGTGGTGGGTAGTAGTTTGTTGTTGAATTGGCAATTATTAATTCTGAATTATGAATTGAGGAACTTTTGAAGGCTGTTATGGTTGAAACTCTGGCAGGCAGTTCAAGTGCACATGTTTCTGTCACGGAATGGTCCTTGGCAGCCGAGTGAATGCGGTGGTCCGTGACAGCCAAAGAACCGGGCTGTCATGGTCCATACCATGACAGGGAATTGAGAGTATGTGTTTCTGTGAGAGAATAGTTTGTGACAGCCGAGTGAAATTCTGTCACGGAATGGTCCGTGACAGGCGAGTGAATGAAGTAGTCCGTAACAACTAAGCAACCAGGCTGCTTGGTTCAAACTTTTACAGCCAAGCGACAAGGCTGTCATGGTTCATACCATGATAGGGAATTGAGATGTATGAGTTTCTGTGAGAGAATAGTTTGTGAGATTCGAGGGGGAATCTGTCACGGAGTGGTCCGTGAAAGCCGAGCGAATGAAGTGGTCCGTGACAGGCGAGTGAATAAAGTAGTCCGTGACAACCAAGCGACCAGGCTGACTGGTTGAAACTTTTACGGCCAAGCAACCAGGCTGTCATGGTCCATACCATGACAGGGAGATTGAATGATGAGTTTAAGACATAGAGACAGTTTAACGGAATGCAATATATTTTTTGTAACAACTACAGTGGTTGGCTTTAACGAAGTGTTTGCAGATAAAAAAGTATGCGACATACTAATTGCTAACATTAAGCATTATCGTGAAAAATATAAATTCACAATTCTTGCTTATGCAATAATGCCTTCGCATTTCCATTGGATTGTAATTGCAGATAATAATTATGGAACTATTTCAAGTATTATGAGAGACATTAAAAAGTATTCAGCGTGGGATATAATGGAGTACTTAACTGCAAAAGATTCAAGAATAGAAGCAGCATTCAAAAAGGCAGCCGAAGGATATGACGATCAAAAAAGAAAATTCTGGATGCCCCGATTTGACGATAAGGTAATTCGCAATGAAAAGATGTTTTGGGCTAAGCTTCATTATATACACAATAATCCTGTCGAAGGAGGATTAGTGTTGAAGCCGGAAGATTACAAATATTCCAGCGCAAGGAATTATGTATATGGCGATCAATCAGTTCTGGAAGTTGATACAGAATATGCGGGGGTAGAGATAAAATAGGATTAATTCTGTCACGGAATGGTCCGTGACAGCCGAGTGAAATCCTGTTACGGAGTGGTCCGTGGCAGCCGAGTATATATGGTAACGTGACAGCCAATTGGAATGGTCCGTGACAGGCGAGCGAAATAGTTTGTGTCAGCCGGGCGGGAGCATGGGGCGAAGAGAATCTTTAGAATATTTAGAGAATAAGTAAAAGGTTAAAAGGTGAACGTTGATATAAGAAACAGCGCGGCTAATGAAATGCCGTTTGTTATCCAGTTTGCGTCTATGGACGACCGCACAATGGGACTGAATGATGCGGACGTCTTTTACCGGTTCGATCCGCATGGATTTTTTATCGCGGTCGATGGCGATACAATAGCCGGAACAATTTCCGCCGTAACCTATGATGACAGCTTTGGATTCATAGGGCTTCATCTTGTCATGCCGAAATATCTAAACTCAATCATGGAAGATAAGCTGCTTGAAACAGCGATACAGAAGTTAGGCGATAGAACGATAGGAATAAATTGCCCGGAAGCGCGAACGCAATATTACGCTCGGTACGGATTCAAAGCCTCGCATAAAATTATTACTTATGAAGGTACCGCGGCGGATATAAATTGCAGCATGGAGAATATTGTTTCGCCTTTCATGCACCCGTTTGACATGCTTCTTGAGTTTAACAAAAAATATTTTCCGTATGAAACGAAAGGATTAATGCAGGCGTGGATGCCCCAGGCGGGAAGCATGCTTCTTGCAAAAAAGATAGATAAAGAGTACAAAGGCTGCGGATTGTTCCTGCCGTGTACAAACGGTTACAAGATAGCGCCTCTTGTTTGCGCCGACTCGGGAACAGCGGAAGAGTTATTCACTGCACTCGTTTATCACATGAACGGCGGCTTGCGCTTTACAGTCGATCTGCCTGAAAGCAATAAAGACGCGGTTGCACTTGCAGAGAAAATGAAATTAAAAAAAATAAAAGAAAATGTTCGTATGTACAACAAAGTCGAACCGGAAATTTCCATACGGAACATTTTCAGTTATACAAACAACGAGCTGGGATAAAATGCCGGCTCAATTCACAAACAAAACATAAGGAGGCTTTATGCCAGCGTCAGATCCTATTTTAGCGTCAGTAGATTTATGGCCCGTAAGCTGGGCACCGCAGGGGTGGGCTTTGTGTAATGGACAGTTACTTCCCATTTCGTCTAATCAAGCTCTCTTTTCATTACTCGGTATAACTTTCGGCGGCAACGGAACGACTAACTTCGCTTTACCCGATCTAAGAGGCAGAGCGGCAATCAGTGCAGGACAGGGAGCGGGTTTAGGCAATTATACATTAGGACAAATGTCAGGCACCGAACAAGCGGTTCTGAACTTAAATAACCTGCCGAACCATACTCATGGTGCAAGCGGCACTGTAAAACCTATGGCTTCAAGCGGCAGACCGAACCAGACAAGCCCGGAAAATAATTTTATTGCTCCTATATCCGGGCAAACAATGTTCAGCAGTACTTCAAATGTGGCAATGGGACAGAGCACGGTTAACGTTACTGTACAGGCAACAGGCAGCAGCCTGCCGTTCCCGATAATGCAGCCGTATCTCGTATTGAATTATATTATTGCGCTGCAGGGTATTTATCCGATGAGGGACTAAAAAAAACAGCGTTAAATATTAATTATAAAGAAATAAACAGCTTGCTTGCAGAGATCGGATCCTTCAATCTCTGCAAGCTTTAATTAATCGGTCTAATATTCATCTTTAATATTAGTGAGGAAAAAAATGAAACATATATACTTTTTAATTGTGTTTGCGTTATTCGCTTCTAATTTAAATGCTCAAAGTTATACAAGCCCTGGTGGTAGTAATACCGGTGCACAAAATATTATTGAAGTTAAATTCCAGGGGATTGATAATACAACTAATTCATTAAGTTCAGATTTTTATCATGATTATACAGGTTTAACGAATAACGGAACCGCAGCAACCCCCGGCGGTAATTTTAGTCTTTATGTCACTACTGTCCAACTATAAATTGAATAAAGATAACTGATTAGAGTTATAGGTATTTTCAATATTGTAATTTGAATCAGAAAACATTGAAATAATTGGCGTTTTTTCAAATA
>JAKAKL010000015.1 GCA_021824565.1 Bacteroidota bacterium | reverse complement strand
TTAGCTCCCGCTTCTTCGTAGTGGGAAGCGCTGCCTTCCTTCGAGTTTTTGAACAGTGATGTATAAAAATTAACCGCTTCTTCGGCGTTATTATCAAACCACAAAAACGGTGTTATCTTTTGCATATTATTCCTTTCGTTTGTATGATTTTTGTTACAACGGTTTATAGCTAAGAAGAACAACACCACTTTTAAAAGATTTTATCTCTGTTAGCTTCAAATCAAGTTTCTGTTTGATGCCTTTAAAGATTGGCGTGCCGTTACCTATTACAACCGGGTCAATCATAATCTGAAATTCATCAATCAAATTGGTCTCAGCAAATAGTGAAACAATACTCCCGCTTCCTAGTATAGTCATATCGTTTCCTTTCTTCTTCTTCAGACGCGTCATTTCTTCAATAATATTTCCGCCGATTACTTTAGTGTTATTCCATTCCGCTTTTTTCATAGTGCTGGAGAAAACTATTTTCTGCGATCGATTCATTCCCCTAGCAGTTTCCGGAAACTGTTCTGCAGCCATTTCTGTTGGCCAGAAGCTGTACATCATTTCATAGGTTCTTCTTCCAAAAAGAAGTATGCCTTCGGATTGCAGTGCATCGTCGGAAAATTTGTTTTCTTCTCCTCCGTGCCTGTGCCAGTTTATATCGTGGTTTGGTCCTTTAAAAAATCCGTTAAGTGTTATGAAATTGAATACGTTTAACTTTCTCATGCCTTTTTCTTTCTCTGGTTTTTCAATCTATCGGACTTGTCCTTACCCGCCGCCCAAAATTCGACTGCTGAATAGAAGCACAAACATTAATGATTAAAAAAATTATTTAGTAAGAACACCTCGAACAAGTTATCTGGTTAATCTCCAACAGTGCCTGTCTTCACTTTTCCAGCTCGCTTGTAATTGGCGAAGATTACACCGTTTGGCGTAACCAAACTCTCCGTTAACGCAAAGGCTGCTGGAATAGTGCCCTCGCCAAACAAACGCTTCCCCACACCAAGTATGATTGGGAAAGTTTTGAGCCATAGTTCATTAACCAGATCATGTTTGAGCAGCGTCTGAATCAGATTACCACTACCGTGAACTTGGATGTCAGAGCCTACTGAATTCTTGAGCTTTTTGATATCATCTACGTTTTTAAGAAAAACTGAGTTTTTCCAACCCGCCTGTCCGGCAGGCAGGCCTGATTCGTCCAGAGTGTTACTCATAACGTACTTAGTAACATCATTAATACCAGGCCAATTGTCTGCATGTTCGGGCCAGTAGGAGGCAAAAATATCAAAGGTTTTCCTGCCTAAAAGAAGATCTGCCGGCTTCATCTGTTTTGCCATTAACTCAGCAGCCGCTTCGTCAGCTTCAGCAAAATAAGGCGCAACCCAGCCGCCATATTTGAAACCGCTTGATGTATCTTCCTCAGGTCCGCCAGGCGCCTGCATTATTCCGTCTAATGTAATAAATGATAAAACAATTATTTTTCTCATAGTATGTATATCCTCTTTTTTATTCTTTAAAACTCTTCTTCAAAAATGGTTTTGTTACTAAACAATGTAAAACCTGTCTTCCAAAAAAAATATCATCGTGCTTTCTGCATTTGTTCTATGGCAATCCATCCCTCCGGCGTGATGCCCATAATCTCTGTGGCAAATCCCAACGTTTGGTAAGTGTCGAAGAATGTCATTCGTGCAATTGGATGATCTACTTCACTGATGACTTCATAATCTTCGCGTAGATCGTTAGTAACCCGATCGAAATCACTAACAGGCAAACGAAAAGCGAGATGCTGAATACCGCCTGCGGGATACTTAGTGAGATAATCATGGAACATACTTTGACCGAAAACAGGCTGGACAATCTCGATGAAAGTCCCGCCGTTATAGGACTGCGTGGTCAGCCATTCGCCGGCGACGATCTTGCCAAAATAAGTCATACCTAATTTTTGTGCAGACATACGTTCCGATTGAGGAAAGCCTTCAATTGCCAGGGTAGTTGTAAGGAATTTTACAGCAACATTAATATTTGGAACCACCCAACATATTTGCGCTAGTTCCAGTCCGGCGATCTTGTTGTTAATATTGTTCATTGACTTTCTTCTCCTTACTGAGTTTCTATTACAGAACGACTTTTTTGTAAGCGCAGCTGGTAAAGTTTTCCTCCGAGCAATGCAAATGGAACACTCATAACAAATCCGCCGATGTTGTACCAAGCAGCAACTAAATTCCACATTGCAATTGTGCCGATCAACCAGACAACCGACGCGATGATACCGGAAATAAGCACGGCTATTTCTGCTTTATCCTTGGCAACCATAGCGGTTATATAAGAGCTACCGATTTGGTAAACAGCGCGGTACGTAAATGCAATGATTAATAAACCGGTATCAAAGAACGGTTGCCCGGCTGGAGGAAAAATTCCCGCTGAATGAAAAATAGCATCTGTGCCGATAGATAATACGGCGCCAACAATCCAGCCGACAAGAATGGAAAAAATAATTCGCGTCATCTAGACACAGTCTCCTTTCTTTTTGTTATCCTTCTTTTTTCTTGCTCAATGTTCTCTTTAACGCGGAACTTCACAATTTTGGCAATCAATCCAAAAGGTAATGGCTTATCAATCGGAAATTTTATAGTTCCTTTTGATACTTCATACTTGGATAATTCCTTGCTGAATGCCTTATTTACCGTGGTCTTTGGGAATAAGCTAACATGCTCTTTAAATGCGGCATACCAAATCAGCAATCCATGAAACTTAAACGCAGGAATATTATAGCTGATCAGTTCTTCCGCTTTTGGAGCAGCTTGTTTTATTCTTTTTCTCAACTCCTTCAAAATGCTTCGTTTGTTTGGAGGAAGCGTCGAAAAGTATTCATCAACCGTTTTGAATTTTGTTCTGACCAAACTTAACTCCCTTTTTGATTGCTTAGTTGAAAGTAGGATTTGTTGTATGCGACATATGATGCAACAAGTATAGCCAAAAATACAATTGGGAAAAGTACTTGCCCGCCAAATCCATCAACCGCCCAATGACTTATACATGCAAAAATAAAATCGAATGCAAAACCGGCATATGCCCATTCTTTTATTCGCCTGGGAATTATTGGAATAATTAAAGCCAAAGCTCCAAGGGCTTTAAACACTACAAACGCATTTCCAAAATATTCGGGATAACCAAGATGTCTGATACCTTCTTTAGCCATTTCCGTTTGAAAGGTAAAAGCCGGCATTACACCTTCAAAAAGAAATATTATGCTTGTTGTTACCCAAAAAATAATTTTCGCTGTTTTCATTTGTTAACCTTGTTTATTGAAACTTATCATCCATTGAACGCCGAATTTATCTGTAAACGATCCGTAATAATCGCCCCAAAACATATCGGCCATAGGCATTTGAACCTTGCCGCCGGCAGATAAACCTTTAAATAATTTATCTGCTTCTTCCCTGCTTTCGGTATGTATTGCAATATGAACATTGTTTCCTACTTTTAGACCAAATCCCATAGATTCCGGTGCATCAGTTCCCATTAGCACATTATTTTTACCAAGAGGTAAAGCGACATGCATAATTTGATTTCTCGCATCAGCCGGTATATTGCCGGCTTCCGGAGTATCTTTAAAACGCATCAGCATTCTAAACTCTCCGCCAAAAACTGATTTATAAAAATTAAATGCTTCTTCAGTGTTGCCGTTGAAGTTTAGGTATGGATTTATTCTTAGCATGATATTCACCTTTATTTTTTTAATGAAGTTTTAGTTATGATTTTTTGTCAAGCTAGTTTTACCGGATCCAATCTTACCATGCAACGCACATCATCGCTGCCCGTGTACATTTCGACGCACACACCGTTTGGATCAATTCTCGGATTGGCGATTAACTCTTTGAAAGCCCTGCCGATTCTTAGTACGTCACTGATGAAGTTGTGAATCGGTATGCTGATATATTCCCCTTTTTTAATTACGAACGCTTCGCAACCAAGTTTTTCGGCTTCCCCCGCAAACGATTCCTCGACCGCCGCTTTGTAAATAATATCGCCTTTCTTATTGGGAGAAGAGATACCAAAAAAGTTTCTCCCGTTGTCGGACGGCAACATAG
>JAKAKL010000102.1 GCA_021824565.1 Bacteroidota bacterium | reverse complement strand
TAAGCTTCAATGAACAAGAGTTGAATTATAACATCTTGAAGTCAAAGCCGCCAAGGATGGAGCTTAAGAAACAAATATCATCGAAAGAGCATCCTTGGAGGAAGATGAATCAGAAATTGAAAAATGACAAGCAACGGAATTTTTTTGCCGCAGCATTCGGGTAACTCCAGTCGGGCTACGCCCTCCTTATGTTACCCGAATGCAGTACTTTAACTAACATATTTATTAACTTTATTACTGACATTTCTAAATAGTTTTATATACTGACATTTTTAAAGAGTTAATACAATTTTTCAATATTTTAAAATATTTTGTTGGAATTCTTAAAAAGAATTCTTAAATTTTTCAAGATTAAATTCATGTTTGTACATAGCTTGATAAGAGGCGGTACAATTTAATTAAAGTGGTATTCAAATGAATTTATATTTTTTCTCGCTATATGCTCTAGTCGTTTTGCTTACAGTGTTTACTTTCACGTATTCTAAATTCGTATTTCCTATAAAAAGGATGAGGCGCTCTTATGTTTCGCTTCAAAGGAAACTTAATACTTAGCGGAAATTCCAGTCTGCTAATAGTACTTACTAAAAAAAGGTGGAATCACCAATCCGCACCTTATTCCATCTTCGCGGTAAATAATATTTATTTCATAAACGGAGAGGAATAAAATTATGACCTCAAGAATATTTTTTTTACTGCTTCTCTTTTCAACTTCATTATTCACTCAAACTCGTCAATCTGCTAATCAAAAATATCTTTCAACTAAACAGAGAATTGATAATTATAATTATTATTCAGACAGCTGCTTGACTAAAGATTTAGCAAAGGCGCGTAAATATGCCGAGCTCGCAAAGTCGGAAAGTATAAATGAAAATTATCCGCCCGGGCTTGCCTATGCAAATACAAATCTTGCCAAAGTATTTATTGCCGAAAATAAATTACCGCAAGCAGATTCGCTGTTCGGGCTTGCAATAAAAATATACGCCGAAATCAACGATACAAGAAGCGCCGCAGTTTGTCTTACAAACAGGGCAGATAATTTATTTGAGTTAAAACAGCCTGAAAAGACATACAACGCATATTTACAATCTTTGAATTATGATACCAGCAATTCAAATCTGTTTATAGTAATACCTAAAATACATTTGTTAGGACGCTGGTATGGGAGATACGGTGAATTAGCAAAGTCTGAAGAAATTTTTAAAAAATGTTACGAAATATCAGATCATTATAATAATCAAAATCTTAAAGCTGTTTCTTTAAGCTGGCTAGGAGAGACTGAAATGTTAAGCGGCAATCTCTCTAAAAGTCTCGAGTATGTTTTTCAAAGCTTATCCATTTTTGAAAAGTTAAAAGATGAAGGAGGTAAAGGAAGAGCATACTATACGTTATCCAATATCTATTTAGTGTTATATGATTTAGGGAAATCAAAAGAATATGCCGCAAAGCTTCTAACAATTGCCGAAAAGTTAGATGATAAAGACTTGCTTATGTCGGCGCTAAACGAACTGGCTATTATTTCAAATGAATTGAAAGATTATGAGAAGTGTTATCAATATCTTAAAAGATGTCTTCAGGTGGTGATCGCTTCCGGCAATCGAACCGGGATATTGCTTATAACCTGTAATGTAGCGGAATCTTTAATAAACCTTGGCAGATTTACGGAAGCCGAGTCTTATTTGAAAAAAGTACCGCTCTTGCTGTTGAAAGCCAATAGCGTTAGGGATAGTGCAGTTGCCAATCTTGTATTTGCACGATATTACTTTGGCAAGAAAAGTTATACCAATGCTTATCCGCACGCCCTTAATAGTTATACTGCGGCAAAGCGGCTTCCGTATCTTGATTTAATGCAGTCTGTAGATGTTCTTTATCAAATCGAATTAAAACTTGGCAGTTACAAAAATGCAATGAGGCACTATACCGAATACATAGCGCTCAGAGACAGCGCTATGAATAAAAAGGCAATACTGGCTCAGGCAAATCTTGAAGCAAAATATTTTTATGACGCGCAGAAAGTTAAAGACCAGGAAGAAAGGAAAAAAGAAAACGCTCTTGAGGAAGTCAGAAGCGCAAGAAATAGAATAATAATGTATATCGTTATCGGATTTACCATACTGATAATGATAGGCGGATACAAATGGGTCAAAACTTTGTCCGATAAAAATCATAATCTGAAAGAAGCTGAAGAAGCACTGTTAAGAGCAAAAAAAGCGGCTGATAATATTGTTGATGCAATTCCAATACCTACTGCTGTAACAAGAATTACAGATGGAACAATAATGAGAGCTAATAATGCTATGGCAGAATTTCATATGACGAGCTTGAATGAAATTTCAGAAACGAAATCCAGAGACTGGTATGTTAAGCCGGCAGACAGAGATAGGATGATTGCAGTGGTTAGGGAAGATGGCTTTCTATATAATTATGAAGTTCAGTTTAAGAGATATAAAACAGGTGAAATACGTGAAACCTTAACATCTTTAATCCCGATTAATTATATTGAAGATGATTGTCTCGTGGGTTCAATAATTGACATTACAGATCTCAAAAAAGTAGAATCAGAACTTGCTCAGGCTGTAAAAACTGCTGAGGCTGTAGTGGAAGGAAATCCTCTGCCGACAATGGTATCAAGAATTTCCGACGGCAAATTACTTAGTGCAAACAAAGCGCTTGCCGATTTTCACGGCATCTCTTTAGAAGAAACTTTGCAATGCAAAACAGCGGATTGGTACGTTAATCTAGCCGATAGAACGAAAATGATGCAGAACATGATCGCTCATGGAGGTAAATCTCATAACAACGAGATACAATTTTATAAATGGGGAACAAAAGAAATACGTGACTTAGTAGTATCAATAAATCATATAACCTATAAAGGAGAAGAGTGCGTAATTGCAGCGGCGCTGGATATAAGCGATCTTAAGAAAATTCAAAAGGAACTGGCAGAAGCAAAGGAGACTGCGGAAGCAGCCACGCTTGCTAAAAGCCAGTTCCTTGCTACTATGTCCCACGAAATCCGTACGCCTATGAATGCTATTATCGGGTTATCACATCTTGCACTAAAGACCGATCTAAATAAGAAGCAGTTTGATTACTTAACCAAAATTGAAAGAGCATCACATGCGCTTCTCGGAATAATAAACGACATCCTTGATTTTTCCAAGATTGAAGCGGGCAAGTTAACGATTGAGCAAGTTGACTTTGACTTGGATTATGTAATGGACACGGTATCAAATCTCATCTCTCAAAAGGCTCAGGAAAAAGGGTTGGAATTTTCAATTCACATTGCTAAAGATGTTCCGATTAGCCTTATCGGCGATCCGCTTAGGATAAGTCAAATACTAACGAACTATTGCAGCAACGCTGTTAAGTTTACAGATAAAGGCGAGATTATAGTTAAAGCAGAGCTCGAACAACGTTTAGGGTTTGACGCAAAAATAAAATTTTCAGTAAAAGATACGGGCATCGGTCTTACGGAAGAACAGAAAGAAAAAATATTTCAATCTTTCAGTCAAGCCGACAGCTCGATTACGAGGCGGTACGGCGGCACCGGATTGGGACTAGCAATCAATAAAAAGCTGGCAGGCTTAATGCGCGGTTCTACCTGGCTGGAAAGTGAATTCGGTAAAGGAAGCACTTTTTATTTTGACGCTTTGTTCAAAGTTCAAAAAGAACAGAAAAAAGACGAATACATTCCGACGACGGATTTACGAAACTTAAAAGTGCTGGTCTGCGATGACAACGAAACCGCACGCGAAATAATGAAAGAAGCGCTTGAAAGCTTTTCGTTTAAAGTATCCATCGCTTGTTCGGGAGAGGAAGCGCTGAATGTACTGTTAAATGAAAAAGGAAAACCGATTGAGCTTGTGCTTATTGATTGGAAGATGAACGGAGTGAACGGAATTGAAGCTTCCAAAAGAATTATTAACGATAAGAGAATTAAGACTCCGGTAATTATTCTCGTAACAGCTTTCGGCAGAGATGAAGTTATAAATGTAGCGAGGGAAGCCGGTATAAAAGCGTTTCTAACAAAGCCCGTTTCTTACTCGGTTCTGTTCGATACAATTATGCAGGCATTCGGAAAGGAAGTAAGAACTAAAAGGTCACGTCCGCGGAAAGGAATGAAGTACAAAGAAGAGCTTGAAAAAATCAGAGGCGCAAGAATTCTTTTAACGGAAGACAACGAAATAAACCAGCAGGTTGCAGTGGAACTGCTTGAAGACGCAGGCTTTGCAGTTGACATTGCAAACAACGGCAAGGAGGCGGTCGATTTAGTGAAAGGTTCTGTCTCATCAAATAATTATGACCTCGTTTTAATGGATTTACAAATGCCTGAAATGGACGGCTACACAGCGTCAAAGGAAATCCGTGAGATTGAAACTCAAAAAGAGATTCCGATTGTTGCAATGACCGCCGACGCGATGGCGGGCATTAAAGAGAAATGCCTTGAATCTGGAATGCAGGATTTTGTAACAAAGCCGATTGACCCGGATGAATTATTCGGTGTGCTGGTAAAGTGGATTAAACTTTCCGGGCAGCGAAATCATATCCAAGAACAGCGCCCCAAATCTTCCGATGAAATTGAGCTTCCAAAATTTAATCATATTAATGTTGAAGACGGTTTGCAGAGAGTTATCGGGCATAAAAAGTTGTATGTGAGTCTGCTGGAAAAATTCTATTCGAGCAATTTGAATACAATTGATGAAATCAAAAAAGCGATAAAAGAAAATGACTGTCAGAAGGAGGTAAGACTTGCGCACACTGTAAAGGGGGTGGCAGGCAATCTCGGTGCAGCAGAGTTAAATAAAGCGGCGGCTAAATTGGAAATAGAATTGAAAAAAGAAAATGTACAAGACATTTCCGGTTTGTTGAATGAATTTGAAAACGTTCTGCAGCCTGTGTTAAATGAAATAGAAGTATGGATCAATTCACGGCAGAAAGTTGAGGAAGTCTCGAACGGCAGGGAATTGGATGCTGCAAAACTTAAACGGTTTTTGGCAGAATTAAAAGCCTGTCTTGAACAAAACGATTATGAGGCTTTAATAAAGATTGATGCAATAAACTCGTTAGCAGGCATTTCAAAATATAAAAGCCGGATGCAGGAAATAACTGCCGCTGTTAAGAATTATAAGTTTGAAGAAGCTCTGGAGCTGTTAAAAAATTTCAAGAGCTGATTTTTCTTTACTAATAGATTTCTATGGATGAAAATTTTTGCGATAGAAGAATACTTATTGTTGACGACACACCGGAAAATATTGACCTCTTAGGCGAGATACTTTCATGTTATAAAAGAAGCATTGCCCTCAACGGAGAAAAAGCATTGAAGCTTGCATCCGGCAGCCTTAAGCCTGACTTAATTCTTCTCGATGTAATGATGCCCGGAATGGACGGGTTTGAAGTCTGTAAAAGATTGAAGAATAATCCGGAGACAAAAGATATCCCGGTAATTTTTATTACGGCAAAATCAGAAGTGGAAGATGAAACGAAAGGGCTTGAACTTGGCGCCGTAGATTTTATTCCTAAGCCGATTAGTCCGCCGGTCGTTATTGCAAGAGTAAAAAATCATCTTGAGCTAAAAGTAGTTAGGCAGAATCTGGAAGAGAAAAACAAGGAACTGGCAAAGCATAATAAGTACATAACAGACAGCATCAACTACGCGAAGAGGATCCAGAACGCGATCCTGCCGACTGCGGACCAGCTAAAAAGAATATTCCCGGACAGCTTCTATTTATACATACCCAAAGATATTGTAAGCGGTGACTTCTATTGGTTCAAGGAAGTTGATGACTTAAAAATATTTGCGGCAGTTGATTGTACCGGGCACGGTGTGCCAGGCGCTTTTATGTCGATAATTGGAAATACTCTGCTGAATGAAATTGTAGAGACGTTTAAAGTAACCGATCCGGGACAAATACTAAACCGTCTTGACATAAAGGTGATAACAGAATTGCAGAAAGACATCAACATTCAGACTTATGACGGTATGGATTTGGCGATTGCTGTTTTTGATTCGCGGAAAAATCTGCTTCACTTTGCCGGTGCGTACCGTCCTATGCTGTATTTCCAGAACGGGCAGCTTTTCGAGATTAGAGGCGAACGCAAATCGATTGGCGATCCTAAAAAGGAAATTACATTTACAACACACACAGTTAAAGTTGAATCCGAAATTGAAGTGTACCTTTTTTCCGACGGCTTTCTAGATCAAAATAATTTTGAAGATAAAAAAATGGGAAGTAAAAAATTGAAGGAACTGCTTAGCGGGATACATAAGAAAGAATTTTCTGAACAGAAAAGGATTCTGCGTGAAGAATTTGAAAAACACCGCGGCGAAATTACTCAGAGAGATGATGTTCTTTTTGCGGGTATACGGCTGCGGCCGGTAAACAAAACAGAAATCATTTCATTCTCGGGCGGAATGAGCTATGATAAAATAATTTCAATGTTAGATGAACTTAAAGAGAAGTCTCAAAACCTTCTTGCAGTAAAGCAAAGTAAGTTAGTTTTTTTCTGTGTGAATGAATTTCTTCAAAACATCTTCAACTACTCTGCGGATATTGTATATGAAGGAGAAAAGCAAATCAGTTCCGGATTTATTCATGCTGAGCTCGCCGGAGATAATATAGAAATCACATCCGGTAATAGGACATCGATTGAAACATTTGAGCGCGTGAATCAAAAGATAAAGTATTTAAATTCACTTGACCCGCTTCAATTAAAATCTTTGAGGAAAGAAAAAATTAAAGAAGAATCCGAATCAACTTCCAAAGGCGGCGGAATAGGATTTCTTGAAATAATCAGGAGAACAAATTCGAGGATAATAATTTCTTCCGAGAACTGCGGCGGCAACTTTGTTACTATGAAATTTTATATAAAAATATATCTTGGAGATGCAAATGAATAATTTGATAATCGAAAAAACCAAAAGCAGTCCGGCAGTTAGTTTCAATGCCGCTACCGGTAAATGCGAATTATCCGGTTCATCATACCCGGAAAACGCAAACGAGTTTTATACCCCGGTTTTCGATTGGCTGAAAAAATATATGACGGATATTACCCGCGAACTTTATTTCACATTTAAGCTGGATTATCTTAATTCAAGCTCGATAAAGTTCGTTTCGGAATTGGTTGACCGAATTGATAAATACAGCAAGGCTGGAGTTAAGAACGAAATTGAATGGCACTACAAAGAGGAAGACGAAGATATTTTAGAACTCGGAAAAGAATTTAAAGAAGAAGTTTCATGCAAATTTACTTTGACTGAAGATTAAGGAGGAAATCATGACGGCGGTACAGCTTGACGAAACGGAACAAACTTTCAAAGAGGATTTTGCTTTTCTTGAAAAGATCAAAAAGATAAAGGCAAATAAAAATATTGATTCCTTAATGCTGACAATCGAATACAACGTGCTGGCTGACCGGTATTTTAAGCTGCTTAAAAACGCGGTGCGTATTGCTAAAACCGGCGACAAAGCGCAAAAGAAATTACTCAGGTACAAGGAATTGATGGACACAATGAGGAACATTAGTTAAATGGACCAGCAAAGCCTGAATAAAATACAGCAGGAAGCTTTTGAACATCTTTTCAAAGGGCGCGCGCGCATGGCTTTGCCTTTAGCTGAGCAGTTGATTAAAGAACGAGCAAACGACAGCGAGGCGGCGGTCTGCTATGCCTGGGCTTTGCTTGAAAACAACGACCCGGTTAACGCTGAAAAATATATGAAGCTGTCCGCTGATCTGCCCGGCAGTTCAATGACCGCAAAAATGTATCGAGCGTATTTGCAAATGAGGCTAAGCAGCTTTGAAGGCGCAGTTTATGATTTTAACATGACTGAAGGAAAGCAGAAAGAATTGCTGGCGTGGACTTATCTTAACAAAGCAAAATCTTTAGCGGCAATCGGAGATATTGAAAAGGCAACGGATTTTTATTCTCTCGCAGTCATGATTGACAACAACACAAACCCGGAATGGAAAAAACTTAAAATACTTTTTCAGAAAGCTAAGGAGTTGAAAAAGAAAAGTTCATTAGACCCGGCGGAGGCTAAAGAATTTATTGAGCTTTGTTCTTCGTCTCTTAGGCAAAAAGAGTACTGGTTTTCAATTATTGCCTCAAGAAAATTAGTAAGCAGCAAGTCAGTACTTTTGTCATTTCCGGAAGTGGAAATACTTGAGCTTGAAGCGATGTATAGACTTAATCAGTTAAAGCCGGTAATGGAAAAAATACCTGTGCTGAAAAAGAAATTTCCAGGCAGCGAAAAAATTAAGTCTATTGAACAAGCGATTCAAGAAATAAATAAAAAGAAGGACGAAGCAATTGCTGGGAAGGAAACTGAAGTTGAAGCTAAATCAAGTAAGTCAAGATCAGTTTTTTATCCTTCAGACTTCGCAGATGTTTTTTCAATTAGATTATTTGACTGCAGAAAAGATGAAAAAGAAAAAGTGTTTTATTCGGCAATTAATATAAATGAGATTAAAGAAATCGGAATAGAAATAATTTTTAACAATCCGTTTTATCAGAAGAAGGATCAGTCAATCAATTGTTTTCTTGCATGGTATGTTGATGATGACCTGGTAGATCAGATGAATTTTGATTTGAAGGTTCCGGAAGCATGGGATAAAGTGCTTTTTACTAAATCGACTAATACATCAAATAACCGCTTCTGGAATTATGGGAATGCGCGCGTCGAGTTATTCATAAATAAAGCAAAAGCCGCTGAGAAATTATTTTCCATATCTTCTAAATCAGAAGTTGAAGTTGAGACAAAAACCGTTGACAAAAAAGAAGCGCGGAAACTTGAAGGAACCGAAGAAGCCGGCGTTCAACAAATAATGGATGAATTGAATTCTGTAATCGGTTTGTCGTCAATTAAAAAATCTGTTAGAGAATTAATTGACTATCTGGACTTTATGCGCGAAAGAAAGCAGCTCGGACTTAAATCAAAAGATCAAGTTGCCGTTCATTCGATTTTTCTCGGTAATCCGGGGACCGGAAAAACTACTGTTGCAAGATTGATGGGAAAAATATTTAAAGGAATGGGGCTGCTTCAAAAAGGAGAGGTAATTGAAGTTGACCGGTCGGCGTTAGTCGGACAATACGTTGGTGAAACAGCGCAGAAGACAGAGAAAATTATTGAGCAGGCGATTGGAAACGTTTTGTTCATCGACGAGGCTTACACGCTTGTTAAGAAAGGCGCGTCAACTGATTTTGGACAGGAAGCGATTGATATAATTCTTAAAAGGATGGAAGATAAAAAAGGAGAGTTCTTCGTAATCGCCGCGGGCTATCCGAAAGAGATGGAAGATTTTCTGAATGCAAACCCGGGACTGAGATCGCGCTTTACACACACTTTAGTATTTGAAGATTATCTGCCGGAAGAGTTGATTGAAATATTTAAGAAACTTGTGAAGGACGAAGATTACCGCATAACCGATGACGCTGAAAAAATTCTTCTTAAGGAATTGACAAACTTATACAGATTGCGCGATAAGAATTTCGGCAACGCGAGAACTGTGAGGAAGATATTTGATGACGCAAAAATTGAAATTAGCAAAAGATATTTAACTCTTCCAAAACATGAGAAGACTCAAGAAAAACTTACGACGATTTATCCGGAAGATATTAAAGCAGTT
Source organism: Bacteroidota bacterium (assembly GCA_021824565.1). Classification (GTDB taxonomy): domain Bacteria; phylum Bacteroidota; class Ignavibacteria; order Ignavibacteriales; family Ignavibacteriaceae; genus FEN-1297. The sequence goes on along the minus strand of JAKAKL010000102.1, from coordinate 11,824 downwards.
TTGAGGACGCATGAAATAAAGAAAGAAGCCAAGCTTCCGATCAATGATGACTTGCTGAACGAAGCGCTGGGGCAGCTTGAGGATATGCAAGGACTTTCTGCTGTAAAAAAAGATGTAAAAGAGATGGTGAAGCTTGCGAAATATTATAACGAGATCGGTGAAAATATTAAAGATATGTTTTCATCCCATATAATTTTTTCAGGCAACCCCGGAACGGGGAAGACTACCGTTGCAAGAATAATAAGTAAAGTTTTTGCTGCGCTAGCTATTTTGCCGAACGGACAATTGATTGAAGCGGACAGATCAAATTTGGTTGCAAATTATGTGGGGCAAACGGCAGAAAAAACTACGGCAGCGATAAACTCCGCAATAGGCGGGACGCTTTTTATTGATGAAGCATATTCATTGGTAAAAGGCGGCGAGAATGATTTCGGGAAAGAGGCAATTGATACTTTATTGAAACGGATGGAAGATGACCGTGGAAAGTTTATTGCCATTGCAGCGGGTTACACAGATGAAATGAAAACTTTTGTTGAGAGCAATCCCGGAATGAAATCCCGTTTTACGAAGAACTTTTTCTTTGAAGACTTTTCACCGGAAGAACTTCTGGAAATATTTATTTCATGCTGCAAAAAAGATAATCTTCGTCTTGATGAAAAATCAAAATCCATACTTGCGAAATATTTTAATTCTGTATACCGGAACCGCGACAAAAATTTTGGCAACGCCCGGATAGTTAGAAGCGTCTTTGAAGCTGCAAATAAAAAAAGAATATTGCGTTTGGCTGATATTCCAGCAGCCCAAATGAATGAAGAAATAAAAACATTGTTTACAGCAGATGATTTTGAAGACATTCAGCAAAGTGCAGCTGCGAAAAAAATATCTGTCCAGGGTGACCCTGATAAACTTGAAAGTTATTTGTGCGAGCTTGATAAACTGACCGGACTTGATTCAGTGAAGGAAGGGATAACAAAATTAGTCGCCAGTTTAAGAATTGCACGGATGAGAAAAGAAAAAGGTTTGGAAATAATGCAAAAGCCATTGCATTCAATTTTCACCGGGAATCCGGGAACGGGAAAGACAACGGTTGCAAGAATAATTGCCGGCATTTACAAAGAGCTTGGCATTGTTGAAAGAGGTTACCTTATTGAAGTAGACCGAGCGCAGATGGTTGCAGGCTACTCGGGTCAAACTGCGATTAAGACGGATGAGATAATTAAGAAAGCTCTCGGCGGAATTCTTTTTATCGATGAAGCTTATTCGCTTGCACGCGGAGGGGGTGATTTTGGACAGGAAGCTATCGACACGCTGCTTAAAAGGATGGAGGACTACAAAGATCAATTAATAGTAATTGCTGCTGGATATACAAATGAAATGAAGTTGTTCATGAATTCAAATCCAGGACTCGCATCAAGGTTTGTTAATGTCTTCCACTTTGAAGATTATGATCCTGATCAGCTTTTGACCATTACCGAAGGAATGGCAAAAGCAAGCGGATATATTTTTGATGAAAACTGCAGTGAAGTTCTTAAAAAGAAATTTACAGATTTGTACGGTAATCGTGATAAAAGTTTTGGGAACGCGCGAACTGCGAAAAATATTTTGATGGAGATAATCACTAATCAAGAAGAAAGAATATCAAACATTCTAAACCCTACGGTAGAAGATTTACAAACATTGATCGGCAAAGATGCTCGGTTTTAGAAATATTAATCATGTCATTATTTATAAATTTAATATTTACTCAAACAATAATTAGATTATAGCTAAAATTATTTTATTTTAGCTTTATGGAAATTCTTCAAGTATTATTCATCATTGCAGCCGCAATTTTAACTGTACTAAATTTATTTATCTTATACGGACTAAGGCGCGGGAAAAGTATTGGCTCGAATTGGAAAAAGGAAATTTTCTTTTCGATCATAGTTGCAGCTAAGAATGAAGAAGATAATGTTTCAAAATTGTTGAGCTCGCTAAGAAAAATTGATTACCCAGAGGCGATGTATGAAATAATAATTGTTGACGATAATTCCTCCGACAATACTTTTGCTGCCGTTCTAAATTATAAAAATGAATTCACTAACTTCTCTGTTCATTCTCTAAAAGAAAAATCAATGCCGGGCAAAAAGGGAGCTTTGGATTATGGAATCTCAAAAGCACAAAATCCCTTTATCCTAATAACTGATGCAGACTGCCGACCTCAAAGGAATTGGTTGAAAAGCTATGCTGAGCGATTTATTGAAGGGTATGACTTTCTCTTTGGCATTGCACCCTTTGACGTCGAAGAAAATTTAATAAATAAAATTTCTTGCTTTGAAAATCTGCGAAGCTCGATATTAACTTTTTCTTCGGCTAATCTCGGAATTCCTTTTTCCGCTGCCGCAAGAAATTTCGGGTTCAAAAAATCTTCCTTCGAAAAAATAAAAGGCTACGGAAATACCATCGAAACATTAAGCGGCGATGATGATCTTCTTTTACGCGAGGCTGTCAAAAATAAAATGAAGATCGGTACAATATCCGGCATTAACTCCTTTGTATATTCCAGCGCAAAATCTTCTTTCAAAAAATATTTTTCGCAGCGGTCAAGGCATACGAAAACATCATTTTATTATTTGCCTTCACGACAGATAATTTTAGGGCTGTGGCACGCAGTTAATTTGATTTGTTTATTTTCTTTCTTACTAATCCGGCTCGACATATTGTTCGTCTTACCTTTTATAATAAAGCTTCTATTCGACATAATTTCGGTAAGAATTAACCAGAATAATTTCGGCTATCATTTTAAGATAAGAGAAACAATTGTATTCCAAATATTCTACGAAATATTTTTAATAATAAATTTTACAGGTGCAATTTTTAAGAAAGATAAATGGAAATAGAAAAAGAGTCTGTACCGTGGTTAAATGAATCCCATCCAAACTATGAAAGATGGAAGCACAGCAGAGAAATAGCAGAAGTGCGTGGGAGCCTTGTATACTCGCTGCTTAGTACAGATTTGAAATGTAAGCAGCTTACCGTTCTTGATCTCGGCTCAGGAGAGGGTGGGACTACTTTATTCTTTTCCAGAGAAAATAATGTGATAAGCTTCGACTTTAGCCTTTTTAGGCTTCGGCGACAGAATAATGTTACAAGAGTTAACGGTAGACTATTGCCCTCCCTTTCAAAGAAAAAATTTTTGACCTAATTATATTTCAGGACGTACTCGAACATATTCCTAATCAAAAAGAAATATTTATTAGTATGCATAAAATACTAAAAGATAAAGGCATCATTTACTTAAGCACTCCGAATAAGATTTCAATTATTAATATAATGTCAGATCCTCATTTCGGGCTGCCTCTGGTGTCTATTCTAAAACGTAAAACTATAAAGAAATATTTCTTAAAATATTTTCGTCAACAAGACTATAATAGAGACGATATTGCCCAACTTTTATCACTAGATGAACTGCAGTATATCATCAGTTCCAAATTCGAATTCAAACTTTTAACCATCGAAATAATTCAAAAATTATTTGACGGACAAAACGGCATAATATGGAGCTCTTTTCACAAAACATTGGTAAAGCTGCTTGAAAATTTGGGCTTGAATAAATTTATTATTAAAATTTCTAATAACAAGAATGGGTTTATTAATAAATATGTTTCACCAACATTTTATTTAATTTTACAAAAGAAACAGCAGTTTTAATGATTTGATTTCATAGTCTAAAAAATTATTTTTGAGCGCATATAAAAAATCTAAAAACATGGATAAAAAAACATTAGCTTTAAAAGCGGTTGAAGCCAAAAAAGTTTCACTGCCAGCTTACTCAAGCTTCCACGTTGGAGCAGCAATATTGACTGAAGACGGAAAAGTTTATTCAGGCGGAAATATAGAAACCTCGTCGTACAGCTTAACAATATGCGCTGAAAGAACCGCGCTGTTTAAGGCGATCTCCGAAGGCGAAAGAAAATTTAAGGCTATAGCAATCGCAAGCGATGCGCCGGAATTTTGCCCTCCCTGCGGCGCTTGCCGTCAGGTAATGTACGATTTGTGCGGCGACATAGATATTATTATGATCAACCACAAAGAAGAATTAAAAACACTAAAACTTTCAGAGATGCTGCCGTTTCCGTTCGGCGACAATGAATTAAAGTAGAGAAATATTATGATGGATAGAGCACCACACGCAATGCCCAAACAAACCGGCTGGATCGAAGCAATCGCTGGCTGCATGTTCAGCGGTAAAACCGAAGAACTTATTCGCAGACTAAGAAGAGCCACAATCGCTAAGCAAAAAGTAAAAATATTTAAACCTAAAATCGATAACCGCTTTTCGTCTTCCGATATTGTTTCGCACAGCGAACAAAGCCTCCCTTCAATGCTGATCGAAGATATTAACGACATCTTAAATTATGCCGACGACGCAGATGTTATTGGCATTGACGAAGCTCAGTTCTTTTCAAGTGACATCGTTAAGGTCTGCAACACTCTTGCAAACGCTGGCAAGAGAGTTATAATTGCTGGGCTGGATCAGGACTACCGCGGGATTCCTTTTGAGCCGATGCCGCAGATTCTTGCAATCGCAGAATACATTACGAAAACTTTGGCTATCTGTGTTAACTGCGGTAACCCGGCTGATAAGACTCAAAGAAAAATCAGCTCGCATGAAAGAGTTGTTGTCGGTGCTTCAAATATTTATGAAGCTCGATGCCGCAAATGCCATTACATTCCAAACGAATCATAGAGAAACAGTATGGATCTTATTTCAATCTCCAGGGGAATACTTGGGTTAATATTAATTATTGGAATAGCGTTCCTATTTTCCAACAACAAAAAGAAGATCGACTGGCGTCTCGTGTTATCCGGATTGGCAATGCAGCTCTTAATCGCGATCTTTATTATTCACGGCGAAACATTACGATCCTGGTTCTTCCCGCTAGGCTGGATTAAAGACGCCGTCAACTGGCTCGGTCAGGCTGTTATTCTTGTTTTAGGATTTACGATTCAAGGAAGTCAATTCGTCTTTGGTAAACTTGCAAACAGCACTGCTTCCGATAATATAGGATTCTTCTTCGCATTTGAAATTCTGCCGACCATAATTTTTGTGTCAACTCTTTCGGCGCTGCTTTATTATTTCGGAATTCTTCAATTCATCGTAAAAATATTTGCATATATAATGAGCAAACTGCTTAAGACATCCGGTGCGGAAACTTTATCCAACACCGCAAATATTTTCCTCGGTCAAACTGAAGCTCCGCTGCTTGTTAAACCTTATATTTCTAAAATGACCCAGTCGGAATTACTGACGATAATGATCGGCGGTATGGCAACAATTTCTGCGGCGTTGATTGCAAGCTACAGCCAGATACTCGGTCAAGCATATTCACAATTAACAAAGATTCCTTTGCAGTCTGCGCAGCTTAAATTTGCGGTAGATCTATTAGCCGGAAGCGTTATGGCTGCTCCGGCTTCAATTGTTATAGCAAAAATTTTATTCCCCGAAATTGAAGAACCGGCAACGAAAGGAACTGTTAAAATTAAAATTGAAAAAGGCTCGTCAAATGTGATCGAAGCCGCTGCTAACGGCGCTTCAGACGGGCTTCATCTTGCTTTAAACGTAGCCGGAATGTTGATCGCTTTCATAGCTTTGCTCGCAATGTTCAATTATATTCTTGAGCATCTCGGCAATAATTTCGGAATAAACAATATGCTTCAGGCTAATTTCGGTCAGCCTTTATCAATGCAATTAATATTCGGAATACTTTTAAAATATATTGCGATAGGAATAGGCGTCCCGGCAAAAGACGCGCTTCAATTCGGAAGTTTAATCGGAACCAAAACCGTCTTGAACGAATTTGTCGCTTACGTTGATCTATCAAATTTAATCAAGCTCGGACAGATGAGCGAGAAAGGAATTACAATGGCAACCTACGCACTGTGCGGCTTTGCAAACTTTTCTTCGATCGCGATCCAGATTGGAGGCATCAGTCCGATGGCGCCGAATAGAAAAGCGGATATTGCTTCTTTCGGATTAAAAGCGGTTCTCGGCGGCGCTCTTGCAACTTTGATGACTGCAGCTCTTGCGGGAATTTTAGTTTAAGAGTTATGATCAATCTTAATTTCAAATACAAAGAAATTATAAACAAGCTTACAGAATTATTTCCGGAAAAGCCTGATATTGCAATTATACTCGGCAGCGGTCTGGGAGATTTTGCCGGAAGCATCAGAGTGAAGAATGCCATCAGTACTTCTTCCCTTCCCGGTTATCCTGCATCAACCATAAAAGGACATGAAGGGAAAATTATTCACGGTGAATATGAAGGCAGGAAGATTCTAATGTTCCAAGGAAGGATTCATTTTTACGAAGGATATTTATTAAGCCAATGTATTCTTCCCGTTTTCATTACAAGTAAAATGGGAATTGAAAAAATCCTTTTCACAAATGCCGCCGGCGGCATCTCGGAGAATTTAATGCCCGGTGACTTAATGCTGACTACTTCATTCAATGGAATAAGTATTAAAAAAGAATTGACAGATCTCATCGGGCTTCCGGATACTAATGAGAAAAATAATTTCTTAGATTTTCCTTCCGCTTCTTTTAACGACATAATTATTAAAGCTGCCGTCACCGAACATATTGAATTAAAGAATGGCGTTTATTGGTATACAAAAGGTCCGAGCTACGAAACGCCTGCTGAAATAAGAATGATAAAAAAATTCGGCGGAGATGCAGTAGGAATGTCGACAGTTCACGAAGCTATTTTCGCAGCATTCATTGGGCTGAAGGCTGCTTCCATTTCGTGCGTAACAAATTATGCCGCGGGCATTTCAAATAAGAAATTAAACCATGCTGAAGTAACAGAAACGGCTAATCTTGTAAAAGATAAATTTGAACGATTAGTGAAACGAGTAATTACTTCAATTTAAAAATAAAAAGACAAGCTCATATAAATCTCCCCTACTCCGATTGATTCTATTTTCTATTTTACTTAGTTTTTCCGCGGGTAATTTTAATCATTATAATTCAGGGTAACTATGTATAGCATTCAAAATATTTCCAGCCAGATTCAAAAGAGTCATATAATAACAGTTTTGTTAATTATGATTTTTATCCCGACATACTCCCAATGCTTTTTTACAAAAACAGATACCCCGGCAGCACCAATTTAGTTATTATAAAGTTTGTAAATAAAATATAATTAGGCACACAATTAATGAAACTATATATAATTATTATCTTTTTAACCTTTGATATAAATTGCTTATTCGGTCAAACCGCTGTTGATTCAGTCAGAAAGGCAAATTCAGCTATTACAATAACTTCACATGATAGTGCAAACACACAGCAAGACACTGTTGAAAAGGAATATATAAGAAAAGTAAATATCAAAGTAAATCGGGAAGAACCAAAGGATGCCTCAATCTTTATTATCAGAACAAGTAAAATAACCTTTGCACCAAATATGGAAAGAATTGAACCTATCCAGCCTGATACATTAGGTAAGTTTGATTCTCCTGTTTCAATTAATCTTTATTCTGGAGACTATGACATTGTAGCTACAAAGACAGGCTTTAGAAACGAACTTGAAAGAATAAGAGTAGGAGAATCATTTAAAAATAATATTCAAATTAATATGTTTTCCCTAGATTATTTGAATTATAAAAGGAAGCAATGGAATACAACTAAGTGGATTAGCGCTGCTGTTGCTGTTGGTGCCGGAATAGCATCATATTACTTTGACCAAAGAATTAATACGCTGAGAAATGAGTATGTAAATGCATATACTACAGGGGTAATCCAGGATAAGCGGGATGCAATTAGTAAAAATCAGCAGTATTATAAAATATGTTCAACAATTGGATTTGCCGCTTTTGCGGGTTTTGGTATATCATGGATGATTGAAATTTCTTATTAACAAATAATTGAAACAAAAATTTTTAGAGAACAATGAGAAAATTATTTATTAGCTCTATATGCGTACTTTCGTTTTTCGCACTCTTTACTCTTTCATGTAGCAATCCTGTTGATTTCAACAACCCGTTCGATCTTAATGTATCACTGTCTTCTCCATCAGATCTAAAAATAATATCTATGAAAGAAACATCTCTTGCATTAAAATGGAATAACAATATTAACATTAATAATCAGAACCAGGGTAATAATACTAAAATTATTATTGAACAAAGTCTTGATGGTAATAGTTTTAAATCTATTGATACTTTATTTCGTTTATCTTCTTCCACGACCTTTACAGCCGCTTTTGTCCCAAATCAGACTTATTATTTTCGTCTCTATCTGTTATTGGGAAATAAGGTAACCGGCAATTCTAATATTGTAAGCGGTATGGAATCTGACTATGCTCCTACAAATTTTAAAATAGACAATGGTTCCGAGACAAATCGTAGATTATCGTGGAAAGATAATTCTACAACTGAATTAGGATTTCGTATAACGCGTAAACTGGGCATTAGCGGTAATTTTGCTGTTATAGCAGAAGTTCCCCCAAGCACTACGTCTTTCGTAGATACTACCACTATAATCACCGATACGACATATTATTATAGGGTCTGCGCTTTTTTCAAGAACAGTATTTCAAGCAATTATGATTCTCTCTTCTTCAGCCTTCCTTTCACTGCCCCTTCTGGAATCGCTATAACAAATTTATCTCCTACTTCGATTCAGCTTTCGTGGAATAACAATAGCTCTATTGGACAAGGTTTTATAATAGAAAAACACGAACGGGGAGGAAATTATTATGTACTCGCAAAAACTACTTCAAATTCTACGACTCTTGTTGATAATTTATTAGACTCTAACAAAGATTATTTTTATAGGATAAAAGCCTTTTCAAAGTATAATCAAAGCAAATATTCTGACGAAACAATAATAGGATATTATCCTGCGAACACTACAGAAACTTATTTAAACAACATTTATTTTGGAAGTTATTGTCCTGTACAATCAAGCCCTGATGGGAAATATTTATGTTTTGCGGGAATTTTTGTTAATGACCCGGATAATTCCAATTACGGACATTTTTTAATTTATGGCACCGTTTCCCCTCTATATAAAAACGCTTACCACGGGACAGCCATTTACTCTACGGCTTTCAGCAGGGATGATAATTTGTTAGCAACATTTTCTAACGATAGCCTGATAAAAATTTGGAATATAAGTAATCTAAGCGTTTCCCAGTCTATTCACTGCTTGGCTCATATTAATATTATGATTTTTTCCGGCGATAATTCAAGATTAATTGGCATTGGAGGCGATAATAAGATATACTGTTGGAATGTCAATAGCGGGTCGTTGATTTATATTTCGAGTTCATACTCGCAAAAGATTTCATCTGTAGATCTCAGCGTTGACGGGCAAACTCTGGCTTTGGCAAGCGGCAATATAGTTCGATTATTAAATTTATCGACAGGAAATACTATTTATACATTTCCATCATATCCTGCGGATGTCGAAGCAGTAAAATATTCAACAAATAATTTGCTTGCAGTAATGAGTGGGGGAAATAGATTAGATATATGGGACGGGACTACTAAAGTTCTGAAAAATTCTCTTACTGGTTTATCAATCTTTGGAAAAAGTTTCTTTTTTACGAATGATAATAATTTTATAATTTTATATAGTTATAATAATCCACTTCTTCCCAATTATTCCGGATATGAAGTCTGGAGATTATCCGACAGTCAGTTTGTGAGGGAATGGGATGGACTTGCGCCTGATGTAGTATTTCAGGTACAAGGTTATGATTTGATATATTCCTATGCCGGTGATAATTGGGAGGAGATTACTTCTAGAATGATATACAACAGTTGGGATATTATAAAAAGATAAATACAAAAAATTTCTACACATTTTGAAAAAGAGCACTATTAGGTATGTAAGACCAATATATATTCTATTATTTCTGATGTAAGCAATCTTGCAAGCGGTGTGTATTCCTACAAAATAGAATCTGGAGAATATAGTTCGATAAAGAAAATGATTCTTCTTAAATAATAAACAAGGATAATTAAGATTTAAATTTATTGGAGGAACAGGTGAAAAAATTTATCTCGGCTTTATTTGTTGTCTTTCTATTAGTATTCAGCAAACATGTAAGTGCACAGTGGAAGCAAGCTAAGGGACCATTTGAAGGGGATATTTCTTGTTTTGCTGTAAGTGGTTCAAATATTTTTGCGGGTACCTACGGCGCCGGTATATTCCTTTCGACAAATAACGGTTCAAGCTGGACAGCAGTTAATAATGGTTTGAATGCCGTAAATATAAATGCACTCGCAATTCATGGCAATAATATTTTTGCAGGTACCGATACTTGTGGAATATTTCTTTCAACAAATAACGGTTCAAGCTGGTCTACAGTTAATAATGGTTTAGAAAATTCCTTCTCATCTACACAATTTAATGCTGTAAATGCATTTGCATTTTCAGATAGTATTGTTTACGCGGCGAGCGACATTGGAATTTATTACTCAACTAACAGCGGTTCAAACTGGACTTTGTTAAGTGGCTTAAATTATAACCCCATTTATTCTATTGCGGTAATTGACAGTAATATAGTAGCCGGGACCCTAAATACCATTTTCCTTTCTACGAATAGTGGCGCCAGTTGGAAACAAATATCCACTGGTGCAACAAGTGGTTTCATAACATCGTTAACTATCAAGGATACAATTATTTTTGCGGCTGCTTCCAATGAGGGCGTCCTTTGTTCAACAGACAAAGGACAAACATGGTCTGCTGCCGATTCAGGCTTAACATACTTACTTACAACTGGAATCACCTTTAACGGCAATGATCTTTTTGTATCTACGCGGGGCGGCGGAATCTTCCGCTCGACTGATAATGCTAGTACCTGGCACAATGTTAGTTCAGGTTTAAAGGATTCAGTATTTAATTCGATCGCAGTTTGTAATTCCAACATTTATGCTGGCACATGGGGTAATGGAGTTTATCAATCGTCTGATAACGGCGCTAATTGGACAGAAGCTAATAATGGTATTTACAACTCATTCATCCAGGCTTTTGGTGTAAAAGATTCTATTGTATACGCGGGTACTAAAAGCGGTATTTTCAAATCAACTGATGGCGGCGAAACATGGAGAAAAGAACTGAAAGGACTTACTAATTTAAATGTTGAGTCTCTTGCCATATTGGATACAAATGTCTTTGCGGGAACATTTGGCGGCGGCGTCTTTAGATCTGCTGTCAAAGACTCAACATGGGAGGCAGTAAATGACGGCATAAATAGTACCTTCATTGATGTTAGAGCACTTGTTATAAAAGACACCAATCTTATTGCCGGTACGTATAGTCAGGGTGTTTGTCTTTCTACAAACGAAGGAAATAGTTGGAACGTGTTTAATCCAGGTTTCAATACTTTAGCGTTAGCTGTATTAGATACTAACTGGTATGCCGGGACTTTTGGCAATGGAATCTTCCGTTCAACCAATACGGGCACAAATTGGGAAACAGTTAACAATGGACTTGGCAATTATTTAGTACTTTCATTTGCCATTACTAGTAACAAAATATTTGCTGGAACAGGTCGCGGTGTATACTTATCTACCAATAATGGTGATAGTTGGTCTGCAAAAGATAGCGGGCTGACAAATCTTAATGTTTATGCCTTATTACTTGATGGATCATATCTATTTGCCGGTACTAATTCTGGAGTTTTTCTTTCGGTTAATGATGGTACAAATTGGGAACCGGTTAATGATGGTTTAAATAATACTAATATTAGATCTTTTGTTATTAGCGGAAATAATCTTTTGGCTGGGACTCTAAGCGAAGGGGTTTGGTACCGCCCTCTCTCAGAAATAA
>JAKAKL010000106.1 GCA_021824565.1 Bacteroidota bacterium | reverse complement strand
GGCTGTCCCACTGGTTAGAGAACATTGAATAAGCAGCAAACCTGGTGCGGTTAAAATCGTTTGTATTGCTGTACTGGGATTGAAAATTATAATTGCCGCTTGTAGAATCGTACAAAAATAATTGGTTTATGTCCTGATAAATTCTGCTCTGGAATTCTGTTCCGGCGGAAAATTTTTCCAACTTATTAAAGGGCAAAGTATAATCAATTTTACCTCTAAGCTGGGATTGCGGACCAAGCTCGGTGGTTTTTGTACCGTTTAACTCATAATTATTTTGAGTTGATATCGTAGCTGCCGCTTCGTTTGAATTATTATGGCTAAAGTATTATCTCCGATGATGAATTGTTTTTCTTGTCTGTTAGTACCGGGGAAAGATCGGCGGTTAAAATCCACACCAAAGTCATAGCTTACTGAAGGAGTTTTATATTGAAAAAGAAAATCGCCGCCGTACTTGTCATTCAAGCCGCCGGTTAAATCAACAATTCCGCTTAAGCCGAGGTTTGAATCTTTTTTGAGAAGGATATTAATAATTCCCGCCGTACCACTTGCATCGTATTTTGCGGATGGATTTGTAATGATCTCAATATTCTGAATTGAGCTTGCCGGTATCTGCTGCAATGCGTCCTGCGCGCTCATTACGGAAGGTCTGCCGTCAATAAGCACTTGAAAATTTGTACTTCCCCTTAGGCTTACATTCCCGTCAATATCTACGCTTACAGAAGGAACATTTTGAAGAACATCAGCTGCTGTGCCGGACATAGCGGTATGAATCTGACTTACATCTATTACTTTTTTATCAAGCTCGTAGGAGATGGGAGATCTTTGTCCCTCTACAACTACATTCTTTAATGTTATTGCTGCGGGTTTCAGATAAATATTTTTTAAGTCCGGATTAAGATTTGAATTGGAAATTGAAATATTATTAATAAGCTTCCTTGCATATCCGATGAACTGCACAAACAAATAATATTTCCCGTCCCTTATATTTTTTAGAACAAATTTTCCATCTTTATTAGTAACAGTACCGGTTACTTGTGCGCTATCCAATTGATTGTAAAGAATTACATTAGAAAATTCGACAGGTTTTTTTGTTACTTGGTCAAAAACTTTACCCGTAATTGAACCGGCGTTTTTTGTCGCTTGTTGTTGTTGCCCGAATAATAAATTGGTTAAGATGATCGTGATGATTAAAACTATAAATTTTCTTTTGTGCATAATTCGTCATTAAAAGTTTGATATAAATATTCCCATTATAAAATAGAGCTAAATTTAATTTTTTTAGATGAAAATAAAATGAAAAATGAAAAAATTACACAGTGATTTAAGAATTTTTGTGAGGGAGATTAATCAATTAAAATAAGAAGATATTTCGGCGACGCAATTCCCACTGCAAAGTCCAAATCGTTTGGGCTCGGTATTTTCTTATCATTGCTTTTCTATTTCAAGTTTACTAATTTGAAAACGAAAATGATGTTAAGTTATTACTAAATAAGGAAGATTAATATGTTAGGTTCTCAAAGTGAACTTTATAATGAGATTAAAGATATTCCATCTCAATTTTTGCCAACCGTTTTAGAGTATGTAAAAATGATTAACAAGAAAGCAAAAAATGGAGAGTTAAGCGATACTGAATATTTAAACAATATCCCCGGCATGGCAGAGTTAATTATTAAAGAAGCAAACAGAGATTTAAAGGAATATTCTGATGATTTAGATTGGTAATGTATAAACTTAAATACTCTCCGCAAGCTAAAAAGGATGCCAAGAAATTAGCCTCATCCAAATTAAAAGAAAAAGCAAAAACTCTCTTACTAATCATTTCACACAATCCTTATGCCTTTCCACCTGAATTTGAATTTCTATCTGGAAATTTGAAAGGACTTGTTTCAATTAATAAAATAATTCACTCTAAGCCCGTAAAGAATATTTTGATCGGTTAAGTATCCATATATTGGGAATTGAGGGCTTGCAACATAATAAAGCCTCGTTTTATATTGGTAATCAATATATGGTTCAATTGAAAAAGATTTTGTTGCGAAATAATTCATTCCCAATCCTATGCTTGCACTGTAGCCTAAGTATTTGGTGTTTTGAGAAAGGCTAAAAATATCATGAGTGTAGGCTATCTCTGCAAAGGGAGCGAGTCTATCATCAATAAAATAATATCTGACCAGGGGGCCGAAAGCTATAGAGGCATCATAATAATTGTAATCGTCGGCATATATTCCATGCTTCTCTGCGTAATTATAATCTATCCCCAAGCCTATGGATAATCTATCAATTATAAAATATGAACCTGCAGGTGAACAATTTATAAACTTTTCAGTGTAATTTACATCTCCCGGTAATGTTTCCGTTGTTAATGTAAAATCAATTGAACCGGAAAAATTGTAAGTACCGGAATGAAGATATGATATTGCTTGAGCTTTGCTGCTGCCGTTGAACTCTATTATAAAAACAAATAAGATAAATAGTTTTAATGTGAATTTTATATTTAACATTTAGCTTACCGGTAATGTTCCTCTTAATTTATTTCCTTTACCGGAATAAAAATAAGCTAATAAGGATTTTCTTTGTCTGTAAAAATTTATCATTGATTTATTTTCCCACACATTGCAGAATGGAGAAATAATGTATCGGAAAACTTAAGTGATTACTGATTTACTTTATGGCTAATTAACTTTTTTACAGCTTCGGCAGGTATTCTAAAAATCCGTTATTCCGGGATCTGTAAAACAAGACTTCGGGAAAATTGATTAAAGATTTGTAGAAAGGATTACATTGAAACTTGTTCTTTCACCCGCTTTACTTTCAACTTTTATTTCACCTCTGTGCAACTCTACTATTTCCTTTGCTATAGCAAGACCCAACCCACTCCCGTTTAATTCTGCCCGGATTTCATTCGATCTGTAAAACCTGTTAAAGATATACGGAATCTCTGCGGGCGATATGCCCGGCCCTGCATTTTCAACTCTTATTTTAACTTTGTCGTTTGCAACTTGTTCTATATTAATTGTTACAGAAGTATGGGGAAAAGAATATTTAATCGCATTATCAATTAGATTTAAGAAAACACTTTTCAGCTTCTCTTTATCCGCTTTTATCTCTACGGCATCATCAATCGATAAATTGATTTGGATATTTTTTTTAAGCGCTGCAGAATTCAAAGCCTGTGCACAGTCTGCAAGTAATTCATCAATTCTTACCACGCTCAAATTCAATTTGGTATGAGATGAATCAAGCTTTGCAATCGTCAAAAGAGAATTAGTAAGCTTAGTAAGGTCTTCAATTTCGGATAAAGCATTCTTTATGCTCTCTTTGGATTCATTATCATTCAGCCTCTTCTCCAGTATTTCCAACTCGGTTTGAATGACGGTTAGAGGAGTTCTTATTTCGTGCGAAGCGTTTGCTACAAATCTCTTCTGACTCTTAAATGCTTCGTCAATCCTTTCTATCATCTCGTTCAGCGTCTCGCCAAGTGCCCTTACTTCATCTTTTGCTATGGGCAGCTCAAGACGCTTATCCAGATTCTTTCCAGATATTTTCTTTGCGGTATTCGACATCTGCGCAATGGGTTTGAAGGCAGCTTTTGAAATAAAATAAGCTGCTATACCGGTAATAATCAGTCCGGCCGGAATTATTATTAGGAACAAGTAGAACAACCTGTCTAATTCATCAAAAACATCCTTTACAGATGCAGCAGTCTCAAGTATATAAACCGAGTCGCTTTCTGTCTCGAATTTACTCCATAAAATATGATACTTGCGGTGATCTATTTTCTGTCTATCCATTTCGAATGATTCATTCAATACTTTGCTTAAATTCGGAACGGGAATTTTAGAAAGAATGGAATCTTTTATAATAACTCCCCCTTCCTTATTAAATAACTGAAACCTTTCCCCGATTAAACCTTTAGACCTGATTGAAGACAATTTTTTCAAGTCTAAAGATGAATTGTCATCAAGCTCATCTTCAATCTCGGTGCGCAAGGATATTGAATAGCTTTTCAGATTTGTATTCAGCTTAAGGAATGATGCATCTTTAGTGCTGTCATAAATTATAGCTGCAAACACGGTAAGCATCAATCCGAATACGGCTGTGTAAGCTAAAATTATTTTTGAGTTTATTTACAGAAT
>JAKAKL010000025.1 GCA_021824565.1 Bacteroidota bacterium | reverse complement strand
ACAGAAACGAGATAAAAATAGCCGCCGATTATAAAAACAGCGCGGCAATACAGAAAGATCTGATCGCACATCTTGATAAACCCGTAATCAGCGGTGATGCAGGCTACGGATTCAAAAACGGTTATGAACCCAATATCGACGTTCTTAGAGGGAACTGGTTTTTCAAATTTTCCTTAGGACTTCCGGTTTTTAACGGATACCTTACAGACAACAGATTGAATGAAGCTGCTATTAATATAGATATGGCAGACAAAAAAATTCAGCAGCTGAAAGAAAATATTTCAACGGAAGTATACCAATCTGAAAATGATCTAAGATCTAATCTTGCCAAAGTAAATATTATAAAGGAACAGATAGACTTAGCATCCAAATCTCTTGAGAGGGCTAGGATACAGTATGAAAGAGGTGCCGGTACAAATCTTGAAGTTCTGGATGCGGAAACAATGCTCACTCAGGCGCGGTTATTTCTGTTACAGGCAGAATTTAAAAGCTTAGTCAGTTTCTATTCATTGCACAGAGCCGTCGGGGATCTTAATACATTATTCAAATATTGATAATGAGAAGGTTAATATGCAGACTGTATGAAGACGAATTATATTATCCGCGATTAAAAATCGGAATGCTTTTTTTACGGCTAATAATTAAACGATTTGCGATGTGATTCAGTTAACATTGAACTATGGGCTATATTATTATGTTTTAATTATAATAACAACAAGATTGGGGACTCCGATGAAAATGAGATTTAAGTTTTTTGCTTCATTAATACTTGCGGCTTCACTTTTAATTTCCGGGTGCAGCGCAAGCAATGCGGTTAAAGGAGGGGCAATAGGAGCAGCAGGAGGAGGATTATTAGGCGGCGTAATCGGGAAAGCCGCGGGTAACACCACACTTGGCGCAATTATCGGCGCAGCTGTTGGCGGAACTGCCGGTGTATTGATTGGACATCACATGGATAAACAGGCTGAAGAAATTCAAAACGATATTGCCGGGGCTAAAGTTGAAAGAGTTGGAGAAGGAATTAAGATTACTTTCGATTCAGGAATTTTATTCGCGACAAATTCTTATAAGCTGGAATCGCAGGCTAAATCGAATATCGACAAACTGGCCAAGATATTAAATAAATATCCCGATACTAATATTTTAGTAGTTGGTTATACAGACGCAACCGGGAAAGAAGATTATAATATGAAGCTTTCCGATCAGCGTGCCAAATCGGTTGTGGATTATACATCATCACAGGGAGTGGATGGAAAAAGATTTACCTATAAAGGCCTTGGGCCCCAGGAACCTGTAGCATCAAATGATACACCGGATGGGAGACAGCAAAACCGACGTGTAGAAATCGCGGTTTTTGCGAATGAGAAATTGAAATCCGCTGCAGAGAAAGGATTGTTGAAATAAAATTATAAACTGTCGTTTATGATCATTTTTGATTAAAAAGTTCTTTACTAATTGAGCTTAGATATTGCATTATATAAATTGACACTTAATTCTAATTGCTATTTTTTGGTTCATTGTTTAGATTAAACTGCTATTAAACAAACCGTAAGGGAGTATTTATATGAAAAAATTATTTGTCGTCATTCTGATTCTTTCTTTTGTTTCTTTAAATGTATTTGCTCAAACCCAAACAAAAAAGAAAGTTGAAGAGAAAGCAAAAAAAGAGGTAGTAAAGCCTGCTGAAAAGAAAGCGGCAGAGAAAAAAGCCGAAGTTGCCGAAAAGAAATCTGCTGCTGAGAAAAAAGTGGCAGAGAAAAAGGCAGAGGGTGTTGAAAAGAAAGAAGCTGTAGAAAAGAAGGTTGCTGAGAAAAAATCTGAAGCCGCCGAAAAGAAAGCCGCAGTAGAAAAAAAGGTAGCAGAGAAAAAAGCAGAAGGCGTTGAAAAGAAAGAAGCTGTAGAAAAAAAGGTTGCGGAGAAAAAAGCTGAAGTCGGCGAAAAATTGAAAAAAGACGGCACTCCGGATATGCGCTTCAAAGCGAATAAAGAAGGCGCTAAGAAAAAATAATTTCCGGCATTTACTTTAGTTTAAGCCAGACTCACGTCTGGCTTTTTAATTATAGAATTCTGTTCCGGTTTTCCAACTAACTATCTCCTGCCGAATAAAAACGGAGTCCCTTCGTTTAATTAACCAATCCTTTTACTAATTAATTTATTTTTCTAACTTACAGACAGAATATAAACCCGATTGGATATGTATACTATCCTGCAGGAACAGATATTAAAGAGAGTCAAGCTTACCAAAGAAGAATTCGCTCTTGCTAAAACTTACTTCATTCCTAAAAAAGTTAGAAAGAGACAGTTCATTTTGCAGGAAGGGGAAATCTGCAAGTCACTGGCATTTATTTCTAAAGGCTGTCTTAGAAACTATTCGGTTGATGATAAAGGAGAAGAGCATATCATCCGTTTTGGTATCGAAGGGTGGTGGATTTCCGATCTTCACAGCTTTACGACCGGCTCCCCTTCCATGAGCAGTATTGATGCAATCGAAGATTCCGAACTGCTGCTTTTGGAAAAATCATCTTACGATAAGCTATGCGCGGCAATACCGAAGATCGAGCACTATTTTAGAATACTTCTAGAGAATACAAACAGCGCGGCAATGAAAAGGATATCGGACCTGATCAGCGTTCCCGCAGAAGAACGATATCTTAACTTCCTGAAGACCTATCCAGAAATCACACAGCGCGTTCCGCAGAGCCAAATAGCTTCTTTCCTTGGAATAACACCGCAATCATTAAGCCGAATAAGAAAAGATCTCGCCGAAAAGAAGTGAACTTCCGTTAACATAGGTTAACAATTTTTCTTACCGTGTGTGAATGCTTCCCGTACAACTGTAATATATTTTTCTGCTGTAAAAATTATCATGCAAAATTAAAAGACATCTGAAAAATGAAAACAACAATTGCAGTGATCGGAGCGGCAGGAAGAATGGGTTCGGGAATCGCCTCAAAATTGGCCGAAGCGGGATACAGAGTTCTGCTTGCCGGCAAAGACCAGTCAAAACTAGCCGATCTCTCAATCCGCATAAGAGAAAAATTTTCCGGCGCCGATATTGACACACTCGACTGTTCAAAAGAAGCCAGTTGGGAAGCAGATATAATAATTCTTGCTGTTCCCTATTCGAAGGAAATTGAAATTGCCGAGAAGATAAAAGATGTAGTTACAGGAAAGATTGTCGTTAGCATCTCGAATCCGCTCAACCAGGCATTAGACGGATTAACCACAAATCCTTCAACCAGCGCGGCCGAAGAATTGGCAAATTATCTTCCTTATTCAAAAGTAGTCAAAGCATTCAATACCGTTTTTGCCGGATCATTTTACAAGAATATTCTGGCAGGTAAAAAAATCGATTCATTTGTCGCAAGCGACGACAAAGAAGCTGTGTCAATAGTTTCAAATTTAGTTAAAGATACTGGACTTAATCCCCTGCCGGCAGGCAATCTTTCAGTAAGCAGAACGCTTGAAAATATGGCTCTGTTATTGATCCGGCTCTCTATTAATAATAATTATAACGGGATGGCAGGATGGAAGGTTTTACATCCCTAATCATAATTGAAAACTAATTTTACTTAATCAAAATAAATAATAATCAAAAGGAGAAATAAAATGTCAGCAAACACTAAATGGGTCCTCGATCCGGCGCACAGTGAAATCATGTTCAAAGTAAAACACATGATGATCACAAATGTGAAAGGTGAATTCAGGAATTTTACCGCAGAAATGAATTCGGACGGGAATAATTTTTTAGCCGATTCTATAAAAGTTAACATCAATGCGGCGTCAATATTTACCAATGTGGAAGACCGCGATGCTCACTTAAAAAGCGCGGATTTTTTTGACGTTGAAAAATTTGCAGAGCTTAGCTTCACCGGAACATCATTGAATAAAATTGATGATGATAATTTTAAGCTCAAAGGCAACCTCACAATGAAAGGAGTTACAAAAGAGGTAACCCTTGATGTTGAATTCGGCGGCATCAACAAAGATCCGTGGGGTAATGAGAAAGCGGGATTTTCAGTCAGCGGTAAACTAAACAGAAAAGAGTGGGGATTAAACTGGAACGCAGCGCTTGAAACCGGCGGAGTTCTTGTAAGCGAAGAAGTAAAAATTAATGCAGAAGTCCAGTTTGTAAAACAGGTTTAATTGCAGTAATTGCTGTCAGAGATAATTAATTTATA
>JAKAKL010000095.1:7510-21929 GCA_021824565.1 Bacteroidota bacterium | reverse complement strand
TCGCTCAAACCGGTTTCGTTAAAAGCTTCTTCCTGTTTTTTTTCAAATATAACATCAAGGATTTTGTTGCAAATAAATTTCTCTCTCCTTGCAACTGATTCTAAAGCAGTCAGAATTTCATTTCTCTCGCATCCTTTTGTCAAATATCCGAGCACACCACCATTTAAAAGCTTTTGCACATTTTCTTTTTTGAGGTAATCTGATATAACTAAAATTTTAGTTCCAACATACAGCTTGTAAAGTTCGCTTAATTCATCAATATCGATAAAATCTTTCGAATCATTGTCAACAACTAATATTTCAGGCTTAAGCGATTTTAGTTTTTCGTGAAGTTCCATCTTATTGGTTATTTCCCCTATTAATGAAAAGTCTTCATTATTGGCCAAAACAGTTTTGAACCCTTCCCGTGTTAAATACTTGGAGCCTGCTATAACAATGTTTGTCATCAGTAGTAATTATTTTTTTAATTATTATTAAGATTAAATATAAATAAGGCTTGTTTTAGTAGCAATAGTTATTAAAAGCTAAGAAAGTAGCCGGGTATCTAAAATTCTCAAAAGGAAAAGAAAGAATGCTGATGAAGCCCGTATATAAAATATCCTTTCTCCAACCCCTGCCGGTAGGTTTTGTTGGAACGTAGAAGCTATCACTTATCTAAGGAATATTTACTGCAAGCCTCATCGCCTTTTTATCTTTAATGGAATAGTTACAAACTATATTTTAAAGATGATGGTTTTATATTTTCGATAAATTAATTTAAGATTAAACGTGTTAATTAGATTGTCCAAAATTAAATTCAATTATATTATTCTTCCTCCAAATTATTTTTCGAAAACCTTCCAAACCTCAGCGACAAAGTCGGCAGCACAAGAAGATTCAGCAACGTTGATGTCGCAAGCCCGCCGAGAATTACTATTGCCAACGGTCCTTCTATTTCTTTACCGGCAGAGCCGCTTCCTATTGCCAGCGGCAGTAATCCTAAACCTGTAACTAATGCTGTCATCAATATCGGCACGAGCCTTTCCGATGCGCCTAATATTGCCGTCTCTAAATTCCATTCTTTTCCTTCATGCTTTACAAGATGGTCGTAATGAGAAATTAGCATGAGCGAGTTTCGCATTGTTATTCCGAACAAAGTAATGAAGCCGACCATCGAGCCGAGACTCATTTGTCCGCCGCTAAAGAATACTGCAATTATTCCTCCGACAAATGCAAAAGGCAAGTTTGACAAAACAAGAAAAAGATTTCTCAAATTTTTCAGTGCAATAAAAATGAGAAGAATAATTCCCACTCCCGCTATTGCCGAATAGACAAGTAGCTCTCTTCTCGATCTTGCCTGAGCCGCTGCCGTTCCGCCAAATTCTATATATGTCCCTTCCGGAAATTTTATTGATGATTCAATTTTCTTCCGCGCCGCTTTAACAAATGAAACGACATCAATTCCACTTACGTTGCAGGTAATTGTTTGCACACGCCTGGCGCCGTCATGCAGTATAATATATCTACCCGAAGTTTCATAAACATCTGCAAGCTGACTTAACTTAACATAAACTCCGTCTGAATTTTTCAGCAGAAGGTTTGAAACATTATTTACAGACTCGCGGTCCTTCGGATCCAAAATTGTTGAAACGGTAAATACTTGATTGCCGTCGTAGACTTGCCCCACGTTAGTGCCTTGATAAGCAGTCTGCACAGCATCGAGAAGGTCCTTCGCATCAAAGCCCCAGCGCTGCAAATCATCTTTCCGCAGATGAATAGTTAGCTGCGGCATTCCCGGAGGCGATTGAATTTGAACATCAACAGCTCCGGGAACTTTGGAAAGTACAGCAGCCGTATTTTGCGCAAGTGTATCCAAAGTGTTCAAATCATTTCCATAAATATTTAAAACAACTGAAGACGTGTAGCCCGAAAGCGTTTCTTCCATTCTTTCGGTTAAAAAAGTATTGACTCCTGAATTAATT
Source organism: Bacteroidota bacterium (assembly GCA_021824565.1). Lineage (GTDB taxonomy): Bacteria > Bacteroidota > Ignavibacteria > Ignavibacteriales > Ignavibacteriaceae > FEN-1297. The sequence goes on along the minus strand of JAKAKL010000095.1, from coordinate 19,968 downwards.
CCAACGAATGAATTAAGCGTCTTCCTAATTTCTTCCTGTGCCTTTTCTGCTTCGTCACTGTTCAACGGCTTTAATTGAATTTCAAACTCGCTGTAATTTGTTCCCCACGTATCGTCTCCTTTTTCAGCGCGACCGGCGCGCTGTGCAACTGTCTGCACAAACGGAAGTTTCATTAGAGCGCCGGAAATTTTTCCCCCGATTTTTATTGATTCATTTAAAGACGTGCCCGGGACCATCGAGATATGTGCTATAAAGTGTCCTTCCTTAAGCTTCGGTATAAAGCTTTCTCCAAAGAATGGCAGCGCAGCAAAGCCGGCAAGCGTAATAATTATTACTGCTAAAATTACCTTCCTGGAATTCTGTTCTACCTTGTTTAAAATAATTTTGTATCTGTTCTTAAGCCAAAGCGCAAACGGAGATTCTTTCTTCTCAGCAATTTTTTGATTTCCAAGAAGAGCCAGACTAAGCGCGGGCGTTACAGTAAGCGCAACAAGAAGCGATGCAAGCACAGAAAATATGTAAGCAACTCCAAGGGGTGAAAATAATTTTCCGGCAACGCCGGTAAGCGTAAGTATCGGAATGAAAATAAGTACTACTGCGAATGTGGCATATATAACCGCAGTTCGCACCTCAAGCGAAGCATCGAGCACTACATGAAAATTAGATCTTGGATTTTCTAGAGAACGATTTTCTTTTAATCTTCTCAAAATATTTTCAACATCAATAACTGCATCATCAACAACCTCGCCGATTGCAATTGCAAGCCCGCCGAGTGTCATCGTGTTTATTGTTAAGCCGAGAGACTGCAGCGCAACAATCCCCGCAAGCAGAGAAAGCGGAATTGCTGTGCATGAAATTGCCGCAGTTCTAAAGTTGAAAAGAAAGAGAAGCAGCACAACAACTACTAAAACTGCACCAAGTATTAACGATGCTGAAATATTACCAAGCGCAGTATGAACAAAATCTGCCGGACGAAATAAATTTATCAAATTAATTTTTTCGGATTTGAATGCCGGCTGCATGCCTGTTAAAGCCGCTTCAACATTTTTAGTTACCTCAAGAGTGTTGGTTCCGTACTGACCGTAAATCATCATCATCACGCCGGGCCTACCTTCAATTGTCGCACCGCCAATCGGCGGCTCCGGTGCAATTACAACATCTGCAATATCGCCGAGAGTAATGTTCATATTATTTTTATGAAGGATGATTGTCTTTGCAATATCCGCCGCAGTTAAAGATTGTCCTTCCGTTTGCAGCACAATCCTCTGGTTATTATTTTCAATAAAACCTGAGCCTTCCACAGCGGTGGCGCGCTTCGCCGCCGTAAGTACATCTTCAATTGATAAATTATATTTTATAAGCTTATCCGGATGAACTTGAATTTGGAACTGTTTTACATCGCCGCCGAACACTGTAACATTTGCAACTCCGGCTACTGAAAGAAGTCTTCGCCTTAGAACCCAATCTGCAAAAGTTCTGAGCTGCATTGGAGTTTTTGGGGAAGAAGTTAATCCGATAACAAAAGTAAGTCCGGTAGAAGGGACAAGCGGAGTCATTTCCGGTTGCTTTACGCCAGCTGGAAGCTGACCAGCTAAAGTTGAAAGACGCTCAGTTACAAACTGGCGGTCGATAAAAATGTTAGTGCCGTCTTTAAAAGTTGCAGTAACCACCGAAAGCCCTTGTATCGACCTTGAGCGTAGTGATTCAATTCCGACAATTCCGTTCACTGCATTTTCAATTGGCTGAGTAACGAGAACTTCAACTTGTTCCGGCGAAAGACCGGGAGCCTCAGTTTGAATAACAGCTTGCGGCGGCGCAAACTCCGGGAATACGCCATACTTTGCCTGCGTAAGTGTGTATATCCCGTAACCAACAAACAAAATACTAAGCGCAATTATAACTCCTCTGAATCGAAGCGAAAAGCGGACAACAGAATTCAGCAAACCATGTCCTTCAGTCATTGTCTCCCTCCCCGCTGCCGCTGCTTTGTGCTGGAGTTAATTCTTCAGATAGTAAAAGCTGCGCACCGTTTTTTACAATAGTTGCACCCGGATTTATTTCGCTATGATTCCCCGGAACAAAGAATCCGTTGTTAAAAGGATTATCAGTATCAACTTCAACACGAATAAATTCATTCTGCTGCTTCTCCACATAAATCCATGCTTTACTCTGGTACCAAACGATAGATTCTGAAGGAACGATAACGCCGCTTAGATCTTTTCCAACGGGTAGAAATGCTTTTACATTCATACCGCCGCTTAGTGAAGTGTTGGAGACAATGTAATAAAGAGTCTTCGTTTGGAATTGTGAATTTGCCAAATGACCGGCTGAAATATATCTGCAAATAATTCTTTTATTACCTGACGGCGATTGAATGGAAATATTTCCAGGAGTTTTAATGTCCATCTCATCCGGCGTAAGAGAAATTTGGATTAACTCTTCTTTTAGCTCAAGCAAATTTTGAAGAGAAGAAGTATTATTAAATATCCATTTGGAAATTTCACTCCCCCACTGCTCTAGGATAGAACTTTTAAGACTGCTTAAATCTGACTGCGCCGAACTTACATCTGCCTGGTCAGATAAAAATGCAGCCTGCGCAGTTTGGAAATCCTGTTCGCTCGCAAGCTTTTTTTCATAAAGACTTTTAACACGCTCATAATTTTTCTGAGAGATTATAAGGCTTTCCTTTGCCTTTGTCAGCAGAGCTTTATCCGTTTCAAAGCTTTGAACATCCTTTGACAAATCCTGAATTGAAACCACAGTGCCGTACGCGGTAAGTTGGGCTTGATGTTTTGTTTGAATTAATTTTATTGTTGTTATCCCTGAGTTTACTCTCTCCGAAAGACTTAATTCAATTGTGGTCATTCCATCTTCAACTTGGACGTGCGATAAAGATTTAACAGAATTTTGTTCTGCGTCTTTATCTTTTTTATTGCTTCTGCTTTGCAGAAAAAACCAGCCGGCAACAAAGAGAATGATAAAAGCTAAGAAGTAAAAAATTATTTTGGACTTTTTATTAGTATTCATTTGAAACTCTTTTTGTTTGTTAAGTAATAAACAGCCTTAGCGAAAACTCACTAATGACTGGAATTAAATTATTAGCTCACCTTACGAAATCTTTCGGAATAGTGGAATAATGGAGTTATGGAATAGACCAATTTACTCCAATACTCCAAAGCATAGAGTTTGTTTAAAATGAGTTAATAACAAAAAGGAATTTTAGATTCGTAGTATTGAGCTGTCCAAATATCTATGATTGTTAATAAGGGGCGGGATGTTTTTAAATGCGAGTCTGGAAGAAAAATTTGAGACGCTGCTGCAAGTCCCGGGATAACCAACAAAAGAAAAAGCATGAATAGCTTTTGACAAATCCTTTTGAAAATTATTGCCGGAAAAATTTAAAGTATAGCTGATGGTTTCAAGGAAGGAATGGCTTTCAGTATTGTAATTTTGCTCGGCTTCCTTTGCGCTCAATTCATTTGTTGAAGCAAAGAAGAGAGCAAGCAGTACCAGAATTAAATATTTTGCGTAGTCAAATTTCATTACTCTAAAAATAATAAAGCTAACGCGATAAATCCAAATATAATTGGATACATTTAGAAATGGATCACATTATGTATCGTCAAAATTTTTCCTATTTCAGTATACCAGTGCAAATATTAAAACTACATGGTAATAATTCATTTTGAATACCTCCTCTATAAAGCTTAAGTGATTTTCAGTAGGACTTGAAATGTTGCCACGACAGCTTTAACAATTATTCGATGTTTACACTATTTAATAGTTCGTTAGCGATATTAGAACTATCAAGTCTCATCATGCTTTCTTCTGCATTCCCAAAGCTGAGCAGATTTATGCTTCCGTACCAAACTATTCGTTTATCTATTACGGCAAATTTTTGATGAATGTTTGTTTTGAATATCAAATTGATGCTTTCATTTTTTAGTGCATTAAGAGTTCGCAGCAAAATGAATTTATTTTTTTCATTATAATCCTCTACCGGTCTTGTAAAGATAATTATCTTGACATTATTACCAATCGATGTTATGAAATACTGCAGCATCTGTTCAACCCGCCTCCATGAAATGAAGGGGCTGACTATTAAAATTTCTTTTTGTGCGTTCGTTATATCGTTAATATAAACCGGCAGGAAGCTTTCTTTGTTAAAGATAAAATTTGCGGATTCTGTTGGAATGGTTTCACCCTTTGTTTTATATCCCAAAGAGGCATAACCGTTAAGCCGTTTGTTGTACATCTTTTCCAACACCTTCACGTGTATATCGGCATAATCATAAACCAAAACTTCTTTCTTATTTTTATATGAACGGTGCAGCCTGCCAATGTATTGCTGCAATGTTCCTTTCCATGAAATAGGCATCGCTAAAAATAAAGTATCGAGGCGCGGCTCGTCAAATCCTTCTCCGATATATTTACCGGTTGCTATTAATGTTAATTGCTTTTCATCCGGCGTTTCTGCTATTCTATTTAGAGACTCTCTTATATCTTTAGCTTTACTTTTCCCGGTTAAAGTTATTACACGGGGTACTTTTTCCATAAGTTTTTTTGACAACAAATCTACGTGCATAGTTCTTTCGGTTAGCACTAGTGAATTTCTGCCGTTTTCATAATTCTTTATAACGTCATTTACGATTAGCTGGTTGCGCATTTCATCTACTGCCAATCCGGAATAAATCTCTTGAACCTGCACAACCGGCATGCGGGTTGTAAACTGTCTTTCTCCGAAAGCAGATTCTTTATCGATTGGAATTTTGAAGCTTGTAAATCGTGGAATAACAAAGTGCTCGATAATACTATGTTCAATCTGCTCTTTAGAGTCAACTTTAACTCTTACCGGACCGCATTGCATAAAAATAATCGGATGATGTCCATCTAATCTAACCGGCGTTGCAGTTAGTCCATACACATATTTTGCGTGAACATTCTTAAGTATTTGCTCAAAGCTAAAAGCGGGGATATGATGGCATTCATCCACGATTACCAATCCGTAATTTCTAACAAGCTCCTTAACCTCGCTTTCCCTATTCAACTATTGCATTATTGCAACGTCAATTATTCCAGTCAAGCATTCCTTCCCGCCGCCAATTTGCCCAATTAAATATTGCTTTTGGGATTTTCCTTTTTTCCTCTCATAAGTTGGCTGTTCTTCTTTCCCCAATTGAATCGAGGTTAATTCTGATATATTTAAAAAATCCGATAACTTTTTTATCCATTGCGTAAGCAACTGCTGCCGGTGAACTAATATAAGCGTACTTGTCTTCAGTTCTGCAATTATCTTAGCGGCAATTACCGTCTTCCCAAATGCTGTCGGAGCCGCTAAAACCCCGCAATCGTATTTTAGAAGTTCATTTATCGCTTTAATCTGGTTTTCTCTCAACCTACCGTTAAATTCGATATTAATTTTTTTACCATGGTTGGTTTTATCATCAATTTCCAAATCAACATCAAACTTGTTAAGCAGACTGGTAACTTCTTCTTCACAACCTCTAGGCAGACAGAGATACTCTGTTGTTTCTTCAGAGCAAGAAATAATCCTGGGCTTGTTATAAGTTGGGAGTCGAATAGCTTGAGCTTTGTAGAACTCGGGATTCTTAAAGGCAGCTAAACGCTTAAAAGCATTTAACGCTTTTTGAGAGAATCCATCCTTTAAAATATATATCATGTTTGCTTTAACAAGATTTATGCTCTTAGGAAAATCCTCCTTATTCAAAGAAAGGATGGAGGGTTTTTGCCACGGCTTTGATTCCTCTTCGTCTTTTCTAAGCATACCTAATTCATTTCCATTAAAAACGGAAGAAAGTTTTGAGGTTAATTCTGCAACTGTATCTTCTGATAATTTATTTATTGAACTTAAAAACTTCCACTGGTCATTATACGGTTTAAAATTCTCATCGATAAAAACACTGTTGCTTTTTTTTCTTGTCTCCATCTGAAGCGGGAGAGCGATTAAGTTTCCAAATCCACCTTTTGGCATTGTATCTTGATTAGGAAAGAATCTATCGTAAGAGTTAAATCTAATTTCGTGTCGTTTGTTCATTGAAAAAGTAAGCAAGGATGAACCTAATTTCCGCGCTGATGCAGCCGGGATCTTTTCTTCAAAAAAGAACCACACATGAGCGCCTTTCCCCGAACGTGAACGCTCTGCGGCAAACGGGATTTTAAATTCTTCACATACATTTCTTAGTATGGAAATATCTTGCATCCACCCTTCATCATCAAAGTCTATTGCTAGAAAGTAACAGGTCTCATCAAGTTGCAAAGAGTATATACCGGCGACGAAATATCCCTTCAAATGCTCTTCGATGACTTTTTCATTTAAAGTTTCAAAGGATTTATTCACGCACTCAGAACATTTAACTTTTGGCTTATAACACACGCCTGGTTTCCATTCGTTAAAACAAACAGGCGAATAGCCGGAAGCGTCGTTCTTATTTTGCCATCTTTTAGCATATACATCTGCTCTTCCTTTAAACAACGACATGAAAAGCTTAATCTTTTCGAACGGCTTGCTTTTTTGATTTACTGTCGTAGTATTTTCTTGATGAGTTTCTAAATAAGGTGAATTTACACATTCATCAGTAACTGTTGATGTATCAGTTACATCTATGTTTTCATCAGTACGGGTTAGAATGTCAATCTGTTCTTTTAGCTTTTTATTCTCGGCTTTTAGATTAGCGTTTTCAATAAGCAGCTTCTGGTATTTATTTAGAAGCACAAAATTATTATTCTTGTTTTCGAGCATCGTTATACTTTTACAAATTTAGCCCGAAGTTAAAAAGAAAAGAGGAAAGAAGAAATGAAGTTTGTTTACAAATAAATCTCTGCTTTAACATACAATGTTTTCTAATGTGAAATAGGAAGTATCTAAATTCCAGAGTAACAATTACAAGTATTTGAGTCAGATTAATAATATTTGTATGTTTAAATAAAAAAATTAAAATGCCAACTATTTCAATGTTTTTTGGAATTATAATAAGAATGTATTATGCACCAAAAGAACATAATCCGCCGCATATTCATACTTATTTTCAAGAACATCATGCGACATATAATATTTAAGACTGCGAATTAATTGAAGGGCACATGCCCTCAAAACAAACACGCATGATCTATGCATGGATTGAAATACATTAGGATGAATTATTAGCAAATTGGCAATTGTGTCAAAACGGTGAAAAGCCATTTAAAATTGAACCATTAAAATAAAAGAGCTATGTACTTATCAGTGATAGATGTAAAACCATTAGAAAATTATCAACTGCTCTTAACTTTTGCAAACGGTGAAAAGAGAAAGTTTGATATGAAACCATATCTAGACATTGGTATATTTCAGGAATTGAAAAATACAATGCTGTTTAAAACAGTTCGAATTAATTTTGATACTATTGAATGGGCAAATGAAGCCGACCTTGATCCTGAACTTTTGTATCAGAATAGTATAAGGCTTGACAATCAATAAGCCAAGTAAACAATTTTGAGATAGATTTATGAAACGAAAACGAAAGCCTAAAATCCGGAAGTAGCATAACTGGGAATATATTCTAATTGATTCGAGGATTTAGTTAATTATTTCCGCGGCAAAGGGAAGCTACAAGTTTAATTTTTATAATTTTTCAAGATCATCCAAGTCTTTGTAGCGCCCAGATGCAGCTTTATTTTTTTTCAAATCTTGAAGGTTGATAAAAATGATATTTACATCGTCAACTTCCGCTATCTGTCTGTTATTGAAGCATACTTCAAATGACACTCCTGAAATTGTCGTTAGTATTTCAATTCGCATTGGCGGTATTCCAATTCTGGTTACTTGATTTTGCTTTGTAAATAATTCAATTGAGAGGGATGGAACATCAAATCCAAATTCTTTAAATACTTCAACTATTTTAACGGCATTTTCTTTTTTCCTAGAGACCCAGATATCCATATCTCCTGTAGCTCTCGGATAGCCATAATAACCAACCGCCCAGCCTCTGATTAGTAAATATTCAATTTGTTTTGAATTCAGCAGTTTCAAAAACTCGCTGAAGTCTTTCGGTAGACGGATCATAGTTAAACATCATTTGTCTTAAAAATTCTACTGCATGTATACGCTCTGCCGGGGTTTTTAAAAGCCAGTATTTTAAATCATTGTCATTTTCAAGCAGTGAAACCACAGAGAATGAATCCCGGTTATGCGGGTAACATTGAACAACATAAAAAAAGTTCGTAAATTTTACACAGATATTTTGAGTAGAGAAATGAAATCCAAAGCAATTAATATAGACACTGAAATAATGGGAGGGACCCCGGTTTTCACAGGAACAAGGGTACCTATTCAGGCATTATTTGATTATATCGAAACAGGTGAAACATTAGACGAGTTTTTAGAGAATTTTCCGACTGTCGAAAGACGGCAGGTTGTTGAAGTCCTTGAATTGGCTCGTAAGACAGTCTCAACAGAAAAGTTTTTGAATGAAGATCCTGCTTGATGAAAATATTCCTACGAAAGTAACGACAGATTTCGGAAAGGATTTTGACGTAAAATCGGTTAGGGATATGAGATGGTTAGGGAAGAAGAATGGGGAACTTTTAGGACTTATGGTATTTAATGGCTTTGATTTTTTTATTACACTGGACAAAAATTTGCAATATCAACAAAGCCTAGAAAAGTTTGACTTGACTATTTTTTTACTTTATCCAGGCGATAACAAGCATCAGACAATTCAGCCATTTATTAACGAAGTAAAAAAATTATTGCACAATAAGAACTATAAAAAATTCAACGATATTAGATTGTAGCTGCACTCAAAACCCCGGCAGTTTAAACTTCAAAGGCACTTCTTAAAATTTATCTTTTTCACCCCTAATACGAATTACATTATCTTCAACAATCCATAAATGTTCTTTTAAAGGTTCAGTCTCAATTGCTAATAATGTTTTTTGAAAGACATTAATAACATGATTCTTAGCCTGGCTGCTCAATCTTAAGACTATAATTCCCGCATACTCATTAGGCGGGTATTCACGTATATTTGAAAAATCTGTATCAAAAGTAATTATTGCACGTTTCTCTTGTTTGCATAAATTTATCAATACAGAATCATTTGCGCCCTTCAATTGCTGTTCGTTTACAGTTTTAGCATCATGGTCATTTTCAATAAGTAACTTTGCAATCTCTATGGGCAAGCTTTCATCAATTTTAAATTTCATATTTTGTTAAGCCGATAAAGGAGCCAGTCTCTCACGTGAAAGCTCTGCTGCATATGAAATAGCTGCAATAATATCTTCGTGTGTTAAAGAAGGATAACTTTCTAATATTTCCTGTTCATTCATACTGTCTGCTAAATTGTCTAGTATAACCGAAACCATAATCCTTGTTCCTTTAATACATGCTTTACCATGGCATATAAGCGGATCAACGATTATTCTTTCTCTCCAATTCATAATTTTCTCCAAAATAAAAAATATTTTTTATGACGTATTAATTAAAATTATTTTACCTTAATATAAGTTACAATTTAGTAAGTCATCCAACAAGTGCTGACTTTTGAACTAATTAATTTAGATTAAATTAATCAAAATCCCGGCAGCTTAAACTTCAATGTTACTTCGCCGGTTTCTTTGTTCACGGTTATTCCCTTTCCTTCCGTAATTAATTCCTTGCCCGTTGCCATCTTAAATATTCCGCTTAAGAATTGAATACCTTGATTTAATGTCGATTCAATTTCCCGAAGCTCAGGCACGGGTTGTTTTGCAGCTATAATTTCAGAGCTTGCAGCCGATGTCTTTTCTGCGGTTGCCCTTTCTTCAATAAGCTCACCGGAATCATCTACTGCTTCAACAATTTCTTCATTAGCATCAGCATGCTGTTCTTCACCTTGACTAGATGGCGGCTCAACCGGCTGAATTAGCTTCTGTACCTGCTCTATAAAAGTCGATCTTCCCTTAGATGCAAAATCTACTTCCTCCGTTAAGTTGGCATTGTTCAACACTGCGTTGAACAAGGCTTCTTTCAAGACTATTCCGTTTGCAATATTATATTCTATACTGTTAAGCGCAACCAAATTTATGGCGGTCAGCTTTGGGCTAACCTGTCCAATACGGTTTATTCGCCCGATCCTTTGGTTCTTCTTAGCCGGGTTCCACGGCAAATCAAAGTTTATTACCGTATCTGCGAACTGCAAATTTAATCCAGTGCCGCCTGCCTCGGTAGAAAGAAACACAAGTGTATCGGGATTGTTTGCAAACTCGTCGATGAGCAAGCCTCTCTTCTTTACCGGTACGTCGCCTGATAGTGTAACGAACTGAATGCCGTTAGTCTTCAGCATTTTGCCGATTAGATGCAGCATTGTCTTCCATTCCGAGAATATAATAACCTTTCTTTTCCTCTTTTTTATATTCAGCTTCTCTAATAGAATTGTTTCAAGCTCTTCAAGTTTAGGTGAATGGTTTGTTTCCTTATCGACAAGATAAGTGGAGTCGCAAACCATCCTCATGCTCGTAAGAATTTGCTGGATGCGCTGCAAATCGTAAACGGTTTTATGTTTCTTTTGAAGAATAGGCGCAAGCGACTTTGCAAGCCCGGCGTGAATTTCCGCTTGTGCATCATGGAGCTCGACCGGAACAGTTACTTCCTGAACTGCGGGCAAATCCTTTAATACATCGGACTTCTCTCTTCTAATGATGTAATCGGCTAACTTATTTTTCAGCTCCTGTAAATTAAAGTAGCCGGTTATCTTATTCTTCTTTTCTTTATCGAAGTAACAATGGTTCATAGAAAATTCCCACTGCGGCGCCAGCACTTCCGGGTCAATAAAGTTCATTATTGAATACAAATCAAGCAGATTATTTTCAAGCGGAGTTCCGGTAATTACAAGCGAGTGCTTTTTAGGAATAGACTTTACCGCATGAGAAGTTTTCGTATCGTAGTTTTTTATTTTCTGCGCCTCATCAAGTATTATCATATCGGGAGGATACTTTTGTATAATGGTAATGTCGCGCATTACCGCTTCATAGTTTGCAATTAGAAAGAATTCAGTTGCGCTTTTATAATTTGTATGACGGTCTTTCCGCATGCCCTCAATAATAGCAGCCTTTTCGCCGGTGAACTTTTCTATTTCCTTTTTCCATTGATATTTTAACGAAGCCGGACAGATTATCAGTGTTTTGTTAAAGCCGTAGATATCTCTTTTCAGGAGAGCCACGGCAATCGCCTGGAGTGTTTTCCCCAAGCCCATTTCATCCGCAATAATATTGCCTTTCTTGAACAACGAATATAAAATACTTTCTTTCTGGTAATCGAACAGCCTTGCTTTTATCTTTGAAAAGTCCGGCGTTACCTTTCCTTTCAGCTTTTTGAGCGACTGCTGTTCGATGAACTTATCAATCTTTTCATTTACTTCGGGGCGGATTAAAATTGATTTGTAATCCTTTGCTTCGTCAATGAATTTGATAAACCCAGGATACTTATCTTGCATAATGTATTGATTACCGTTGAAGTATCTATGAATAAGCTTATCTATTTCTGGTTGAAGCTTTCTTTCGTAATAATACGTGATATTATAATCATAATTAGGATCGCAGTAAATTTCTACAATAGGGTAATCTTGATTCTTGAGAGCCTTTGAGTTTTTAAGTTTATTATTTAAATATTCCGTTGCAAAGATTAGATGCTTGCATGTTCCAAGCTTATTGGTCTTAAAATCCGGGCATGAGCAATAGCCGCTGCCGTCTGAAAAATTACGGATGGTAATTTCATACACTCTGCCTTGTTCGGTTTTTATTTTGTGAAAGCCGTGGATATTTTCTCCCTGGATTATTTCAAAATTTTCCTTTGCAGCTTTCTCCTGCCTTTCCTTAAGCACGCGCTTTATCATTTCTTTTTTAGCATACTTGCTGCCTTCAGAAGATTCTTTGTCTTTCTCCATTTCATATTTCATCCTAAGCAATAAAAGCGCAGCCGCCGAATGCGCACAGCATTCAATATGAGAGCCGCATGAGCATTGAAAGGAAAGTCCTTTCCTATCCGATGATATTGTTACATTAAAATCATCAAAGCGGTCTTCAACAATAAAATTGAATTTGCTGTCCGCCGCGCTTATCAGTGTACACATTTCATTTTCAATAAGACGCTGACCGCGCTGGTAAACAGCCTCCGATTTTATGTATAATTCTTTTATGTCTGATACTGCTGGAATTGGAAAACCAAAGTTCATCTTAGATTCCTTTAATTGCATAATAAGTAAATGAAACTATTAAGCTATGTTTTATTAGAACCAAAATTATATTTTAGGTATTAACAAATCAAATTCTTTTAATTAATTGTTGTTTATTTTTCCTCTCTATAGGACTTTAATAAACATTATCAGACATAATTGTGTCTTGCCAATATTATTAATTTTTAAATTACACAAGTTGACCGCCTATCGAGGCAGAATCGCTTTAGCCACTAACATTAAATTATG
>JAKAKL010000095.1:0-7500 GCA_021824565.1 Bacteroidota bacterium | reverse complement strand
TAGTTTTTTTACTCCTGGCAAAAAGAAAGGAATATACAATATTCACGAAAGTCGTGTAGTTCAATCGCAGGCAGTTAACCTATGGAGTATTTTAACAGTCAGCACTTCAAAAAAACTTTCCAACTACAGCGATCTTAATTCGGAAGAAAGCAAGTTGGTTGACAGCTACGTTCAAAAGCTTTTATCCCCCGTAGATAAGCTAAAAGAATTTAATTGATTGTTCTAATTGCACTGCTTTAGAAATACCGGAATAATGGAGTTGTGGAGTATTGGAGTACGCTATTTCCCAACATTCCCTTACCTCTCAAGATAATTGTAGACTGCTCAAAGGAACTTTCCTGATAAAGTGGAAGTTAGTTTACACCAAAGAAGCTAATAAAGACTCCAGGAAGCTTGTGGCTGCTGGTTTAAAATCCAAAGCAGAAGAACTTTTAAGAATTCTGAAGTAAATCCATTTCGAACTCCACCACGGTTTGAAAAACTTGTGGGAGATTTAGCAGGAGCTTATTCACACCGTATTAATATTAAGCATCGGTTGGTATATCAAATCCTAGAAGAACATCATACAGTAAAAGTCATAAGTATGTGGTCGCATTATGAATGAACTTACTGGAAGAAGCAACACCCGCTGTTCCCGGCTATTTAAAAGAAGTAGGAATGAGTCGTAAGGAATATATAAACCGGAAATTAATCCCACTGAACTTCCTCCGCCAGGCAGGGTTTCAGAAATTCAAAGAGCCTAAGAAAATATCTTGCAATAATTTTTAAGTAAACATAGACAGAAATATGTATCACTATTCCCGCCTTTTGTATACGTCCTGCCGTCACTTCATCTTTATTTTAGTATTGTAAATTTTAAATGCTTTATATACTTAACAAGTTTGATGGAGAATAGAAAATGAAAAAGCGCAGATTAGGAAAAAGCGGACTTGAAGTTTCAGTTCTTGGTTTAGGTTGTATGGGTATGAGCTTTGCTTACGGACCCGCTCCAGACAAGAAAGAAATGATATCACTAATACGGAAAGCTGTAGAACTTGGAGTTACATTCTTCGACACTGCTGAAGCTTACGGTCCATTTGTAAATGAAGAACTTGTGGGCGAAGCTTTAGCTCCATTTCGTGAGCATATTGTTATAGCAACAAAATTTGGTTTCAAGTTTAGCCCGGACGGCAAAATGATTGGACAGGACAGCCGTCCCGAACATATAAGAGAAGTTGCCGATGCTTCATTGAAAAGACTGAAGACTAATGTTATTGATCTTTTCTATCAGCACCGCGTTGATACAAATGTTCCAATTGAAGATGTTGCCGGAACAGTAAAAGATTTAATTATTGAAGGGAAAGTAAAACACTTTGGACTTTCAGAAGCAGGCGTTAAAACAATCCGCTGCGCTCACGCAGTTCAGCCGGTTGCTGCATTGCAGAGTGAATACTCGCTGTGGTGGAGAAAACCTGAAGAAGAAGTAATACCGACACTCGAAGAACTGGGAATCGGATTCGTTCCATTCAGTCCTCTTGGTAAAGGTTTCCTAACTGGAAAGATCGATGAGAAAACTACATTTGACAAATCAGACTTCCGCAATATCGTTCCCCGATTTACTCCTGAAAACAGGAAAGCAAATCAGGCTTTAATAGATATGCTCGGCAGGATTGCAGAAAACAAGAAAGCAACGCCTGCACAAATTGCACTAGCATGGCTTATTGCTCAAAAGCCTTGGATAGTTCCTATCCCGGGTACTACAAAGCTTCAACGCCTGGAAGAAAATATCGGTTCAGTTAATATAGAACTTACTTCAAAAGACCTGAGCGAAATCAACGAGGCTGCTTCAAAGATCAAAGTACAAGGAGATAGATATCCTGAAGAATTAGAAAAAAGAACCGGTCTATAAAAAGGAAAGAGATGTTATGGATATTTTAGAAAATCAAAATGAAATATTCCCCAAAGGTGAAAAAGCATCAGCCGAATACTTCACCGGAACAGCATGGGTTAATATTTTAGTACCTAAGGATGAAACCGGAAGCTATGCAGTAGGAAATGTTTTATTTGAACCGGGCTGCAGAAACAACTGGCATACACATCCGGCAGGACAAATACTTATTGTTACCGGCGGTAAAGGCTTTTATCAGGAAAGAGGTAAACCGGCAAGACTTCTGGTAAAAGGTGATGTGGTTGTTATTCCTTCTAATATAGAACACTGGCATGGCGCAGCTAAGCATAGCAGTTTTACCCACATAGTTATAACTAACAACACAAAAAATGGCGCGGTAAAGTGGCTGGAACCTGTTACGGATGAAGAATATCTTGAATGCCATGCTGCGAACAATCCTAAGCCTGTAAAAATAAATCTGACCGAAGCTGCGGTAAGAAACCATGCAGAATTATTTCCGGATCATGTATCTACTTTAACAGAAACGGATCCTGAGTTGATTGAAATTTTCGACAACTTCGCTTATGATGAAGTAATTAGCTGCGGAAATCTAGATACAAAAACAAGAGTAATGATGATTCTAGCTTCCACAATTGCCAGCAAGGCACTTGAAGAATACAAAATGTTCGTCAATGCTGCACTTAATGTTGGAATAACTCATATGGAAGTGAAAGAAATTTTATATCAATCCGTTCCTTATGTGGGAATAGCTAAAGTGGTTGATTTTATTTATACCACAAATGAAATTTTTACAGATAGAGGTATCAAACTACCATTAGATGGACAATCAACCACGAAGCGCGAAACGAGATTTGAAAAAGGATTAGAGTTACAAAAAGATATCTTCGGAGAAACGATCGACAATATGCATAAGGAAACTCCGAAAGATCAGATGCACATCCAGAAATATTTATCGGCAAATTGCTTTGGTGACTACTACACGAGAAAAGGATTAGACATAAAAACAAGAGAGCTTCTAACTTTTTCAATGCTCACAGCATTAGGTGGAACCGAATCCCAAATAAGAGCGCATATTCAAGGGAATATAAATTTAGGCAATGACAAAGAAACTTTACTAAGTGTAATTACACAATTACTTCCTTATGTTGGTTATCCTAGAGCCTTGAATGCAATTAAATGTTTAAATGAAGTCACAACGAAATAAAAGGGATAAAAATTATGGAAACGAAAAATATTAGAGCTTATGAACAGAAGCCTCAAATAAACCTTTGCACTCTATGACAATTAAACGAAGAGAATTATTTCCTCTTGATGTTGAAATGGAAATTCTCTACAGTGATATTTGCCATTCGGATTTACACAGTATAAAAAATGATTGGGGCGGGATAACTTATCCGATTATTTCAGTGCACGAAATAAAAATTCTTGGGTACGCGCATAGAATTTATAATTGAATAACCTATATGTTAGGCAGCAGTATTTTTTAACGATTTGATTTCTTCGAGCACTTTGTTCTTTCGATTTTTTTCTTCTTCAAGATCATAGTCGTCCTGTAATCCCAACCAGAATTTTGCGCTTGTTCCGAAAAACTTCGAAAGCCTGAGTGCTGTATCAGCCGTAATACTGCGTTTACCATTAAGTATTTCGCTTATCCGTGTCTGCGGTAAAAAGGTTTCCCTCGATAGACGGTAAGCAGAGATGTTCAATGGTTCAAGAAACTCTTCACTAAGTATTTCTCCGGGGTGTATATTTTTTAGTTTTTCCATTTTCTCAAAGTATTTTAATGATAGTCAACTATTTGTACCTCAAATGTATTATCATTTTTCCAAATAAAGATAATTCTCCATTGTTTATTGATTCTGATACTGTGAAATCCACTAAGTTTTCCGTTCAGCTTTTCCAGATGATTTGCCGGCGGAATTCGTAAGTCATTGATATTCTGAGCATTGTTAATCATCCTCAATTTGCGTCTTGCAGCATTTTGTACATCTACTGATAATTTTTTTGAACGGATACCATTCCAAATGTTTTCTGTCTGTTTATCTCCAAAGCTTTTAATCATTATAGGAACTGCGTTTGACGATACTAACGACAAAGGTAAGTAATAAATTATATAACTGCAAATTCTAATATAGAATAGCAGCTTTATGTATTGTTTGTTATAAGAGAAGTCTCCAAAATGTATGCCCGTTTTCTGATATTTGCATAGGTGTAACGCTTCGCAAAACGGTAAACTGTATCCATCTTCCCGCCTTTTGTATACGTCCATCCGATATTTGCCTTTTTAATTTTGTATCATAAATTTCAGATAAACTAAAAGGAATTAAAAATGAAAACAAAAACAGTCAAAGCTTTTGGTAAAGAAACAGTTGATTCACCTTTGCATTTAATGAACATTAAACGCAGAGAATTACTTCCTCACGATGTAGAAATGGATATCCTTTACTGTGGTATTTGTCATTCAGATCTTCATTCCATACGTAACGAATGGGGCGGAACAACTTATCCGATTGTTCCCGGGCATGAGATAGTCGGACGAGTAACAACGGTCGGCAAACATGTTACTAAATTTAAACCGGGCGATCTTGCTGCTGTGGGTTGTATAGTTGATTCGTGCGGAAAATGTGAATACTGCGAAGATGGTTTAGAACAGTTTTGTGATGAAGGTGTGACCTGGTCGTTTAATTCCCCGGACAAATTATCGGGCGGAATGACCTTCGGCGGTTTTTCAGAGAGTTATGTTTGCGATGAAAAGTATATGCTTAAAATGCCTGAATTTAAAAACCTGCCTACCGGACAGGCAGGACTTGCTGCTGCTGCGCCATTATTATGTGCCGGCATTACAGTTTATTCTCCATTAAAGCATTGGCAGGCTGGACCTGGTAAAAAAGTTGGTGTGCTTGGCATTGGCGGTTTAGGGCATGTTGCTATTAAAATTGCAAAAGCAATGGGCGCTGAGGTAATTGTGTTTACTACTTCCCCTTCCAAAGTTGAAGATGCAAAACGCTTAGGTGCTGATGAAGCAGTTTTGTCTTCCGATGCTGAAGCAATGAAAAAATATTCCCGCAAATTGCATTTTATCATTGATACGGTTTCTGCTAAACATGACGTGAATGCTTATCTTAATTTATTAAGACAAGATGGAAGTGTAGTGTTGGTTGGACTGCCGGCAGAACCGCTTGAAGTAAATGCTTTCAGTGTTGTATCGGGAAGAAGAAGTTTTTCAGGTTCCAACATCGGCGGCATTGCCGAAACACAGGAAATGCTCGACTTCTGCGCAAAGCATAATATCACTGCTGAAATTGAACTAATTAATGTTCAGCAAATCAATGAAGCGTTTGAGAGATTGGAAAGAGGGGATGTGAAGTATCGGTTTGTTGTGGATATGGCTACACTGAAATAATAATAAGCCTCATCTGTTTAAGTGAGAATTCGATTAAAGCAGTGAAACTGCATTAAAAAGATCTCTTTAGCCTTGAATTGAAGATTCAATTCGATAGTTCAAAATATCCGGATTTTTTTTGAGAAGTTCTAACAATACTTTCGTCGACCCGGTTGGGTTTTTTTTACCTTGTTCCCATTGTCTGACTGAAGATGGACTTACATTTAATACTTTTGCAAAAACACTTTGACTTAGTTTAATTCTTTCTCTTATCTTCTGAATGTCTTTTGCACTTATTTCTACTTCGGGTATTTCAACTTCAAGTTCCTTCAATTCTTTTTCGGTGAACGAAGTTTTTATTCCTCTTTTCAGCAAATCTTGTACGGTATTACCAATCGCTTTTTTTATTGACTTTCTCATAATCATTCCTTTATTCTTATAAAATCTCCAGCTTTTTCAAGCTGTTTATACTCTTCTCTGTTTATTGATAATAAATCTTTTGACAATTTTTTGAAATAACTTAATTCTTCATTGTCTAAATTACTTTTTTCATTTTTTGAAAAACCGTAAACAAAAATGGCGATATCTGACTCTTTAAAAATCACTATTGTTCTGAATCCACTGCTTTTCCCATGTCCTGTTTTTGGCATACGTACTTTATATAAACCCGCCCCTAAATCAACAACTCCAATGTTTCTTGAGATATTATCCAATGTATTTAAGAGTTTTTCATTTGTTATCTCATTCTTTTTTGCCCATTTATTAAACCATTTTGTTTTGAGTTTTAACATAAGCAAATATATCACTTTGTGATATGCTCTGCAAATTACTTTTGATCATTTTTTAAATATGAACTATAACTACAATTTACATCAATCTGTTGATTCATTCATTTTTTATATCTTTAAGTTGATATTTAATTTTAATATTTTGGATACAGTTAAAAAGGAAATACAATGAAAAAGAAATTCACTGCGGTTATTAACAAAGAAGAAAAATGGTATGTTGCGCATTGTGTTGAATTGGATGTTGTAAGTCAGGGTAAAACAATTGAAGAAGCTCAATCAAATCTAAAAGAAGCTGTAGAGCTATATCTGGAAAGTTTTGAGACCGAAGATTGTCCTGGTTCAGAAAGTGAAATAATACTCTATCCATTTGAGGTTGCTGTTAATGGTTAAGCTTCCGGTTATTTCCGGCAAAATTTTGATCAAAGTTTTACAGAATGATGGTTTTGTAATTGTAAGACAAAAAGGAAGTCACGTTAGCTTACAAAAAGAAAATTTTAAAACTGTAGTCCCCTGCATAATGAACTGGCTAAAGGAACTCTAATTGGAATATTAAAACAATGCGGCATGACAAAAGAAAGATTAGCTGAGTTGTTAAATAGATGAAATCTAAGGGAAGTTTTTTAACAGTAGATAATCTGTACCAAAAAGTATTTGCATCTGTCTTTGGTAGTTAAAAACGTAAAATGTATCCGTAATCCCGCCTTTTGTATACGTTCTTCCTGTATTTACCTCCTTATTTTAATAACGACAATAATAGATTGAAATCAAAATGAAAAATGTAATAATACTTGGTGCCAGCGGAAGTCTGGCAAAACATGTAATCGAGAAATTGATAAAACAGCCGGATATTCGTCTTACTTCGTTTGTAAGAAATAAAAATAGATTGAGAAATGTGGTCGCTTCCAATTATACTATCATCGAAGACGATGCGCTGAATTACACTTCGTTGAAAGATGCAACCCATGTACAGGATATTGTTTATGCTAACCTTGCCGGCGACTTAGGTCAGATGGCTAAGAATATTGTAAAAGCGATGAACGAATCTGGTGTAAAGAAACTTATCTTTATTTCATCTATTGAGATTTATAATGAACCGGTACGTGCTGCACTAAAACCTTACAGAGCCGCTGCTGATATTATTGAAGCATCAGATTTGGATTATACTATCTTACGCCCAACCTGGTTTACCAATGTTGATGAAGTTGATTATGAAATAACTCATAAAGGCGAACAGGAAAAAGGAAGTGTAATCTCGCGTAAAAGTATTGCAGCCTTTGTTTCAGAAATCATTTATAATCCGGATAAATACAGAAGACAAAATTTGGGAATCAATAAACCAGTTTCTTAATTAAAAATATATTAGAGAAAATTATGCAAAAGATTAAATTGAATAACGGCGTGGAAATGCCAATTCTTGGATATGGCGTTTTTCAAATTGCCGA
>JAKAKL010000145.1 GCA_021824565.1 Bacteroidota bacterium | reverse complement strand
ACAATTACTGAATTGAATAAATTAAAAATAAATACAGTTATGTTAACCGGCGATAACAAAAGTGCTGCAGAAGTTTACGCAAAGAAACTTGGCATAAAAGAATATTACTCAGAACTGCTGCCGGAAAATAAAGTTGAGCATATAGAAAAATTACTTAGTTCAACTCATGATGGTAAGGTTGCATTCGTTGGTGATGGAATAAACGATGCGCCGGTAATTGCTCGTGCCGATGTTGGGATTGCAATGGGAGCTCTCGGTTCTGATGCGGCAGTAGAAACAGCGGATGTTGTTTTGATGACAGATTCACCTATGCAAGTTGTAAATGCAATCGAAGTTGCAAAACGGACAAGAATGATTGTCTGGCAAAATATTGCCTTTGCAATGGGAGTAAAATTATTCTTCATCCTACTCGGTGCATTTGGAATAGCAACAATGTGGGAAGCAGTGTTCGGAGATATGGGGGTTGCGATAATCGCAATATTGAATGCGATGAGAGTTTACAAATAAAATCATAACACTTTTATCTCTTGTGCGTCTTTATATTAGGAATATTTAATGAAAAGTAAAGCCAAAGATTTAACAGATGAAGAACTTCATCAAATTGTAGAAAAAGCAAAAGCCAAAGATAATAGAGCGCTTGGAAGATTATGTGAACACTTTTATTCAAAAATCTACCGGTTTATTTACTATCGTGTGAATTCGATTGAAGATGCGGAAGATTTGACAAGTGAAGTGTGTCTTAGAGTTGTCAAATCATTGCCGGAACAAAAAGGACTGTTTTATGCTTGGATTTTTCGCATAGCTTCGAATATGATTACAGATTATTACAGGCGGCGTGCAGTAAGGTCAAATGTTACATCAACAGGAGATTTAATTGAAGAAATGGTTGATGAAAAAAGAACAACCGGTGAACTGCTGGAACAGCAGGAATTACGGCAGGCGATAAAGCATTTAACTGAAGAACAACAGCAGGTTATTGTTCTAAAATTTATTGAAGGTTATGATACTGATGAAGTAGCAGACTTGGTTGGAAAGTCTGCCGGGGCGGTCCGCGCAATCCAGTTTAGAGCTTTAACTGTATTGCGAAATATGTATGTCAGAAAGGATGGGAAGAGTTAAATGGAACAGAACATTGAATTGCTTTTAGATAATTGCATTGATGAAATTCGGAAGGGAAAAAGTATTGATGAATGTTTAGCGGATTATCCGCAATATGAAGACGTGTTAAAGCCCCTTTTGCAACTTGCTGTGCAGATTGAGAATTTGCCGCAGCCAAATCCTTCATCCGAAGCGTTGTCATCTGCATTAATCAATCTCGGTAAAGAGATGGAACGGAACACTGCTGCCGCAGAAATATCAGAAGCAATAGTCCCTTCCCAACGGGATGTCTTACCGCAAAAAGGTTTCGCAGCATCTATGAAAAAAAGAAAAACATTCTCTTTCTTTTCCGAAGGATCGTTCCGAAATGTATTTCGAAAGTCAAAGCTGGCTTGGGCGTTAAGCACGTTTTTATTTTTTGCTGTTGTGTTAAGTGCTGTAACGGTTTCGGCAAACAGTGTTCCCGGCGATATTCTTTATCCGTTAAAGCTGGCAACCGAGAAGGTTAAATTCTTTCTTACTTTTGATTCTTACGGAAAGGCGGAACTGCGATTGAATTTTTCCGATAAGCGTTTAAATGAATTAGTTGAAGTTCTCCAGCAATCAAAAACACTTGATACATCGCTCTTAAAGGATATGCTTGATGAAGCAAAATTAGCTTTGGAGGAAAATGAGATACCAGTTGAAAAAGCTTCGATATTAACAGCCAAACTGAATCACGTTAATGCCTATCAAAAAACAGTTTTGGAAAACATTCGCCCGGAAGTTCAAGCGACAGATAGAAAAATTGTTGATGATGCAATTAATGTGTGCGATATGCGTTCACGCTGGATGAGAAGGATGATGAATGAGGAATATCAGGAACAGTATGATGAACAGGATACGACTCCTCAATCCCAAACTCCAAATAGAAAAAGGCATCAGCCAAAAAGAATGCAATGGGGAGAAGGATGCGACTGGATGAGGTGAATATAACCAACTACGGCAATTATTATCGGCGGCGAGATTGAAGATCATCTTCAATCACTTGATCAGGTGGAAACAGTTGGGTTTCACAAAACAAAATACGCAATGCCTTATGAAAACAATCAAACTATTTTTATAGGGAGAGGACTTAAAAGATCTTTAGAAGAAATTAGACAGAGTGAAAAGTTTTTTATATAATTCGTCATCCCGAATTTATTTTGGGATCTGATTGATTTTTAAGATTCTGAAATAAACATGTGTACCGAAAGGCAGATTCAAGGTGACAATTATTCCTGATACTGAAATGATGACACCGCCTTATTTTTTTTAAATTGATTCAGACATCACTTCTTTCCAATGGTTATGACATTAATCCATCAGAGAAAAATAAAAAACCCCGGCGGAACCGGGGAATTAATAGTAAGGTATTAATTTCCTTCCTTTACTTCGATAATATCATCCGGCATAAGCCCGTGTGCCTCTTTGTGAACTCTTAAAGCCGCTTCTTTGTCTGGTGCTTCTGATAAACAGAAAACAGTTCCGTCTTTATCGTTGTACCAATACTTTAAATACTTTACCCCGTACTTCCCCTGTTTTTCAAGGTCTTTTTTGTGTGCTTCTGAAACTGCTTGTGCTGTCAGCCCGTCAACACCTTTGTGTATATCCATGAATAAAGCCATAACTATACTCCTTAATTTATTTTATGTTAGATACTGTTACTATGTCTGGCTTGGTCGAATTTACAATTGAAATAACTTCCTGCTGTTCTTTATCAGGAACCTTGAACTTATTCAATGATGCTTTTAAATCAGCCATAAATGCATCCCATTCTTTTTCGGAGATGTTGAGGTTTTTATGAACTTCTTTTAACGAACGGCCTGTGTACTTTTGCGGTCCTCCCGTTGCCTGTCCCAACAGCTCAGTCGCAAGATATTTCAGCGCTGGTTTCTCAAGTCCCATTGCCTGCTTGTTTTTCGGGTTTTGATTCAGAACATCATTTACCCAGACCCTTTCAACAAAATCATCTACAACAGTTGCAATAGCATGTATACCTCCGAGTCTTTCGTAAAGTGAGGGCTGCACTTTTTCCTGAGCAGTAGAAATTGAAATTCCTGAAAGCAGAATAAATGTAAGCGCAATAAAAATCAGGGAGAAATTTTTTATTGATTTCATAGAATTTTGCTCCTTCTTTTTGATTAATTATATGTTATTTGATTCAGGTACTAACTACCGGAAATTTTCTACATATCATGCTTCTTCGGCGGCATCGGTATAATTTGTGAGACTTTTTTCTGGTATCTCTTGTATTCCTCTCCGTGGAAACTAACAAGGTCGCGCTCTTCAAGCTGTATTGCAATGAGTATGTAGCCCGTGGTAGCTAATGAAAAAAGTAAATGTCCGACAGTCATTACAGGTGCAGCCCAGAATGCAATTATGAATCCGAGCATTAACGGATGTCTCACGAATTTATAATACAGCGGTGTTACAAATTTCGGGTGAGATAACTCCTGCTTCTTTAAACTAAGATAAACCTGCTGCAAGCCGAATAAATTGAAATGATTAATCAGATAAGTTCCGGTTAGGACAACAAACCAGCCGAAAAAGTACAGCACCATTAATAAAGGTGCCAGTGCAGTGCTTTGTGCATCCCAGATTATGCCGCTCATCGGACGCCAGAAATAGAATAAAACAATAAGCGCAATACTTGAAAATAAAACATACGTGCTTCTTTCAACCTCTTTAGGAACAATCTTTGTCCACCATCTCTTAAACCCTTGCCTTGCCATCACGCTGTGCTGAATGGCGAAGAGAGAAAGCAATAGGATATTTACAATTAGTACAGCACTTGTTCCGCCCTGGAAACCGGAATCAATTGTTTTCGGTACAAAATAGTTCCCGACGAATCCGATTGCATAAAGAAAGGTTACAAAAAATACCAGGTAACAAATGATTCCGTAAAGAAAAAATAAGAACCTTTTCATTGGGACTCCAAAATTTTTTTGTATTATTAATTCATTGCGAAAGTAAAGATGTTATACCGGGATGTCTATCAGTTTTAATTCAATTACTATCAATTTTGGTTCATTGTGGATTCCGTCAAGGGGAATAAAGAAGCTGTCGTGGCTATGAAACAGAAGCTTCGTACTCGGAAGGAAGTATGCCGAATTTTTTATGGAAGCATTGTGTAAAGTAAGATGGATTGTTAAAGCCGGTTTCGAATGCTATTTCAGAAATATTTCCGCGGCGATGTTCAATAAGCTTTAAAGCTTTTTTTAGTCTGAATTCTCGTATAAACTCATTTGGCGAATATCCTGTTAATGAAGTTGTCTTCCTGTAAAGCTGTGACTTGCTTACACCGATTTGTTTACAAAAATCATTTACGTTCAGCTCTGACTGGTTCCAGTATTTTTCGGTTATGTCCAGCAGTTGATTCAAAAACTTTTCCTCATCCGGCTTCAGAGTTTTAGTGAATGATTGGTTTGCAATCGATATGTTCAATGAAGATGAAACAAAAATTTCTCCTTTACCCGCTATATACGATAACCGTTTTGCCTGTTGAATCGTTTCGCCAAAAAATTCGTCATTTCCCGTTACCGGCGCTCCGGCGCTAATTCCGATTGCCGCATCTATTTCTCTTCCGGGATTTTCTCTGTTATATTCCTTAAAATTATTCAGGATTTCCTCAGCACATTTTAAAGCATCAGATTCCGAAATGAAGGATGCAATGTAACCGTCATCAGTATCTTTTATTTTTCTGCATCCACGCTGCTTCATAGTTTGATGGATCAGTTCATTGTAATCATTCAAACTTTTACCTGGTTTATCTTTCCTGAATTTGCTAAGCCGGATTCCTGTACGTTTAAACTCTACGTATATAATTGTCCTGATGGCAGTTTCATTAATAATCAGATCAGGTTCTGCAGAGTTATCCGGAACTTTTGGATATGTTATTCTTCCTAAAAACGTCTGAACAAGATTGCTTTCAACGTTTATAATCTGGTTCGGCACTCCGCCATGCGCTTCTTTGTGCATGCCAATTATGGCATTTTTTTCAGGGGCATCAATCAGGCAAAAAGCCAGTCCGCTTTTTTCATCGTACCAGTATGTTAACGTCTTACAGCCATACTTACCCTGGACTTTCAGGTCTGCCTGATGTATTTCTGCAACAACCTTAGCTGTTATCCCCTGTATGTCGTGGCGATCCATAAAAATAGGCATGATAATTATCTGTTTATGATATTAATAAATTCAATTTCAAAAAACTTATTTAAAGAGCTGACCGTAGATTAAAAGCAGTAGAAGATATAAATAAATATAACAATGTTTTTACACAGAAAAATGGGGACCGGGATGCGAATGAACAAAGTGAATCTATAAAAAAGAAAAATTGCAGCATAACACTTTTGGCTTCTATGCGTCTAGTGATATTGAATTCATAAATGTTTAACAGCAATAGGAGAAAAAACAATGTTTGCCAAACAAAAAAAACTTGCTTTAATTGTTTCGCTGATTGGAACAATAATATTTTTTTCATCACTTACAAGTTCAGTTAACGCACAAGGTTGGAATAATAGAAACTGTATGGGCGGCGGAATGAACCGGGGTGATGGCTGGCAGTGGAATAACAATGTGCCGCAGAAGTATCAATTGTCCGCAGAGCAGATGACACAAATAAGAAATATCCGCTCAGAATATGATGACCAAATCTTCCCTTTGCAGAGAGAACTTAGTTCACTGAGAATTGAAGCAAGAGGTTATTCTTCCCGCTCAGACGCTGATATAGAAAAGATTAAATCATACAGAAAAGATGTTAACAATCTTTCCGGTAAGTTAGAGGATTTACGCTTGGATGCTAAAGGTGAGATTAACAAGGTTTTATCCAAAGAACAACGTGCATATTTTGGCAATAACTTTGGCTGGTGGAATATGGACGGCGGTATGATGGGCTATGACGGATATGGTATGGATAACTGCCCTATGATGTCGCATTGGGACAATTGGTAATCACATTACACAAGAGGATGGCATCTTTTTGCAAAGATGTCATCTCTACACTGACCAGTAAAGAAATTCGATTTCTAAGTTTGAAAAGGAGAATAAAAAGAATGAAAAAGTTTACTTCAGCAATCCCTATCCGTTTTTTGATTTTATTGGGATTACTTTTTATCTATTCCTCTAATGTAAATGCACAGTGCTCGTGGGGAATGGGAAGACACGGTGATATTAATTCTCACGGTTATATAAGTCCGGCAACAGCAGCTTTACTTTCTATTCAACCTATGCCGGTTGCAGTAGGAAATTTTTATACCGGCGATTGGGGAAGAGGAATTCTATACACCACAGCAGAATTAGCCCTATTTATTCCCGGGATGATTTTAGTGATGGACAATTCCGGTTGGTGGGGTCATCGCAGCTACGATAGTTACTACAACACGCCATACAGCAACACAAATTGGACAAAAGAAGAAAGAAACACTTTTTATTATTTGCTGGCAGGTTATGTTGTGGTCAAAGTAATCAGTGCATTTGATGCCGGTTATTCTGCAGAGTGGCACAACACAAATTACGCTTTGCAATATGACGAACGGAATAAGTCGCTCTCGCTTGCATTTAAATATTCATTTTAAAAATAGGAGATAATTACAATGTGGAATTCAGGTTGTTCGTGGTGGTGGGGACCCGGTTATTTTTTCGGTGGTCCCTTTGGTATGATAATAGGATTCATTTTCTGGGCGCTGGTTATTTATGCCATATTCCGGTTGATTTCAAATCTTACAAATCGTTCAACAGTTATAGGTGGAAAAGAGGAAACTCCTCTGGAAATACTGAAACGAAGATATGCAAAAGGTGAGATAGACAGCGATGAGTTTGCTAGACGGAAAAAGGATTTGAATTCTTAAAATCTAAGTGCATATATTGAATATAATCCAAAAGTAATGGAATACAAAGATTTAGAGAATAATAATTGCCAAAGTAGGTTTTAAATTAGAATAACATAGGAGTATTAAAATGAAAACCATAATTACAGCACTTTCGTTACTTGGTCTTGTTGCTAATACAGCGATTGCATATCCACCGGCTGTTGGCATTCTCGGAAAAGCGAAATCTTGCACGAGCTGTCACGTTAACAATGGTCCTTGGGTAGATGAATCAAAAACCATCATTGATATTCTTGACAAGGAGACAATGAAATCTCTGCGTCAATCAGATGGCACTTTTCAACTTGATGTAAAACGAGGGCAACAAAAAACTGTCCTAACTGTAATTGGCAGAATAAAAGACGACGACACCCCGGCACCATATCGGAATGCATGGACATATATTGATCCTACAAGGATTGAAACAAATTCTATCTCAAAATTTGCACCGGGATGGGCAGTAAATCTCCAGATGTCCTGCCGTGTAGTTGGTGATAAGTTACCGGGATTTGTCCAAGGGACTCCTTATGGAGAAGACGCAAAGATTACAGTTTTACCAATGACAGTGCAACCTCTTGACGATGCGAGAGATGCTGAATTACAGCTACAGGTGATGTTAACGAAAGGCGAATCCGTCAAGGGCGACCCCAAAAAGGGAATGCTGGGAAATTACTTTGAACGTTCGGTGAAGGTAAAAGTGATTGACTAAAGTTTCATAACAAATTGGTGTTTTTTAATAATTTGCCAAAGAGTACGATTATTGGTTTGAGAGAAGTTTATGAAAAAATATCAATTAGAAGATAATTTAAAGAACATTTTATTATGACCGGCTTATCACAAATAATAATAGGTGCGTTTTTACTCAGCATCGTTCACGCATCAATACCAAATCACTGGATACCGTTAGTTGCGCTTTCAAAATCTGAAAAATGTACAGAGAAATTTACTATGAGCATTACTGCCATTGCCGGATTCTCTCATACATTAAGCACAATAATTATTGGAATAATTGTAGGATTTCTTGGTTACAAGTTATCCGGTTCTTATTCTTTTATTGCCGGAGTGATTGCTCCAAGTCTGCTGTTATTGGCAACCCTAAGTGACACCCTACAAAAATGAACACAAACTTAATTTTACATAATATTAGCCGACATATTCAGCTTGACAAAACCGAGACAGACTTTTTTATTTCACTACTGCAAGAAAAGAAACTCAAACGAAAAGAGCTTCTGCTAAGACAAGGCGAAACTTGCAAAACGGAAAACTTCATCACAAAAGGCTGCCTAAGAACTTATACTATTGACGATAATGGCTTTGAACATATTTTAATGTTTGGAATTGAAGATTGGTGGGTGGGTGACCTTTATAGTTTTCTGACTCAAAACCCAGCAACATATTTCATTGATGCATTGGAAGACACAGAAATTTTGCAAATAACAAAGCATAACCTTGACAAACTTTACGAAAGAGTACCAAAGTTTGAACGATTTTTTCGTATCATTTTACAAAATGCTTTTATTGCCCAACAAAATCGCATCAATCAAAACCTTTCATTTACTGCTGAGCAAAGATATATTGACTTCATAAAACGTTATCCCCAATTAGAGCAAAGAGTTTCACAAAAACAAGTAGCTGCTTATTTAGGAATAACACCTGTTTTTTTAAGTATGATTCGTAAAAAATTTGCATCCAAGTGATTTATTAAACTACTTTAATTTTTATCGCTTTCGTTAGCTGTACTTTTGCATCATCATTTAAAAGGAAACAGGTAATGAAAATTGTAATTATTTATCACAGCGGATATGGGCATACAAAAATTGTTGCCGAACATATCCTAAAAGGTGCTTCAAGAGAATTGGAGCAAGTAACCCTTTTATCAACTCTTGAAGCACAAGACAATTTTGAACTGTTGCATCAAGCAGATACATTGGTTTTTGGCAGTCCGACTTATATGGGGACAATTTCTGCCGACTTCAAAAAGTTTATGGAAGCAACAGGCAAATTTTGGTACACTCAAAAATGGAAAGACAAGTTTGCAGCAGGGTTTACAAACTCATCAACCTTAAATGGCGACAAGTTGAACACTCTGCAACAACTTTCACTTTTTGCTTCTCAACATAGTATGCTTTGGATTTCAACAGGCATTTTACCAAAGTTTGAAAATGACAAACAGTTGGAAGAACCTAATGGACTTGCAAGCTATTTAGGACTTATGACACTTTCCGACAATTCTACAAAAGAAGTTAATCAGCCAAAAGGTTTGGAAACAGCCGAACTATTTGGAGAACGCATTACACAAATCACAAAACAATTTAAACAATTAAAATAATTTAAAAAATGAAAAATAAAATATTCAAAACGAACGATGATTTGACAGGTTTGATTACCCGTCTTACACTTGGACTAGTTCTTTTTCCTCACGGTGCCCAAAAAATGCTTGGTATGTTTGGTGGTTATGGTTTTAGCGGAACTATGGGTTTCTTTACAGACACAATGCACTTACCTTGGATTATTGGCTTTTTAGTTATCATTATTGAGTTTGTTGGGTCATTATCGCTAATTGTAGGTTTTGCAAGTCGTATTTGGAGTGTTCTGACAATAATTTTATTCATTGGTATTATCCTTACTTCACACATTGACAATGGATTTTTTATGAATTGGATAGGCAATCAAAAAGGCGAAGGGTACGAGTATCACCTACTAGTGATTGGTTTAGCTTTAGCGACATTTATAAACGGAAGTGGCAAATATTCGGCAGACGAAAGAATTGCAAAATAACGAAAGAAAGAAGGGCCGCCGATAACAAGGTATTGGCAAAAGCAGGGCTGAAGTGCAAACTTCAGCTTTTGTAATCCTATTAAACTTTTGTGCTAAATTTGATCTTACGTATTTAAAATCCCTGCCTTCGCCAATACCCCAACCGTTACTTCTCGGAATCATTTATCTTGCACTAAGTATCAGAGCAAACAAACATCACCACCACCATCATCATTCCTATGAAATACATCTTGATGATGTCAAAAAGAAAACTACTACCGCGATAATTCTTACTTTAACAATCTCAATGTTCTTTTCACCGTGCCTTGAAATTGAAGCATACTATTTTGTTGCAGGCAATCTCGGCTGGCAGGGAATTATTACTGTTTCCGTTATCTATACAATTATTACAATTACCGGAATGCTTCTGCTTGTGTGGCTTGGAATGAAAGGTGTAAGAAAAATTAAATCGCATTTCTTGGAACATCACGAAAAAACAATTACCGGAATTTTGTTGGTGATTTTGGGAATAGCAGGATATTTTATCACCTAGTGGTGGCTATGTCATAAGATAAGACCTAATTGGAATTCACATTGGCTTATGATTAACAAAGGTATGTAATATGAAAAAATATCAATTAAAAAATATTGACTGTGCATCGTGTGCAGCAAAAATAGAAGACGGTCTTTCGAAAATGCCGGAAGTGAAATTTGTGTCGGTAAATTTTGCCAACTCAACTTTGCATATTGATGCGCCGGACATTGAAGAAGTAAAGCAGAAAATAAAAGAGATTGAACCGGAAGTTGAAGTAGCGGAACCAACAGAGGAACTCACTCCGTCAACTAAAAAGCCAGCGATAAAAGATGAGATGGCTGAGAACAAATTTGAGCTGATAAAAATCTTTGTTACTCTGCTGCTGTTGGCTGCGGGTATGATTTTCGAGGAAGAAATTCATAACACGCCTTATCACTTTGCCGAATATTTGGTTTTCATTTCTGCATACCTAATAAGTGGATGGGTAGTTTTAAGCGGTGCTGTAAGAAGCATTGTAAAAGGGAAAGTATTCAACGAACATTTCCTAATGACAATTGCAACAGGGGGTGCCTTATTAATTGACGCAATGCCGGAAGCCGTTACCGTTATGCTGTTTTATGTTGTGGGTGAATTGTTTCAGGATATAGCCGTTAACCGTTCACGGAGGTCTGTTAAAGCATTATTGGAAATAAGACCGGACTATGCAAATCTTAAAGTTAATGGTGATATTAAAAAAGTTTCACCGTCAGAAGTTCATCCAGGGCAAATAATTGTTGTGAAGCCGGGAGAAAAAATTCCTCTTGATGGAAAGATTATTGAAGGAAATTCTTTTGTGGATACATCAGCATTAACAGGCGAATCAGTTCCAAGAGCAATTAAAGTTAACGAGACAGTTTTAGCTGGAATGATTAACAAAAGCGGATTGCTGACAATTGAAGTAACAAAAGAATTTGGTGAATCTTCCATTTCAAAAATTTTAGAATTAGTTGAGAATGCAACCAGCAAAAAAGCTGAAACGGAAAAATTCATAACAACATTTGCAAGATACTACACTCCCGTTGTTGTATTCGGTGCGCTTCTGCTTGCAGTTATTCCGCCACTGTTTGTTCAAGGTGCAACTTTTACAGACTGGATTTACAGAGCATTGGTAGTTCTTGTTATCTCTTGTCCTTGTGCTTTGGTAATCAGCATTCCACTCGGTTACTTTGGTGGAATAGGCGGCGCTTCCCGCAAAGGAATTTTGGTTAAAGGTTCCAACTATTTAGACGCACTTACAAAAATTAAAACAGTTGTGTTCGATAAAACCGGAACGCTGACTAAAGGAGAATTCAAAGTTACGGAAATAGTTTCAGCCAACGGATTTAAAGAAGAAGACATACTTAAATATGCCGCCTATGCAGAAGCAAACTCAAATCATCCTATTGCTAAATCAATACTTGAAGCTTATGAAAAGAAAATTCAGCAAAGTGATATTACAGAAGTGAAAGAAATTTCCGGGAAAGGCATTCAGGCGAAAGTAAATAGCGATGAAGTTTTAATTGGAAATGATAAGCTGCTTCATAAAGAAAACATCGAGCACGATAAATGCGATGTGGAAGGAACGGTTGTTCATGTTGCCGTAAATAAAAAATATGCCGGCTACATAGTAATCTCCGATTCATTAAAAGATGAAGCTGCAGAAACAATTACTGAATTGAATAAATTAAAAATAAATACAGTTATGTTAACCGGCGATAACAAAAGTGCTGCAGTAGTTTATGCAAAGAAACTCGGCATAAAAGAATTTTATTCAGAACTGCTGCCGGAAAATAAAGTTGAGCATATAGAAAAATTATTAAGCACTACACAAGATGGAAAAGTTGCTTTCGTAGGTGATGGAATAAACGATGCACCGGTAATAGCCCGTGCCGATGTTGGAATAGCAATGGGCGCTCTCGGTTCTGATGCTGCTGTTGAAACAGCGGATGTTGTTTTGATGACAGATTCACCTATGCAAGTTGTAAATGCAATCGAAGTTGCAAAACGGACAAGAATGATTGTCTGGCAAAATATTGCCTTTGCAATGGGAGTAAAATTATTCTTCATCCTACTCGGTGCATTTGGAATAGCAACAATGTGGGAAGCAGTGTTCGGAGATATGGGGGTTGCGATAATCGCAATATTGAATGCGATGAGAGTTTACAAATAAAATCATAACACTTTTATCTCTTGTGCGTCTTTATATTAGGAATATTTAATGAAAAGTAAAGCCAAAGATTTAACAGATGAAGAACTTCATCAAATTGTAGAAAAAGCAAAAGCCAAAGATAATAGAGCGCTTGGAAGATTATGTGAACACTTTTATTCAAAAATCTACCGGTTTATTTACTATCGTGTGAATTCGATTGAAGATGCGGAAGATTTGACAAGTGAAGTGTGTCTTAGAGTTGTCAAATCATTGCCGGAACAAAAAGGACTATTTTACGCATGGATTTTTCGTATAGCTTCGAATCTGATTACAGATTACTATTGCCGGCGTGCAGTTCGTTCAAATGTAGCAATAAACGAAGATTTAGTTGAAGAAATGGCTGATGAGAAAAGAACAACTACAGAGCTGCTTGAACAGCAGGAATTACGGCAGGCAATAAAGCATCTCACCGAAGAACAGCAGCAGGTTATTGTGTTGAAATTTATTGAAGGTTATGAAACTGATGAGATAGCAGACATGGTTGGAAAGTCTGCAGGAGCGGTTCGTGCAATTCAGTTTAGAGCTTTAACTGCGTTGCGAAATATATTTGCTTCAGATATGCCCATCAGAAAGGATAAGACAGTTTAAATGGAACAAAACGTTGAATTACTTTTGGATATTTGCATTAGCGAAATGCAGAAGGGGAAAAGTATTGATGAATGTATAGCAAATTATCCTCAATATGCTAACCAGTTAAAGCCCCTTTTGCAGCTTGCAGAGCAAATTGAGGATTTACCTCTACCAACTTCTTCATTCGAAGCGTTATCATCTGCTTTAATCAATATTGGTAAGGAGATGGAACAAGACACTGCAGCTATAGAAATACCAGGCGCACTTGTCCCATCCCAACGGGATGTCTTGCCGCCAAAAGGTTTCGCATCGCCAATGAAAAAATGGAAATCATTCTTTTTCCTCAATATATTTCGGAAACCAGGAATAGTGTGGGCGTTAAGCATTTTCCTATTGTTTGCTGTTATTTTTAGCGCTACAACGATTTCAGCAAACAGTGTTCCCGGGAATATTCTCTATCCTCTGAAGTTAGTAACAGAGAAAGTAAAATTTCTGCTCACTTTTGATTCTTATGGGAAGGCGGAACTGCGGCTGCGCTTTTCCGATAATCGTTTGAATGAATTAGTAACTATTCTTCAACAATCCAATAAGCTTGATACAACGCTCTTAAAGGATATGCTTGATGAAGCAAAATTAGCTTTGAGTGAAAATAAAATACCGGTTAATAAAGCTTCTATCTTTTCAGACAAGCTAAGCAGCGTAAATGCTTATCAAAAAGCGGTGTTAGAAAACATTCGCCCTGAAGTTCAAACATCTGACCGTCAAATTATTGATGAAGCAATCAATATGTGCAATATGCGCTCACGCTGGATGAGAAGAATGATGGATGAGGAGCATCAGGAACAGTTTTATGAACCAGATTCAACTCACCAAACCGATACTCAACACAGAAAGAAGTCTAAGCCAAAAAGAATGCAATGGGGACCAGGCTGTGATTGGATGGAGTGAAATTATAAAAAGAAAATATGCCGCATAACAATTTTGACTGCTATGCGTCTGGTAGTATTGAATTCTGAAATGTTTTTGTGAATTCGCAAATGTTTAACAAAACAAGGAGAAAAAATTATGTTTACAAAACAAAGAAAACTCGTTCTAATTGTTTCGCTGATTGGAACAATAATACTGTTGTCATCACTCACAAATACAGTTAAAGCACAGGGTTGGAATTATAGCAACTGTATGAACGGGATGAGCCGTGATTATGGATGGCAGTGGAATGCCAGCGTGCCGCAGAAGTATCAATTGTCTGCCGACCAAATGACAAGCATCAGGGACATTCGCTCTCAATATGATGACCAAATCTTCCCTTTGCAGAGAGAGCTTCGTGCATTAAGAATTGAAGCAAGAGGTTATGAAAGCCGTTCTGACGCCGAGATAGAAAAGATTAAGTCATATAGAAAAGATATTAACAATCTTTCCGGTAGGTTAGATGATTTACGCTTGGAAGTCAAAGGTGAGATTAACAAGGTTTTATCCAAAGAACAACGTGCATATTTTGGCAATAACTTTGGCTCGTGGAATATGGACGGCGGTATGATGGGCTATGAGGGATATGGTATGGATAACTGCCCTATGATGTCGCATCGGGACAATTGGTAATGACAGAACCAAATAATAGGGCGGACACAAGTGGTCCGCTCTATAGCTAAATTAACACTTAAACAAAGGAGATAATACAATGAACAAATTTAAAATCGTGTCATTCTTAATAGCAATCATTTGGGGGAGTAGTTATTCTATTTTCGCCCAACAACAGCAAGTATTAATGGAAAAAATGCTGGATTCCTACCAGAGTATTGGAAAAACTCTTTCTTTGGGATCTACTGACACAATTTCGCAAGAAACCAAAAAAATAATTTCAAACGTAATAAAGTTAAAATCTAATGTGCCGGAAGAAAAAGCTGAACAATTCAATTCCTTAATGAATAGAATAGAAAACCACAGTAATGCTTTGCTTGACGAAACAACAATCGAACTATTGCGAGAAAAATATATTCTCTTGAGCCAAGATATGATAGGGTATCTAAATACTTTCGGTTCACCTAATGGCAAATATTACATCTATGCTTGCGAGGGAGATTTGACTCTGTGGATTCAAAAGAACAAAGAACCACAGCAAGACCCATACTGTGATTCACCTTGTGGAAAGATTATAGATGAAACAGGAAAAAAAGGAGACTAATCAATGGAAACTTTTCTTTACACTCTCAACTTAGCTGTTCACAATCTTCTTCTTGTGGCTTGTGCAGCGGCGCCCTTTTATCAACTAAGAATGGTTTACAAGAGAGCTAAGTTTGGAAAAAAGATATACTACGAAATGGATGGGCTGATGGAAGAAATTCTAAGCCAACAACCCCGACTTTGTTTCTGGTTCATTATGGGTTTAGTTATTACCGGTTTTGCGTTCCCATTGATTTACTATGGCTTCCACGGGGAATGGCAACAACGAACACCATTGGTTTATTGGGCAATTTCCATAAAGACTTTTTTGGTTTTCATAGGATTCGGGATTGTCAATTATGGAATGTTTGTCATTGACAAGCAGATACAAGGAATATTCAAAACGTTCAAACCAAATGAACAGCCGGCAGCCGATATTTTGGATAAATTCTTTGCTCTTCGAACCAAAAGAAGAAAATTTTGTACTGTGTGTTTAGTTTTAGCTATTACGATATTGGTCATAAGTCCAATTCTTAGTTTTTATTAATCAAGGAAAATATAAAAATGAAAAAATTGACTACTATAACAAGCCGCTTTTTGATTTTAGCGGGATTACTTTTTATCTATTCCTCTAATGTAAATGCACAGTGCTCGTGGGGAATGGGAAGACACGGTGATATTAATTCCCACGGTTATAGAAGTCCAGCCACGGCAGCTTTACTTTCTATTCAACCAATGCCAATTGCTGCAGGAAATTTTTATGCAGGCGATTGGGGAAGAGGAATTATTTACACCACTGCAGAATTAGCTCTATTTATTCCAGGAATGATTTTAGTGATTGACAATTCGAGTTGGTTGGGGCATCATAACTATGATGGTAACTACAACACAACTTACAGTAACACAAATTGGACTAAGGAAGAACGAAATACTTTTTATTATTTACTGGCTGGATATGTTGTAGTAAAAGTAATTAGCGCGTTTGATGCCGGCTATTCTGCAGAGTGGCACAACACAAATTATGCTCTGCAATATGACGAACGGAATAAGTCGCTCTCGCTTGCATTTAAATATTCATTTTAAAAACAGGAGATAATTACCATGTGGAATTCAGGTTGTTCGTGGTGGTGGGGACCAGGTTATTTTTTTGGCGGTCCTTTTGGTATGATACTCGGATTCATTTTCTGGGCGTTGGTTATTTACGCCATATTCAGATTAATCTCTAACCTATCGAATCGATCTGTGGAAGTAAATAGAAAAGAAGAGACCGCTCTGGATATCCTCAAACGAAGATACGCAGCAGGTGATATTGATGAAGAAGAGTTCACACGGAAGAAAAGAAATTTAAATTCTTAACGACATCAAAACGTAATTTTGAAAAGGATTCATTTATAAATGAAAAAAGTAAAATCTGTTATTCTCGGAGGCGGTGTTTGGAGATATGGGCGTAGCGATAATCGCAATATTGAATGCGATGAGAGTGATGAAATAATAAAACATATTTTCACTTGAGAGAAGTAAATTCTTTCTGTTTAGAAACTATTTTTATCAAAAAGACAATACCTTTCTTTTCGCTACAAACAGGAACTATGACGTGAAGTAATTTATTACTATTAGATGGAACAATAATTGAGGAATAGCTAACAGCTTGGTATTGGTAAGCATAAAAAATGATATTTAATAGAAATATAGTATTTTTAATTCTGGTTGCATTTAGCAACTTAATTGCACTTCAGAATCAGTATGTAATTTGTAAAGAAAGCAGCGGTAAAATATCTCTTGAAACCTATTCAAGTAAATGCTGCAACAAAAATGATTTTTTTTGCTGCTTTGGCATTCGGGATTCCAAATTACAATATACTCTTACCAAACAAAGTGATACTTGCGCTGACACGCAATTAGAAATTTCTGTATTCAGCAAGCAGACATTGGCTACAGATACTATTGAGCAATATTCTTCTTCAATCATTGATTCCAATATTTTTGCATTAGATAGTTTTACAAAAAAATATCCAAGAACAACAAATAGTACTAACATACATAGTCAAAGGTGTATTTCTTCTACTGTTTTGCTTATCTAACTAATCTTCCCTCATCTCACACATATTTTATAAGATTTTTAATTAAAAGGTGAATACTATGAAAAATATATTTATACTTGTTTTGTTTGCATTTGCAAGCTATACAAATGCGCAAATGATGGGCGGTAATTTCAGACCGGATAAAGCTGATACACTTACTGTTACAGGAAAAGTAATTGTTAATGAGAATTCTCAACATCCTCTTTACTTTTTAGACACGAACAATGATAATCAGCCAGATTATCATTTAAATTTCGGACCTTGGTGGTATCGACCGGACAGCACAATTGCCCAGCTGCCAAAGAATGGCGACTTAGCAACTATTAAAGGTGGTAAATATCAAATGGGTATGTACCAATTTCCTACCATAGTTGTTTATGAAATTAATGGTGAGTTTTGGCGGGATCCGTTTTTTGCAGAATGGAATAATTTAGGGCATAATAATAATCAGAATGGCTGGATGTGTCACGGTCAATATCAAGGCGGATACGGTTACGGCTGGAAACACGATACATTAAAAACAATTGAATTAACCGGAACTGCTTTAGTTGATACAACTTTCTTTATGAACCACTATTATCTCGATACTGATAATGACAGCAAGCCAAACTACTTTCTAAATTTCGGACCTTTCTGGTACGAACCGCAAAGCGGAGCAGTAAGACCAACGGACGGTGAAACGGTAACGATAAAAGGCGGAACATTAGGAATGAATACAAACTTGCCAATGATTATTGTGTATGAAATTAATGGCCAAATCTGGAGAGATTCAACAAATCTTTTCCCGCATCTGGGCGGTATGTGGTTGCACACAAACGATAGCAGCAGGCGTTTTCATACTCCGTTTGATTATGATGACTATGCAGAAATGCAGCAAGGATGGAATATGGGCGGTGGTATGTATCAGGATTCTTTATTCTGCCAGATTTTTGAATCATATCCAGAAAATATGCCGAGTAACAATGAGCATAATTTCTTTGCTGGATATGAAGTAAATATGTTTTATCCTAACGGAATGAATGGTATGTGGGATGGTGAACACGGCGGCGGAATGATGGGATTTGGAAACAATATTAACTTTCAATTTCATTACACTGATGAGCAGCTTGATTATTACAATATGAGCGAAGACCATATAAAAATTATGGCTTGGAATTCTCAAACGAATAGCTGGCAAAACATAAACGGCACATTAGACAAAGAAAATAATTTGATAAAGTTTAGTACAAATACTGCAAGTAACTACTTTGCACTCAGCAGCCAAAATGTTACGGATGTTGAAAACAAAGGTGAGATACCAAACCAGTTTGTACTTGAGCAGAATTATCCTAATCCATTTAATCCAGCTACAAAAATTAAATATTCAATTCCGAGTTCTGAATTAGTGACATTGAAGGTTTATGATGTTTTGGGAAAAGAAGTAGCAACTTTGATAAACAGACAGCAAGCTGCGGGTAATTATGAAGTTGAATTTAATGGTTCGAATTTAGCAAGTGGAATTTATATGTTTAAGCTGCAGACAAGTAATTTTGCTGAAACGAAAAAAATGGTATTGGCAAAATAAGGACACACAAATTAACACATAATTAGATAAAGGATTTTATAAGGGCTTGAGCGTTCAAGCCCTTTTTGTTTATAAAAGATTAACAGCATCCAACAAGTTTTGTTTTTGAAGATGCAAATATATTTGAGTGGTTGCTAAATCTTCGTGACCAAGCAATTCTTTAACCACGTACAATGAAACACCTTTTTGAACCAGCAGCGAAGCGAATGAATGCCGCAAAGTATGAAAATGTATTTTATCAGCATTGCGGTTCGCTTTAGAAACTTTGTTAATCCATTCTAATGTTATTGATTGTAAATCTATCATAATCTATTCCCGAAGGGATGGATTTCCAATACCGGCAGCAAATTGCTTTTAGTGCCAAAATCCAGTTTAGCATGCGGTTTTGTGGAAATTGTTTTTAGATATTTAATTAGGTCTTCTTTTCTTCTTCTTCTATCAGCATACCGAAGCATACGGCTTTCATTTACAGTATATTTTTTAATGGCCTCATTAAAGATATTTTTCATTTCAGAACCTTGCTGAGCTGAAAAAATAATATCATCGTAAAATATATCAACAAGCATTTTTTCGATTGTTATTGTGTTTACGTCTTTAATGTTTTGCAACGGAGCTTCGGATACTAATGGTTTAATAATAACGGCATTCTTTTCTGAAGATAAATATTTATTAATGATATCCGGATCAGGATTTAAGTATACGGAGTATTTATTTTCTTTTAAGAAATAAAAAACAGATTCCATAGATTCTTTTTCTGTTTCAACAAGAATATAAAACTTCCCGGGCTGGTGAACCATGAACTCATTTATGACTGATGTATCCCAAATACAATAGGTAAGAAACGGGAATTGATTTTTTAGTTTCTTATTCAAAGATGAAATTCTTGGGGATAGTTCCGGGATATATTTATTTATCGAGCCAATGCGGAACTTACCTCTGCCAACACGGTTTAGTACACCAAGCTGAACAAGATTATAGATTCGCCAGTTTACCGTAGTGGATTTGATGCCGGGCTCTAATTTTTTGTAAAAATTAAATATGTTCTTATTGCTAAAGACTGATTGTTTAACAAAATGAGCTTTAAGCTTTTCAATATTTAGTTTTGTAGCTGCGATACTTAACCAAGTTTTAGTGTAAATATAGTAAAACTATAAATCGGCAGCAAACGGGAAATAGTGCCGAAAATTAGATTTGGCGGTTGGGGGTGGTCTGTAGGTGGTTGTTCAAATACAAGGTAAGTGTTAAGAGTTTACTTTGGGTTAGAACCCGATATGATGGATCAAATTGTAGGCAAATTTAGTAAAATTGCCTAAGATTTGATTCATTTATCTAACTCTACTAAAAACTGATTGCCTTTTTCAGCTGAAATATATTTTTGCTTTGAGCTGTTTGGTTTATCAGGTATAGTCATTGCAATTAGATCCAGTTCAATTAGAGGATTAAGAAATTTCTTTTTGAATTTTGTCCTGTCTTTCCACTCAAACTTTTTCATTAATTCAGATATTGGCTGTGGCTGCTTACAAGATTGGATAATAATTCCAACTTGCTGCCGACTTAGTGCCGACTTAGTGCCGACTTGGTGCCAACTTAGTGCCGATACAGTTGAATCCAGGACAGGCTTTGTTTCAGCTTGGGCTTTTCCTTTAGCAGATTGGAAATCTTTTTTAATAACCTGGACCTGGAATGATAGACCGGGTTCTAAAATTTTAAATTCCAATTCCGGGTATTCTTCCATAGCAAGGAAGAATTTTCTAAAACCGGTACCCCATTGTTCAATTAATTTTATTTCTTTAAAAATGGGTGCAAGTATTCTGTTTCTTATTTCGGATTGACCACTTGAAAGGTTTTCAATATCAATACCCAGAGGAAGCGTACCGGGACTGGTTATTTCAATCATGTCATCAAAGACGGCAACTTTAATATCTCTGCCAAGCTGAGAATAATCTCTATGAATAACTGCATTTATAATTAATTCTCTTAATGCCTGTAGCGGGTATTCCCATCTTTCTTCGCGGTATACTAATCCAATGGTGGAACCTTTACGAATATTTTTTTGAACGAAGTGCATTACTTCATCAGGCTGTTCGAAAACAGGTGAATTAACTGTAAGAGAATCTAAAGTTTCACTGGTTTGTGTTCCTTTAAATCTTGCACATTCAATTTTTGCGTAAGGAAAGAATTTATTTTTGAGATTTAATCCGGAAAGCAAAACTGCAGCATTAGTAGGAATATATTTGTTTTCTTCCTTATACAATAAACCCAATTTTAATAAACCGGCTTTGTTGACAGTTTTCTTTGCAAACTTTTTATAAGCCTTAACAAAGCTATTGAGCATTAAATCTTTTTCGTTAAGTTCATAAACCGGCAACGAGTCAAATGAGATATTTCTACGGCGTCTTTCAAGTTCTCTAATAATATCATAATCTGCTAACCGGTTAGTTGAACCAACCCTGATATAAGTGCCTTTTTCAAAACCGGTATTTCTAATATAGTAAGGTGATTGCATGCCGGGATAAACAGTAATTTTAATAACGTACTTATTATTAAAATTTATAAAAGCAATATTGAAAGAGATAAGAGGCACACAGTTTTCATAAAGCCTGCTGCTTATTTTTTCTTCAAGCTTTATTATTTCGCCTTCTTTGAAGCCTATAACCTTACGAGGTTTTTCCGAAACACCAAGATAAATATCTCCGCCGGCAGAGTTGCTGAAAGCAATAACAGTCCTTTCAAGTTTATCGTCAGTTGGAATATTTTGTTTGAATTCGAGACGCCTGCCTTCAGGTAGTTTTATAATTTCCTGGATATCCATGTATTATTAAAATATTGAGTTTTTGTTTGCAAAAGGTATTATAATGTAATAATTATTGCAAATGAAAACTCAAATTGCTGAAAATTTATAAGATTTGTTGGATAAGTGATTGGCTAAAGTTAAATTTCAGTTTGAATAATTAATTTAAGGGAAAAATATTCATTGGGCGCCTGTAAATTCATAGATTTCCCGGGGGTGTACGACAAATTGTCCCTAAGCCGCCTTTTTTGCAAATTCAATTACTCTGCTCCATTTATTACTTTTTTCAAGGACACGCAAATTCAGAATTTGCTGCGCGCCCTTCTTTGTCCATCG
>JAKAKL010000012.1 GCA_021824565.1 Bacteroidota bacterium | reverse complement strand
CTCTTAATATTTTTACTTTGAACTCTGCGCTGTGTTTTCTTTTTTCTGACGGCATTTTGATACTCCTGAAGTTTTGTTATACATAAGTTAATTTTTCAAAAGTATCTTTCCAACTTAAGCATTATAGTTGCTTAATACTCTAATAAATACTTTAGTAATAGTGCCGCACAAATATCCTAACACAATCCGCAAAGAAATTTATTACCAATTCACAAAGCTAATCATCACTGACTTTTAATAATTCCATTGACTATATTTGTTAAGTCAATCATTAGGAGAAATGAAAACAGCAAATTATATATTAAAAATTAACGGACTCACAGTTCCCAGGGGAACTATCTCTATTCTCGCATTAAAGGAACTGATTGATATACTTGTTGAAAGCTCCGAAAAGGCATTAAGGCTTTCAGTAGAAGGAACGAGTTCTAAAAAGGGACAACTGCCTGCATGGTTAAGAAACTCGGTAGACTATACTATTACAGGTCTAAGAAAGGGTTCTACCAAAATATTAATTTCTGCGCCGGAATTAATTGAAACTGCGCAGGAAGAATTAATGCAGCCGGATTTGTGGAATATATTACCTAAACAGGATGATACAGCGCTTTCTATCCTAATTAGAGCTGCAAATGATGCTATAAATAAAAATAATGAAAGCAGCTATTTGGACAGCAGCCTTTTATCGTCGCTTTTATCATTTGATAATTTTATCGGCAGCTATGCAAAGTCATTCGAGTTGTTTTCGGAAAACGGCAGATCTGAAAAAATAAAAATTGAAAGTAAACAAATTGAAAATATAAGAGAGTTCAAGAAGAAGATACCCGAGCAGCAGAAAGTAATCTTAAGCGGGCTTTTTAATGAAATTGAGCATACGGAAGGTAAGTTTAGGCTAAAACTTAATGATGGTACTACAATTACCGGCGAAATAGATAGAGAGTTTATTGATAAAGAACGGATGCGCTCTCTATGGGGTAAGACGGCAACAGTAAGAGGCATCGCGGAATTTAAACCGAATAAATATATTAGATATATCAAAGCGGATTTAATAAAGCAGTATGAAGAAAGAGAAAGCATATTGTTAAATAATACTTCGCAGGAAGAACCGTTATTATTATTTGAAAGAGTACAGCCGTTGAAACAGCTGACTAATCCGCTTAAAGAATTATGGGGAGCGTGGCCCGGGGACGAATCAATAGAAGAGTTGCTTAAGGAATTAGAGGATTGAATTATTACCTTCTTGATACCGGGATATTGCTTGGATACATGCGTTCAGCACCTTATGCAAAAACTGCCGAAGAAAAATTTAACCTGCTTTCAAATGAAACCATATCTGTTATTTCTGTTATAAACTATGCTGAAATATACGCACTGTCGGAAAGAAACAGTTGGGGGAATGCCAAGCAAGAATCTCTCAAGAAGTTGCTATGTTCATTGCCTATAATTTATATCAACAGTGTAAGTATTGCCGAGAAATTTATCGAGATAACTCTTTTCTGTCAGGGTAGACATCCCAAATGTCCCCCGGGATTTACTTCCAAGCAATTAGATGATAATGACAGATGGATTGCCGCGACTGCTTCGTTATTAAATGCTTCTTTAATTACAACCGATAAAGATTTTTTACCGCTTGATAATGAATTTCTGAAAGTGGAGTATATTTCCCCCAAATAATTGATTCTTGGATACTCAGAGCTATGTAAATAAAATCATAAAACCTAAATAATAATTTTATTGGTAAACTAAACTGGCTGCAAAATGAAAATAAAATTATCAGCTTTATTGATAGCTCTAATATCAATCACCGCTTGCCGCATTATATATCCACATGACAAAATAGTTGAAGGCGCTTCCGAATTTTTAATAGAGCGGGCTAACTACAACTTCATTCATATTTTTGATAATATAAGCTCTGCCAATGATAATCATTTCAGTATAGGACTTTTATTTGATATGCCGCTGGTGCTGATATTTTAATAAACTTTTGAACTAAGGCTAATCATTCAATTCCGTAAACACAATTCGCAAAGAAATTTATTGAGAATACACAAAGCCGATGCAGCCTTCTGAATTCAGTCATACCATTCAATATGGTTTGGTAAAAAATTGTTTTAATTTTGCACCATAAAGAAAATGTATTACAGACGAAAAATATTATTAGCGCTGCTTCAAACCTTTGGGAAGAAACTGCCTAAGATTGATTTCCAGAAATATTTATTCCTTTTAAATACAAATAGGTCCGAACCATCCTTCGAATTTATTCCATATAAATACGGATGCTTTTCGTTCCAGGCTAACCAGGATATGTCTACTTTAACAAAATATAACCTTGTTAAGGAATTAGAAAAAATTTGGGAATTAAATGATAATACTAATTACATAAACAGCTTAAAGACAAGCGATAAAATTTCACTCGTAAATCTTCATAAAAAATACCGCGGACTAACCGGTAACAATTTAGTTAAATACGTTTATGAAAATTATCCTTATTATGCTATTAACAGCACCATTGCTGAAGAAATACTGGATAAGGAAAAATACGATACCGTTCTTAAAAACATACCTGATAAAAACGAATATACAATTTTTTCAATCGGGTACGAAGGGAAATCGGTTGAAGGATTTACAAATCAGTTGATAAGAGAAAATGTAAAGGTATTATGCGATATCCGGAAAAATGCCCTTAGTATGAAGTACGGATTTTCAAAAAATCAATTGAAGCATATTGTTGAGAATGTCGGGATAAAATATGTACATATCCCCGAACTGGGGATAAACTCTGATAAACGACAGCAGTTAAATGCTAAAGAAGAT
Organism: Bacteroidota bacterium; assembly: GCA_021824565.1. Classification (GTDB taxonomy): domain Bacteria; phylum Bacteroidota; class Ignavibacteria; order Ignavibacteriales; family Ignavibacteriaceae; genus FEN-1297. The sequence goes on along the minus strand of JAKAKL010000012.1, from coordinate 1,609 downwards.
TACGACATATTATTTAAAGACTATGAGGAAACTACTTTACCGGCAAATAAAAAAGCGTTGGAAGAACTTTACGAGATATTTCTTTCCAATAAAAGAATAGCGCTAATGTGTTTTGAAGCCGACCACAATTTTTGTCATAGAAGCCGGACCTTAAAGGCTTTAAGTGAACTCAATAAAGGAGAATACGAATTTAAACATCTTTGAAAGGGTACCATGAGAATAAAAGTCTTAATTACCGTCAAAGCCTATCCTGCAATTTCCAAAAAATACAACGAAACAGTATGTACCGCCGGTTTGACCGAAGACGGCAAATGGATTAGAATTTACCCAATACCTTTCAAACAGCTTGATTATAATAAACAATTTAGAAAATATGAATGGGTAGAGCTTGATCTGGAAAGAAACACAAGCGATTTTAGACCGGAATCTTATCGCCCCCATAATTTATTTCTGAAAGATTTGATTTCTCATGGTATAATTGAATCCGACGGAGATACATGGAGGGAAAGAAGAAAGTTTGTAATTAAAAGAGTATTTACAAATTTAGAACTCTTAATAAAAGAAGCGAAGAACAAAGACATATGCACTTCATTAGCCGTATTTAAACCTGAAAGAATTTTGGATTTTACTTTTGAACCAGCCGAAAGAGAATGGAAAAAAGAAAAACTTGACTACTTAAAATTTAAAAAGCTGCAGATGAATCTATTTGAAAACGAAAATGAAGATGATATTTCCGGCTTTGAAGTTGTTAATAAATTGCCGTATAAATTCTCCTTTACCTTTGAAGACGATTCAGGAAAAAAGGCCAAACTTATGATTGAGGATTGGGAAACCGGTATGCTGTATTGGAATTCTTTAATCAGTCACGGAGGCGATGAGAAAAAAGCATGTGAAGATGTTAAGAAAAAATATTTTGATGACTTTGCACAAACTAAAGATTATTATTTCTTTTTAGGTACGACAAAGCTGCATCACCTTGTTGCCCCAAATCCTTTTGTAATTATAGGCGATTTTAGACCTAAGCATATTGTTCAGGAAAGTCTTTTTTGATAAAAACTTATTCAGATAGTTTAATTTTAAAATGTCTTCCGATCAATCATAGTGATTTTTTTATAGCTATCAACTAAATCATATAAATTTTTTTTGACTAAGCAATTATTAGCATGTGTAATCAAAGCCTAATCGCGCAACATGAAAGCTACCAAAATTTGAAATCGTATCAAATGGCGGAGATAGTATACGATGGTACGGTAAAGTTTTGTGAGAGATTTATAAGTAAATTTTCCTGCGCCAGGGATAAAAGGTATAGGCAGGCAATTCTTAAACCTGTGTTTGAAGGGAAATTTGCGTAGGAATTTGATTCATCAAATTCTTTATAACCATACATGAATTTCAATTATGAAATTCGATAGATGTTAATTAATAAAAATAATTATTTAGGAACATCATAAATGATGTTCCTACGTGTTATTGGTTTTTGTATGAATGTTTTTTGGTTCTGTAGGAATTTCATTCATGAAATTCTTTAACAATAATTGAAATAACAATGAACATAAATTATATTTCTGTAAAAAAATAAATTCATATGTATGATGAATTTTGAAAATGG
>JAKAKL010000008.1 GCA_021824565.1 Bacteroidota bacterium | reverse complement strand
TCTTCACATGACTAAAAAGTTTCTTTATAGTATTGTGAAGATTATGCATAGTGCTAGAAAGTTTGTTTATAGGGCTGTTTTAAAACTTAACAGAGATATTTAAAATTGAAATATGTGTGTGAGGAAATAAAATACCTTTGTAAAGATTTGAAATAGTTGTATTTGGTATATAAATAATCGAATTTGCACTAAATTCAAGCATAAACTGCAAAAAACTCTAACCATATAACATTAAGCTTGTGCATGTTTTTTTTAATATTGCATACCAGATATGACATCCCGAAATCATTCAAGATACGTCTTCTCTTTTTATAAACTTTTTTTATTTAATGCTTGTATAAAGCAGAAAGAATAATTAAATTGTGCCGGGTTGAATTATTAAGAATAGTTCTTCCGGCATAAACGGTATAAGTAAACAAAAAGATAAATTGATGGGTAAGCTTTTTGGAACATGCAGCGGGAAATAGGAAAGACAGAGAAGAAAATCTTCTTTGTGTTATCAGGGCGCAGAACTCAGCAAACCGACACTCAAGTCTTATAAGAAATCAAATTAATAATTACTTCCCGGCAATCATGGTTCGTTGCATGACGAAAGAAATTACTGTCGCGAATTGGTCCGTGACAGCATTGGAAAGGATATGAACAGAAAATATCTACTAATATTATTGGTTGTTCCTTTTTTATTTTTAGGCTGCACACCTCCGCCAATTTCAGTTCTTTATTTAACTGATGCAAAATATGATAATGATATTGTGGAAATTAATCGTTCCGTTTATTTCCTTTATAAAGAATATAATTTATATGAGTTATCAAATCGTCTAAAAGATACCCTAATTACTTCTTCTGAAGTTACAAAAATAGATGGTTCAGAATATTCATTTAATAAATTAAGACTATCAGATTCAACTTTAATATGTTCAAATAGCGATACAACAATTCTTGTTAACGTAAAAGATATAGAGTTTGTAGATTTATATAGAAAAGCCACAGATGAAGACAAAACCCAAGGATGGATGGAAGCTGGAATATTTACAGTACCGGGATTAGGGCACGATATAGCTTCAAAAGGAAAAGGAAAGGAAATTAACTTTACGGGTACTATAATTGGCGGAGCTATTGGACTAGCGTTAGCGGGTATATTTATATTTAGAAATTATAAATACGAAGAAATATACTTCAGGCACTAATAATAATTATTCAGGAACAAAAGTATTTTAATTGAATATAAGGCTTAGAGGAATTCATAATAATTTATATTGTTCATTATCAAATTAGTTATGACGAAAAAATATTTTTATATAGGGAGGGAAAAATGTTACGTAAAATAAAACTTATAATCGGCATTTGTCTGCTGGTGTCTGTTTATACAGCGGCGCAAAATGAATGCACGGTAAGAGGATGGGTTAGAGATTTAGTTTATAAAACCCCATAAAAAAATACTGGTGAAAAGAGAACGAAAAATATTTTATAAACTTTCAGTAATTTCCTTTTCTTATTGCTTAATAGAAAAAAATAAATTAGCTTTTGAACCGATAAATCGATAGCACGCTAAATTTCAAGTTCAAGATCAAGTTCAAGAAAAAAAAGCAAATGAAATATCCTGACACAAAAAACAAAAACTTAAAACGGCTATACTATCAAGTTTACTAATACTATTAAAGCTTCAAGATAAATAAAGATGCCTTCGAGACGAGAATTTATTAAAACCAGCGGACTTGCGGTTGCAGCACTTTCGATTCCAAATATTTCCATACCATCCGAAAAGAAACAAACACGCAAAAGCGCAAAAAAAATTGATCTTGCTAATCACCGCCCGGAGATATCCGATAGAAAATTTACAAGCCAGGCTGTAGAAGAAAAAATAAAAGAAGTCAAAAGTTCTATTGCGAATAAAGACCTTGCGGAGATGTTTGAGAATTGTTATCCCAACACGCTCGATACCACAGTTAAATTTCAAATGCTTGAAGGCAAGCCGGATACTTTCGTAATAACCGGCGACATAAACGCAATGTGGCTGCGCGATTCAAGCGCCCAGGTTTTTCCGTACCTTCCGCTCGCAAATAAAGATGATAAGCTTAAAGATCTTTTGGCAGGAGTTATTAACCGCCAGACAAAATGCATATTGATCGATCCGTACGCAAATGCATTTAATTTCGGTCCGACGGGGAGCGAGTGGGATAAAGATTTAACGGAAATGAAGCCGGAGCTTCATGAAAGGAAATGGGAATTGGATTCGCTGTGCTATCCCATAAGGCTCGCATATCATTACTGGAAAATTACCGGCGACATCTCGTGCTTTGACGACGATTGGAAATCCGCAATGAAATTAATATTAAAAACTTTCAAGCAGCAGCAAAGGAAAGACGGCGAAGGTCAGTATAAGTTTCAGAGAATAACAGCATGGCAAAGCGATACGGTTGCAGGCGGCGGATATGGAAATCCAATTAAGCCGGTTGGATTGATCTGCTCGATATTCAGACCTTCGGATGATGCAACAATTTTTCCTTTTTATATTCCGTCAAATTATTTTGCCGTAGTATCATTAAGACAGCTCGCTGAAATGTCTATAAAAATTTTAAATGACGGAGAATTTGCAGGAGAATGCCGTTCGCTTGCAAATGAAGTTGAGCACGCGCTAAAAATTTATTCAATTACAAACCATTTGAAGTTCGGAAGAATATTTGCATATGAAGCGGACGGATTCGGCAACCAGCTTTTTATGGATGACCCAAGTTTTCCAGGACTTTTATCTCTTCCTTATTTCGGTTGTACAACATTAACAAATCCAGTTTATCAAAATACGAGGAAGTTTATTTTCAGCGGGAACAATCCATATTATTTTAAAGGAAAATTTGGAGACGGGATTGGAAGTCCGCACACCGGTTTAGGAAAAATATGGCCGCTTAGTATTATTATGCGCGCGCTTACTTCGCTGAATGATGAAGAAATATCTTCGTGTATAAAAATGGTGCTGGCAACAAATGCCGGAACAGGATTCGTGCATGAATCATTTGAAAAAGATAATCCGGATGATTACACAAGGAAATGGTTCGCATGGGCAAATACTTTGTTCGGCGAGCTGATAATAAAAGTTTATGAAGAAAAACCTTATTTGTTGAAAGCTTAAAAATGAAACTGCACGGTAGAATATTTATTCTCGAAATTTTTACACTGACTTTAATTTTACTTTCGTCAATAAATATTTCTCCGCAGAGTAGGGACAACAATTTTGATCCGGATAAATATGTTGATCCATTTATCGGAACGGCAGATCACGGTCATACGTTCCCGGGAGCTGTGGTTCCGTTTGGAATGGTTCAGCTTAGTCCCGATAACGGAACATCGGGCTGGGACTGGTGCTCGGGATACAATTATTCCGACACTGTTGTTATCGGGTTTAGTCATACCCATCTAAGCGGAACAGGTATCGGCGATCTCTGCGATATCTTATTTATGCCCGCAGAGCTTTCGATTAATACAGATGCTGATTCATCAAAATTAATTTCGCTTCACTCACAGATCTCGCACAAAGATGAAACTGCAAAGCCGGGTTATTATTCTGTAATGTTAAAGACATATAATATTAAAGCGGAATTAACCGTGGCGAAGCGCGTTGGTTTTCAAAAATATACTTTCCCGCAAAGCAATTACTCTGTAATTGTTTTAAATCTTGGTCACAGCTTGAACTGGGATAAAACAACCGGAGCGTACATTAAAATAATTAATAAGAACACAATTGCCGGATATAGATTTTCTACCGGCTGGGCAAAAGATCAACGAGTTTATTTTGCGGCAAAATTTTCAAAGCCATTCAGCAATTATCTTTTCTCTTTGAACAATTATTTGATAAAAGATAAGAAAGAAGAAAAAGGAATTTCGCTTGAAGGAATATTTAAATTTAAGACTAAGAAAGATGAAGTAATTTTAATTAAGACCGGAATTTCTTCCGTGAGTATAAATGGCGCTATGGAAAATTTGAATGCGGAAATTCCAGGCTGGAATTTTAATAAAGTTGAAGAAACTGCCGCCGATGAATGGAAAACTCAATTAAGTAAAATTAAAATTGAAACTAAAGACAATGATCTGAAGAAAACTTTTTACACGGCATTATATCATTCATTGATCCATCCGAGTCTGTTCAGCGATGTTAATGGAGAGTTTAAAGGCGCCGACAGTCTAGTTCATAAAGCGGAAGGATATAATCAGTATACAATCTTTTCATTGTGGGATACATTCCGCGCCGAACATCCGCTGATTACTTTAATTGAACAAAATCGCGTGAATGATTTTATCCGCTCTATGCTTGCGCACTATGAAGAAACAGGTCTGCTGCCGGTTTGGGAACTTGAAGGCAACGAAACAAATACTATGATCGGTTATCATGCGGTCCCGGTAATTACGGATGCAATATTAAAAGGATTTCACGGCTTCAACATTGACGAAGCTTACAATGCAATGAAGAAGAGCGCAATGCAAAATCATTTCGGGCTGAAATATTATAAGGAACTCGGCTATATTCCTTCTGACAAAGAAAATGAATCGGTATCTAAAACTTTGGAATATGCTTACGATGACTGGTGTATTGCTCAAACGGCAAAATATCTTAAAAAAGAAAACGATTATAAATTATTTATTAAACGAGCCGGATTTTATAAAAATTTATTTGATACAACAACATTCTTTTTTAGAGGAAAAGAAAGCAGCGGCAAATGGCGTACACCTTTCGATCCGCGGTTTTCAAATCACCGAAATGATGATTACACCGAAGGAGACGCATGGCAGTGGAGCTGGTTTGTTCCGCAGGATGTTGCTGGTTTAATAAAATTGTTCGACGGCAAAAAACATTTTGTTGAAAGACTTGATTCGCTCTTTGAACAATCGCCAATAGTTGAAGGCGCAAATGCATCTCCGGACATTTCGGGGATGGTAGGGCAATATGCGCAGGGCAACGAGCCGAGCCACCACATTGCATATCTTTATAATTATGCCGGAGAACCGTGGAAGACCCAAATGCGTGTTAGAAAAATAATGGAGACTTTATATACCGACTCAACAAACGGGCTTTGCGGAAACGACGACTGCGGACAAATGTCTGCATGGTATGTTTTCAGTTCTATGGGATTTTATCCGGTTAATCCGGCGGATGGAATTTATGTTATTGGCAGCCCGATGTTCAATAAAGTTTCGATTCAGTTAGAAAACGGAAAACAATTTACTATAATTGCAAATAATGTTTCGAAAGAAAATAAATTTATTCAATCGGCAGAACTCAACGGCAAGCCTTTGGAACGGTCTTATATTTATCATAAAGAAATTATGAATGGAGGCACATTGATTTTCAACATGGGAACTGCTCCAAATAAAAAGTGGGGAAGCGAACAAAAGGATTTTCCGCCGTCAATGAGCGTAAACTAGAAATATTCTATTTGAGGAACACATAATGAATTCAGTTAAATTATCTATTAGTATCATCATAGCAATATCGTTTCTGTTTTTAACCGGAGGAAATTCTTTTGCGGGGCAGAAGCCTAAAACTTCTAACGCGAAAATTGATAAGAATGAAATGGCGGCTAAAATAAAAGCTGAATTTCTTCATGCATGGAATGGTTACAAAAAATATGCGTGGGGACATGACGATCTTAAGCCGATCAGCGGTACGTACGAAGATTGGTACGGAACCTCGTTGTTAATGACTCCGGTTGATGCGTTTGATACGATGGTTTTAATGGGACTGAAAAAAGAAGCGGATGAAACTAAAAAATTAATTTTAGACAGCCTGTCATTCGATAAAAACATTTCGGTTAAGTTCTTTGAAATAAATATTAGGCTTGTCGGCGGTTTGCTTTCAAGCTATGAACTTACTCACGATAAAGGATTTTTGAAGTTAGCTGAAGACCTTGCAAACAGACTATTGCCTGTATTTAATTCAAAAACGGGAATGCCATACAGATATGTAAATCTGAAGACAGGAGAAGTAAAAGGAAAAGACAGCAACCCGGCTGAAATAGGATCGTGCTTGTTAGAGTTTGGAACTTTAAGTCAGCTTACAGGCAATCCGGTTTATTTTGATAAAGCAAAAAAAGCGCTCGTCGCTTTATACGATAGAAGATCAAAAATTGGTTTGGTCGGATCTTCAATTAATGTTGAAACAGGAGAATGGACAGACACAGAGAGCCATATCAGCGGCGGTATTGATTCTTATTATGAATATTTGCTGAAAAGTTGGAAATTATTCGGCGATAAAGACTGCAAAAAGATGTGGGAAACAAGCGTTGAAGCAGTAAATAAATATTTAGCGGATTCTACTTCAACGGGATTTTGGTATTGCCAGGCAGATATGAACACAGGCAAAAAAATTTCTACTTTATTTGGCTCTTTAGATGCGTTCTTCGGTGCGGAACTCGCATTAGGCGGAGATTTGAAAAGAGCTGAAGAACTTCAATCCTCATGCTATAAAATGTGGAACTTAACGGGAATTGAGCCTGAAGAAATTAATTACGACTCGATGAAAATTACATATCCCGAATACGTTCTTAGACCGGAGAACATTGAGTCGGCTTATTATTTATACCATTATACTCATGATGAAAAATATCTGGAAATGGGAAAAACATATTTCGAGAGCATTGTAAAATATTGCAGGACTAAAAACGGTTATTCAGGACTTAAAAGCGTTATCACAAAAGAAAAAGACAATGAAATGCAAAGTTTTTTTCTTGCTGAAACTTTAAAATATCTTTATCTAATGTTTGCGCCTCCCAGTACATTAAATTTTGATAAAGTAATCTTCAACACGGAAGCGCATCCATTTGAAAAATTTGGCAGGTAATCTAGTAATTCTAAGTTAATCTATGTGCTGAGAACACGAACTTTCCTTGACTACATAGAGCCATTTCTCTATATTTCCCAAGAATTTTTTGCCACTTTTCAGAAAAATGTTTTGAATCAGTATAATAAGACTATCCTTCCTAACGGAATCAAAATAATTTCAGAAACGATTCCTCATGTGAAATCATTTTCACTGGGATTTTGGTTCAATGTTGGCTCCCGCGACGAAAACATTAAGAACAACGGGATAACACATTTCATCGAGCATATGCTTTTTAAAGGAACGAAAAAAAGATCTGCGAAAAAAATTGCGGACGACATAGAATCCTCGGGCGGATATTTAAATGCTTTTACTTCAAAGGAACACACATGCTATTACGGTCGCGGTTTAAGCGAGCATTTGGGAAAAACCTTTGACGTTCTTTCCGACATGGTGCAGCAGCCCGCTTTTAAGCCGTCTGAAATTTCCAAAGAAGCAAGTGTTGTAGTTGATGAGTTAAATGATATTAACGATAACCCGGAAGAATTAATCTTTGATAAATTTGAAGAAACAATTTTCGCCGGAAACAGTTTAGCTTTCCCTATCATTGGCACTAAAAAAAATATTAAGAAATTTTCCCAGCTCGATTTGTTCAGCTTCATTAAAGAGAAATATGGATTCAACCGCATGCTTATTTCGGCTTCAGGCGCAATCAGCCATGAAGAAGTGGTCAAGCTTTCGGAAAAATATTTTAAGAGCGATCTCGGTTATTCTGCAATCAAAAGAAAAAATTATTCATCAACCGCGGTTCAGCCGAAATTGGAATTTATAGAAAAGGAAATTCAACAGGTTCACGCAATACTAGGAACTATCAGCGATGGTTATAAAAGCGATGATCGAATTAATGCGGCTGTGTTGAATCAGATTTTAGGCGAAGGAAGCAGTTCCAGGCTGTTCCAGTCAGTGCGCGAAAAGAACGGAATAGCTTATCAAATAAATTCCTTTTTAAATTCCTTTTATGACGTTTCTACTTTCGGAGTTTATTTATCAACCAATGATAAGATGCTTGAAAAAGCGTTGAATATTATTTCCAGAGAATTGAAAAAGTTAAGAAATGTTAAAGTTTCCGAAAGAGAATTGAAGAAGGCAAAAGAATCATTAAAAGGAAATCTTTTATTGAGCCTTGAAAGCACATCGCACAGAATGATTAGAATGGCGCAGTCCGAATTATATTTTAATAGAATAAAGACCACAGAAGAAATTTTAAAGAATATTGAGTCAGTTACAAGAGAAAACATTCTTGAAACAGCAAATCAACTGCTTGACGAAGACAAATACGTTAAGCTTATAATAAAATCAAAAAATATATTATTAAAATCAGCCGCATAGCTGAATAAAATGAGAGGTAAAATATGTTAATCGGCGTTCCAAAAGAAATAAAAGCCAATGAAAATAGAGTTGCTCTTTTACCTGTAGGAGCTTCAATATTAATTAAAAACGGACACAAAGTAATTGTAGAAACCAACGCCGGCGCAGGCAGCGGTTTTTCGGATGAGGATTATAAAAAGGTAGGCGCTGAAATAGCCTCTACTCCATCTGAGATTTTTTCAAATTCTCAGATGATAATGAAAGTAAAGGAGCCGATTGAGCAGGAATATAAACTGATAAAGAGCGGTCAGATTTTATTTACGTACTTCCACTTTGCAGCGAGCAAAGAATTAACCGAAGCAATGATGAAAGCAAAATGCGTTGCTATTGCTTATGAAACTGTTCAAAAAGCTGATAGATCGCTTCCGCTGTTAATACCGATGAGCGAAGTGGCGGGAAGAATGGCACCGCAGGAAGGTGCAAAGTATCTTGAAAAGGCAATGGGAGGAAGAGGAATTTTACTTGGCGGCGTTCCCGGAACCGGACCGGCTGAAGTTATGGTCCTTGGCGGCGGTATTGTGGGAACCAACGCTGCAAAAATTGCTGCAGGGCTTGGCGCAAAGGTTACTATTTATGATAACAATCTTTATCGCTTAAGATATCTGGATGATGTTATGCCGAAGAACGTCACAACAATGATGTCTAACGATTATTATATTCGCGCCGGTTTGCCGAAGGCTGATCTGGTAATTGGCGCAGTATTAATTCCAGGCGCAAAAGCTCCTAAATTAGTTACAAAAGAAATGCTCAGCCTTATGAAAGAAGGTTCGGTTATAGTCGATGTTTCTGTCGATCAAGGCGGATGTATTGAAACATGTCACCCGACGACTCATGAAAATCCAACTTACGTTGTAGATGGAGTGCTTCATTATTGTGTTGCTAACATGCCCGGTGCCGTTCCTCATACTTCAACTTTAGCTTTAACGAATGCAACTCTTCCATACGCTGTTGAAATTGCAAATAAAGGATATGAGGCTGCGATCAAAACAAATCCGGAAATAAAACTTGGTTTAAATATGATTGACGGTAAAATTACATATAAAGGAGTTGCAGAAGCATTCGACTTTGAATATCATCAGGTTGATTCGGTGTTAAAATAAAATTTTACTTAGCCAAATTTATTCTGCTGAGTAAAATGTTCTAAGTATTTGTAGAAAATAATAAGGTTAATTAATGCCAAAATTTGTTTTAGATGGAAAAGAAATAGAATTTGAACAAGGTCAAACAATAATTCAAGCAGCAAAGAAAAACGGAATAACGATTCCGCATTTCTGCTGGCACGAAAGCCTGTCAGTCTCAGGCAACTGCAGAGTTTGTCTTGTTGAAATTGAAAAGATGCCTAAGCTTTCTATTGCATGCGCAACATTAGCGGCTGACGGGATGGTCGTTTATTCGGCTTCCGATAAAGCGTTGAGCGCAAGAAATGCAGTAATGGAATTTGAATTAATTAATCATCCTTTGGATTGCCCCATCTGCGACGAAGCAGGCGAATGCAAACTGCAGGACTATGCATATTCACACGGCGCCGGCGAAAGCAGATTTAATGAAGAGAAAACTCACAAAGATAAAAGAGTTCCGCTTGGACCTCTTGTTATGTTTGATGGAGACAGGTGCATTTCTTGTTCACGGTGTATTAGATTCTGCGATGAGATTGCAAAGGAACCGCAATTAACATTTGTAAAGCGCGGAGACAGAGTTACCATTGTTACTTATCCAGGAAAACAATTGGATAATCCTTATTCAATGAACGTAACCGATATTTGTCCGGTTGGAGCGCTTACCAGCAGAGACTTTCGATTCAAAGCGAGAGTGTGGGAATTATCAAAAACAAAATCAGTCTGTAACGGATGTTCTCGCGGCTGCAACATCAATCTTGAAGTAAGAAACAATAAAGTATTGAGACTGACTCCAAGGCAGAACGACGAAGTAAATAGTTTTTGGATGTGCGATCACGGCAGAGTAAATACTTATAAATTTATTAATGACGAAAACAGAGTTGACGGACCATATCTTCGCCGGGGCGGAACATTGGTCAGGAGCGGCTGGGATGAGGCTTTTGCCGCAGCATCCTCAGAATTAAAATCTTATTCTAAAAATGAAATTGCATTTATTGGTTCGCCGTATGCAACTTGCGAAGATAATTATGCGCTTACGAAATTTGCATCGTCAATAATCGGCACAAAGCACATAGATTTTATGCGGCACGTTGATCAGACTTTCGGAGATAATTTGCTTAGGAAAGATGATATTACGCCAAATTCTCTCGGCGCCGAAATTGTTGGAGTTGTACCGGGCAAAGGCGGATTAAATTTAGAAGGAATTATTAAAGGAATAAAAGATGGCAATATTAAAGCACTTTATTTAATTGAAGATGATTTGGTAGAAGGTAATCATGAGCTTCAAGAAGTGTTTGCAAAGCTGGATTTATTTATTACCCATTCAACAAATTTTAATAAAACCACCGAACTTGCAGATTTTGTTTTCCCCGCTTCAACTTACGCTGAAAAGAACGGTACAATTGTAAACTTTGAAGGTCGCTTGCAGAGACTGAGACCTGCAGTTGCAACTTTTGATGTAGACCGCGCACTCGAAGGAATGTCACTTAGCAGGTGGGATAAATTCGGAACTAAATTCGACAGTTGGGCTGAAGGCAATAAACACGATGTTAGATCAACATGGAGAATAATAGTCGGCTTATCCGGAGCGATGGGGCATAAATTAAAATACGGCGTTGCCGAAGAAGTCTTCTGGGATATCGCGAAAAATGTCAGCTCATTCAGCGGGCTTGACTATGGCAAAGTCGGCGAACTTGGCGCTAAATTAAAATTGGAACTTAATACTAAAACAGTAACTGCTTAATCGGAGCAAATTTTGTAATGGACATTTTACAGATAATAATATTTACAATTATAAAAATATTAATCATTGTAACGATAATTTTACTCAGCGTTTCTTATCTTGTATACTTTGAAAGAAAAATAAGCGCCTGGGCGCAGAATAGAATTGGACCAAACCGCGTAGGCTGGGCAGGCGCATTACAGCCATTCGCAGACGTTCTAAAGCTTTTGTTGAAAGAAGACATCGTTCCGGAAGTTGCGAATAAACCTATTCATACTCTTGCACCAGTTATAGCTTTGTTCGTTGCATTTACAACTTATGCAGTTATTCCTTTTGGTCCGAATATTAATATTTTCGGATTTAGTGTGCCGCTTGTTGTTGCAGATGTTAACATCGGAATTTTATATATTCTTGCTTTAACTTCGCTCGGTGTTTACGCCATTACACTTGCAGGCTGGTCTTCAGGCAGCAAATATTCTTTGCTCGGCGGAATAAGATCATCGGCACAGATGATCTCATATGAAATTTCAATGGGCTTTTCAGTCGGCGGAGTTTTGTTATTAGCACAATCATTAAGACCGGTTGATATTGTTCAAGCGCAGTCCGGATGGATGTGGAACGCAATACTTCAGCCGATAGGGTTTATTACTTTTCTTGTTTCCGCTTTTGCAGAGACAAACCGTTTGCCTTTCGATCTGCCGGAAGCAGAACCGGAATTAGTCGGTGGTTTTCATACTGAATACAGCAGTATGAAGTTTGCTGCATTCTTTCTTGCAGAATATGCCAATATGTTTATAGCAAGCGCATTAATTGTGACACTTTATTTAGGCGGCTGGCAATTCCCTTATCTTGATCATTTCGGTTTATCTGCCGGATGGTTTGCTGCGATTTCAGTTGCTGCTTTTGCAGTAAAAGTTGCGGCATTATTGTTCTTCTTCATTTGGGTAAGATGGAGCATACCGAGATTTAGATATGATCAACTGATGAGCCTCGGCTGGAAAGTAATGTTTCCGCTTTCACTAATAAACATAGTTTGGGTTGCTGTTTTAATAATGGTATTTAAAATTTAATTTTATTTCGATGGTATAGTTTTCGGAGAATAGATGGCGTTAAAAAGAAGAGAAAAAGATTTAACATTTTTAGAGAAGATATACATTCCGGAAATCGTTAAGGGTTTGTCGTTAACTTTAAAGAACATGTTCAAACCGAAATTTACGATGCAGTACCCGGAAGAAAAGTTTATTCCCCCGGCATCTTACCGCGGCAGACCGGTATTAGTTATGGAAGAGAACGGCGTGGAAAGATGCGTGGCGTGCGGGCTTTGTTCGAGGGTTTGCCCGCCTTTGGCAATTGAAGTACAAGCTGCTGAAACAGAAAATGAAAAAGAACGTTATCCGGTAAAGTTTGAAATTAATATGCTTCGTTGTATCTTTTGCGGACTTTGTGAAGAGGTTTGTCCCGAAGAGGCAATTGTTATGAGCAAAGATTATGAGCTGGCTTTCACGAATAGAAAAGACGCGCTTTATGGCAAAGACAAATTGCTGACTCCGGTAATGCAGCTTCAAGACAGAATAGATTTTCTTAGAAATTATAAATAAAATTTATTGTTATTTCTTTTAACTCTTAGTTTAAAAAATCTTAAGAGGGTAATATGAAAATAATTCTTCTTAAACATCTAACAATGAAAAGGGAAACATGTTATCTAAAATTATTTCAAGCGCGACAATAGGAATTGACGCGTACCTTGTCGAAGTAGAAACCAATATTGAAAAACAAATCCCGGGTTTCATAATTGTAGGATTGCCCGACAACGTTGTAAAAGAAAGCCGTGAACGCGTTATTGCGGCTATCAAAAACAGCGGCTTTCAATTTCCTATAAAAAAGTACACCATCAATCTTGCCCCAGCCGACATAAAAAAAGAAGGCAGTTCATTTGACTTACCGATTGCCATAGGAATCTTAACCGCTACAGAAATTATTGACGAAACCTTTACTCGCGATTCATTATTCCTTGGTGAGCTTTCGCTGGATGGAACTTTAAGACCGGTAAAGGGAGCACTGCCGATTTCAGTTGAAGCAAAAAAAAGGGGAATTAAAAGAATTATTTTGCCCGCTGATTCTGCAAAAGAAGCTTCAATAGTTGACGGCGTCGAAGTTTATGGAATGGAAAATCTTCGAGAAGTTGTTCAATTCGTAAATAGAGATTTGGAAAAGGAAGCGACTTATACAAATAAGGAAGAACTTTTCTCTCAAATTAATATGTATCATCTGGATTTTTCGGATGTAAAAGGTCAGGAAAATGTTAAGCGCGCGCTTGAAGTTGCAGCAGCGGGATCTCATAATATAATTATGATTGGACCTCCAGGCTCGGGCAAAACCATGCTTGCCAAAAGAATCCCGACAATACTTCCGCCGATGACTTTTAACGAAGCGCTCGAAACGACAAAGATTCATTCTGTGGCGGGAATAATTCCCAAAGAACAATCATTGATTACTGAACGTCCTTTTAGAAATCCGCATCACACTGTTTCGGATGCGGCACTTGTTGGAGGCGGATCATTCCCGCGGCCTGGTGAAGTCTCGTTTGCCAACCATGGAGTACTGTTCTTAGATGAGCTTCCTGAGTTTAAGAAAAATGTTCTTGAAGTCTTAAGGCAGCCTTTGGAGGACGCAAAAGTAACGGTCAGCAGATCAAAGCTGTCATTGGAATTTCCTGCGAATTTTATGCTTGCAGCAGCGATGAACCCGTGCCCTTGCGGCTATTACACTGATCCAACAAGAGAATGCACTTGTGCACCGCCGCAGATTCAAAAATATATGTCAAAAATTTCCGGTCCGCTGCTGGACAGAATTGATATTCATATTGAAGTTCCGGCAGTGAAGTATAAAGAGTTGTCTTCCGAAATTAAAACTGAGTCATCCGCAGAAATAAGAAACAGAGTTATGAAAGCAAGAGATATTCAAACAAAAAGATTTATTGCTCTAAAGAACATTTATAATAATGGGGATATGGGCTCTAAAGAAGTAAGACAATTTTGTAAACTAGATTCTGCCGGTGCCGATTTATTAAAAATGGCAATGTCAAGGCTTGGACTTTCGGCAAGAGCTTATGACAGGATATTGAAAGTCAGCAGAACAATAGCAGATCTTGATAATTCCGAAAATATTTTACCTCAACATATTAGCGAAGCAATACAGTACAGAAGTTTGGATAGAGAATTGTGGAAACATTAAATTTATGATAGTATTATAAAGACGAAATTAAATAAGATTATTCCAAGCAAAAAATCCGGATATTACTTTAGATACTCGTATAAGATTTAATTCCCAAAATAAAAAGGGCATAGCTCTTTATTTGCAAATTATTTTTTTACTGTATAGATTTCCTTAAAAATTTCAAAAATAATTTTTAATTAGATATGCATTGATAAATGGTTAAGCTGAACAAATTATTTCCCTGGCTTTCGATCCGGACCAAACTTATCATTGCATTTACAGGTCTGTCTTTACTTCCCATTATTGTGATCGGATTATACGGCATCGTTACGAACACAAAGATGATGAAGAAAATTGCCGTACAAAATCTTAACCGCGATCTTTCGATAATGCAGGAAAATACTGCGAACCTAATGACCGGAATAGAAAGCGATCTTAGGCTGGTACGCAATCAATATATAAATAATAAATCTCTACAAGGACCGCACAGTAATAATGCAGCAGCATTTTCAGAAAGGATAAAAGGATTAAACAACGGTCTCTTATCTCTTATTCAAACAAGAAGAATTTATTATCAGATTAAAGTGGCGGATAGTGCGGGATATATTATTTCGTGCGTGCGATGCGACCCTTCTGACTCTAATGACAGCTCTTATCATATTGTTGAAGCAAATAAGCTGCCGCAGTATCCTGAAGAATTTTATTTGTATCTGATAAAAAATCTTCGCGAAGGCCAAGTTGCTCTTGCACCGGCGGAACTATTGGGAAGTAAAAATAAAATAATTCCTGTGGTAAGTTTTGTAATGCCTGTATTTAATAAAGGCAGGAGGACTAAGATCCTTATTGCTGATGTTTATGTTAAGAATCTTTTCAGTACTTTGCAAACTTATAAACCTTTATCTCCCAAAGAAGAAGTGATATTAGCAAGCGGTGACGGGCATTATCTTTACCATTCTTTAAAGAAAAAAAATTGGAATAAATTACTTGCAGGCAGGAATGAATACAACCTTCAACACGATTTTCCTGCTGCCGTTGCAAGTAAAATCTTATCCTATCAAAAAGCTGCCATAAGCAGCGGTAGCAATGACATAATTTTTCACTCGCCTCTTTTTTATGGCTTTGCCTCCGCAATGAACTCAAGTATTGAACATAGTTTTGCGATTCCTCTTTATTTAATTGTGGCTGTCCCAAAAGCAGTTATTATGTCCCCGGTTTATACATATGAGAATACTTTTGCCGGCATACTGGTTTTATTTCTTATCATTTCAATTTTACTGAGCTTATTAGCTACAAGGCATTTTACAATTTCTCTTGCAACGCTAACAAAAGGCGCCGAAACAATCACCAAGGGAAATTATAACCATAGAGTAAATGTTGAAACCGGCGACGAAATTGAAACGCTTGCAGAGCAATTTAATTTAATGGCTCATTCACTTGACGAGCATGAAAAAGAAATTCTGCAATACAGAAGTCATCTTGAAGAAATGGTAAACTTCAGAACGGAAGAATTATTTGCGGAGAAGTCCAAGCTCCAGGCAATACTTGACAATGTTCCAAGCGCGTTCCTGCTTCTCGATAAAGATTTGAAGATTCAAACTGCAAGCGTGGCTTTCAATACGATTACAGGGTACGACATCGAAGATGTTAAAGGAGAAAACTGCAGCAAGATTTTTGGCAACAACGGATTTTGTACTGAGTGCATATGCAAAAATGCCATTTCAAAAAGCAAAATTGAAAGCTGCATCAACAGCAGGATTAACGATAAGCAGCAGGAAAGATTCATCGAGCACATTGCCATTCCGATGAAAAGAAACGGCGAAGTGATTGCCGTTCTTGCCGTCATTACGGATATTACAAAACGAAAGCAGCTTGAAAATGTTTTGGTTAAGACCGAAAAGCTTGCGGCTACCGGCGAGATTGCCGCGTTCGTCGCTCATGAATTCCGCAACTCTCTTACTTCAATAAAAATGATTCTTCAGCTTCTTGCCGAATCTAATAATCTGGCAAAGTCTGAAAAAAAATCTGTTACCGTAGCGCTTAATTCTACCGGAGAAATGGAAGAGACTGTCACAAAGCTTCTTAACTATGCTTACCCCGTTCCGATGAATTTCCAGACTGCCAGCTTTGAAAACATTTTGAACGAAAGCCTTGATTTCGTTTCGCTCCGATTTAAGAAATCAAGAATTACGCTTAAGAAAGAAATTGAGCCTGCAATCCCTTCAATTCTTCTGGATGCATCTCATCTTAAAGAGGCGGTGATAAATGTTTTGCTGAATGCAGTTCAATCAATTGACGAGAAGAGAAACCGTGAAGAGAATTTTGAATCAAGCAGCGGTACAAATGAAATTTTTATCTCCGTCAAGAAAATAATACTTAAGAAAACATTGCACGATTACAAATTGGAAGCAGCCGCAGGATATACTCAAATGGACAACGAAGAAAGAACAAAGTATGAGCTAACAATGCTGAAAGGAACGGAATGCATACTGGTTCAAATAACTGATTCCGGAACCGGCATCGACAATAAAAACGTTGCAAGGATTTTTGATCCGTTCTTTACGACAAAAACAAACGGCACCGGTCTTGGCTTGCCGATGGTTAAACGGACCATCAACGCTCACCGCGGTATTATTACGGTTGAAAGTAAAAAAGGAACCGGGACAACTTTTAATATTTATATTCCGCTTCAGAATGAAAAATATTCTCTGCCGGAACATCTTATTTAAGAATTAGGAAAAAATTTGGAAGATAAACTAAAACATTCTGAAAAGATTCTTGTTGTTGATGACGATGAAAAAATCCGCTTCGCTTTTCTCGAAGTATTAAAGAAAGAAGGTTACGCAGCTGTAATTGCTGGGGACGGCGAGGAAGCGCTTAAAGTTATCGGCTCCGAAAAACTCGATCTTATTTTTATGGATATTTCTCTTCCGAAGATTACCGGTCTCGAGGTTTTGAAAAAAATGAAAGAGGAGGGAATTAATATTCCCACGATAATTATTACAGGCTACGGTATAATGCAGAACGCAATTAAAGCGATGCAGCTTGGTGCGTTTGATTATCTTACCAAACCGCTTGATATAAATAAGATAAGAGAGCTTACCAAAAAGGCTTTGACTAAATCAACGACTTCCGGTGATGTTGAAAAAGATAATACTTCTTTTAATGCAGACATTACTGACCGTTACGAATTGATCGGCAGAAGCCAGCGGATGCAGGAGATTTATAAATTAATCGGAATGGTTTCAACAACGCCAAACACAGTTCCGGTTTTAATAACAGGCGAAAGCGGCACAGGTAAAGAATTAGTCGCAAGAGCAATTCACGGGAACACGATGGGTACAGGTCATCCTTTCATCGGAATAAACTGTTCGGCTGTCCCCGACAATCTTCTCGAGTCAGAATTATTCGGTTTTGAAAGAGGAGCTTTTACCGGCGCCTCTGAACGCAAACTTGGCAAGTTTGAACTTGCTCAGAACGGAACGATTTTTTTAGATGAAATCGGAAACCTTCTGCCGGGACTTCAGCAGAAACTTCTGCGGGCTATACAGGAAAGAGAGTTCGAAAGACTGGGCGGAGACGTTCCGATTAAAGTCCAGGCAAGATTTATTGCCGCAACCAACCGCGATCTTGAATCAGAAATTAAGGACGGAAATTTTAGAGAAGACCTATTCTTCCGGTTGAATGTAGTTGCGATTAAGCTTCCGCCGCTGCGCGAACGTGCAGACGATATTCCGCTACTTGCTAATTATTTTTTAGCAAAGTACAACGAGCATCTTAATAAAAAAGTAAAAGGATTTTCATCGCATGCAAATTCTATTCTTTGCTCTTACTCGTTTCCCGGAAATGTAAGAGAACTTGAGAATTTGATTGAAAGAGCCGTTATGCTTGCAAGAGGAGAAGAGATAACCGACGACATCCTGGCAAAAATGCTCAGCGTTAATCCTTCGGTAAAAGATCCCGTTCTTCCAATTAACGGAACGACTTTCAAACAGTCGCGCGACTATGTACTGAACTTGTTCGAAAAACAGTTTGTTGAAAATAAACTGACCGCTCTGCACGGCAACGTTACCGCAGCTGCAAAATCATCCGGCATGACCCGCCAGAACTTCCAGCGAATGATGAAAAAGTGTAATATTAAAGCGGAAGATTTTAAATAAAAATGGAGATAACTTATAAAATGTCTGGAATTCTATAAGTTAAATTGATAGGTGGTGTCAAACCCCAATTGGCACGTGTAAAATATTATTTGGCAGTTTCTCTTCATTAAATATCACATCATCTTCATTTTTCATCCCTATTAAAACTTTTCGAAATTATTCCTAACCATCATTTTAGCGGCACGCTAATTGGATAAACTACGGCAAAATTATTTGTTCATTATTAATGAAGCATAAACCAAAAATATTAGTCGTAGACAAAGACGAAAATATTCTTTCTGCATTCGGCAATTATTTAAGGAAGAAAAATTATTCGATGACTGGAGTAAATAACGTTGAATTAGGATTAAAGAAAATCCAGCAGCGAAGTTTTCATCTTCTTATTACCGATGTAAGAGAGAATTCCGAGTTCGGGAAAAGCTTTATATCGAAAGCCAAGGAAACGCATGACAGCCTCCGCATTATTGCGATTACAAGCTACCCGGATAAAATAAAAGAACCTGATTTAAAATCTTGCGGCGCCGACTATTTATTTGTAAAACCTTTGGAACTCAGCAGGCTTGATGAAGCTATTAAAAGCTGTCTGGGTTCCGCATCAGAATGAATTTTAATATGAAAGAATCTTTAAAACAAAAAAAACGGAGATCTAAAATGATATCAAGTAAGGTTACATTTTTTTCAAATTCAATTTTGGGGAATAGGAAGAACAAATTATTCTTTTTTCTTTCCGCGGTTGTATTGCTGATGTTCTTAACCGCACCGGCAAACTACGCTATTCCAAGCTTTGCAAGGCAGACCGGGCTTTCCTGCAATTACTGTCATTATGCTTATCCCGAACTTAACTCATTCGGAAGAATGTTCAAGTTGAATGGATACACAACATCAAACTCTCCAATGCTTGAAGCAGTTTCTCCAGATAGCGAAAGAACTGATTTAAGCATTTTAAATTCATTCCCGCTTTCTGCGATGGTTATGACTTCGTTCTCATCGGTAAACAAGGCTACTCCAGGTGCAAGCAGTTCTGCCGTAGAATTTCCCCAACAATTAAGCCTGTTTTTATCCGGCGAAATTACACCAAGAATAGGTGCTTTTTTACAGATCACGTATGATCCAACTTCAGGAACATTTGGATTAGACAATACTGATATCAGATATTCAAACCATACAACACTTGGCGGAAACGACCTTTTATATGGAGTCACTTTAAATAATAATCCTACAGCTCAGGATGTATGGAACTCTACACCAGTTTGGGGCTTCCCTTATGTACTATCAAGCGCAACACCTGGTCCTTCGGCAACTACATTGCTTCAGTCAACACCGGGAAATGAAGCAGGTCTTGGAATATATGGACTATACAACAAATTAATTTTTGCAGAAGTTTCTTTCTATAAAACTGCAATACAAGGCGCTTCATATCCAGCGGATACGACCTGGACAGGTACAATTAAAGGCGTTGCACCATACTGGAGACTAGCGATTCAGCACCAGTGGCAAGGTCAATATCTCGAAGTTGGGACTTTCGGAATTTCTTCTGAGATGTATCCTTCAGGTATTTCCGGTTTAACAAATAAGTATACGGACATTGGTTTTGACGCTCAATATGAATTAACCAACGACGCAGGCGGTTCATGGATTGCTCATGCTTCTTACATTACCGAAAAGCAGACTCTTGACGCGACTTATAACGCGGGCGGTTCAGCTAATCCAAGCAACACACTCAACTCACTTAAGGTTGATTTAACTTATAACTTTCCGCAGTGGGCAGCTCTTTCAGCAGGTTATTTTACAATGAGCGGCACTGCTGATGCCGGCCTTTACGCACCGGGCGATGTTACCGGAAGCGCTAACGGCGAACCTAACAGCAGCGGCGAAGTTCTTCAGCTAACTTTAATGCCCTGGATGAATACTCAGTTCGCGGTTCAATATAATTTATATAATACATTCAATGGCGGCAGCACAAACTATGACGGTTCCGGAAGAAACGCTTCCGACAATAATTCATTGTATGTGCTCGCATGGCTGTTATTCTAATTGCAGATAAAATTTAATTACGATGATTAAAATTTGGAGTAAAATGAAAATGAAAACGAAAACAAAATCTTTAATTCAGTTGTCGCTGTTTGCCGTATTCATTCTTTTCCTTGGGTTTAGAATGGATAACTCGGCAGTATCGACAACAGAAATGACGTTAATACAGAAGAAAAATTCTTCTAACTTAAATGACAAAGGTTTCGGTCCCATTAAGGAAGTAAAGCTCGGTCCGATCAACCAGAGACTTGTGGACAAAGGCAATGATATATTCAACGACAAGTGTTCAGCCTGCCATAACATTGATGATGTTAATCTTGCGCCTCCTTTACGCGGAGTTACAAAAATCCTTTCTCCGGTTTTCATCATGAACTACTTGATGAACACGAAAGAAAACCAGCAGAAAGATGGTTACGTTAAGAGCTTAATGGCTCAATGGAAAAAAGTGCCGGTAATGAAGGATCAGAAACTGAAAGAAGCTGATGCTAGAGCAGTGCTGGAATTTCTGAGAACCAAAAATTAATAATATCCCCGTAAACCTTGCCGACGGTTTTTACATTGCCGGCAGATGATTAGATATCCGTTAAATGTGAATTCAAATATTTGTCTAATACATCTGCCGGCAGGGCAGGGTAAAAATTAAAATAATCTTAATCGTAATCTTGCTCGTAATCGGTTTCTACCAAACCCATAAACACAATGTCGATTAAGATTAAGAGTAAGTTCAAGTTTAAGAGCAAGTTCAAAAATAATATTGAAAAACGCTTAGGAAATTACTGAAACAAAATCATCATGAAAAAAGGAATATTAGTCTTTATACTTTTTGTAATTGGAATTTTTGCCGGCTACTTTATTGTAAGCGGCAGCTTAAAGCCGCAGCCTACAGGCGACGATATATCGTTCAGCCATTACGCACACACTACACTTCACAAGATTAAATGTGTTAGCTGCCACCGTGGTGTTGAGACTCAGGAAATGGCTTCGGTGCCGAACATTCAAGTCTGCAGCATGTGCCACTCAACTTTGATGAATCCTAAATCTGAAAGAGAAAAGAAGATTTACGAATACGTAAAAGAGAACAAGACGATCCAGTGGAAGATATACTACCACGTTCCGGATTACGTTATGTTCTCTCACAGAAGGCACGTAAAGCTCGGCAAGCTCGAATGCACAGATTGTCACGGTGACATGACCAAACAGACTTCACCGGATTTGAAAAATGTAAGCGCAATTAAAATGCAGTTCTGCTTTAGCTGTCATGAAGACAAAAAAGTAACGACTGACTGCAACAACTGCCATCACTGATGATTTATGTACGACAACTTTTAAAATGGTTCACAGGAGAATTTACTGAATGGATATAAATAGACGAGATTTTGTAAAACTTATTGGAGGATCGGTATTCGGTCTTGCAGTCGGCAGCACTGCAGGAGCCATAATGAAGCTTCCCAAAAGAGCAGAACCGATTCTTTACAACGGTCCGAGAAAAGAATCGTGGAAATTTACGGCGTGTACAAAGTGTCCCGGCGGATGCAGCCTTAAGATAAGACTTATCGATGGGCTTCCGATTCAAGCTTTCGGCAATCCGCTTTCGCCCGTAAATGAAGGCGGCATTTGTCCGCTTGGATTAGTATCCGTTGCAGATTTGTATCATCCGCAAAGACTAACCGGTCCGATGCAGAAAGTTAACGGTGAGTTCAAACCAATTTCATACAATGAAGCTTATAAAATTATATCGGATAACTTGAAGAAGATTATCGAAGAGAAAAAACAAGACGATGTTTTTATTGCTGCTCAGACAGAATCTCAGTTACGTAAAAATCTTTTAGAAACTTTTTCAGACACGACCGGGTTTAAAAATCTTGTTGTTGATAACTTCCTGGCTGCAAGCAGTTTCCCATATCTTAAAGCGGCAAGCGAATCACCGGACTTTATTGACTTCGACAAATGCGATTATCTTTTGAACTTCGGTTCGCAGATGACAGAGATTTCTCAGAACCCGCTTTACTACTTGAGGAAAGTAAACGAATACAGAGCAAAAGGATTTAATATTACCAACGTTCAGCCGCGGCTTACGCGCAGTGTTGCTAAGTTGGACAAATGGATTCCTGTTCAGCCGGAACAGTTCGGCATTTTTGCTTTGGGAATTGCTTATGTTATCCTCAAGGATGAACAATATGATAAAAGTTTTATAGAGAAAAATTTCGCCGGCTTTGATACATTCAAAAATTATGTGCTGGAGAATTTCGTTCCGGATAAAGTTGAAGAGCTTACCGGAGTTTCTTCGGATAAGATTATGGAAATCGGAAGAGAGTTTGAGAAAGCATCAGCGCCGGTTGCATACTTTGATGAGTCTGTTCTTTACAGCTCAAACGGAACGCAGAATGCTTTTGCAATAATCGCTTTGAACGCGCTAAAAGGATTTAACGGCTACGGAAAGATTAAAGGAAAATCTTTCTCGGAGCTTATGCAGAATGATTCGAAGAAAAATAGTGAAGCGACATCCGCCGATTTAATTACTCGCCTGCAAAGCGGCAAGCGTCTGGAAGCTTTGTTAATTTCCGGAAGCAACTTTGTTTTTAATAATCCGAATGCGGAATCTCTTAAGAAGCAACTGGGAACAATCCCATTCATTGTCAGCTTCAGTTCTTTTGTAGATGAGACGTCGACGTTTGCAAAC
>JAKAKL010000053.1 GCA_021824565.1 Bacteroidota bacterium | reverse complement strand
GGTAGTAACTTTTTTAAGCGCCAGCGGAATAATATTAATAATCTATGCGAGAGATATAATTGGCGCAGCAAATAAGTTATTCATTTTGCTTCTGTCGCTGGTATTAATATATATTATTTCACACAGCGTTCATTTCCTTTTTATGTACGACAGTGATGTGACCATACTTGATAATTCATGTCACTCATTTTTATTACTTATCATTGTTACCTTAACATTTTTTACATGGAATTATCCGAAGCCAAAAAAAATGGGATTGGCAAGGACAATCTTAATACTGGTTCCGTCATTGTTACTTTTAATTTTATTATGGGCTGACGGGTTGATAAATTCTTCTCATGCCCATCACGGAATGTTTGAAGCGCATTATAACAAAAAATATCCGCTATACTTATTCTGGTATTTGTATTTAATCTTCTTAAATATTTATTGGGTTTATAACAAAAGAAAAGCAGAAACCAACCCGCAAATCCGTGCGCAGTTATTATTGCTACTGCTGGGGATGATCATTACAAATTTTGCATCATTTATTTTTGGTTTATTTCTGCCGTGGGTTATAGGATTTTATTTCCTAGTTGAAATGAGCCCCTTAGCTTTTTTAGGCGGGGTCATTTTGTTCACCGCGGTTGCGATAGGCAAATATAATATGTTCCCGGCGGCGCTCGACAAAGTAAATAGTTTTACAATAAAACGAAAAATGTTCTTCAGCGCGTTAATTATCGTCCCTATAATTATACTTATAATTCAAATCCCGCTAGGGAGATTAATTTTTAACATCCATACAAATGCCGACCTAACCCGGTATTTTTTAATCAGCTTGTTTGCCGGTATAATAGTCAGCGTTAGCATTACATTCATAATTATGCAAGTAATTTCTAATCCGTTGAACAAATTAAAGGAACGAGTAACTGAAATTGAAAAAGGAAATTACGGCATCAAATTAGAGACAAAGACCAATGATGAAATCGGCGAGCTTACCGAAGCTTTTAACAATATGTCCGAGACGCTGAAAAATAATACTGAAGAGTTAGTTAAAAGAGAAAAGCTTGCCGCACTTGGCAAAATGGCTGCCGTACTTGCGCATGAAATAAAGACGCCCTTAACTTCCATTAAATTAAATGCCGATATTATTGCTGAGACTCTTGATTTAAGCGATGACGATAGAGAGAATTTTGAAATAATGAAAACAGAGATTAACCGCTTAAACAATCTCGTAAAAGACGTTCTACAGTTTTCGCGTCAGATGGAATTGAATTTTTCTGAAGTTAATTTAAAAGAACTAATTGATAACGTCTATAATCAATTGTGTAAAAAGCTGGAAGAGAAAAATATTTCTCTAATTAACAGCGCAGAAAATGTTCTGCTCAATGTTGATGCCGATAGGTTGAGGCAAGTTTTCATCAATCTCATTGATAATTCTATCGAGGCATGCCTACCGGACAGGCGGGCAATAAACGAACACGGCTTGATAGAAATATCTTCACAAATACACAAACAAGAAAATTCAATTTCTATTTTTATAAAAGATAACGGAAACGGAATTGAGCCGGGGCTTAAAATATTCGAGCCGTTCTTCACTACAAAGTCTTCCGGCACCGGACTGGGACTTTCAATCTCTCAAAAAATTATTGAACAGCACGAAGGGGACCTTAATCTTTTATCATCTAAAAAAGGTGAGACGATTTTTGAAGCAAAGCTGCCTATGGTACATAAGCACAAAAAAGATAAAATTACGCTTATTAAAGATCGGTCTTAAAGGAAAAGATAGCAATGGAAAAAATTTTAGTATTAGATGACGATCAGTCAATTAGAAAAACTTTAACAAGCTACTTAAAGAAGCAAGGCTACGAAGTTTTATCTGCCGATAACGGTAATGCCGGAATTGAAATTGTAAAGAACGAGCTTCCCGACCTTGTTATTACCGATATAAGAATGCCCGGCGCAGACGGCTTTGAGGTTCTTAAGATTGTTAAAGAAATCGATCCGCACATTCACGTAATAATTATAACTGCATTCGACGACATGCACAGCACAGTTAAAGCCATGCAGCAAGGCGCTTATGATTATATTGAGAAGCCGCTTGAGATTGATAACTTAAAAATTACAATTCAGAGAGCACTTGGGAATAAAAGGCTAAGCGACCAGTTGGATACTATTGTTAACGAAAAGTCTGAGGAATATTTACTTGAAAATACTTTGATTGGCAAGACTTCGCAGATGCGGCAGGTTTATAAAAAGATTGGTCAAGTTTCATCCAACCGCGTTACTGTTTTAATCGAAGGCAAGAGCGGAACCGGCAAGGAGCTTGTCGCCCGCGCTATTCATTACAGCGGCGTTACAAAAGCTCATCCTTTTGTTGCCGTTAATTGTACAGCGCTTAGTGAATCTCTTCTTGAGAGCGAGCTTTTCGGTCATGTAAAAGGAGCCTTTACCGGTTCAATAAAAGATAAGAAAGGAAAGTTTGAACTTGCAGGCGAAGGCACAATTTTTTTAGATGAGATTTCGGAAATCTCTACAAGCCTTCAAGTTAAGTTGTTAAGAATTCTTCAGCAGAAGGAATTCGAGAAAGTAGGCGGTGAGGTTTTGATACCGATGAAGGCAAGAATTATTGCAGCCACTAATAAAAATCTAAATGAGCTTGTTAAGGCTGGTAAATTCCGTGAGGATTTATTTTTTAGGCTGAAAGTGTTTTCCATTTCTATTCCTCCTTTAAGGGAAAGGAGCGATGATATCCCGGTTTTGGTAAGCCACTTCTTAAATAAAATTAATTTAGAACTTCATAAAAATGTTAATAAAATACCGGAAGAAGTAATGGAAATGTTAAAGAGTCATTACTGGGTTGGCAACGTTAGGGAATTGGAAAACACTTTAATGCAGGCTGTAGTTTTATCATCGGATGACGTTTTGCTAAAAGAAAATATTCTTCTTAGAAAATCTGAACAGGCTGATTCAGCGAATGAAAATATTCAAAGCGTTAAAACTGAATTTATTACCATCGAAGAATTAGAGAAACGCCATATTAAAAATATTTTAACTGCCGTTCAGTGGGATAAAAATAAAGCGCACAAAATTCTTGGCATTTCTCTGCCTACGCTGTACTCCAAGATTGAGCACTACAAGCTTTCGCCGTTTGATGAAAAGGCAGATTGAATTTTAAATTCTTTAAAAATATTTAAGCTTTTTAAATCATTCCCTCTGGTCTGTATACCAAGGTCTTCATTTATTGATTAAAATCGGACATTCACTCTGGCATAAGATTTTCTATTTTTCAGATGCGGATTACTTTCAACTGTAAGCTTAAAACATACTCGTATTTGTAAATATCATATTCCATGAAGATAGTATATTACTTTATTAATTCATCAAAGCTTATAAGATTATTATAATAAGAAAGGATAAATATGAAATCTATCATTTTCTCCGTACTTCTAGTTTGCATTTTCTCAATTGGTTCATTTGCAATGAACAACGGATATTTAAAAGGAGACTGCACTCATCAATCTTCTCTGGAACAACTACTCTCTTTATATTATAACCTAAAGGATGCACTCGTAAATTCCGATGCTTCGTCAGCAGCTTCGAAAGCTGATGAGTTTGTGAATGCAGTTAAGAAAATTGATTTGGAAAAACTTTCGGAATCAGAACAAAAAGATTTTACATCTCTGCGGGATAAACTGACTTCCGACGCCAAAAATATTTCGCAAAACAGTGATCTGGCTAAACAGAGAATCTATTTCGCTTCTCTATCCGATAATATTTATTCACTCGCTAAGGAAGTAAAATTATCTGCACAGCCTATCTACCGCGATTACTGCCCGATGAAAAAAAAATATTGGCTAAGCAGCGAATCTGCAATTCAAAATCCTTACTACGGTAAAGCAATGCCAACTTGCGGTGAAGTAAAGGAGACTTTAAAATAATGCATAAATATTTTTTGGTTTTAATCCTCATCAGTTCTTTCCCTTTTGCATACGCACAAAGCCAAAGCACTAATCCTTTGTATACTGCAATTGGGAATGATACAACGTTTAATGCTTATAAACCCGATGCTAAACCTCAAACTGTGCGTTATGATTTATTTGTAAGAGACACTACCGTTAATTTTACCGGTGAAGAAGCGCATGCGATTTCTACTAATGGTTCTGTCCCGGGTCCCACTTTATATTTTACCGAAGGCGACACCGCTGAAATATATGTCCATAATGAAATGGACAAGCCTACCTCTATTCATTGGCACGGAATGATTATTCCAAATCAATACGACGGAGTTGAATATCTTACGCAAGAACCAATCAAGCCGGGGCAAACGTTTCTATATAAATTTCCTATCATACAAAGCGGAACGTACTGGTACCATTCTCATTCGGGACTTCAAGAGCAAAGCGGATTGAACGGCGCATTGATTATTTACAAAAGGAATGAGCCCAAAATTATAGAATACACTCTGCTGCTTAACGATTGGACGATTGAAAATCCCTACGAA
>JAKAKL010000133.1 GCA_021824565.1 Bacteroidota bacterium | reverse complement strand
ACCTATTATCACACTCCTTTATGATAACAACAAATATCATTAATTAGAAAATAGCACTTTAATAAAGGACTTGACAATTTCAAAAAAAAAACGGTATTTACATAGTAAAAACTTAACATAACTGAATTAGTCGTACACATTGGGGGAAATATGAAACCCTTCTTGAAAGCAGTAACACTTTCTTCTCTCTTTACAATTCTTACTTCTTGCAGCGGTGACCCTCTCGTACAACCCGCAGAACCCCCCGGCAGGAGAGATTATGTGTGGACTGTGGATACACTCCAAATGGGAGGAAACTACCCAACCCTCAATAGAATTTGGGGTAGTTCGCCGGAAGATGTTTATGTTATCGGGGAAGGTCTGCCATCGTCGAATAATATATGGCATTATGACGGAAAATTTTGGAAACCATCAAACGAAGGTGGGTTTTATGGACTTTATGGACTTTATGGTTTTGCGAAAAACGATATTTGGTTAAGCTCTCATGATAATATCCAACATTATAACGGCGCAACATGGGTAAAAAACACAAAGTTGCAAATTGATGGATTCCGCGTAGTAGTTGAGAATTTATGGGGGATAAGTTCAAAAGAAATGTATGCTGCAACATTAACCGAAAAGAATGATTATACCAGAACATTCGGGGCACTATTTAAATATGATGGAAATTCATGGACAAGAACAACAACAGTAGATTATGAAAATATGTTTTTTGCCAACGTAAGAATTGATAACATCGGCACAATTTTAATACATGCTATTGGAGTTCATAATGACCTGGAAAAGATATTGATCTGGAACGGAGAAAGATTTAATGAAATATTAAGTACCTACGACGGCTCCTCATTGATTAATATCGGTGATAAAGTTTTCTTCTCAAACGGAGCGAAAGTTTATTCATTTATGAACGGAGATTTTAAATTATGGCAGGATTTTACCGGAACAGAATTTAAAAGTTTATTAGGCGCCAGGAACGAAAGAGATGTTTTTGCAATATCTAAAAGCGGTATAGGTCATTTCAACGGAAAAGATTTCGAAACTATTTATAAAACCGATTATGACGTCAGTTTCGCCGCAATTTTCGAAAAAGATATTTTTGTAATAACCCTCGAAGGTTTTAACACAAAACCGGTCATAATAATACATGGAAAATTAAAATAATAAGGAGGTAGCTGGAAAGTAGCTATTGTACTAATGAAAGAGACGGTGTTGCCACACCGTCTCCGTTACAAATAAAAAATATTAGGCTTGCGAATATTTTAGAAGTGAGTCAATTCTTATATAATAATACAAATAGAGTTAGAACATGGTACAAAAAATATGCTTATTAATAACAGTTTTGATATTAATCACTTCTTGCAAAGATAACGGCACGGGACCGGATACCCATGAACCCGGCAGAAGAGATTATGTGTGGACGGCAGACACACTAAAACTTCCATACGGTGAGTTTGCTACTATTTGGGGAATCTGGGGTACTGACCCAAACAACATATGGGCATCTGGAAGCGGGTCTTCCAATCAATATAGATTATGGCATTATAGTAATGGTAAATGGAACAGTGTTGAGATTGGCTTTTCAATACTGGATGCTCGAAAGTTGTTTGGATTTGGTAATAACAATATTTGGTTAGGAACAGCTTTGGGAATAATAGCACATTACGATGGAATTAAATGGACTTCTTTGGGAGATTTTTCACCTTCTGGTGAAGATTTAGTTATGCAAGGTCTTTGGGGAACAAGTGAAAATGATTTGTATGCATTTGGATTTCTTGATAAACGAGATAGAACAGGCTACAGAGGATGTATTATGAAGTATAACGGTTCAAAATGGAGTTTCCTTAGCATAGACACTCTCAGCTTAAACTTTCTTTCGATGGGTTATGATAAGGATGCCCAAAAATATTTTTTACATGCTTATCAATCTGAAAGCGGGTTGCAATTCATATATGAATTATCGGGCAATAAATTGACGAAGTTATTTGAGAGCAAGGAAGAAACAAAAGTGTTTAACATGAACAATAAAGCGTATTTCATGGTGGGCAAGAAGATATATAAATACAGTAATAACGATGGATTGTATGTCTGGAAAGACTTCTCTTCTTTTAAAATTTATGCCGGAATTTTTGAAGGAAGAAGTGAGAAAGATATTTTCACAATTAATTGGGGAGGAATCGGACATTACAATGGAGATGATATCGTAATGTTATACCAAACTGATCTGTGGTTTAGATGCTCATTAATATTTGATAAAGAAATATTTGTTGCATGTAAAAATTTCCAAACGGGAGTAAATGTAATAGCACGCGGCAAATTGAACAACTAAACGGAGGGAAGGGAAAACAAGTAGATATTAAAAATTAAAAGAGACGGTGCGGTCACACCGTCTCGTAAGGCGCAAATAAAATTGTAAGACTACCCATCTTATCCAAGAAGCGTTAGCTCCTTTTTATTTGCTCTTACAATATAGCCATTGATCGGTTAATTAAAAACGGAGATTAATTATGAAAACGTTCAAAGCATTCTTTTTCGGGATCATTTTATTGTTCAGCCTTCAACCGTTAACAGCTCAAAGCATTAGTGTAAGCGGAGGCGGACAATGGACTTTAAATGCAGGAGAAACAACGCACACTTTCCGGTTTTGGATTACTTATAACACCGGGGGTTTACAGACTACAAGCTTGCATTATAAGGTGGATGGAGGCAGCCAAGTTCCAAGCAATCCAGTTGGTGACGGTTCGAATAATCCAAGTTATGTAGATATTGCTCTTAGCGAAGGAACTCACTCAATTGAATTTATTTGGTATGGTTATGATTGGGGCAATCTCAGATGGTTCATTGCAGATACAAAAACAAACAGTTCTACAGTTAAATTCAATGTGTATGTATCAAATATTTTCGGCGGTGGTGATGTAACTGTTGACGGTCAAACTAAGTCATCCGGATCTGCCAAAACAGTAATAAGTGGTAGTAGTATAGATATTGGTGCGATTGAACAAAGTTATGGCGGCTATTATTGGGTATGGAGTACTTCCGGTAGTAATCTTAGCAAATGGGAAAGACAAAAATATCAAGGTGCTGTGAGTGATTTGTCTTCATCACAATCAACTTCTTATAGCGTCGCCACAGATGATAACGCAACAACACTAGAAGCCGGTTTGCGAAAAGTTTGCAATCTAACATTTACAAGCAGCAGCGGAACGGTATCTGTTAGCGGTTCACCATATTCTTCACCGAAATCAGTTGATGTTGTAGAACAAAATTCAATTTACGCCTATGCTTATGGCTACTCTTCAAATGGACTTGATTACTCCTTTTCTTATTGGGACAATAATCCTAATTCAAATAATATTACGGCTTCGACGCATACTACATACACTGCTGTTTACACTGGCAAGCCTTCTAATACTGGTAAGAATTTTGCATTTAATGGTGATATTGGTGACCCGATCAATATTACATGGACAGATAATCAAAATAGCAGTGTAACCGAATATCAAATTTGGAGAAGAGTAAAACATAATGGCATTTTGGGCGATGCGACTTTGCTTGCAACTGTAAGCAGAGGAGTGCAAACTTATACAGATAATGAATATAGTTTTACAAATGGCTATACAAATGATATGCTGGGGTATGATGTTCGTGCTTACTATGAACCGGACGGCACGTATTCCGATCCACAATGGAACATTGCATATGGAGAACCATTCGCAAGTGTAAATGAAAATTCAATTTCGATGCAAACAAAAGCAGATGAAGTTCCTGCTGAGTATTCAATTACAAATTATCCCAATCCATTCAACCCGACAACAACCATAAATTATCAACTTCCGGAGAATGGCTTTGTAACAATAAAAGTCTATGACATGCTCGGTAAAGAAGTGGCAACACTTGTAGATGGAAACAGAACCGCCGGATACCATAATGTAACATTTGATGCAAGCAGATTAACAAGCGGAATTTACATTTACACAATCACAGCTAATAATTTCGTCCAATCAAAGAAGATGCTGTTAATGAAATAATTATTTTTGTAAGGGCTCGATAAACAGAGCCCTTACATTATAATTTTGAGTGGAACGAAAATTTTATCAACCGCGGTTTTACAAGCCGTCCGTAATCTTTAAACGACATCTGCAAAAGCTCTATGTGGCTGCATGCGTTGAAAGCAATCTCTTCGTCCTTTGCAAGAATCTCTTCCACATATACATCCATTCCATAAAGATTACCAAAAGGCGGCATTGCGCCAACGTCACACTCGGGAAATTTGTCTTTAAATTCAACTTCATTGGCAAGCCGGATATTCTTTCCGCCAAGCGATTCTTTCAATAAATCAAAATCAATTTTATAAGAAGCAGGCAGAACGCACATTGCCATCTTGCCATCAACTTTGATGAGAACGGTTTTTGCCAATTCCTTCCCTTTAATGTGTGCGGAAGCGGCTATCTCTTGAGCGGTGTATGCCACGGAGTGTTTAACGGTTACATACCTAATTTTGTTTTGATCCAAGAACTCTCT
>JAKAKL010000101.1 GCA_021824565.1 Bacteroidota bacterium | reverse complement strand
TTAATATTTTTACTTTGAACTCTGCGCTGTGTTTTCTTTTTTCTGACGGCATTTTGATACTCCTGAAGTTTTGTTATACATAAGTTAATTTTTCAAAAGTATCTTTCCAACTTAAGCATTATAATTGGTATATCATATGATGTTACACAAAGTGCTATTAACGATAATGGAAATACCGCATATAAATATTATTATATTGATGAACCTTTTGAAAATATTCACTATGTCCCTATGAATCAGATAGCATCCTGGATTTATCAAAAAAGTTCGACAGCAAAATTCATATTTAGTGATTTTTATTGGCCCCCCCTCGATTATCTATGTTACTGGAATTCTGGAAACGAATCTTATATAAAAACTTACTATTTTGCTAGTAGTAATATCTACATAATGTGTGATGCATATAATAGTGATGGATGCGGTAATGTTCATACTTATTGGAATGAGTACAAAGCCGATTATGGAATCCCATACAGAAACTTTACGAACATAATAGATTTAGAGCCAGGACATTCTCCTGACTGGGGAGATTTATTAAATTTAGCTATGGCGTGGGGTATGAATCCAATTTGGGTATATGGAGGAGATAGCGATGTAAGTGAATCAACAGTAAGTAGCTTTTGTTCTACTGCGTTCCAAACGGGATGGCTGTTAAATTTGCAACTCCAAAAAGTTTATATTTCTAGAAATACGGATGGCACATGTGACCCAGACGGTCAATGGGAAGTTGTAACTTCGTATTATACAGGTAGATCTCAGTGGGTTCATTATTAGAAGGAGTCATAAGATGAAATACACTAATTTTATTTTTACGTTAGCTATTCTTTCAATTATTGGCTGTTCATCTACATACACGGCAAGCAACTTTTCTACTAAGCAAAAATTCTATGAACACTTTAATAAATCCGCTCAGGACAAAGTTGTCAAAATTACACTTAACAATGATAGCTCGTTCACTGCTAACACGGGTGCCAGTATATCAAATGATTCTCTCTACTATATATCAGAAGTAAAGAAAGATGAGGTAATAAAACGCAGTGAAATAAAAGATATAAAATACGTGGGTACTGACATGTCTAACCTTTCAGCTGTTGTTTTTTTGAAAAATGGGCAAGAAGAAAGAACAGAAAAAGTCAATTTACTTTCTGACTCAACATTATATACAGTAATAACAACTAAAATAAATAATGTTATGGCACTTAAAAATATCAAGAAAGTCAGCTACAAAAATAGATGGCTGGGTATTCCTTTCTCTTTTGTAGGTGGAACTGTTTTGGGGTGGTCGATGGGTGTATTTGTTAGCGGCATATTTAATAATAACACTCAAAAAAGCACACATAATGCTGACAACATTTATCTCACTATATGGGGTGCAGGGACGATAGGTGGGGTCATTTTAGGTTTAGCTGAAGGTTACACATATACTTATCAATTTAATCCTTAGCTTAATATTTATTTCTATGCGCCGTAAAGTTCTTTACGGCGTTTTTTATGAAATAGGAAACCACCAATACTGCGAAAACAAGCTAAAATCCCTTCCGCCGAAGGAATTTCCCTTGTTTTGAAGCATTAATGCTTTCGGCGAAGCATCATTCCTTCTTTCGCCTGCATTAATGCTGGCATAGGAAGCATTAATCCTTCGTCCTGAAGAAACTTTCCTTGCCCGGTAAGGAATATTGCTGCCTCAGGAAGGATTAATCCTTAGGAAGAAGAGAAACATTCCTTGCGGCGGAAGGAACAATGCTTCGTCGGGAAGGAATGTTCCTTGTTAATGAAGGAATGCTGCTTCTCCCCGAAGGAATATTCCTTATCAAAGAAGGAATATTGCTCCAAAGAAAGGATTAATCCTTGGAAGGAAGCAATAATGCTTCGCCGGAAGGGATTTTTCTTATTAATTAAGGAATATTGCTCCTCTTCAGAAGGTTTATCCTTGTTAATGAAGGGATTTTGCTGTTAGGGAAGTATTAATCCTTCAAAAGGAAGGAGTGCTGCTGGCGGCGGAAGGATTATTCCTTAAATTCTACCAATCTCCCTTCATTCTAACCGGTATTACTTTTTGGGATATGACAAACCGACAAACAACAAGACACGATTTATGTTATAGCTGGCGGGCTAAATTAAATCCAGGAAATTATAAGAATCCGGGTTACCTGTCATTGTTGTTAGAATGAGTGCTCTTTCACTTATTCTTTTTTCCTTTAAACGTTCTTCTTTGAACTTTTCCTGTGAAAGTCTTTATCGAATCAATAAAAGATTTATCATTACAATAAAAAAGAATCGATCTATTATTTGAATTTGTATCAAAATTGCGTGGTATATATTTTGTCCTTCCGACTGTTTAATTATTTCGCAAAAAATTGTTCACACTTATTGATAAATACTAAAAAGGATTCACAATGAAGATAAACAGACAGAAAATACTTGTTCTTGCCGCGGCAATATTATTTTTATTTATTGCAAATGCTCCGGCGCAGACACCTATTTATCTTGATTCAACCAAATCTGTTGATGCAAGAGTCCAGGACTTATTAAGCAGAATGACGCTCGATGAAAAGATAGGTCAAATGATGCAGGTCGATCATACCGGCATTATCAACAGCAAGCAGGATATAATAAAATATTATATCGGCTCGATACTAAGCGGCGGCGACTCGGACATTGGTGATAACAAAACAACAACATGGGCTAACCTTTATGACACTCTGCAGAGCTATGCATTAAGAACCCCGCTAAAAATTCCAATTATTTATGGTATCGATGCTGTTCACGGCAATAATAATATTTACGGCGCTACGATCTTTCCACATAATATTGGAATGGGATGCACGCGCGATACAGAGCTTGTTAAAGAAGAAGGCAGGGTTACAGCCGAAGAGCTTGCCGCAACCGGGATTGACTGGGCGTTTGCTCCGTGCATCGCCGACCCGAGGAATATTCGCTGGGGAAGAACCTATGAAGGATTCGGCGAAACTCCGGATCTCGCAGGTCAATTAGGAGCCGCGGAAATTGAAGGCATGCAAGGAGATACTTTAGCTGGACAGACAAGCATATTAGCATGCGCAAAACATTTTTTGGGCGACGGCGGAACTCAGAACGGTCAGGATCAAGGCAACGTTGTTGCTGATGAAACAACTGTGAGAAAATTATTTCTTCCACAATATATTGATGCGATAAAAGCCGGAGTTGGAAGCGTGATGGCTTCTTACAGCAGTATAAATGGTATTAAAATGCATGCAAACAAATACTGGCTTACTGATGTTCTGAAAAATGAACTCGGCTTTAAAGGATTTATAGTTTCAGACTGGGCGGCGATTGATCAGTTGGGAAGCAATTATGAACAGGATGTTGAAACCTCGGTTAATGCCGGGATAGATATGGTCATGCTTCCAATGAGGTACCAGGATTTTTACAACGCTATGATAGACCTTGTAAATACAGGCAAGATAACTACGGCGCGCGTTGACGATGCGGTTTCGAGAATATTAAGAATAAAATTCGAGCTTGGTTTATTTGAAAGACCATACGCAGACAGATCGCTTGTAGATTCTGTAGGATCGTATGGACACAGGCAAATAGCAAGACAAGCCGTAAGAGAATCGCTTGTGCTGCTTAAGAGAAAAGACGGTGTTCTGCCGATTGCAAAAACTAATGCGAGAATCCTTGTTGCGGGCGATCATGCGGATGATATTGGTAATCAATGCGGCGGCTGGACAATTTCATGGCAGGGAAGCAGCGGAAATATTATTCCAGGCACAACAATACTTCAAGGCATGAAGCAGACTGCTCCTAATGATGAAATCGATTATTCCGTTACCGGAGATTATGCAAATACAAAGGCTGATTATTCTGTTGTAATTATCGGAGAGACGCCGTATGCAGAAGGACGCGGCGACCGCACAGATCTTAGTCTTAATAAATCCGACATAGATTTGATTAAGAAAATGAAAAGCTACGGCAATCCGGTAGTAGTTATATTAATTTCAGGCAGACCGATGATTATAGAGCCGATACTTCATTACGCTGATGCAATCATCGCTGCGTGGCTTCCCGGTACGGAAGGCGAAGGCGTGTCTGATGTTTTATTCGGAGATTACGCTCCTAAAGGTTTACTCTCTCATACATGGCCGAAAGATATGAGCCAGGTGCCGATGAATTACGGTGACAGCACGTATGATCCATTGTTTCCATACGGATATGGAATAACTTCTTTTGCAAATTCAGAAAAAGGATCGTCGCCGGTATTGATGTCGGCAATAGTAACCGACGATGCTAAACATATTGAACTGACTTTCAACAAAGCGATGAAAGATCCTTCAACTGCGACCATGAAATTCCAGATATATAAAAATGATATTCCCTTCGATGTTAACTCTGCTGCTGCATTAAAAAGTAATGACAGCACTACTATCGTTTTAAGTATCGACAGTACATTTGATTCATCGGATACAGTTACAATCTCATACACCACAGGTAATATTGAATCAGCAGACGGAGGCACTCTTCAGCCTTTTAGTGCTTTTGATGTTTATAATTGGGCAGCAAGTCAAACGTCTTTCAATGTGCCGGGAAAGATTGAAGCCGAAGACTACAGCGATATGTATGGAGTTCAAACTGAAACTACAACAGATGCAGGAGGAGGATTAGATGTAGGCTGGATAGATGACGGCGATTGGATGGAATATCCGATCAATGTAAGCAGCAGCGGACAATATATATTATCTTTAAGAGTTGCAAGCTTATCGCAAGCTGGAACTGTCCTGCTGTCCGAAGGAAATAATAATTTAGGAACCATTAACCTGCCGGTCACTGGAGGCTGGCAGGCATGGACTACGGTTAAACAAAATATAAATCTTAACAATGGAGTACAGACATTAAGAATAACCGCTCAGAAGGGAGGATTTAATTTAAACTGGTTCTCTTTTGATAATGTCTCGGCAGTTGTAAACAGCAATTATTCAGTCAGCATGAAAAATCATTTAGATCAGAATTATCCGAATCCTTTCAACCCGACTACAGAGCTTCATTTTACAATTAGCAGAGCCGGATTGGTAAGCTTGAAAGTATATAATCTACTTGGTCAGGAAGTAAAGACGCTGCTGGACAGATATTTAACGCCGGGAGATTATTCAGTTAGATTCAACGGGAATAATTTGACAAGCGGGATTTATTTTTATAGACTTGCAAGCGATAATTTCGCTTTTACAAAAAATATGGTTTTATTAAAATAAATGTTTATTAGAGTTGATACAGAAGAGCAAACAGAGGAAGTCGAAAAATTAGCAAATGAAATATGGAGAGAGCATTACATACCAATAATCGGGGAAAGACAAGTCGAATACATGCTTAAAAATTTCCAGTCGAAGAAAGCAATCCAGGAGCAATTAAATAACTGCTACAACTATTATCTTATTTACGAAGAGAATAAAAATATCGGCTATGCTGCTATACAGTTTAGAAGAGATGAATTATTCCTAAGCAAGATTTACATCAAGTCTTCTGAAAGAGGGAAAGGCTACGCAAAAAAAACTATTCAGTTTATTGAAGAGACTGCAAAGAATAATAACTTAAAGAAAATAACTTTAACAGTGAATAAAAATAATTCCAATACAATTAAAGTCTACGAAAAGATTGGTTTTAAAATAGTGGAGCCGATTGTAATGGACATTGGCGGCGGGTTTATTATGGATGATTATTTAATGGAGAAGGAACTGCAATTATTTGGTTAAATGAATTGGTAATAAAAGATAATTTCCCGAATTTTTTTTTTCAAGCAAGAAACTTTAAATAAATAATTCCCGATTAGATTCATAAAGTAACAATCTGTAAAGCTTATCTTCAAGAAAGCATAATTTTATAAATTCAACGATTTCCCGCATAGAATAATTCCTTTTGATTAATCTATTAACTAATTAGAAGCCTCAATGCCAGAAGGGCTATAAAGTTTTGCGAAAAAAATTCGACAATTAAGATTAGCATGTATCGAATGAGAATAAAATTGAGTTAACTATAATGAAGGGGATGCATGGGCATGAAATTATTGATGGTTTTTAGTCTGAAAGGACTGAATAATAAACCGGAGGCGGATTGGAATTGTCCAAAGCCAAAAGTGCAGCGGAGTTATATGATCCGGGCTTTCACAGCGTTAAAGTAGAAACGATATGATTTCGGCAGCCGCACAAACGTTTTATTTAGCTAAGTAGCATATTATTGAAAATAATCATGGAGTAAAATATGTATAGAAACCAGCTCGACTTTGCCAAAAACAGATTACACTTACTGCTTGAAGGTAAAATAGAAAAAGAGGAAATGACAGCTTGGTCAGATGATCTGATCAGTAAGCTAAAAAAATTGAAGACGGGATTTGGTGTAATCTCAGAAATATTAAACTGCCAGCCGGCAACAGAGGAAGTAAGACAAATACTGGTACAAACACAAGCTAAAGCAAAAGAAATTGGCATGGGCAATGTAGTACGCATTGTGGCAAATAATAATTATGTTACTGCTGCGCAATGGCAAAGAAGCTCGCGGTCGATTGGTTATGTAGCCCTGGAGGCTCACAGTGTAGCAGAGGCTGAAAAATTATTAGACGAAGCAGACAAAAATAATTTGTAATTCGTGCTGTGCAAAGATGAACTCACCCGGATTTTTCGAAACGGAAACAAAATTTTCGTTAATCATAAATTTATTCCTTTAGTTCAAAGTGAATAAGTTATAAATTTGTGTTAAGTTAATTGCTAGAATTTGAATAATATTTAGGCTAATTCAAAAACAATATTTTTATATTTGATAGAGCCTTGAATTGGAAAGTCGAGAACTGATGAGTTCAAATAATCATCAAACATTTTTTGCATCTCCCGAACGATCTCTGCCGAATGAAATAGAAAAGCAAAGAGAGTATTTTTCACAAGAAAATATTTTCACTAAAATGCTGGATGCCGTACAGTCGTATGTTTTTGTCATGAATGAACACCGGCAAATTGTGTACGCTAATTCAGCGGCTAAAGAATTAGTAAATTCAAGCGGGACAATAAATCTATTCGGCATGCGCGTTGGAGAATCAATCAATTGTATTCACGCCGAAGAGATGGCAGCCGGGTGCGGAACTTCTCAATTCTGTAAGAACTGCGGCGCTGTTAAATCAATGCTCAACACTTTAAAGGGTATTGAAGACGTACAAGAATGCCGTATAACCACAAAGAATTATAACGAAGCCCTTGATTTAAGAGTTTGGACAAAACCGATTGAAGTTGACGGACAAAAATTTATCGTCAGCAACTTTGTGGACATCAGCAGCGAAAAAAGAAAAGCCGCTCTCGAAAGAATTTTTTTCCATGATGTAATGAATACAGTTTCCACCTTAAAAGGAATTACAACGCTTATACAAGACTGCACTCCCGAAGAAAAAGAGAAATACGAAAAAGAAGCGTCTACATTCACTGATATTTTATTAGAAGAAATAAAAGCTCAAAGAGACCTGTCGTTAGCGGAACAAAATGATTTGCAGGTAAATATAAAGACTTGCAACTCATTAGATATAATAAACAATGTTCTGCCGCTGTATAATGTCAGTACTTTCAAAATTAAATTAAAAATAATAGTTGATCCTGCTTCAGAGGAAATAAATTTCCAGAGCGATGAAATTCTATTGAGCCGCGTTCTTATAAACATGATAAAAAATGCGGTAGAGTCTTCAGAAGAAGGGGAGATGATTACGATTTTGTCAAAGAAGAAATACAATCATGTCCAGTTAACGGTGCACAATTCCGGCTATATTCCGGTAGATGTTCAACAGCAAATATTCCAAAGATCATTTTCTACTAAAGGAAAAGGAAGAGGACTTGGAACATATAGTATGAGGCTTTTAACTGAAAGATACTTAAAAGGGAAAATATATTTTTTATCTAATGAAAAAGAAGGAACGAGTTTTACTATAGAAATCCCGCTGATATTTGAACAATAGAAAATTAGTTTCTATATAACAACATTATAACGGAGGAATGTATGTTAACAGATGATCAAAGAGCGCACTATGAAATGTTTAACAGGGTGCTTACATTTTTCGAACTGCACAAAGATATTTTGGATAAGATACCTGAACTGCGCGAGCACTTTGAAACATTTAAAGAAAATTTGAAACAAATAAATGAACTAATCCTTTCTTCCGATGAGAAAACAATCGATGAAGTGCAATATGTTAAAAACATGGAAGCACTGATGGAGTTAACAGAAAAGTTTGGTAAAGAACTAAAGAATTAATCCTTTTTTAATTGATAATATTTCAATTTTCAAAATTTCAATTAACAGACTACTCTGCAATTGACTTTCCATAAAAGGATATTTAAGTTTTCCATCATTATAAATTATAATCTTAAAACTATTCAAAAAATTTTTTAGGGAAACAAGATG
The DNA here is from genome assembly GCA_021824565.1 of Bacteroidota bacterium. Taxonomy (GTDB): domain Bacteria; phylum Bacteroidota; class Ignavibacteria; order Ignavibacteriales; family Ignavibacteriaceae; genus FEN-1297. The sequence continues at coordinate 80,524 of JAKAKL010000101.1, read as the reverse complement.
AAAAAAGTAGTAATCACACACGCCAAAAGAACTCCAATAGGAGCCTTTAACGGAGCACTAAGCAGTTATACCGCCCCACAATTAGGCAGTATCGCCATAAAAGCAGTTCTTGATGAATCCATGATAAATAAAAATTTAATTGACGAAGTCATAATGGGAAATGTTTTAACGGCAGGCTTAGGACAGGCGCCGGCGAGGCAGGCAGCTCTATATGCAGGTCTTCCGAATAAAACGGAATGTCTGACAATTAATAAAATGTGCGGCAGCGGATTGAAAGCCGTAATGCTGGCGCATCAAGCGATTGCATGCGGAGATGCAGAAGTTATTATAGCCGGTGGACAGGAAAGTATGACCAACGCTCCATACGTTTTACAAAATGCAAGAAATGGGTACAGACTTGGGAACGGAGCAATCCTGGATACAGTTTTGGTGGACGGTTTGGTAGACGCTTATGACAATGTTCATATGGGAGTTTGCGCCGAATCGTGTGCTAAAGATTTTCATTTTACGAGAGAAGAACTTGACGCATTTGCTGTTCTCTCTTATAATCGAGCACTCGCTGCTCAAAAAGAAGGGAGATTTAATGATGAGATTATTCAGGTGACTATTAAATCAAAATCAGGAGAAGCAAAATTTATTAACGACGAAGAGCCGTCAAAAGTTAATTTTGAAAAGCTTCCAATGCTGAAGCCTGTATTTGATAAAAATGGAGTTGTTACTGCTGCGAATGCATCGAGTATAAACGACGGCGCTGCTGCCGTTTTAGTTATGTCTGAAGATAAAGCAAAAGAATTAGGATTTTCTCCTTTAGCTGAAATTGTAGCACAAAGTTCCGCGGCAAAGGCTCCTGTTGAATTTACAACCGCTCCTGCCGATGCGATTAAAAAAGTATTAGCAAAAGCTAAGATGGAAATTAATCAAATAGACTTATTTGAAATTAATGAAGCCTTTGCAGTAGTCTCCTTAGCAGTCAATAAACTTTTGGGCTTATCAGCAGAGAATGTAAATGTGAACGGCGGCGCCGTAGCATTGGGGCACCCAATTGGCGCGAGTGGTGCGAGAATACTTACAACACTCCTTTATGAAATGAAAAGAAGAAATTCTAAATACGGACTTGCTTCGTTATGCATAGGCGGCGGAGAGGCTTCAGCTCTGATCGTTAAAAGATAAAAAACAAAAAGTGTGAAGTCCAGTTTTAATCTCTTGAGACAAACACAATAGAAGAATATGGCGCGGTTTACCTTCGATCAGTTCGTAATAAGACAAGCCGATAACAAGGATACTTATTATATTAAAGAAGTGGTGTTTACAGTTCTCAGAGAGTACGGATTAACCCCGGATGAAACTGGAAGAGACAGAGACTTAAGCGACATTGAAAGATTTTATACTGAGAATAACGGCGTTTTCTCTGTCGTAATTAATGTTGAGAATGAAATTGTCGGGACTTTTGGTCTTTATTCTATTGACAGAAATATTTGCGAATTGAGGAAAATGTATTTGAGGAAAGATTTAAGAGGGAAAGGGATTGGAAATTTTATGCTTAAGAGCGCAATAAGCATCGCAATTGAAAAAGGATTTCGCAAGATTTTTTTAGAAACGATTTCTCCGCTTAAAGAAGCAATAGCATTATATAAAAAATATGGCTTTGTTGAAGTTACACCGCATGAAATAAACGAACGAGTTGACAGGGCTTTTGAATTAACGATAGGCTGATTGACCCGAGCCTTTAATTTAGTTAGAATGTAATTTAAGTTAATTTATTTCTGCTTGCTTTTAATTATCTTTTCATAAAAAGAAAGGCGCAAGATGTTTTTTAACAGATCATGGGAAGAATGGATAAAAGAATATTCAGCAAGCCACCAGCATCCGGTTAATAGATTTTGTCATACGATCGGAATCCCGCTGATAGCAGCTTCGATACCCATTTTTTTATTGAGCATATTTTTAAAGAACATTTGGATTCTGCCTGTAATAATGTTTATTACCGGTTGGTTATTTCAGTTTGTAGGTCATGCATTTGAAGGAAAGCCTCCGGAATTTTTCAAAGACTGGAGATTCTTATTTGTGGGCTTAAGATGGTGGTCAAAAAAGATTAGAGGTAAAGCCTGAGTAAATAAAAAACGAAAAGGAATAGCAACGATAATTTCCCATGTCTTTATTTTTAGTTATGTTTGAAATAAAAATAAAAGAAAGTTTATGATCTATTTCTGGATAAAAGAGTCTCTCAAGCTAATAGGAAGAGCAAAGTCATCTTTTATTTTATCTCTAATATCAACAAGCATTTCTGTATTGTTAATTTCAGCGTCGATATTAACAATTGAAATTTCCGGGCAGCTTCAGAACAATCTCAAACAAAATATCAGCATTAATATTTTTCTTAAGGATTCAGTATCTCAAAATTTTATTGCCCAGATAAAGTCTGTGCTTAAAAAGAAGATTTATATTAATTCAGTTACATTTATTAACAAAGAAGAAGCAGCGCAAAATTTTATAAAGGAAACCGGCGAAGATTTTAGAAAACTGCTTGATTACAATCCGCTGCCGGCATCGTTTACCATTACATTGAAAGGTCAATATGCCGACAAGGATTCGCTGAATAAAATAACGGCGTCATTATCTAAACTGGACGGCGTTGATGAAGTGGTTTTTCAGCAGCAATTTATTTATAAACTTCTTAATTATCTAAGCAGAATAAAAAAATATGTTTTTGTAATTGCAATAATATTGCTTTTCATATCGATCTACATTGTTTACAGCACCGTTAAGTTAATTGTTAAGGGGAAGTACGATGAACTTGAAACAATGAAGCTGGTAGGCGCAAGACTTTCAACCATAAAAATTCCGATCATATTAAATTGTATTTTTGCCGGACTGTTATCAGGGCTGATTGCTTTAATTATATTTAAGGCTGTTCAGTTTTACTTTAATAATTTTTTGACATTGCCGGCTTCAATTAACTTAAATAATATTTATAATATTCTGCTTTTGCTTGCGATAGGACCATTGTTAGGATTTATAGTCAGTATTTTTTCATTAAGAAAAATTACTTTGAAGATTTGAAGTAAAACTTTGTTTTGCTAATTTTGAGCAAAAATTTCATTAGGATTCGTATTTTATAAGTAAATTGGGTTTAACTTAAATTTGAAATCTATAAATTTATTATCTCTGAGCTTTGGCTTAATTGCTTCTTGGACAATACTATTTGCTCAAACCCTGCCTAATTATCAAGAAAGAAACCTTACTTTTAAAAATGATTCCACTTACATGCAAAACTTTGTTTCGACCGCGAGCGACGGAATTATAAACGAACATGAATATATTTTGGGACCGGGAGACAGATTATTTATTTCTATCAGCGGTATTCAAGAATTAGATTATAATCTTACGATAAGCCAGGAAGGAAATATTTTTCTTCCCAAAGTCGGATTAATCGATCTTAAAAACTGTACTCTCGATGTTGCAAAGTCAAAAATAAAAAAAGAAATAAACGATTATTTCAAAAATGTTGACATTCAAATTTCTTTAGCTGATCTGAAGAGAATAAAAGTTTCATTGCTCGGCGATGTTAGAAAAACAGATACATTTGTACTGCCCGGAAATTCCAGACTGATAGATTTGATATCAGCTTCCGAAGGATTAAATAAAACATCAAATCTTAGAGACATAGAAATTGTAAATACCAACGGGATTAAGAAAAGTTACGACCTCTTAAAATATTTAAGATTCGCTGATAGAAATAATAATCCGTTGCTTGAAGAAGGCAGCGCAGTAATTGTAGACAAGGTTGATAAGGTTGTTTCGATTTATGGCGAAGTTAAATATCCGGGTGTGTACGAATACCTGCCAGAAGAATCGGCGGAAGGTTTAATCGAACTTGCTGGCGGTTTTATAACCGGTGCCAAAACAGATTCAATAGAAATAGTTAAGTTTGACAAAAATGCCTTTAATCAATACAGCCTTTATTATTCAAACGCCGATCTAGTTTCAAAAAAAATAATTCTTGACAATAACGATCAAGTTTTCGTGAGGAAACTGCCGCACTATTTTATTTATAATTATGTTGATGTGCGGGGCTGGGTAAAATATCCCGGCTTTTACAAAATTATTGAAGACAAAACAACTCTAAAAGATATTATAAACGAAGCAGGCGGATTTATAAAAGATGCTTCGCTTAAAGATGCTTCTTTAACCAGAACAATGGGAACTGTAGAATATGATCCGGAATTTGAAAGGCTCAAACAAATTCCGCGTAAAGATATGACTGACGATGAGTACGATTATTTTAAAGCCAAATCAAGAGAACGTGAAGGAAAAGTTGTGGTTGATTTCGTTGAATTATTCAGGAAGAATAATGAATCCGAAAATATTATTTTAAAGAAAGGTGATGTAATAGAAATTCCGGAAGCTAAGAATTATATAACATTAATCGGACAGGTGGTAAACCCTGGAAATATTATTTATCAAAAAGATTTGACGGTAAAAGATTATATTAAACTAGCCGGCGGTTACGGCTGGCGTGCAAAAGAAAATGATGTAAGGGTTATAAGAGCAAACAGCGGCGAATGGATTTATGCAAGCGATATTGACTCGCTGAATCCTGGAGATGAAATCTGGGTGCCGGAAAACCCGCCAGCACCAAGGTTCTGGGATGTGTTCACAACTTCATTGCAGGTCGTTGGCGAAGTGGCATCTATAGTAGCCGCTACCGTGGCTATAATTGTAGCATCAAGGAAATAGAAATGAGCTATCATGAAATAATAAATATAATTTTAACACACAAAGTTAGAATTCTAAAAATCACAGCATTAGCTGTTCTTTTCCTTTTTTTAATTTTATTGCTTGTATATCCTGTAACTTACAGATCGAAGGTAACAATACTTCCTCCGGATGAAGATAATCATTTAAGCGGCGTCGAAAGCTTATTAGGCGGACAGGATTTTTCTGACTTGCTAATGAGCGGAAGCCCAACTGCCAATTCGCAGCTTTACACAGAAATATTAAAGAGCAGATCGGCTGCTATATATGTTATTAACAAAAATGATCTGCTTAAATTTTACAATATGAACAATGAAGTTAAAGCTGCTGAAAAATTAGATAATAATTTAAATGTTGAAGTTTCAAAAGAAAGAATAATTTCATTAAGCGTAGATGTTTCAAGTTCTTTATTCCCATTGTTTACCGGTCAAATTGATAAAGTTAAAAATTTGTCGGCAAATTTATCAAACAGCTTTGCAGAGGCGTTAGATTCTTTAAATAGAGAAAAATTAATTTCAAAAGCAAAGAAAACAAGGGAGTTCATTGAAGTGCAGCTAGTGCAGACTAAAGCAAACCTTGATTCGGTCGAGAACGAGTTAATGAAGTTCCAAGAGAAAAACAAAACTGTTTCACTGCCGCAGCAGGTTAATGCTGCAATTGATGCGGCTGCCGGCATTAGAACCGAAATAGTAAAAACTGAAATAGAAATTGGTGGACTGGAAAATAATCTGAGATCAAATAACAGGGCTTTACTTTCTTTGAAGAATAAGCTTGCGCAGCTAAAAGAACAATATGCAAAGATGGAAATCGACAATCAAGATTACTTACTGAATTTTAAGAATATGCCTGAACTGGGGAAACGGCTGACAGATTTGCTGCGCGAAGTAAAAATTCAAAATGAAGTTTATTCAATGCTGCAGCAGCAATACTATAAGGAAAAAATACAAGAGAACAAAGATGTTCCAACGGTTCAGGTTCTTGATGCGGCAATTCCTCCGCTGAAGGCTTCATCGCCAAGATTAATTTTTGCGACCGTAACAGGCGGGATTTCAATTTTTATAATGATGTGTATATTTACGTTGATGAAAGAAAGAAAAATTTTTATTTATAGAAATAATGTGAAGGAGGAATAAATTGTTTAAGCCAACAGCAGTAGTTACCGGCGGTGCCGGCTTTTTAGGCTCACATTTATGTGACAGATTATTAAAAGAAGGTTTTAGTGTTATTGCGCTTGATAACCTTATTACGGGGAATATAAATAACATAGCTCATCTATCGGGTAATGAAGATTTTTCCTTTGTCAAGCACGATATTACAAATTATATTTTTCTCCCTGGAAGAATTGATTATATCCTTCACTTTGCATCGCCGGCAAGTCCGATTGATTATTTAAAACTGCCCATTCAAACTTTAAAAGTAGGTTCTTTAGGAACGCATAAAGTTTTGGGATTAGCCAAAGAAAAAAAATCAAGGATGCTGCTGGCTTCTACATCTGAAGTGTACGGCGATCCAAATGTACATCCTCAAACTGAAGATTATTGGGGAAATGTGAATCCCATAGGTCCGCGCGGTGTTTACGACGAAGCAAAGAGATTTGCTGAGGCTATGACGATGGCTTATCATCGCTACCATGGTGTTGATACAAGAATAGTAAGGATATTTAATACTTACGGTCCGCGTATGAGACTAGATGACGGAAGAGTGCTGCCGGCTTTTGTCGGTCAGGCTTTGCGTGGTGAAGACTTAACTGTTTTTGGTGATGGTTCACAGACGAGAAGCTTTTGTTATGTCTCCGATTTAGTGGATGGAATTTTCAAACTTCTGATGTCAAATGAGATAAATCCGGTGAACATAGGAAACCCTGCTGAAATAACAATAAAAGAATTTGCTGAAGAAGTAATTATCATAACTGGTTCTAGAAGCAAAATATCTTATAAAGAACTGCCGGAAGATGATCCGAAGATTAGGCAGCCTAATATTGACAGAGCAAAAAATATTTTAGGCTGGGAGCCTAAAATTGACAGAACAGAAGGACTGAAAATTACATTGGAATATTTTAAGCGAGAAGTTAAACGGAACACTTAGCAAATGTCTAAGAAAATATTTTCCGGAGTTGCTGCGGCATCGTTCATAATTGTTTTCTTCAGTTTAATTTCTAAAGGGCTGGGATTTTTTAGGGAAATTGTTTTTGCCAATTCGTTTGGGCTTTCAAAGGATTTTGATGTCTATCTTATCGGAAGCGTAATTCCAACCGTTGTTAATACGGGGATAATTTATCTTGGGCAGAATTATTTTATCCCTTCCTACAGCAAGGTGAAAGCAAGAGGCGGCGACGAAAAATATTTTTTTAACAATATTTTTTGGCTGTTTGTTTTGCTTGGATTTATAATCGGGTCTATATTTTTTTTCGGCTCTAACTTAATAATAGGTTTATATCAGCCGGGTATTTCAGAACAGACAAAACAATTGGCTGAAAAAATATTTAGGGTGATGTCTTTAACTCTTCCTCTAAATTCGGCGAGCGCTATAATATCGGCATACTTACAAGCCGAATATGAATTCAAAACTCCGGCGGTTTCCCAGCTCTTTATAAATATCTCAATTATTATTTTAACTTTGATCTTTAGCGGAACATTAAATGTTCTGATAATTCCTTTAGGGTATTTAATCGGTATGTTTCTGCAGTTCATATATTTATTTTTCAAAGCAAGAGGAGTTTTAAAAATAAATTATTTCTTAAGTGGAAACCCGAGTAATATACTCTCGCACTTTTCTGTAAGTTTATTAGCAATAATAATAATTGAAGTGATAAGCCAACTTTATGTTATTGCAGACAGATTTTTTTACAAGCAAGTTGATGTTGGGGGAATTGCTGCGATGAATTATGCTCAAAACTTATTCTTGCTCCCTGTAGGTATTTTTTCAATCGCTTTATCTACCGCTATATTGCCCAAGCTTTCTCACAATTACTACAATCATAAAGATCATGAGCTTAGCAGCCAAATAATTACAGGTTTAGAAATGAATAATTTTATTTCCATTCCTATAAGCATATTGTTTATTTTTTTCGGAAGGGAAATAGTAGCTTCCCTTTATCAAGGCGGAAAATTTACACCCTCAGACAGTATAACCACATTTAACGTCCTAAGAATATTTGGAATAAGCTTAATATTTTATTCTGCGTACTCTGTACTTAACAAAGTGCTGTATGGAATAAATGCAATTAAATTTTTGATGATAGCGACTGCTGGCGGAATAAGTCTTAAAATTTTTCTGAATGCATTTTTAGTTATAAAATTTAAACAGGATGGTTTAGCTTTAAGCACTACTTTAACGTATATAGTTTTCTTCGGTATAAGTTTTATTTATGTCTTAAGCAAAGTGAAATTAAAAACTGCAAGAAAATTTTCAAAAGATTTTTTTATCTCGCTTTGCAATGCATGTATTGCATATTTCATTACAAAAATATTTATCGGCACACTGGAAATAAAAAGCAATATCGTCATAGCTGTTAGTGTTTTGTTTTTCCTAACAATATACGCGACGAATGCTTATTTAATAAAGCAGAATTCAATTAAGTTAATATATTCAACGGTTATAAATATGTTATACCCGAATTAAATTATGAGCTGAAAATAAATCATCATTGGAGCGATTATTAAAATTTTATTATTATCTGATCCGCAGTCTTCCCACACATTAAAATGGGTTAAGGGCTTATCCGAAGCCGGGGTCGAAATATTTTTATTCGGGCTAACTGATTTTAATGAATCCAATTTTGAAAAATATTCTAATATAAAGACTGCGTCATTAAATTTAAGATTGAGCAATGATGAAATAAAAGACAGCACAATTTCCAAGTTAAGATATCTAAAAGGGGTTTCATCATTAAAAAAAATTATCAACGAATGGAAACCTGATATTGTGCATGCTCATTATGCGTCAAGCTACGGCTTGATTGGAGCATTGTTAAACTTTCATCCTTTTGTTCTTTCCGTATGGGGAACTGACGTTTTCGAATTTCCTAAAAAGAATTTTCTTTCTAAACTTATTCTCAAATTTGTTTTTCAAAAAGCGGATAAGCTTTTATCAACTAGCAAATGTATGGCTGATGAAGTATCAAAATATACAACGAAAAAAATAAATATAATTCCATTTGGAGTTGATGTTGAATTATTTAAAAAATCAGGACGCCGAAGTTTGTTTGATAAAAATGATATAGTTATAGGGACAGTAAAGAAATTAGAAAAAGTTTACTGCATTGATAAATTGATAAAAGCATTTTCGATATTAATTTCTCAACATCCTGAATTATCTCTGAAGCTATTGATAGTTGGCTCCGGTACCATGGAAAAAGAATTGAAAAGTCTTGCAAAAAAAATGAGTCTGGAGAAAGACATATATTTCACAGGATATATTCCAAATGAACTGACTATAAATTATTATTCTGAGATGGATGCCGCAGTTTTTTTATCTACCAATGAGAGTTTCGGTGTATCGATCTTAGAAGCTAATGCGTGCGAAGTTCCTGTAGTTGCTACGAATGTTGGCGGATTTAAGGAAATAATTATTGACCAAATAACAGGAATATTAGTGGAACCGGACGATCCTGCAGCCGCTGCAATAGCTATTGAAAGGATTATAACAAACAAAGAACTTTGCTTGTCTTTAACAAACGCCGCAAGAGAAAGAATATGCGAAAAATATGAGCAAAGTAAAAGTATAGCGCGGCTGATCTCAATTTATCAAGAATTAGCCGCATGAATTGATAATATAATGTTTGATAAACTGATTTATATATTAAAATATTTCTTCCTAATTATTAGAAAGGTTTTCAAAACTAAAAATAAAGAACAGAACACAATCGTAGTCATGTCGTTTAAATTTTTGGGTGATACAGTCTTTACAATCCCTGCTTTAGAGTTGCTAAAGATGAATTTACCAGATGCAAATATTGTTATATTCTGTTACAGGGAAAGCAAAGTAATCTATGATATTTCTTTTCATGACTTGCATTATGAACTGTTTGAAAAACAACAGGTAACATTTAGCAATAGGAAACCAAATTTGCGCTTAATATCAAAGCTAAGAAAATATAAACCAAAGTTATTATTTGATCTTACATGTGAATATCAAAGTGCGCTTTCGTGTTTGTTTAGCGGTGCTGATAAATTGATTGGCTTTAATACAAAATATTTTGAATATGTTTATGATTGTTTTGTCCTAAAAAGTGATGTCTCTCGTCTTGAGGAAATGCATCTTGAGCCGGTAAAAAAATATTTGAACATTCAACAAACTCAATATCATAATATTTATGAACAGAATTTTAATGAAGGCGGAAGAATTCTTATTAATCCTTTTGCGGGCTGGCATGCTAAAGAATGGAATTTTGAAAAGTATATTAATCTCGCTGAGGAACTAAAGAACTATTATGAAGTTGCCATTATTTGTCAGGCAAATGTACTTACAGAAGAAAAAATTTCTGATACTAAGAAAAGAAAAATTAAGTTGATTATATCAAACTCAGTTGAGCATCTTATTGACGAAATAAAAAAATCATCAGTCATGATCTCAAACGATACCGGTTCAATATATATAGCGGCTTTATTAGGCAAGGCAACCTTCACAATCTACGGACCAACAAATCCAAAATATTCACTTCCTTTAGGGAAACATCATAGGTTTGTTCAAAAAAGAATTAAATGTTCGCCTGAGGATAATAAGCAATATTGCCACGCTTATGGGGGAAGAAACTGCCAATTATTCGATTGTATGAAATTATTAAGCTATGAGTCTGTCCGCGATGAAGCTTTGGATTTTTTGGAAAGCCTGCATCTGAAAAAAATAAATTTGCAAAAAGAAAAGAGTAACTGGAAATAAGTTGCAAAAGATGGTTACAATAAAAAACTCGGATATTTTAGCAGCGCTTGTGTTTGCGTTGCTAGCTGCTGTTGTTCATCCTTTGCTGTTATACATTGTTGCCGGATTAACAATTTTATATTCCTACTATGAACATTCGCAGAAATTTATTTTACCGTTTGCAATACTTTCATACCTCATCTTGGTTAGCGATATTGACGAAAGAATAAGATTAACTATCAACATTTTTAATTTCCTTGCTTTAGGTTATTTATTTTTTAGAGAGTACGGAATAGAAATAAAAATCTATAAAAAATTACCACGCGAGTTAATTGCATTTTTCAGCATGATATTTTTATCGATGCTGCTGTCGACGGTTTTTTCGGAAAGTATGCTTACTGGCTTTAAGGAGATTGGAAGAACATTACTCTTCACTTTAATAATCTATTGGTTCTATTCTTTCATAAAAGATATCAAAAATATTTTTATTTATTTAAATGCCATAATGGCAGCCGGGATTATTATTTCAATATACATTATGGTTGAATTTATTAATTCTGATAAACTTCAATATCTTCTTCTTTCGTCGGGCTTTGTTACAGTCGGAGGGTTCTTTACTAATTCAACTGCTGTGGGCGGATTTTTAGCAATAACAATTTCTTTAAGTATGGCTTACTTATTTCTAAACCAGCTTACTGAAGTTAAAAAATACTTTATCTGGACCTTTATTGTTTTACAATTATTTTCTCTTCTTCTTACAAATGCAAGGGCGGCTATATTGGCTGCTGCAATAAGCAATATTTTTATAATTTTTAAGTTAAGAAAAAAATTATTTAGAAAAATTATTTTGTTCTCGGCAATAATTTTCTCGATACTTTTTTTTATACCTCAATTTAATTTGATATTCGACAGCTTTTTTAGAACCAATAGAGTTTTAGAAAATACAAGATATTATTTATGGGAAATGGCATGGGGAATGATTCGTTCTCATCCGGTATTCGGCGTTGGTCCGGGAATGTTTAGAAATTACATGTACACTTACTTGCCTGTTCCTTTGGGAAGCTGGACCGAACAGCAGATTTACGTTCTTCAAAAAATTGCCGCCGCACCTGCTCATAATTTCTTTCTGCTTCAAGCTTCTGAATTAGGACTTGCGGGACTTTTTGTTTCAATTTACTTATTTTTTATTTTTTTTAAGTTCTGTGCTGCAGCGATGCGGCTTACTTATTTACAAAGTAAGCAAGAATATATTTTGTCGGTTGCTATAACAGGAATAGGCTTAGGTTTATTCGCAAGATCTTTTTTCGAATCAACCGGCATATTTACTAATGGATGGATTGCAAGAGATTTGCCTTTCTGGATTTTGTTTGCAATAATAATTTTTATGAATGAAAAAAATAAAAATAAGATTGTAAAAAGTGGAAAGCTAAGTAAGTGAAACTCATCGGATTAAAGGAAATTTCTAATTACTGGAATAAAAGTATAATCTTCTTTAAGGAAGACAAGGCAAACTACTGGCATAAAATAACGCCATGTAATATAAAAGTAATTCCGCCAAAGCCTGAGCGGTACTATCTCGATTTTTCAAGTAAAGCAGAATATCCGATGCAGTTTGATAATGCTGGAATACCACTATATCAATATTTAAATGAAATCCCTGTTGGATATCATCCGATAGTGATTTGCCAGTACGCTCTGGGTTTGTATGATTTGCTCTTTGAATCAAAATTCAAAAATAAAAATTATGAGGATAAATTTTTAATTCAAGCCGACTGGCTAATATCAAATGTCTCTATTAAAAATAATATTTCTGCATGGTACTTTAATTTCCCGGATAAAAGATATAATATTAATGCGCCGTGGTGTTCTGCAATGGCTCAGGGGGAAGCGATGTCTGTTTTATCAAGAGCTTATGTGATAACAAAAGAAAAAAAATATTTATTAACTGCTGAATCAGCGCTAAATCTTTTTAAGATATCAGTAGAAGATGGAGGAGTTCTGGACCATTTTAAGGGTCTTCCGCTGTTTGAGGAATTTCCCGGGAAAAAAATTACAGGCGTGTTGAACGGATTTATCTTTGCTCTCTTCGGCATCCATGATTTAGTCTTAATTAGCGAGGATACAAAAGCAAAAAAGATTTTTAATGAAGGAATTAAGAGTCTGGAAAAATTATTAATGTGGTACGACCTTGGCTACTGGACACGCTATGATTTGTTTGATTTTCCGCTTATGAATCCAGCTTCATTCACTTACCACAACTTGCATGTCGAACAGCTGAAAGCCTTATATATTTTGACTGGTATTGAACAATTTAGATCATACAGCGAAAGATGGCAAAAATATACTGGAAAATTTTTCAATAAAGTAAAAGCTCTTTCTCAAAAAATAATTTATTTAAAAAGGATTCATGCGATTTAATTGAATTTATCTTGTTATTCGCTGAAAATATTTATGTTGAATAATTTTATTTCCGTTATTTGCCCGGTTTATAACGAAGAAAAGTACATAGAAGATATTCTTAAATTTTTTATTGCTGCGAAGCCTGACAATAAAGAATTGCTTGTAATCGACGGCGGCTCTGCAGACAAGACTAAAGACATTATAAAAGAATATTTAAATAAATATAAAAATATTTTTCTGCTGGATAACCCGAATCGATACGTCTCTTTCGCATTAAATATCGGGATCCAAAAATCAAGTGGAAATTTTATTATACGAATAGACGCACACACAAAATATTCTGATGATTATTTTGAAAAGATAATAGAAACTTTTTCCTGCGTTGAAGCAGATATTGTCGGCGGTCCGTATTTAACGATTTATAAAAATGATTTTCAGAAAGCAGCGGCTCTTGCGATCTCAAGTTCGTTTGGTATAGGAAATAGCAAAGCCCATAAAGTAAATTATAAAGGATATGTCGATAGTGTCCCTTATGGTGCTTACAAAAGAGAATTGTTTAATGAGATTGGGAACTTTGACGAGAGATTTGTCCGCAATCAGGATGACGAATTTAATTATCGTGCGAACAGTCTGGGAAAAAAAGTTTATCTTAATCCTGAAATTAAATTATGGTATTACCCGCGAAGTTCGTTTAAAAAATTAGTCAGTCAATATTTTCAATATGGTTTATATAAACCGCTCGTTCTTTCAAAAATAAAATCTGGAATCAAATTTCGTCATATTATCCCTGCATTGTTCTTATTATATCTTTTGTCGTTTCTTTTGCCTGCCTTTCCTTTGTGGCTGATTACTCCTTTGCTGATATATCTTTTATTGCTATTCGCTTTTTCTATTAGAGGAGATAAATTAAAAATAAAATTTTTATTGCTTTTAATTTTTCCTTTAATCCATATTTCTTACGGAGCGGGTTTTTTAGCAGGTCTGCTTAAATTAAGAAAACTAAGCCGAAAACCTCCAGTTATTTCTTAATAGTCAACATTGGAAGTTTTCATTAAAGAGAACTTAATAGTACATATAGTTTTAAATTTGCCGGAATTGAGAATGTCCAGAGTTTGAAACTTGGATAGAAATCAATTTTATAAAATGAGGATATTTACGGTCGATTAAATCTTCATTTTTATTCAGAATTCAAAGTCAAAACGGAAAAGCGTTTTTATAATTTTAGATTATAAAATATACTTATGGCAATTTTATAAGATAAAAAAAATAATGTCCCGGCATTATATTTGTTTACACTTAGATGTAATTTCATCATTATGAACCTAATAAATTATAGTTCATGCTTTACAAACAAGAGAAAAACAATCTATGATTGATTACATTCCTTTCCACAAGCCTACTATCACTGAAGATGAAGTTAACGAAATTGTGGAAGCGGTTCGTTCGGGCTGGTGGACAATGGGACCTAAAGTTGTTAAGTTTGAAAAAGAATTTAATTCATATATTGGTTCTAAATTTTCAGTAGCCGCATCATCGTGGACAGCGGCAGCTCATTTAGCGCTTGAAGCTATTAACTTAGTTGCAGATGACGAAGTAATAGTACCTGCTATTACATTTACGTCAACTGCTGAGATTGTTTGCTATTTCGCTGCTAAGCCTGTAATAGTTGATGTGGACAAACAGTCCTTCAATATTGATCCGAAAAAAATTGAAGAAGCAATTTCTGATAAAACAAAGGCAGTCATTCCTGTCCATTACGGCGGCTATCCTTGCGATATGGATGAGATCGGTGAGCTTGCCAGACAATTTAACTTAAAGATTATCGAAGATGCTGCACATTCTCTTCCTGCTTTTTATAAAAACAAAATGATCGGCACAATCGGCGATGCAACATGTTTTAGTTTTTATGCGACTAAAACCCTTGCTGCCGGCGAAGGCGGAATGATTTGCACTTCAAAACAAGAAATTGCCGACCGTTGTTCTATAATGCGCCTCCATGGAATTTCGCATGACTCGTGGAAAAGATATTCAGCGGAAGGATCATGGTATTACGAGGTTGTGGCGCCAGGCTTTAAATATAATTTCGACGATATTCACGCTGCACTTGCTTTGGCTCAATTAAAAAAAATTGACATCATGAATCAGCAGAGGCGCGAAATATTTGAAAAATATAATGCTGGCTTTGCGTCAAATGAATTGATATTTCTTCGAGAACATAAAATCGATAGGACTTCATCGCATCATCTGTATCCGGTGCTTTTAGATGTTGATAATCTTACAATCAGCCGCTCAAGATTTATAGATGAATTGAAAGATTTAGGAATCGGCACTAGTGTCCATTTTATTCCTCTTTACCGACATCCATATTATAAGAATAAATTTAATCTTGAAGAAAAAAATTTTCCTGTTTCTGAATTCATATATAATAGAATAATCACTTTACCGATTTGGCCTTCGATGAATGATAATCAGATTGAAAGAGTTATTAGTGCGGTAAATGCATTAACGAGAAAATATAAAAGGTAACGATCTGCGGCATGTATTTTTTAGCAAAGAGAATTTTTGATATAATTTTTTCATGCGCGGTGTTGATGTTGATGCTGCCATTGTTCGTTTTAATATCGCTTGCAATTGTGGTAAACTCCGGCTGTCCGGTTTTTTATTTACAGGACAGAATAGGGAAAGACTGGCACTCATTTAAAATAATTAAATTCAGAACAATGGTGAAGGATGCGGAAAAAATAGGTCCGGGAATTTCATTAGCAAATGATGCACGTATAACTTTTGTGGGCGGCATTCTGAGAAAATTCAAGTTGGATGAACTTCCCCAATTTATTAATGTTCTGACGGGTAGAATGAGTATTATTGGCCCGCGACCGGAGCTTAAAAAATTTGCTTCCTGCTATCCAGACGAATATTCCGAAATACTAAAAATAAAACCTGGCATAACTGACTTTGCTTCTATAAAATTCAGGAATGAGTCGAAATTACTGAAAGATAATAACGAATCTGAACTTTTTTATACAAAAGAGATTCTTCCAGTAAAAATTTCTTTGTGCCAAAAGTACATTAGTGAAATGAATTTTATAACTGATCTAAAAATAATTTTTAAAACAGCGGCGGGGATTTTGCTATGCAAATAAATGCTTTCAATAAAATTCTAACTTCAAACTTGTTTAGAAAAATTACTTTCATTTTTTTTGATGTACTGGCTTTTACATGCGCGCTGCTGCTGGCATTATTTATTAGAGCGGAATTTAATTATGATGCTTATGCCGATAAAAATCTTTTCATGGTACTTGTTGTTTTTTTATCCGTAAAATTTTTAATCTTTTATTACTTTAATCTTTATGATATCTCCTGGCGATATGTATCTATCCAGGATATAGACAAAATTGCTAAGGCATCCTTAACTAGCTCCGCAATACTTTTTATCATTATCCACAGCTTTGATTTTCCTATTTTCTATAATTTTCCCAAAAGTGTTTTTGTTATTGATTTATTTTTATCTTTTATATTTTCCTCGGGCTTTAAAATTTCTAAAAGAATGTATCTGGAAGTAATGCGTCCTAGATATAACAACTCGGACTTGAAAAGAACTCTTATTATAGGAGCCGGCAACAGCGGTGAACAAATTGTTAGAGACATTTTGCGCAGTAAAGAACGCAGGTTTTTTATTATTGGGTTTGTCGATGATGACCCTCTAAAACAAAATTTAATGCTTCAAGGCATTAGGGTTCTCGGGACGACTAATGATTTGACAAAGATTATTAAAGAGCAGCGAATAAATTCAATACTGATTTCCATCCTTTCCGCTGATAGAAAATTTCACCGTAAAATTTTAAATGTCGCTAAAGAAAACAGCGTTGATGATGTAAAAGTTATCTCAACTATAAATGATATTTCAAACTCTGTTAAAGTCAGCATCAAAGACATCAGAGACATCGATGTAAGCGATTTAATTGGAAGACAGGCTGTCTCGATTAATACTCAGGTTATCGGAAGCTCAATAAAAAATAAGAGAGTCCTTGTTACCGGTGCGGCAGGATCAATAGGCTCTGAAATAGTGCGTCAAATATCTTTTTATGAGCCGCGTAAAATTGCAATGCTTGATATCAATGAAAGCGATCTTGCTGACCTTGAAATTCAACTTGGCCGCAGCTTTAATAAAAATAAAATTAAAATGTACTTATGTGATATTTCAGATTTGCCGAAGCTTGAGAAAGTTTTTGAAGAATTTGATCCTGAAATAATATTCCATGCTGCCGCATATAAACATGTGCCCGTTATTGAAAAATTTCCAGAAGAAGCGGTCCGGGTAAACATTCTCGGCACTTATAATCTTGTTGAAACTGCAAGAAATTTCGGCGTCGAAAATTTTGTCTTGATCTCAACAGACAAAGCGGTTAATCCCACCAGCATTATGGGCGCTTCAAAAAGAGTGGCTGAATATATTGTTACAGGAATGTGCGCAGATTCATCATCGAAATACTTAGCTGTTAGATTCGGTAACGTAATCGGAAGCCGTGGTAGTGCGCTGCCGATTTTCATTGACCAGTTAAAAAACGGCGGACCTATTACTATTACTCACCCGGAAATGAAAAGATATTTTATGACGATTCCTGAAGCAGTGTCATTAGTACTGCAAGCTTCTGCTGCCGGACAGAACGGCGATGTTTTTATTTTAGATATGGGAGAGCCTGTTAGGATTGTCGATCTTGTCCGCGACCTTATTAAACTTAATAATCTTATTCCGGATGAAGATATCAAAATAGAGTATACCGGCATCAGAGAAGGTGAAAAATTATTTGAAGAAATATTGACCGCCGAAGAAGGAGTTATTAAAACTAACCATCAAAAAATCTTTAAATCAAAAATATTTTCCAACTACAACGAAGAAAATGTCCGCGATATGGTTGAAGCGTTCAGCCGTATGAATGCCTTTGCTACTAAAGAACAATGGACAAGTCTTTTCAAATTTTATGTGCCGGTGTATAATCCGGCTAAAATCAATTTAGAATTTGCATCAGATTTAGAGAACAGACAATTATTATTAAAGAACAAAACAGTCTGAATTTTATCTGCTCGATGTTTTTTACCATCAAGTATTCTTTCAAGTTATTAACGCAATGAAAAATGTTATCGTGAAATGAGAGGCGAAATTGGGAAATATCAAAAATTTTATAAATAAAAAGTCATGTTGATCAGATTAAAACTTTTTATAATTTTTTTTTCATTCGTTATTTCTAGCGCAGCGTATTCGCAGCAATATCACTTGGTTGAATCAACAAACGATCATGTGAAAATAGAATTTGATTTCATCTCCGGCTATAAAGTGGTCGACACACTTATAAATGGAAAAGTATTTCAATATGTGCAAGGGAAAGATTTCCCTATGGCTAAAGAAGGCGAACCCTGGCTGCCTTCATTTTATATTAATATAGGAGTTCCTTTAAACTCAACGCCGGCAGTGAAAATACTTACCACAGAAAAAACTATTTACCAAAATAAATTTGTGCTGCCTCTACCCAAAGATGATTCGCCTGTAAAGCAGATAAATATTAATGATTTTAATAAAAATATTTATGGAAAGAATTCTTTTTACCCGGCAAATGCTGCCCAAATAGTAGATGATTATACTTACCGTTATTCGCATATAATTATTCTAAATGCTTCGCCGTTTCAATTTAATCCGGTATCGAGAGAGCTTGTATATAATAAAAGAATTATTGTCGAAGTTGATTTTGGAATCGCCGCAAATAAAACCGGTGTCGCGGTTCAAAAAATAGTTGATCCGAAAACAACAGAGTTCATTAATGATTTCGTAATTAATAAAAAAGAAGCTAATGCCTGGACGGGCGAAATAAAGACGAAAACTGCGAGCCTTACTTCGACGCAAAGCTACTGGTTTAATCCAAATAAAAATTATTATAAGATTTATCTGAATAAAAAAGGGGTATACAGAATTAGTTATGAGCAGCTTACTGCCGCTGGGATGAATATAAATAACGTTGCACTTAATAAACTTGAATTAATTAATGAAGGACAACAAGTACCAATACTAATTAATGATTCTAACAGCGACGGAATTTTCGACGCCGGAGACTACTTTGAGTTTGTCGGCTATCCTCCAAAAGCAACTCCTTATGCCGAAATAAATATTTACAATAACGCCAATGTCTATTTTTTTTCCGCGGAAGCAGATTCAAGCGGACTTAGATATAATGTAAAAGACGGCTTTCCACGCAAATGGGATTATACTTACCAGACCAGTTACGAAAAGCTGCATTTTGAAAAAGATTCTTTATTTGAAAACTTAGGTTACGCCGGCGATGATAAACGAGATTTTTGGTTCTGGGATAATGCATCTGGAAATAATCTAAGTCCTTTGCACAGCTTTTCTGCAAGCTTCGACGCATTAAAAGAAATGGACCCTGATTCCATTCATGTTGCTATTAGAGTCCAACTGCAAGGATTAACAAATAATACAGGCTGTTCCTATGATCATCGCGCTTATATTTATTTGACCGATCAGTATCTTGGCTCAATTATGTGGGATGGTCAGCAGACTGCTACCTTTGAAAAAACAATTGCTGTCAGCGGCGACAGCATTCATATTTATCCTACCGGAAATACGCTGCAGGTTAAAGTAACCGGAGACGCTTGTCCTTTAACAAACAGCGATGAGATTGCTGTTGACTGGTTTGATATTGATTACTGGAAAGATAACAGGGCTGATACAAATCATTTTGAATTTTCAAGTCCGCCTAATGTAAATGGAAAAATTGAATATTGGGTCTGGCGGTGGATGAGGGATTCTCTTAAAATATTTATCCCTCAGACTGGTGAAGTTATTACGAATGCTTTCCGACCAAATGATTCCTATAATTCAATAATGTTTGTAGATTCAGTTACGTCAGCAAGAGATTATTTCTGTGCCGGCTACGATTATTTCCTTTCGCCTGACTCTATTGTTCAAAGTGTCAAATCAGACTTAAGGAATGTTTCAAATGGCGCTGACTATATTATTATCACGCATCCTGATTTTAAATCCGTGGCGGAAAAATTGGCAAGCTTTAGACAAAACAATTTTCCCGATTCAAAAATTGCCGATCCGCGGATAAAAATAGTTTATGTGAATCAGATTTATAATGAATTTTCAAACGGTCTTCTTGATCCTAATTCACTACATGACTTTGTAAAATACGCATTTGATAACTGGCAGAAACCGTCGCCTTCGTATGTGGTTTTGCTTGGCGATATGAGCCACGACTATCGACATGTGCTTACTACAAGCCGTCCGAGTTTTGTTCCTTCCATTCCGTATTATACTTATACCTATGGTGAAGGCGTAAGCGATAACATAATTGCCGCAGTATCCGGCGACGGCATTCACCCTGATCTAGCAATCGGAAGATTGTCATGTGAAACTGCTGCGGAAGGCGATGTTCTCGTTGATAAATTAATTAATTATCCCCAGGATAATTCAAAAGCATGGAAGCAAAATGTATTACTTGTTTCTTCAGGCTTAAGCTTAGAAGATGAACAGACTTTCGGATTGAATACAGCGAGCGTTCAATTAGAGAGTTCATACTTAACTCCAAATGGAATTCACTCAACTAAAATAATGCGATATCCCGATGAGCCGGATTTTATGCAGTATCAGGGCGGCGGACCTGAAATACGAAACGCAATAAACAACGGCGCTGTTTTAGTTAATTATTATGGACATGGAGGCGGCTATCAATGGGATTTAACCTTCTTGAATGATGATATTTATTTGTTGAATAACGCAGGAAGACTTCCTCTTATATTAAGCGTTACTTGTTACACTGCTCATTTTGACGACCAGGACGTCTTCGGCGAACAGTTTAATAAAGTTGCCGGAAAGGGAAGTATAGGATTTTTTGGTAATGTCGGTCTTACTTATTGGAGCATTGGAACTTATATTGATAATTTTATATTCGATCAAATTTTTAATCAGAGAAATTTTATTTCGGGAAAAGTTTTTCAGTTTGCAAAAAATAATTTGCCTGCTGTTGGATACAATACAAGCCAGATTGCGCTGCTGACGTATCTCGGCGATCCTGTTTTCAAATTAGCTGTGCCCGATAAGCCTGACTTTCAAATCTCTTCTTCTGACATTTCATTGGGTAAAGAAAATTCTGTCGTAGGTGATACTTTAAATGTAAAAATAAATATTCATAATTTGGGAGTTGCGTTTCCTAACGATACCGTAACGGTACAATTAGCAGTTCTATCTTCAGATACTTCATATCAATTAACACAAAAAAGATTAAGCAGCTTTGGAATTGAGGACTCAGTTTGTTTTATCTGGATACCTCAGAAAGCCGGCGTTTATACTTTGACAGCCAGCGTAAACTTGACAAATTCAATTCCTGAAATTGATCTCTCCGATAATTCGGCTTCGACAACTTTTGCAGTTTATAATCTGAATAATCCTAATATTATTTATCCGGTGGATGGATTTACAACTCAAAATAATTATATCGATTTTAGGATTGCTGACTTAGGTTACTATATCTCAAATCCGCTGAAATATTTAATTCAGATCGACACAAATATGAACTTCAATTCTCCGGTTAGCTCAGGCCCTTTAACTCCTGCTGAAGGACTTGTAGACTGGAGATCGCCGGTACTGCAGAAAGGAATTTATTTCTGGCGCTCAAGAATTTTTAATGGCAATGATTCAAGTTCCTGGAGTACGCCGCGTGCTTGTAGTCTAATTAATCTAAAGCAGAACGGCTATTTTTATTCCGGGAAAGAGTTTTTTTCTTATCAATCTTACAACATGAATTTTGTAGATTCCGGCTATACACTGAACACAAATTATCTTCCGCCAAAACCTTCCAACAATTCTTTTATTGAAGATATTAAGTCTTCATCAAATGTTTTAGACTCCACAAGCATGACTGCAATTACTACTGACGGCTCATATATTTATTACGGCAGCATTTGGTACTATGCTAAAAATTATAACAACAGCGGATCTTCCAGAATTTATAAAATCGGCACCGGACAAAACGGTACGGTAAAAGGACAATTCTACGGCGCTGTTCCCAAATTTTTTGAACCGATAAAAAATTCTATGTTCTATTTCCGTGACGGCTTTATTTATGCCGCTACCGGTGATCCATATTCTTTGCTTCGCGTTGATCCTGTCTCTGGAGATACAACACGCATTAATCTAAAAAATGGAATGTTAAACTCCGGCAATGCAAAAGTGCAAAGCGGATTTTTTTATCTTACCGCCGACAGCAATTACGTTTATAATATTACCGTGAAGGACAGTCTCGGCAATAGTCATTATATTTTAAGAACCTTCGATCCGAGTAATGGCTGGAGCTTAGCAAAACACGACATGCAGCTATCTGGTACAAGCTATGACGGCTTCGCCGGCTTCTTTGTTGCTGATAATTATGTTTATCCATACGAAAATTTCAGCGACGGCTCGATGAGGAGAATAAGATTAAGCGACGGCTTCTTTGAGGAGGAGTGGATAACTTATCAGCCTTTCCAGGGATATTATTCCTGGTGTTATGATCCGGTAAATAATTTCGTTTATGCTTCAGTTTTTAACGGCGATTATGCTTCGCAGAAGATTTCAAAGTTCAAAGGAAAATATCTGGATGCTTCCGGCTACGTTATTACAAATGAAATCGGTCCGGCAAAGAAATGGAATTCACTTGGCTTTGCTCTTTCAAACAGTCAAACTCAGACATCGTACAATTATATTTTATTTGGGAAGAATACTTTTACAAACCAGTGGGATACCCTTAAGATTAATTTGAACTCTGCAAATAATCTTTCCTCAATTGATCCGAATAAATATAGACTCTTAAAACTGAATTTTAATTTCTGGGATTCTTCTTTTACTAAATCATCGCCGTTAACTTTAAAATCCATTTCGCTTGATTATAATACGCTTCCTGACGTTTCAATAACTAACGACGATATTATTGCATCGCCCGATTCTGTTTTGCAGGGCTTGCCGATCAGCGTAAAAGTTAAAATTCATAATTACGGTTTGGAAAAGTCGGACGCTGCTGCTGTCAGACTGTCTCTTAATTCCATTTCATCGATCTTTTATACTAACACAATTGCCGTTCCTGCAGACAGTACTGTTGAAATAGATACAACACTGTCAACTACAGGCATTTCATTAAGCAATAACATCATCGCAAATATTAGTCCACAAGTGGCGGACATGTATTCTTTCAATAATTCTGCCGATAAAAATATTTATGTCATTCGCGACTCATCAAAGCCTTCATTAAAAATTACATTCGATGGAAAAGAAATCCTAAGCGGCGATATTATTTCTTCCAAGCCCGAGATTAAAATTACTTTAAAAGATAACGGAGCTCTTCCGCTGAGCAAATCTGATTTTTTAGTCGCTCTAGATGAAAATACAATTAATTTTGATTCAGCCGGCGCGATCTTTTCTTTTACTCCGTATCCTAATTCGCAAGCAGTAGTCACTTGGAAGCCGTCTCTTCCGGACGGGAAACACTCAATAACTTATTTGGCTCAAGATGCGTCCGGTAATTTTTCCGATTCGGTCGCGCACGTCCTGGAATTTTATGTTTCTAACAAAAATGATATTCAGAATGTTTTTAATTATCCAGACCCGTTCTCGCAAAATACAAGCTTTACTTTCCAACTAACCGGCGACAAAGTACCGGATGAATTCACAATTAAAATTTTTACCGTAGCCGGACGTTTAATCAAATCAATATCAGTGCCTCCGGGTGAGCTTCAAATAGGGTTTAATAGAATTTTCTGGGATGGACGTGATCAAGACGGCGACCAGCTTGCTAATGGAGTTTATTTTTATAAATTTATAATCAGAAATAACGGTGTTACAAAAACTGTTATTCAAAAGATGGCAAAAGTATTATAACCTTCATTTGACTTTAAATTGTCGAAAATTAAAAATACTTTTGCTTTGGATTTAAAAATAAAATTGGAGCCAGAATGTGCGGTATAGTTGGTTATATCGGTGAACGAAATTGTGTACCCATTTTAATAAATGGATTAAAGCGCCTTGAATACCGTGGATATGATTCGGCGGGCATCTCTGTAATTTTTGATCATGACAGCACGGTAGTCAAAAATAAAGGCAAGGTCTCTCTTCTTGAAAATAAAATTGAAAACTTGAACCTTTCTGCGAGGCTCGGTATCGGTCATACGCGCTGGGCTACTCACGGCGCGCCGAATGAATTAAATGCTCACCCTCACTTTAATGCTGAAAAGAATTTATACGTAATTCATAACGGCATAATTGAAAATTACCAGACAATAAAAAAAGGATTGCAGAAACTCGGTTATGAATTCATAACCCAAACTGATTCGGAAGTCCTTCCTCATTTAATCGACAGCTTTATAAAGAAAGGCAATTCTCTTTTCAAATCAGTTCAGCTTGCGCTTGGCGAGGTTGAAGGCACTTACGGCATTGCTGTAATTTATGAAAATGAACCCGATAAAATTATTGCCGCTCGTAAAGGCTCGCCGCTTGTTCTCGGCATCGGTGAAAATGAAAACTTTGTCGCCTCCGATGTATCCGCAATTTTAGCTCATACAAAACAAATTGTTTACCTTGAAGACGGTGACATTATCCAGGTCTATAAAGACCATTTTACCGCGAAGACTATACTTGATAAAGAAGTTGAAAAAGAAGTTCACGAAATAACAATGAGCCTCGATGAAATTGATAAAGGCGGATTCCCTCATTTCATGCTTAAAGAAATTATGGAACAGCCGGAATCAATTCGCAACTCGATGCGCGGAAGAATTTTATTTGATGAAGGCACTTCAAAACTTGGCGGACTTGAAAGCGTTGCCGATGCGCTCGCTGGCTCAAAAAGAATTCTTATTTCAGCATGCGGTACTTCTTGGCATGCAGGACTAGTCGGGAAATATATGCTTGAACAATTCACAAGAATTCCTACGGAAGTTGAATATGCTTCGGAGTTCAGGTATAGAAATCCTATTATCGAAAAAGGCGATACGATATTTTTTATTTCGCAAAGCGGGGAAACCGCCGATACTCTCGCAGCTTTAAGAGAATCTAAAATCAGAGGCGCTCTTGGTCTCGGTATTTGCAATGTTGTCGGCAGTTCCATTGCGCGTGAAAGCAATGCTGGTGTTTATACTCATGCCGGTCCGGAGATCGGCGTTGCTTCTACGAAAGCATTTACTTCGCAGCTTGTCGTGCTTTCATTGATCACTCTATTAATTGCCCGTAAGAAAAACATGAGCCTCGTTGACGGCAAGACGATTGCCGGCGAGTTGTCTTTAATTCCTGACAAGATTTCCGAAATATTAAAGCTAAATTATGAAATTGAGAAGATCGCAAATGCTTTTAAAGACGCTAAAAATTTTTTGTATCTCGGTCGCGGATATAACTTTCCTGTTGCTCTTGAAGGCGCATTGAAGCTGAAAGAAATATCTTACATCCACGCTGAAGGGTATCCTGCGGCTGAAATGAAGCATGGCCCTATCGCATTGATAGATGAAAAAATGCCTGTTGTGTTCATTGCTCCGAAGGATTCTACCTATGAAAAAATTATAAGCAACATCCAGGAAGTAAGAGCGCGCGGCGGAAGAATAATTGCCGTTGCAAGCGAAAAGGACAATGACATCGACAAGCTTGTCGATTATACTATTAAAATTCCCGATACGATTAGAATGCTTATGCCTTTGCTTACGGTAATTCCGCTTCAGCTTCTGGCTTATCATATTGCCGTTAAGAAAGGATTGAACGTTGATCAGCCGAGAAATCTTGCTAAAAGCGTAACGGTTGAATAGTAATACCGGTCTTTATTCAATTTTCTTTTTTGAAGGATTTTATCAAGTTTATTTTATATTTTTGTTCGGAAGATGTTTGACAAAATTGAACATCTTTTATTAAATAAAATATTTCTAAACAATAGATCGGGGATCTCATGAAGACCAAAAATATCTTGATCATGGGAGCCGCAGGTCGCGACTTCCACAATTTCAACGTTTTCTTCCGCGATAACGAAGAGTACAATGTTGTCGCTTTTACAGCAACCCAAATTCCCAACATCGACGGCAGAATTTATCCGCCCGAGCTTGCGGGAAAGCTTTATCCAAACGGTATTAAAATTTATGAAGAAAAATACCTTACGGATTTAATCAAACAACTTAACGTTCAAGAAGTTGTCTTTTCTTATTCAGACGTTACTTTTAATTATGTTATGACCAAAGCTTCGATTGTAAACGCCGCCGGTGTTTCATTCAAGCTTCTCGGCGCCGATGATACTATGATTAAAAGCAATAAACCTGTTATTTCTATCCTCGCGGTAAGAACCGGATGCGGCAAATCCCAGACTTCCCGCAAAGTTGTTCAGGTGCTTAGAGAAGCCGGCAAAAAAGTTGTTTCAATCCGGCATCCAATGCCTTACGGCGATCTCGTTAAACAAAAAGTTCAGCGCTATGGTTCTATCGACGATCTGAAAAAATATAATTGTACCATCGAGGAAATGGAAGAGTACGAGCCTCATATCGTTATGGGAAGCGTTATATATGCTGGCGTTGATTATGCCGCTATTCTGGCGGAAGCTGAAAAAGAAGCAGACATAATTATATGGGACGGCGGCAATAACGATACCTCATTCTACAAGTCCGATCTTACTTTCACCGTTGTTGATCCGCATAGACCCGGACATGAAATGATTTATTATCCGGGCAATACTTCATTGCGTCTTGCAGACTTTGCGATAATTAATAAAATGGATTCTGCAAGCAAAGAGAATATTAAATTAGTTACCGATAATATCCGGTCTGTAAATCCTAAAGCGCAAATTATTGAAGCCAACTCTCCTTTGACCGTTGATAATGTTTCTTTGATAAAAGGGAAGAGAGTACTCGTTGTCGAAGACGGTCCAACGCTTACACACGGCGAAATGGAATACGGAGCCGGTATGATTGCCGCTAAGAATAACGGCGCTGCCGAAATTATTGATCCGCGTCCGTACACTGTTAATTCAATTTCCGATACTTATAAAAAATATCCGAAGATCGGCAGGCTGCTGCCGGCTATGGGCTACAGCGAAGTTCAAATAAAAGATCTTGAAGAGACTATCAACCGAACTGACTGCGATACTGTTGTAATCGGAACGCCTATTGATCTTGGCAGAATTCTTAAGATCAATAAGCCTCATGTCCGCGTTAAATATGAATTGCAGGAAATTGGTTCTTTAACTATAAAGAATATTTTAAAAGATAAAGGATTTATTTAATTTTCGCTCACAAATTTTTTAATGCCCTGCAAATTGAGCAGGGCAATTTTTCCAACTAAACTTTACAAAGGTAAAAATGAATTCAAAATGGAAAGGGAAAAGCTTAATTTCGTTAAACGATTTAGCGGAAGAAGAGTTCGGACAAATATTTGAGCTTAGTGCGACTTTAAAATCAAAATTAAAGAAAGGAATTCCTCATCGCATGCTTGAAGGCAAGACTCTCGGAATGATATTCTCCAAGCCTTCGACGCGTACGAGAATTTCTTTTGAAGTTGGTATTTATCAGCTCGGCGGGATTGGAATGTTCTTCAATCAGAATGACCTTCAGCTTAAGAAGAGCGAGAATATTGCCGATACGGCTAAAGTGCTTTCCAGGTTCCTTGATGGAATAATG
Source organism: Bacteroidota bacterium (assembly GCA_021824565.1). Taxonomy (GTDB): domain Bacteria; phylum Bacteroidota; class Ignavibacteria; order Ignavibacteriales; family Ignavibacteriaceae; genus FEN-1297. The sequence goes on along the minus strand of JAKAKL010000101.1, from coordinate 52,828 downwards.
ATAAGAACTTTTGATCATCAAGACGTAATCGATCTTGCTAAGAGCGCCAGCATCCCGATTATTAATGGGCTTACCGACCTTATGCATCCATGCCAGGTGTTAGCAGATCTGTTTACGATCCTTGAAAAGAAAAAAACTTTAAAGGGTTTGAAGCTTGCGTTTGTAGGCGATGGAAACAATATGGCGCACAGCCTGCTTCACGGATGCGCTAAAGTTGGTATGGATATTTCCGTAGCCTCGCCGGTTGGGTTCCATCCCAACGAGCAAATTGTACACGAAACTATGGAAACTGCAAAATCAACCGGAAGTAAAATTGAAATATTAGTAGATCCAATAAAAGCGGTTAAGGATGCCGACGTTGTTTATACCGATGTTTGGGCGAGCATGGGACAGGAGAGCGAGTCATCGAAGAGGAAAAAAATATTTAAGCCTTACCAGGTAAATGAAAATCTAATCAAGCATGCAAAGAGCGATTATCTTTTTATGCACTGCCTTCCGGCTCACCGCGGAGATGAAGTGGTTAATGAAGTTGCCGATTCTTCAAATTCTGTAATCTTTGATGAGGCGGAAAACAGGCTGCATGTTCAAAAAGCAATTATGGCATTGGTGATGTAAATCGTCATTTTTTGACACTAAATGCGTTATATGTAAGAAGAAATGGTATTCGAGGCTGATCAAATGATTTTCCAGCAACTTCAAATGGATTTCCAAATATTTCAAACGACTTACCCGGTGTATTAAATGGTTCATATTCAATGACACTTGTTTTCTGGAATGAGCAAACAAGTTTCCGTCTGTTTCAAATGATCTATCGGAAAGACGAAACGTTTTTCATTTTAATTTAGATTAAGAGTCGGAAAAATTGAATACGCAAAGAGATATTCAATTTGTATGTTCCAGATGGGTGAATGGCAGTAAAAGAAGATAAAATTATTTTTTCAACCGAAAAAATTTTAAGAAAGAAAAAAAATATTCATAGATGATTCGGGAAAATATTCACGGAGAAAATAGACTACAGAGACGGAAAAATTATTAGCATGATAAAAAATATTTTACCAATAATTTTTGAGATTAGATGAAAAATCCATATTTTTGGTCTCTCAATTTTTAAGGGCAGATAGCTCAGTCGGTAGAGCAAAGGACTGAAAATCCTTGTGTCGGGGGTTCGATTCCCTCTCTGCCCACTTCAGTGTGCGAATATAACCGAGTATTCGCACTTTTTGTTTTAAAGCGGCTAATCGGCAAATTTTGTCCTGTTTACCGTCCATATAAATTAACGAATAATTTAATATGTTTTTATTTGCATTTATCTCTTAACCTTTTAAATTACAACCGAAATTTTTTTTTGCTTGTAATTATCCGGCATAATACGCAGTAACACATATAAATTTTATTTTTAGTTTTTTTAATTATCAATGGATTTTAGATTCCAGGAAATAGATAATTTCGGAGTTGTATCTGTCAACGTAAAGAGAGCTACTTTTTTTGAAGCTTCCTCTTTCAATGAATTTCTAAATTATTATCTATCTCAAAATATTAATAATTACGTGGTAGACCTCTCTTACTGCGATTATATCGATGCGGCTTTTTTAAGTAACTTGCTTCATCTTTTAAGGACAATCTCTTTGAGAGGAGGAAAGCTTCGGGTCGTAAAGCCTATGGTTGGTTTGGACTTTGCATTTCAGAATTTGAACTCGGTTAGAATTCTTGATTTCGACGATAATGTAGAAAGCGCTTTGCAAACATTTAAAGGAAGGTTGAAAATAAGAGTACGAAATGAAAACGGCTTCAACAGCAGTACGATGGCGCCGAAGTTCTTATAAAAAAATTGACGGCTGATTTTGTCTCAATAGAAAAGAATAGGGAATTGACCGCTCAGCTTAATTTTAGTGACTATGATGCGGCAGTCCCTTATGAAATCCGTTTTCGTCTTCCCAGCCGCTGGGAGCTGTTTTCATAAAATGGAACAAAATAGCAAGAGAAATAATCGATATAATTCCATACAAAAATAATATTAAAATCATTGTCTTAGCCTTTCCTAATATGCTCTATTTTATAGTCGAAAAATTTTTTGAGAAATTTAATTTTATTGCAAATTGTTGTATTAAGTAAACGACAGATTTATATTTACAAGAAAACATTAGAGAATTATGGACAGTAAAATCATACTTCAAACAAATTTCCCCGATCTTAAATTAGTAAAGCAAGGAAAAGTTAGGGATATTTACGACGTCGGAGAATATTTTTTAATTGTCTCCACAGACAGACTTTCGGCGTTTGATGTAATAATGGCTCAAGGGATTCCGATGAAGGGTAAAGTACTTACACAGATTTCGGAATTCTGGTTTAATTTTACGAAAAGCATTATTCAAAACCATATAGTTGCAACAGACGTTAACGAATTCCCACCGGAATGTGCGGCTTACAAAAACGATCTGGAAGGCAGATCGATGCTGGTTAAGAAAGCCAAAGTTCTGCCTATAGAATGCATAGTTCGCGGGTATATATCAGGTTCAGGCTGGAATGATTATACAAAGACAGGGAAAGTTTCGGGAATTACATTGCCCTCAAACTTGCTTGAATCTGAAAAGCTTCCGGAGCCGATATTTACTCCGTCGACAAAAGCTGAAGTAGGCATACACGATGAAAACATTCCCGCCGAGGAAGCGGAAAAGATTGCCGGCAAAGAAATTTTTAGTAAGATTAAATCAGCCGCGATTGAAATTTATAAAAAAGCTGCTGAGTACGCTTTGACAAAAGGAATCATCATTGCCGATACAAAAATGGAATTTGGAATTTATAATAATGATGTTATTTTAGTAGACGAAGTTCTAACACCAGATTCGTCGCGGTTTTGGCCGTTGAGCACTTACCGGAAAGGGCGGGCTCAACAAAGTTATGATAAGCAATTTGTAAGAGATTATCTTTTATCAATAAATTTTAATAAGCAGCCGCCGCCGCCGGTTTTGCCGGAGGACATAATCAATAAGACTGCCGAAAAATATTTTGAAGCGTTGTTTCTGATTACAGGTAAGAAGATATCTTAATGATTCCGGTAAAAATTAGTATAAAGGAAAAACAATCACTTTATATTAAATGGGATGACGGCAGCGAATCTTTAATAGGAATTAAAAAGCTTAGAAGATTTTGTCCATGTGCAACTTGTGCTGCTTTAAGAGAGACACAAAGCAAGAGTTTTATTCCGATATTTGGTGAAGATCAAATTAGTATTTACAGCATAAATAAAGTCGGTAGCTATGCTATTTCAATTTCATGGAAGGATGGACACAATACCGGTATTTATGAATTTCCGTTTCTCAAAAGTCTTTCTGAAAATTTATAGTTGATGGAACAAAATGGTTTTACCAAATCAGTTAACTGTCTTAAGAATAATACTTACTCCGGTATTTCTATTTTTATTTTTATCGGTAAGCCCTCTTCTTAAGCAGATATCGCTTTTGATTTTTATTATTGCTGCTTTAACCGATTGGTACGACGGCTGGCTGGCGAGAAAATTTAATTATATTACCTCATGGGGAAAATTCTGGGATCCGCTTGCAGATAAGATTTTAACTTCCGCAGCATTTATCGGGTTTGTTATCTTAAAAATTATACCGCTGTGGATGGTCATTATTATTCTTGCGAGAGATTTCAGCATTACTGGCTTGAGAGCTTACGCAGATTATAAAGGTAAAGGCTTTCCAACAAGTTATTACGCCAAATGGAAAACATTTTTTCAAATGACTTTCCTTTATTATTTGCTGATTATTTATGTGGGGCAAAATACCGTGCAAATTTATTCAAGCAACGAAAAACTATTTTCTTTGTTATTTAATTACAATTTGATTTACTTTGGAATGCTCGCTATTACTATAATAACTTTTCATTCGGGTATTACTTATCTTTATGGTAACAGGCGATTAATTATAAATCTTTTTACCGGTGAAAATTAATTTTCTTGAAAAATTTTTAGGTTCTGGTTTTTATACCGGATATATTCCTTTTGCTTCTGGAACGTTTGGAAGCGCGGCGGGACTAATTATATATTATATACCAGGGTTTGAAAATCCTGTTGTTTTAATTCTATCGATAGTTTTATTCGGTCTATACGGCGTATATGTTGGTAATAAATTTGAAAAAGTTTACGGAAAAGATCCGGCTGAATGCACAATAGATGAAGTTGTCGGCATGTGGATTTCATTGCTTCTTCTTCCGAAGAAACTGTATATTTCAATATTTGTATTTGCTATCTGGCGTGCATTCGATATTATTAAACCGCCGCCGGCAAGACAGGCAGAAAAATTAAACGGCGGACTGGGAATTATGATGGACGACATAATTGCAGGATTTTATTCCGCCATATTTGTCCATATAATTTTATTTGCAATAGCGCGGATATAAGTTTTCAATAAATTGAGAAGGAAATGAATGCTCATATAATTACTATTGGTGATGAGATTCTAATCGGGCAAACCATAAATTCAAATGCTGCTTTTATCGGAGAAGAGCTAACTAAGATTCAGATTAACGTAAGAAAATCTTCAGTAGTCGGTGATAACGAAGAAGAGATTTTAAAAGAATTTAAATCATGTCTTGCTGAAAATGATTTAGTGATAGTTACCGGCGGCTTGGGTCCAACTCACGATGACGTTACGAGAACTTGCATTGTGAAATTCTTTCATACTGAGTTAGTAAAAAGCAAAGAAGTTCTGGAAGATGTAAAAAGTTTTCTAAAAAAAAGAGGCAGGCAATTATCAAAGGTAAATGAAGATCAGGCGCTTGTTCCTAAAATTGCTGCAGTTATAAAAAACAGCCTTGGCACAGCGCCGGGAATGTGGATAGAAAAGGACAACAAGATTTTTGTTGCAATGCCGGGAGTTCCATTTGAGATGCATCAAATGATGGAATCATTTGTGGTTCCCACTTTGCAAGAAAAATTAGTAAATTTAGATTACTCAATTAAAATGCAAACGTTGCAAACAACAGGAATAGGAGAATCTGTATTGTTTGAGAAACTTGGTAATCTTGACGAACTATTAAACGGAGCAAAGCTTGCTTTTCTGCCAAGCCAGTTTGGTGTGAAACTTAGAATAACCATACAAGAGTCAACCGAAGAACTTGCTAATAATAAGCTGACGGAAATTGTACAAAAAATTAGAAGCCTGGCAGGAAGATATATTTTTTCAAATAAAGATGAATTGCTTGAAGAAGTTATTGCTCGCTTATTAACTGAGAGAGGCTTGACAATTGCGGTTGCTGAGTCATGCACCGGCGGATATATTTCAAATCTTCTTACGAACATAAGCGGAAGCAGCGCCTATTACGAAAGAGGCGTGGTTTCATACAGCAACGGTTCAAAAGTAGAATTTTTAAAAGTAGATGAAGATACTATAGCAGATAACGGCGCTGTCAGTCTTGAAGTTGCAAGACAAATGGCTGAAGGTATTAGAGCAATTAGTGGTACCGATATAGGATTATCTGTTACAGGAATTATGGGACCAACCGGCGCAGGAGTAAATAAGCCAATTGGTCTTGTTTATATAGGAATTTGCGATGATAAAGTTTGCACGGCAAAAAAATTTAATTTTGGGGAAGACAGATTAAGAAATAAACAAAGGGCCGCGCAGGCTGCCCTCGAAATGGTTAGACGTTATTTATTAGGAATATCATACGATGAATAGACTATTTGTTGCTCTAAAAATTCCGGACAATGTAATCGAGGAAATTATGTATCACCGGAATAAAGCTTTCCCGGATTTTGAAAAATACCGGTGGGAAGATTTTGAAAAAGTTCACTTAACTTTAAAATTTATTGGCGAAGTAAGAACTGAAATGGTTCAACAGATTGCCGATGAACTAACATTCATAGAAGAATATGAAGGCATGCTTTGTCAATTGGGCAAGTTTGGTTTTTTCTATGTCGGCGACCAGCCGAAGTCGCTTCATATCGGCATTCACAGCGATAAAAAGATATATGAGCTTGCTGAAAAAGTTAATACTCGGCTTGAAAAATTTTCTATACCCGCAGATAAAAAAAGGTTTATTCCTCATCTTACTTTGAAAAGGATGAAAGGAAACGAAGGAGCATATTTTGTTAACAGGTTTACAAGCTATTTCCTTCCGAAAATAAGCTTTGAAATATATGAAGCTGCCTTGATAGAAAGCAGACTTTTGGCAAACGGTTCAGATTATACAACAATTAAAAATTATTTATTAGGATGAAGGGAGCGTTTATGAGCACTGAAAAAGAACAGAAGCTTAAAATTATTGAAGATGCAATTTCAACAATAGAAAAGACATACGGCAAAGGCTCTATAATGAAGCTTGGAGACGGCGTAATTAATGATGTAGAATCAATACCAACAGGTTCCATATCACTTGATTATGCGCTTGGTATTGGCGGTGTACCGAGAGGAAGGGTTACTGAAATATACGGACCGGAGTCAAGCGGGAAAACTACTCTTTGCTTACACATAATCGCTGAAGCCCAGAAAACAGGCGGGTTAGCAGCGTTTATCGATGCTGAGCATGCGCTTGATGTGAACTATGCGAAAAGGCTGGGTGTTGATACTACCAATTTATTGTTGTCGCAGCCAGACTTCGGCGAGCAGGCTCTTGAAATTACAGATACACTTGTTAGGAGCAATGCTCTTGATATAATTGTTATAGACTCGGTGGCAGCGCTCGTACCGCGTTCTGAAATTGAAGGAGAGATGGGCGACGCAACTATGGCTGTTCAAGCAAGGCTTATGTCTCAAGCTTTAAGAAAATTAACCGGCGCTATTTCTAAATCAAAAACTTCGGTGATATTTATTAATCAATTGAGAAGTAAAATTGGCGTTATGTTTGGAAATCCCGAAACAACAACCGGCGGCAATGCTTTAAAATTTTATGCATCGGTAAGATTGGACATTAGAAGAATTGCGGCAATTAAAGAAGGAAATGATGTTGTAGGCAGCCGTACAAAAGTTAAAATTGTAAAGAGCAAAGTCGCGCCTCCGTTCAAAGAAGTAGAATTTGATATTCTTTATAACGAAGGCATCAGCAAGACCGGCGATCTTTTAGATCTTGCAACTAATCTTGGAATAATAAAGAAGAGCGGAGCGTGGTTTACTTTTGAAGAAGAAAGATTCCAGGGAAGGGAGCAATTCAGGCAGAAGCTTATAGAAGCCCCTGCTTTATACGCCAAGGTTGAAAAAGAAGTTAAATCAAAATTAGGCATTGTTAAAGAAGAAAAGCCCGAAGAAAAAACTGTTGCGGTTAAAGAAAAAAAATCTGCTAAATAAACTTTATTAAATATGAAGATTGTTGGGATTGAGAAGAAAGACAGTAGAAATGTTGCGGTTCTTCTTGATAATAATGAAAAACTTTTTCTATCCTACGAAACGCTTCTTAAGAACGGCTTAAAGAAAGACTCTGAAATTTCTGAAAGCCGTTTTGAATTTTTAGTACGTGAGAATCAAAAATATTTTATTAAGCAGAAAGCTTTTACGTATTTGTCAAGACGCCGGCATTCTGAGCACGAAATCGGCATAAAACTGAAGCAAAGAGGATATAACGCCGATTTAATCAACATTGTACTTGGAGAGCTAAAAGAAAATAATTATATAGACGATAAACAATTCGCGCTTCAGTTTCTTGAAGAAATGTCTTCGAGAAAAAAATGGAGTCCAAAAAAAATCAAAGCAGAGTTGATTAAGAAAGGTGTAAGCAACATAATCATTTCCGAGGTGATAGACGAAAGATATTCACGCAACAGCGAAATCGAAAATGTTTTGGCAATTGCGAACAAAAAATTAAGAATATTAAAATCTAAAACGGATGACGCGGGAGAAATAAGACAGAAACTTTTTTCTTTTTTATATCAGCGCGGATTTGAATATGATCTAGTAAATGAAATCATTTCATCTGTTTTAGAAAAAGAAAAGTGATTATTTTATTTTATTGATCAACGAAAGAAGCATTGAAGAAACCTCAGGGATGTCGATTATTTGCGCTGCTTCTTGCGCCTTGACCCATTTGCGCTTTCTTACCGGCTTATCCGGATAATCGTCTAAGATTTTTGTTACTTCCATGGCAAAAACTTTTATATGTCTATTACCCATTTGTTTATGGCTTTCGTAAGCGCCTAGCTCTATAGTTTCGTTTGTCCCGAGTACTCCGGCTTCCTCCATAGCTTCCTTTTTTGCAGACTCAAAAGCGGAAAGATTAAATTCAACGTAACCTTTTGGTATAATCCATTTTTTTTTCTTTATTGACGTGATTAATAAAATTTCAATTTCACCATTTTGTCTGCGGTAAGGAATTACGGAAGATTGATTGAAGTTAAATTCGAGTTTCAATATTTTTCTTTCTATAAGGCGTAATCGGCTTAGATATTCTGGTGCTCTGCACTGATTAAATTTATGAAATAAAAAATTAAATTTTCTTTTATTTATCTTATAGTGCAAAATAAAAAATATTTTATAGAAAATTACAAGCGTAATTTATGAAATTAGAAACAAATTATTCTCTGAAGAACGAAAACACTTTCCACATTGACGTGTCTGCCAAGTATTTTGCAGAAGTGTTCTCAGAAGAGGATATAAAAAATATGCTAAGTGAGAGAAGAATAAAGGAAATTCCGTTATTAATTATTGGAGGAGGAAGCAACATTCTGTTCACCAGAAATTTTGACGGCTTAGTTATAAAAAATTCAATTAGTTATATAAATGTAATCGAAGAAGACGACAATAAAATCATTATAGAAGCAGGTGCTGGAGTCAGGTGGGACGACTTAGTGCAATATTGTGTGGAAAAAAAGTATGGCGGAATTGAAAACCTTTCTCTTATTCCCGGAACAACCGGCGCAGCACCGATTCAAAATATAGGTGCTTATGGACAAGAATTAAAAGATACGCTTTATTATGTCAAAGGAATTTTTATTGAGAACCTTGCTTTAAAAAAAATTATTAAGGACGAATGTAACTTCGGTTACCGTGACAGCATTTTCAAAAGAGAGTTGAAAGGGAAATTTGTTATTACTGCGGTTGCTGTTTGTTTATCTAAGAAGCCTAAGGTAAATCTTACCTATGCCGCGGTTAATGAAGAGCTGGACAAACTAAATATAAAAGAGCCTTCAATAAAAGAAGTAAGCAAAGTAATTAGGATGATTAGAGAAACTAAACTTCCAAATCCGACTGAAATTGGTAACGCGGGAAGTTTTTTTAAGAACCCTGAAATAAGCGAATCACTTTATTTAGATATTAAAAATTTATATCAAGACTTCAAGGGGTATAAATTGCCGAACGGTTATCATAAAATTTCCGCAGCATGGTTAATAGAGAAATGCGGCTGGAAAGGACAAAGGTTTGGCGATGCGGGGGTTCATAAAGATCAGCCGCTGGTTCTTGTAAATTTCGGAACCGCTTCGGGCAATGAAATACGGGATTTATCATTACAAATAAAAGAATCTGTTTTCAAAAAGTTCAAAATTGAATTAGAAGAAGAAGTAAATATTTTTTAACCGCTTCCGTCCGAGTCGTTATCTTACGCACATAAAATAAAGGCTTATTGAAATTCATAAGCTATCTATTTAAGTTAAATAAACAATAAAAGTTTTTCAGGTTAAAAGCCAAAAGCAAAAAATCTGATTCTTAGGAGATAGAAATGAAAAGTCCAAAAGATGAAAAGCAAATTTCATCTGCATACGAAGCAGCAGCAGCTAATGGAGTCGATCCGCGGTGCATACCGCAAAAGTTAAGCGGTCTGGTTCCTGTAGGAGAAGAAATAAAATATCCTGACTATCCGCAGTCGGATCATGAGATATGGAAATTTCTTTATGATCGTCAGATGGAGTTTCTTCCCGGCAAGGTTTGTGACGAATATATTTCCGGGACAAGAAAATTAAATTTTACTCCGGAGAGAATTCCGGCATTGAGCGATTTAAGCCGCGCTTTTTACCAGGCAACCGGATGGAAGGTTGCTCGCGTGCCGGGGTTAATTGACGTTGATGATTTTTTTGCCTTGTTGAAAAGAAAAGTTTTTCCCTCAACAGATTATATTAGGGGTAAAGACGAATTGGATTATACTCCGGCTCCTGACTGCTTTCACGATATGTTCGGGCACATGCCGCTATTGACAGATATTAATTTTGCATCGTTCTATCAAATGTTCGGCGAAGCAGCGTTTCATGCGAAGGGCATTGATAGAAAATATCTTGAAACGTTTCACTGGTTTACGGTAGAGTTCGGCTTGATAAAAAAAACTGAAGGAATGAGAATATATGGAGCCGGAATAATTTCATCGTTAGGAGAAGTTCAGCATGCTCTCTCAAAGGATGTTGAAGTTTTAGATTTTGACCCGGAAAGAATTGTTGTTCAGCAATATGATGTTTGGCATTTGCAGCCTGTTCTTTTTGCAATTGAATCTTTTGTCCAACTGGAGAAGGGCTTTATGGAATGGACAAAAAGCCGGGGACTTCTTTAATAAAAATTTTAGATTAACTTGAGTTATTGAAATTTTGCGCTTAGATAAAATTTGTTAAACAGATAACATGTTGATAAAATATCTGAATGTAAATTTGCTTGAAGCTAAATAATAAATTAAACAATAATTTTTTAGAATAAGGAAATTATTATGTCTATAAAAATAGGAGACAAGGCGCCGGACTTTAGACTTAAAGATCAAAATGCAAATGATGTTTCTTTAAGTGAGTTTAAAGGTAAAAATGTAGTTCTGCTTTTTTTCCCGTTAGCCGGGTCATCGGTATGCACTGCTGAGATGTGCAGAATGAGAGACGAAATGCACGACTATGAAAAACTAAATGCACAAATACTGGGTATAAGCGTTGACAGCCATTTTGCATTAAAGATATGGGCGGAAAAAAATAATTATGATTTCCCTTTGCTTAGCGACTTTAACAAAGAAGTTTCTGCAAAATATGATTCCCTTTATGAAATTTTTGCGCCTGGGAAACTAGATTACAAAGGAGTTTCGAAGCGGTCGGCTTTTGTAATCGGGAAAGATGGTAAAATTAAATATGCTGAAGTTTGTTCCACGCCCGGTGAACAGCCTAATTATGATTCTATTGAAAAGGCTCTGGAGTAATAACATAAATGCTGAAAAGTTTGTCTCCTGCCGCTGTAAAAAAAATACTGGATGATGAAAAAAATATTAGACTGATTGATGTCAGGGAAGAATGGGAGTATAAACTTGCAAGAATAGAAAACTCCGAGTTGATGCCATTAAGTAATTTTCATACACACATAAAAAACTTAAGCCCAGAGGAAAAAATTGTTCTATATTGTCATCATGGAAATCGAAGTTTTGCCGTAGGTACTTTCCTAATGCAAAATGGATTTTCTGATGTAATAAATTTACGCGGCGGAATCAATGCTTGGTCGGAAGAATTAGATAGTTCGATACCACAATATTAAAAATGATGGAGAGCAAGATGACGGAAGTTGGAAAAAAAGCGCCGAAATTTAAATTAATGGATCAAGACGAAAATATTATTTCGTTAAGTGATTTTCTTGGTAAAAAAGTTGTTTTATATTTTTATCCGAAAGATGATACACCCGGCTGTACAACAGAAGCATGTAATTTTAGAGACAGCTTCCCGAATTTTAAAAACATTGATGCGGTAATACTAGGAGTCAGCCCGGACTCTCCTGCTTCGCATAAAAAATTTATTAAGAAGTTTAATCTGCCATTTACTCTTCTAAGCGACGAAGACAAGAGTGTACTCGAAAAATACGGAGTGTGGAAAGAAAAAAGCATGTATGGCAGAAAATATTTAGGGGTTGAACGAACTACTTTTGTTATTGATGAGGAAGGTACAATCAAAAAAATATTTAACAAAGTAAAAGTAACTGATCATCATAATGAAGTGTTTGAAGCTTTGCAATAAAAAAATGGAGACAAAATGATTTATGCGACCAGGCGTGCAACTTTTAATGCCGCGCACCGGTTATATAATCCTGTGCTTAGCGAAGAAGAAAATTATAAAATTTTCGGTAAGTGCAGCAATCCAAACTGGCACGGTCATAACTATGTACTGGAAGTTGTTGTTGCCGGTGACATCGATCCGGCTACAGGATATTTAATTGATTTAAAAATTCTCAGAGATATTATTGAGGAACATGTAATAAGTCATGTGGACCATAAGAATTTAAACATTGAAACAGAGTTTTTAAGAAATAAAATTCCGACTGCAGAAAATATCACTATCGGGATCTGGAACCAACTCGTTAATAGAATCCCGAAAGGCAAATTATACTCGGTTAAGCTCTGTGAAACAGAAAATAATTATTTTGAATACAAAGGAGAAACGATTTGAATCAAGAAAAAATTCAAAAACTGATTAAAGAATTATTATTAGAAATTGGAGAGGACCCTCATCGGGAAGGCTTACTAAGCACTCCGAAGCGGGTTGCCAGAGCATATGAATTTCTTACATCGGGTTATGACAAGGAAATTGAAAAAGTTTTGAATGGCGCCGTCTTTAGTGAAAAGTACGATGAGATGGTTCTTGTAAAAGATATAGACTTTTACAGTTTATGCGAGCACCACATGCTGCCTTTTTTTGGAAAGGTTCATATCGCATATATCCCGAACGGTAAAATTATTGGACTGAGCAAAATTCCAAGAATTGTCGAAGTATTTGCGAGAAGATTACAGGTGCAGGAAAGAATGACGCAGCAAATCGCGGATACAATAAATAAATATATCGAACCCAAAGGAGTTGCCGTGGTATCCGAAGCAAACCACATGTGTATGATGATGCGTGGAGTTGAGAAGCAAAATTCTTCGGCTACTGCAAGCGCTGTTCATGGAGTGTTTAAGGAAGATGCTAGAACTAGAACTGAATTTTTGAATCTCATAGCTACGAAAAGTCTATGAGCAGCAGGCTCGAAAAAAGTGTTTGGATTACTGGTGCAAGTTCTGGGATAGGAAAATCAGCAGCTTTGGAGTTTGCAAGAAGGGGAGTTAATGTGTTTGTATCTTCAAGAAGAAAAGACGAGTTACAAAAAATTAACGACGAATTGTTAGTTGAAAAGTTAAATGTAAATATTCACACGCTTGATATTACATCTCTTGCAGAAGTTAAAGAAATTTCAGATAAAATACTTTCAAGGACTAAAATTGACTGCCTTATAAATAATGCCGGAGTTACTTCTTTTAAAACTGTTGAGCAGAGTTCATTAGAAGAGATCGAAAAAATAATTGTTACAAATTTACTCGGTTCAATTTATGCGATTAAATCTATTCTGCCTTCTATGATCGAAAACAAAGGCGGTACGATTATCAACATTCTTTCAGTGGTTACTAAAAAAGTTTTTACACATAGCGCGGCATACAGCGCTTCTAAAATGGGATTGCTCGGATTTACAAATTCATTAAGAGAAGAAGTGCGAAAATATAATATTAAAGTTATAAATATTTCTCCCGGCGCAACTAACACACAAATGTGGTCTTCAAAAATTATAGAAGAAAATTCTGATAGAATGCTCAACACCAAAGAGATTGCCAAAATAATTTACTGGGCTTTTGAGCAAAAAGAAAAACTCGTAATGGAAGAAATCTTGATCAGACCGATTGAAGGCGATTTATAGGTTAGTGGAGTTAAAAAAAAGCCGGGATAAACCCGGCGTATTTTTATTTCATCATCATACATCTTCCGGGAGCGCCATCTTTCATTCTATGCATCTTTCCCCAGAAATTGAAAGCCGCATCCTTTGCTATTTTCTGCTGCTCTGGAGTTAAAACTCCGTAAACATCAAGCATATGGTTAGCAGTAGCCAACGCGATTGCATCACGATCTTTATTAATTTTCCCAACAGCGTCTAAAACATCGCTACGGTTTATATTGTCTTTTAGTCTTAGCTCTTTTACCGCAAGTTTATCCTTGGCGAGATCTGCTCTCAGATCAATCATATTCTTTTGGAAAGATATTCGCAAATCAGCGATTTTATCTTTTTGTCCCTGCGTTAGTTTGAGCTTTTCCAACAACATTTGAAATCCCATTCCTCGCTGCATTCCCGGACCACGTTTAATATTCATCTTACTATTTCTGCCCATAGGTTGAGCAAATGAAGCACTTGTGAAGAATATTGATAACGCTAACATAACAACTGCAATTACCGATATTTTTTTCATTTTTTATTTCCTTTCTAATTAAGTTTTGCCATTTTGACATCATCATATTATTTTTGGTTTAAATTATAAAAGTTAAACCCTTAAAGCCTGTTTCTTGTCAAAATTGCAAAGTAGAACTGAATGGCTGATAATAATATTGATTTCGAGCTTGTAAATAAGTTTAATGCAGGAGATGAAGCTGCATTTAATAAAATAGTTTTAAAGTATCAGCAAAAAATATACTGGCATGCAAGAAGAATGACTGGGAACCACTTGGATGCCGATGAGGTTGTTCAAGAAGTGCTTATTGTTCTTTATAATAAATTGAAGAGCTTTCAATTTAAATCTTCTCTTTATACTTGGATTTATAAAATTACTTCAACAAGATGTATCAACTATTTAAAGAAAAGAAACTTGAAGCAAATTTTCTCTCTTGAAGACAGCGAGACAAAGATTGTTAGAAGCAGAGACGATGTAATCAATGATATTGAGATGAAAGAAAAATTAAATAAACTTGAAAAAGCGTTGCAAAAAGTTCCGGTGCGGCAGCGCGAAGTTTTTATTATGCGGAATTTTGATGAGATGAGTTACGAGGAAATTTCCGAAATCACCGGAAAATCTGTCGGGGGATTAAAAGCTAATTATTTTCATGCAATGAAAAAAATTATGGAGCTTGTGAAAAATTATGAAAACGAATGATGAAGTGGTAAAATATATTGATAATCAGATGAGCCCTTCTGAAAGAATCGACTTTGAGAATGAAATGAAGAATTCGATTGAACTGCAAAAAAAATTGAGCGGCTTCAAGAAACTAATGCAAGATATTAATCAATTAAAAAGTATTGAATTAGACGAATCTTATTTTGCCAGCACTATTCCTAAATTTAGATCGCGCAGAGAGGTCTTGCGAAAATTTGTTTTGTTTCCTAAACTGACTTTTGGTTTTGCATCAATTCTTGCAGTTGCTTTGTTATTTGTAATTTCAATTTCGAGGACAGGTAGAAATGTTATTATTCAAAAAAATAACATTGTTGTAAAAGATACAAGCAGCAGCGAAATGTCGAGCTTGCTTGACCCCGCATCAGATCAATTCAATATCGGATATGTTACTAAAGACGAAGAAGCGAGTTTTGATTCATTGATGAATTCAGTAATGACAAAGGAACTTAATCTTACTCCAAGCGATCTAAGCTATTTATCGCCGGATCAAAATTCCGATTTGTCAACCATGCTGCATAATATCAATGATAAGGAAGCGGATAATATTTATAAAGAAATTTTAAGCCGAAGATTTTTTGAAAGGTAAAAAATGAAAAATGTTGCATCAATTATAATACTTATGTTGACTCTTTCTTTTGGTTTATATGCTCAGCCGCGGAAATTTAGAGATACCAATGCGATGAAAAAAATTGAAGAGCTTGAAAAAATTAAGCTGATAGAATCGTTAAAAATGAATGAGGAAACTACTCTTAGGTTTTTCGCAAGATGGGATAAGTTTAAAGATGATCAGCATAATATAATTGAAAACATAAATAACTTAGTAGATAAGATGGATCAGGCTGTCACAAATAGCAACGATGATAAAAATCCTGAAGTTAAGAAAATGATTAAAGATTATTTTGATATGGAAAGTCAACTTCAAAAAAATAGACGTAATTTTATAAATTCTCTCAATGACATATTAACTCAAACTCAAATAGCCAAACTGCTTGTCTTTGAAAAAAAGTTTAAAGATGAAATCCGTAATGTCCTATTTTACAGGCAGAGAATGCATGGACCAATGAATTAATCTCACTTTGTCTAAAAATTTTGTGTGCAATGCTCATTTTTTGTTTGATTATTTCGAACAACAAACTTATTTTTCGACACAATTTTTGCGGAAGTGGTGAAATTGGTATACACGCTACTTTGAGGGGGTAGTGCCTTAACTGGCGTACGGGTTCAAGTCCCGTCTTCCGCACAAAGTACATGTCTATTTTTTACCACTCTTGTTATTATTCGTGCAGGTTGTTAGTTAAACTACCTGTATTTTGTATGATGATTTATATCAAATAATCTAAATCGTAATAATATTACGTTAATACTTCAATTTAAAAAAGGCTCTTAACTGTCCGGATAAAATTTTTTTTATGAGTAGAATATTTTTTTTGTTTTCGGTTTTTTTAATAACAGCACCGCTAATTTTTTCACAACAGGATGTTAAAACAGATTCACTGCTGCGTGATGGAACCCTAGAAAACTGTATCCAATATGCTTTGTCGCATCAGCCCCTTCTTAAACAATCTCAAATAAATGAAAAGATTGCTGAGCAAACTATTAAAACAAAATTAGCCGATTGGTTTCCTCAGCTAAACTTTAATTTTAATATTCAGCATAACTACAAGCTGCCAACTTCTATATTCCAGGGAAATGCTGTGCATATAGGTGTAATAAATACATCAAGCGGACAATTTTCTTTGAGCCAGACAATCTTTGATCGAGACGTGTTATTGGCGAGTACTACCGCGCATGATGTTCGTGAACAGGCGGCTCAACAAACAACAAGCGAAAAAATAAATGTTATTGTAAACGTAAGTAAAGCTTATTATGAAGTCTTGCTGACAAAGAATCAAATTGATTTGATTACTCAAGATATAACCCGCCTGGAAACTAGCTTGAAAGATACTTATGCTCAATACAAAAGCGGGGTTGTAGACAAAACCGATTATATGCAGGCCACAATAGCTCTCAACAACGGCAATGCTGAAAAAAGACAGGATGAAGAGTTGCTAAAAACAAGTTACGCAAATTTAAAAGAACAAATGGGCTATCCGCCTAATGACTCTATTCATCTAAATTATGATATGTCGAAGATGGAAAATAATATTCGTATTGATACCACTTTGAGTCTTAATTATCAAAATAGAATCGAGTACAAATTATTAGAAACCGATAGACGATTACAAAAGGCTAATCTTAATTATTACGTTTGGAGTTTCCTTCCGTCTCTGACTGCTTTTGGAGAGTATAATTTAAATTTTCAAAATGATCAATTCTCTAAATTGTATAATCAAGATTTTCCGAACTCATATATCGGGCTGCAATTGTCTTTCCCGATATTTCAAGGAGGGAAAAGATTCCAGCAAATTGATCAAGCAGAGCTTGAGCTAAAACTTTTTGATTATGATTTCTCAGCATTAAAAAGCTCTATTAATACCGAGTACACGCAAGCGTTAGCGAATTATAAAAGTAACCTCAACAATTACAATATTCAGAAAGATAATCTTAAGCTTGCTAATGATGTTTATACCATAATCGAACTTCAATATAAATCCGGTATAAAAACTTATTTAGACGTTATTAATGCTGAAACAAATTTAAGATCTACTCAAGTTAATTATCTAAATGCGCTATACCAGGTTCTAACAAGTAAAATTGATTTGGAAAAAGCGCTGGGTACGATACAATAATTTATATAAAAATATGATTTAAAAATCGAAAAGTAGTTTAATGGATATTACAACAAAAAATCTAATGCAAATGAAGAACAAAATAGTTTTAGTAAGTTTTTCTATATTATTTGCAGCCATGTTAGCGTCTTGCGGCGGTAATAAAGGCGGCATACCAAAATTTCCTCCAACACAAGTTACGGCATACACTGTTAAATCGGAAAAAGCATCTTATTACTCTAATTATCCGGCTACAGTTGTAGCGTTAAATCAAATTGAAATTCGTCCAGAAGTTTCCGGTTATCTGACTAATATTTATTTTGAGGACGGACAGCACGTAACAAAAGGTATGAAGCTTTATATAATCGATCAACAGCAGTATCAAGCGGCATATAATGTGGCAAAGGCAAATCTTAATAAAGCTAAACAGGATTATGATCGGTACAATGAATTGGCGAAAAGCAATGCAATTGCTACGCAGACTCTTGAACATGCATTAGAAGATTTAAAAGCTGCCGAAAGCAATCTTAATGCAGTTGAAACCAACTTACGCAATTCAATTATTACAGCACCGTTTAGTGGAACGATAGGAATATCACAAGTTAAATTGGGATCTGCGGTAACCGCGGGTCAAACTTTGATGAACACTCTTTCATCCGATAATCCTATGGCTGTTGATTTTTCTGTTGATGAAAAAGAAATCGGACGTTTTACAGAATTGCTGAATAAGAAAAATAATCCAAAGGATTCTACGTTTACTATTGTTCTGCCTGATCAGTCCGTTTATCCTTATCCGGGACATTTAATCCTGCTTGATCGCGCAGTTGATCCACTTACCGGGACAATAACAGCAAGACTTGTCTTTCCTAATAATAAAGATTTATTAAGACCCGGACTTACTTGTAATGTTAGAGTTTTAAATAGCAGCGCTAGGAGCAGCATAGTTATTCCATATAAGGCTGTGTCTGAACAAATGGGTGAATATTTTGTTTTTGTAATAGTAGGCAATAAAGTTTCGCAGCGTAATGTTGTCCTAGGTAGAACAATAAACGATATGGTTATTGTACAAAGCGGTCTGAATGCCGGTGAAGAAATTGTTACTCAAGGAATGCAGAAGTTAAGAGATAATTCTCCCATTATAGTAGCTCCGGCAGAAACAAAAACTGGAATGCACACAGCAAACGGTAAATAATTCTTGAACAGGATAAGAAATGATTTCCAATTTATTCATTAAACGCCCGGTTACTGCAATTGTAATATCGATTGTGATTGTTCTAATCGGTTTGCTTGCAATTTTTAATTTACCGATCAGCCAGTACCCGGATATTACACCGCCTACTGTTCAAATCTCAGGCGCATTCACTGGAGCTGATGCGACTACTGTGGAACAAACTGTAACTACTCCAATAGAGACTCAGGTCAACGGTACTCCAGGCATGGAGTACATGACGAGCAACAGCACGAACAGCGGTCAGTCTTCTATAAATGTTGTCTTGAATGTCGGAACAAACCCGGATATTGCAGCTCTTGATATACAGAACCGCGTTGGCATTGCAACTCCGCAGTTGCCTGACTTAGTAAAACGTTTAGGTATAATAACAAGAAAGCGTACCTCAAGCATTTTAATGATCGTCGCAGTTTTTTCACCAAATAAAACTCATGACATAAGATTTCTTGACAACTATACAAATATTTTTATCCGCGATGCTCTCTTACGCGTTCCTGGAGTTGGTGATATTTTTGTTCGGGCAGACGACTTTAGTATGCGCATCTGGCTTAAACCTGATAAACTGGCTCAGCTTGGTCTAACGACAAATGATGTTACAAATGCTCTTGAAGCGCAAAACCTTGAAGTTGCTGCTGGTACAGTCGGCGCACCTCCACAAAGCAATAATCAAGCTTTTGAGTATACTGTTTTTACTAATAGTCGATTAAATTCAGTAAAGCAATTTGGCGATATAATTATCCGGGTTAACCAGCAAGATGGATCTGAAGTACACTTGAAGGATGTTGCTGATGTTCAGCTCGGCAAAGCGAGCTATTCAAACAATTCTTATGTAGATGGAGAACGCTCATCATTTCTTTTAGTCTTCCAGGCTCCCGGTAGCAATGCTTTAGCAGTAGCAAAAGGCGTTTATAATGAAATGGCTGTATTGCAAAAATCTTTTCCCAAAGATGTTGCATACAATGTCCCGTTCGAAGCCGTTTCCGTTGTTGATACTTCTATCAACGAAGTTGTTCTTACATTATTAGAAGCTTTAGGGCTTGTCGTGTTAGTCGTGTTTTTATTTTTACAAAACTGGCGCGCAACACTTATTCCCATTCTCGCAATTCCTGTTTCTATAATCGGAACATTCGGATTTTTTATTCCTCTCGGCTTCACAATTAATACCTTAACAATGTTTGGCTTTGTACTTGCCATAGGAATAGTGGTAGACGACGCAATCATTGTTGTTGAGGCTGTGCAGCATTATATCGATAATGAAAAGCTCTCGCCTAAAGAAGCAACAAAGCGTGCAATGAGTGATATTTCCGGACCGGTAGTAGCTATCGCATTAATTCTTGCTGCTGTATTCATTCCGGTTGGATTCATTCCTGGCATAGTTGGAAAATTATATCAGCAATTTGCAATCACCATTGCTGTATCTGTGTTGATCTCGGCTTTTGTTGCATTATCGTTGACGCCTGCATTGTGCTCTCTAATCTTGAAGCCAACTTCCTTCAGCGATGAACCAAAAGGAATAAATAAATTTTTCTTTTTGTTTAACAACTGGTTTAAACGCACGACGAATTCTTATTCGGAAGGCGTTAAAAAGTGCATTAAGATAACACCATATTTCCTCATCATTTTGATTATGGTTTATGCTGGGACAGTTTTTCTTTTTGAACATAAACCTACGGGATTTATTCCAACTGAAGACGATGGAAGATTATATGTAACTTTTGAATTGCCCGAAGCCGCTTCGTCAACAAGAACGATAGACATATTAAAAAGAATGATGACAATCTTGGAAAAAACACCCGGTGTGGCTCACTTTGCGGCTATCAGCGGATTAAACGTTGTAAACTTTGCTACCAAATCCAACAGCGGAACAATATTCGTCCAGTTAAAGCCATGGGATCAGCGTACATCAAAAGATCTTCAACTAAGTTCGATCATAACAACGCTGCAAAGAAAATTTGCTTCAATTAGAAGTGCGAATGTATTCGTCATATCTCCGCCTGCAATACCGGGCTTAGGACAGACAGGCGGCTTTTCGTTTGAGCTTGAGCAGCATGAAAGTACAGATAACATTCAACAGTTTGCTAATGTTGTACATTCATTTGTAATTGCGGCAAACAAACGCCCCGAATTAAGCCACGTGTTTTCATTCTTTACTGCAAGCACACCCGGATATGATATAAATGTCGACAGAGAAAAATGTGCTAAGCTTGGTGTTTCTGTTGCCGACGTTTTTAATACGATACAAACTTTGTTAGGCAGCAGCTATATAAATGATTTTTCAATTTACGGAAGAAACTTCCACGTTGTTGCACAGGCAGACACAAGCTACCGGTCTTCGATTCAAGATTTATCAAAATATTATGTAAGAAATGCAACCGGCGGAATGGTTCCTTTAAGCACACTTATTACTTACAAAGTAACTGAAAGCGCTCCTTTGATTTCGCATTTCAATATGTTTCGCGCAACTGAAATTGACGGCAGTGCGGCTCCGGGCTATAGCAGCGGGCAGGCTATTGAGGCTCTGAAAGAAGTCGCAGCTCAAGTGCTGCCTTCAGGATACGGTTATGAATTTTCAGGCTTAAGTAAAGAGGAAATAAATGCAGGCAACAGCACGTTCGCAATTTTCGGTTTGTCGATCTTATTTGTATTCTTATTTCTTTCTGCATTATATGAAAGCTGGTCGGTGCCGTTCGCAATTTTATTTGCAGTTCCGATAGGTGCTTTTGGCGCAATTCTAACACTTACTTTTATTCCTAGATTAAGCGACAATGTTTACGCGCAAATCGGTCTTGTTGCTTTAATCGGACTTGCGGCAAAGAATGCAATTCTTATCGTTGAGTTTGCGAAAGATCGTGTTGACCGCGGAATACCGCTGCTTGAAGCTACAATTGATGCTGTAAAGCTTCGTTTACGCCCGATCCTTATGACCTCAATGGCATTTATCTTCGGCGTCTCTCCGCTGGCGTTTGCGACTGGTGCAGGTGCTCAAGCAAGATCAACCATAGGTTGGACCGTACTGGGTGGTATGCTAGCCGCAACTTTGCTTGCAATTTTTATTGTCCCAGTCCTTTTTGTAACTATTACGAAATTTGTATCCCATAAAAAAATTACGCGTGAAGCAGAAAATGTTTCCGGTGAAACTTCTTCATGATGGAAATATCAAAGTTTAATTACAGAAATTATCAATTAAATATTTTAACTCCGCTCAAAATATTGTTGATCGTTTCCGTGTGTTTAAATATTATTTATGCTCAGACTAAATCGGATATAAAATTCTCACATGATAATTTGTTGCCGGCGCGAATTGAACATTTAGGATTAAATGTTTCTGATCCAACTAGTGTGGCTAACTGGTATGTACAGAATTTAGGAATGAAAATTATCCGCGAAGATAAAAAGCCGCCGTTTGTAACTTTTATATCTGATAAAGGGAACCATTTTGTGATTGAATTTTACAAGAAAGATAAATTCCCAAAGATCGATTTCCATAAAATAAATTATATGTCGTACCATTTTGCGTTTATGGTTGACAGCATAAATATATTTAAATCTAAATTGAGTTCTAGAGGTGCAAAAGTAATGGAAGATATTTCAAAGCTGCCGTCGGGCGATCAGGTTTTGATGATGCGTGATCCTTGGGGAATGCCGCTGCAGCTTGTTGAACGCGTTAATCCTATGTTGAAATTTATTAATATTCGCCCGGAGCATTTTGCTACGAACACAATTAATTCACGCGCGAAAGCAAAATGGTATTCGGATAATTTTGGGATGTTAGTATTGCGGCAGGGAGGTCTGCCGGATTACGGAACTTTCGTATCTGATTCAGGTAAAAACATGATGCTGGAGATATATCAGAAAAAAGAATTTCCGGTTATAGACTATGATAAAATAAATCCAGTTTCCATTCATCTTGCATTTGAAGTAAACAATATTCTATCTGCAAAAGAAAAATTATTAAAATCCGGAGCTAAGCTCGTTAATGATATTTCAAGTTCTGCTTCAGGAGACGATGTATTAGTAATGAGAGACCCGTGGGGATTTCCAATCCAATTGATACAAAGATCAATCCCTATTGTTCATTAAACAACAAACTTAGTTATAGCTAAATAAATATTTTTCTCATCGTAAAATTACCGCATAGAGTAATTAAACTTGTTCATATCGTCTGTTGTCAAACCGCAGCTAATATATAATAACAAGCTCAGACAAAATTAAATTTAATGCTTTATATTATTTCCATTTGTTCGGAACTTTTTGATAATGAAAAACATAGCGAAATTTATTTATATACTTCTGATAAAATCTATTCAAGTAAATCAGTGTTGTGATTGTCGTAAGCATAATTTATTACATTATTTCACATTGATATTCAATTTATTTTCGCCGGACAATTTAAAATTTGTTAGGGTTGACTTACTTCTATGATAAAAAATTTTGCAGCTATTCTATTCGCAGCGATGTTGATGTCTACTGCTTATGCACAGACAAATTCAAGCTTTACTATAAGCGGGTTTACTTATGATAAAAAGACAGGCGAGACGTTGATCGGTGCGAGCATTTCACTGTTTGGCAAAGGAATTAAAACAGGAGCTTACTCAAATAACAGCGGATATTTTGTAATAACAAATATTCCGCCGGGAAAGTACACAATAAATGTAAGCTATGTCGGTTACGATTCATATAAAAATATAATTACGATTGGGGAGAAATCCTCCGGGCTGTTGAAATTTTACTTGACGCAGTCGGCGTACAAAGCAGGCGAGATATTAGTACTAGGAGATTCGATAAACGTTTCCGAGAGGGCGTTTGAACGCCAGGTATCCAGCTTGAATATGACACAGCAACAGGTAAACGCAATTCCAAAAGTTGTTGTGCCCGATTTGCTGCGGGCTTTGCAAAGTATGCCGGGCATAACTGCGCTTTCAGATTTCTCGTCGGCAGTTTATGTAAGAGGCGGCACGCCGGATCAGAATCTTTATTTAATCGACGGCGCGGAAATATACGACCCGGAACATGCGTTCGGAATTTTTTCTACTTTCAATACCGACGCAATAAAGAAAGTCGAAGTATACAAAGGAGGATTTGGACCTCAGTACGATGACAGGCTTTCTTCAGTAATTGATGTTATTGACGACGAAGGAAATAGGAATAATATGCAGGGCGTTTTCGACTTAAGCCTCATTGCTGCTAATCTAACTCTGCAGATTCCTCTTGGTTCACTAGGCTCTATTTCAGGTTCAATAAGAAGAACTTTTATTGATCAAACAATTGCTAAATGGGACACACTTATTCCACCGTATTATTTTTATGATGGAAATGTAAAAGCTTTTCTGCAGCTTGGCGATAAAGACAATCTTACTCTAAGCTATTTTAAGAGCGGCGATAATTTAAATTTTACGACAGACCAAAGTAATCCGCAAAGCCCATCGATATATATAAATTGGGGTAATACTCTAGGGTCTTTAAATTGGAAACACCTTTTCAGTGATAAACTTTTTTCAAGCACATATCTTACCTACAGTGGTTTCTCATCGGCATTCAATATGCGGGAGTCGGCAAGTATATCTGAATCAAATCCGCTAAATGATTATACTGCCAAAGAAGCTTTGACTTATTATTACTCGAATGAATTAACTTTGGATGCCGGCGCCGAATATAAAAAAGTTGATCTTTCATATAATAACAGCAGCAGTTCTGGGGTAGTAGATATTTCAGGTAATACGCATGAGACGAGCGCTTACATAAATGCTGAGTGGCAGCCCGATCCTTTGTGGCAGATTCAAGGGGGATTTAGATTTGAACAATTTCTTTCTGACACAACCTATATGCATCTTGATCCGCGGTTGTCTGTAAAATATAAACTTACTTTGAACAGCAGTATAAAATTTGCTGCGGGAATTTATCATCAATATATGACTGCTGTGGAAAGACCATTTGCGCCGGATATTTGGGCGCCAACTGATAAAAACATTTACGATTCTCAAGTGTCCCAGTTTATTCTTGGATACGAACAGCAAATCGGAAATATATTTGATTTTGAAACTGAAGTTTATTACAAAAATTATAAGAACATTTACATCTATAATTATAATGTTGGCGCAGATATTTCGCCGTCCTATTATGATGGCAATACTCCCGTATACACGTCTTCAAAAGATGTTTTTATAAGAGGCAATGAGAAAGCTTATGGCTTGGAGCTGCTTCTGAGAAAGGACGTAGGAGCTGTGACAGGCTGGATAGGTTATACTTTATCAGGAGCTAAAGATATATTTGACGGTGTAAACCAGGGCAAATCATTCGTACCGCAGCAGGAAAGAACATCAGTAATAAATTTTGTGCTGAATGGAAATGTCAACAGCATTTTCAGCGGGAGATGGAATGAACAACCGGAAGAATCTTCATCAAGCTGGATACTCGGACTAAATTTTATATACACATCCGGGCAGCCAATAACTCTGCCATCGTCGACATATTTTGTCAACACGCTTCCTGCATGGGACAACTATAACGCAACAGGTCAAAAACTACCTTCATATAAATTATATCCCGGTAATATTGACAGCTACAGGCTGCCGGCATACATAAGGCTTGATCTCAGCATTACATGGAAAAAGAATTTCGGTACATGGTCGATTGCACCGTATTTCCAGGTGTTTAATATAGGCAATAGAAAAAACGTTTGGTTTATTAATTATACAAGTAATGAGCAAAACGGAGCGATAGTGCAAAGTGTAAGTACTGTAAACCAGCTTCCATTTTTGCCGAGCCTCGGCGTAACTGTAAAATTTTAAGGAGGAATTATGACTAGTAAATCAGATGATATGAAATTAGAAAACCTAAAGATGAATACATTAAAAATATTATTTGCTTTTATGCTGATGATTATGATTTTTGGTTGCGGCAAACCTGGAGTTAATTTAAATAGTTCGTCTTATGATCCTAAAATTACTGTTGAAGGTTTTTTGTATCCGGGACAGCCTGTTTCCGATATAAAACTTATGAGGAATTTCCCTCTTGGTAATTCTATTAGCCAGAGCGATCTTTATCTTACTCCATCAGGCAACAATGTAAACGCTTCAATAAATGGGACAGCATTGTCATTTGATCCGCTGACGCAAACATATTTTAACAATCAGATTATGATCGGCTATGGAAAGTCGTATACGCTCGAAGTATATGCAACGATAGATGGCGTTCAGCTTCATACTACCTCTACAACATTAACTCCGCTGAAAGGCTTCTCGGTCATAAATAAAAATCTAGGAAATTTTAGCTACGGGGATTCGATAACGATTAATTTTCAGACTTCACCGGGCACAGTATTTTATTCATTCTCCTTCGTTCCGGATTCGGCAAGTCCGAATAATTTTATTTATAATAACAACGGTGAAAGAAAAAAGCTGAGCGCATCGGATGTTGCCAATAATCTTAACCAATACAAGTTTCGCTACGGCAATGTAAACAACGTTGACTCTTATTCAAGCGCAGAGCAGTCATATTCAGTCACAAGCAGGAGTACATGGTTTTACAGTTCATATACTGTTGTAGCTTATGCATGCGATGAAAACATGAAGGACTATTTATTGACTGCGCCGAATGTTCAAGAAGTTAACGGGAACTTCCACGAGCCTATTGAAACTTTCCAGGGTGATGGAATTGGTGTGTTTGGTTCTTCGGTAACGGATACGGTTAGATTTGCGATTGTAAAATAAGTTTCATTTATAGCACGCTTTGTATTATGGTCAGAATTAACAAAATAATTCTGATCTTTTACTTTTTATTCTTTTTGTTTTTAAACTTTCTTGGCGTAATATTATGCACAGATAATTTAAGAGCTATTATGTTACTTCTTCAGAGAGGTCAGCGTGAAGAATAAAAACTACTTCAATAAATTATTTATCCCCGCCAGGTTTAGAAACGAAGAAGAAAATCAACTTGCTATTATATTTTATCTCTTTCCAGTCTTAAGCAGCTTAGCTCTGCTGATGGTTTGCAGATTATTATTCCAAACATATATATTATTTCTGCCGCTGGAAATTATTTCCGTAATTTTAGTAACAATAATAATTACAACTTTGCTAATAAGAATTTTACCGGAGAAAATGTTGTTTAGGAATGTAAATAAAAGTAAAGAGGAACTAAAAGAATCACGCGAGCGTTATCAAATTTTATTTGAAGGAGCAAACGATGCAATCTTCATAATGGAAGAAAGAAAATTTGTTGACTGCAACTCGAAGGCTGCCGAGATACTCGGATGTCCCAAAAATAATATAATTGGTCAAACACCGATAAGATTTTCGCCGGAGATGCAGCCGGATGGAATTAGTTCTCAGATTAAAGCCGCTGATAAAATAGATAAAGCCTATGCGGGAGTACCGCAGCGGTTTGATTGGCGGCATTCAAGATATGATGGACAAATATTTGAAGCGGAAGTATCACTGGCAAGAATTGAGCTTTCCGGTAAAATGTTTTTACAGGCGATTGTTCGCGACATAACCGAACGGAAAATTGCCGAGACTTCATTACAGCTGTCGGAGCAGAAGCTCAGAGCTTTGTTTGAATTAGCAGCCGATCCGATTTTGCTTATGGATTTTAACGGCGGCATTATTGACGTGAACTCGGCAGCCTGCAAAATAATGGGACTGTCAAAGGAAGAATTTATAAAGCAAAATATTTTGGATTTTAACTCGCCCGAAAATAAATCTAAAGTCAAAGAACGAATCGATTTTATTACTAAGAATAATGAATACGTTTTTGAAACAATTCTCGTAAACAGCAAAGGAAGAAATATTCCGGTTGAAGTAAACGCAAAGACGCTGGAGTATGACGGTCAGAAGTTGATACTGGCAATCCACCGCGATATTACAAAACGCAAACAATTTGAAAAAGAAAATTTAGAGAATCAACTTTTCGTTAGACAAATTACCGAACAGTCTCCCGACATAATTTATATCTGGGACGTCGAAGAGAACAAAAATATATACGTGAATAAAGATATCGGTGTAATGTTGGGCTATGATAAAGATGAATTGAAAAATGACAGAGAATTCTTCAATAAAATAATACACCCGGACGACCTTTTACAGTTTGACAAATATTATGAGAAGATAAAAGACTGGCAGCATGAATACATTTTTGAATTTGAATACCGTATGAAAGATAGAAACGGTGAATGGAGATGGTTTACCGGAAGAGAAAAAGAATTTCGGAGAAAAGAAAGCGGACAAATAATTTCAATAATCGGTACGGTAAGAGAAATTACTGAAAGGAAAAAAATTGAAGAAGCTCTCAAAGAAAGCGAGCAAAGGTATAAGTCCTTCACTGATTTAGCTGTCGAAGGCATCGCTGTACATGAAAACGGAATTCTGCTTGACGGCAACGATAGGCTGTTTAATATGATCGGTTATAAAAGAGAGGAACTAATAGGGAAAAACATTTTGCCGATTGTATTTCCCGAAGACCTGATCCCGGTTGCGATGGAAATGAATAAAATGGAAAGAGATTATCCTCTGGAAGTTGAATATCTAACATCAGAAGGAGCGCGCAGGATTGCGGAGTTCAAATATAAAAACGTGGAATACAGAGGTAAGAAGGTTCGCTTTACTTCGGTGTATGATATAACCGAGAGGAAAGAATTTGAAAATGCTCTCCAGGAGAGCGAAGAAAAGTTCAGAAGATTATTTCAAACGAGTCCGAATATAATTGTCATAAGTATTTTGGAAACCGGGTTGATAATTGACATCAATGAAGTTGGTGCGAATATACTCGGCTTTAATAAAAATGAAATGATCGGCAAAACGTCAATTGAGCTTGGAATATCCACTCCCGAATTAAGAGAGGAGATGACGAAAAAAATTATTAAAGAGGAAGAATTTAATCTCGTTGAAAAAACTTTATATAAAAAGAACGGCGAGCCGCTTACGTGCCTTCTTTCAGGGCAGCTTCTGAATATCGAAGGAAAAACTTATCTCTTCCAAACTATTGTAGACATAACAAAGCTAAAGCATTCTGAGCTGGAGCTAATAAGATACCAGCAGAATTTGAAGAAGCTGACTTCTGAGCTTAATCTTGCTGAAGAAAGAGAAAGAAGAAGAATATCGATCAACCTGCACGATCATCTTACGCAGTCTTTAGCGATGATGAAGATAAGTCTTGCGGGAATTCAGAAGGAGATACTTTCGGATCAGATAAAGGAAAGCCTGAAAGAAGTAAGAAAATATTTAGACGACGCAATACAGAACTCGAGAAAGATTACCTACGAGCTTAGCCCTCCGGTGCTGTACGAGCTTGGTTTATCCGAAGCGGTCGAGTGGCTGCTGAAACAGGTGGAAAGCGGTAATAAAATTAAAACTTTTTTCGATAGTGAAATTAGAGATCTGTTTTTGGATAACGACGAAAGGATATTGCTTTTTAGATCTATAAACGAGCTGCTGAATAATTGTATTAAGCATTCAAAGTGTAATACGGTTTCGGTTAAACTTTCAATGGATGAAAAAAATATTTATGCGGAAGTGAAAGACGACGGTCATGGCTTTAACCCGGATAAACTAAGAAACAGGAATCCGGAAGAAGGCGGCTTTGGATTATTCAGCATAAGGGAGAGACTTGAATACCTTAACGGAAAGATATTAATTAATTCTTCCGAGGGCGGAGGAACAATAATAGAATTATTACTACCTTTGAAGGGCAGCTTTGTAAAGAAGGAGTGAGAAATGAGCATAAGAATTTTGTTAGCCGACGATCATAATCTCATTAGAACAAGTCTTGCGAGGTTATTGGAAAACGAAATTGATTTTGAAATCGTAGGAGAAACAGATAACGGCAGGGACACTGTAAAACTTGCGAATGAATTGCTGCCGGATATTATCATCATGGATATCGGCATGCCGAAACTTAACGGCATGGAAGCCACAAAGCAGATTCTTCAAGCGTCAAAAAATACTAAGATTGTTGCTTTGTCTATGCATTCCGATAAACAGTTTATTACAGGAATGTTCAAAGCAGGAGCGTCCGGATATTTGCTGAAGGATTGCGCTTTCGATGAGCTTATCGACGCAATATACACGGTTCAAAACAAGAAAGTGTACATCAGTAAGGAAATATCAAGCACCGTAATAAGCGAATTAGTCGGAAGTGCTTCCAAAGATTCTTCTGAATTAAGCGACAGGGAAAAAGAAGTGCTGCAGCTTATTGTAGAAGGCAAATCAACAAAAGTAATTGCATCGACTCTTAACCTTAGTATTAAAACAATAGAAAGCCACAGAAAGAATATTATGGCTAAGCTTGATCTATATTCGCTGCCGGAATTAACAAAATACGCCGTGCGAATGGGGATTACTTCGCTGCATTAGTTAATCATATTGATTCAATTTCTTTTATTTGAATAAATATTCATTCCTCCAAAACATTTCCTATAAAAATCAGGTATTAAGCAAGAGTAATTAAGGGATTCCCCTATGTTAATCGTTTAACCTATCGATTAAGTTTGTAGCGTGAATAAATTACTTGCAGGTGCCTAATGTTAGAAGAAAATTCATCCAAAACACTAAATGTTTTAATTGTAGAAGATTCTTACTTCTTTTCAAGATGGTTGTGTAATGAGCTGTTGAATATCGGCAGCATAAACATTACTGCCGTTGTCGATAATGCGCATGATGCGATGAAGATAATTTCCGAGGCTGACGTTGATCTGGCTATAGTTGATGTGAGATTAAAAGAAGGATTAGGCACAGATATTCTTAAATCGATTAAGACGACGAATAGTAAGACGAAAGTAATAATATTCACGAACCACGCTGAATTTAAGAAAGAATGTTTAAAACTTGGAGCGGATTATTTTTACGATAAGTCCAATGAATTTGATGAACTGATTGAATCAATTATCAATCTAAGCGCTCGATAAAAAATTATAAGCTTGTGTTTGGAGACTATGTTATTTAAGAGTAAGACTAAGATCGTTGACGAAGAAGGAGAATCGCTTTTTTCTGATAATAAAGACCTGGAGATAATCCGGAAACAATATTACAATGCGATTAAAGCGCTGCATGAAAATGAATCCGCATTGTTGAATTTTATAAACGCGCTGCCGGGACCCACTTTTTTAATTGATGTTAAATGCAGACTGCTTCTCGGGAACAATGCACTGGCGCAAAGACTTGATAGACCAATCGATGAACTGATCGGGCAAAATCCTTTTGATTTCCTTCCAAGCGAACAATTTAATTATAGACGCGAGAAAACCAAAGTAGTGGTTTCATCCGGAACGCCTACAACGTTTGTTGATTTTAGAGAAGGACGATATTTCCTTAATTCAATTTTGCCGATAAATGATTACAGAGGAAAAGTTATTAAAGCTGTTGTCTTTTCAGTTGATATTACCGCGCAGAAGAAAACCGAAGAGCAGCTAAAGTTATCCGAAGATAAATATAAAAACTTTCTTGAAAGAATTCCTGAAGGTATTTACCGCAGCGATGCGAATGGAAATTTCCTCGAAGTTAATTTGGCTATGGTTGAACTGCTTGGCTACAGCTCTAAAGAAGAACTGATGAAAGTAAACATCAAGGAAAAGATTTACGTTGACGCGAAGGAAAGAGAAAATATTGTCAGCTACTTCTCGAACCAGATCAATAATAAATCTGCGCGAAGCGGCGTAATAAAAACTTTAAGGCTTTACAAAAAAGACGGCTCTATAATTTATACAGAAGACCACGAACATTTTGTATTTGACGAAGACGGGAAATTTCTATACCGCGAAGGAATATTAAGAGATATTACGGATAAGTTCAAAGCTGAAAAAGGCTTGATTGACAGCGAAGAAAAATATAGATCGCTGTTTGAAACTGTTCCGATAGGCATCGGTATTGTTTCTCCCGGCGGGAAAATTATTTCCGCAAATGACCAGGCGTTAAAAATATACGGCTACGACAGAGACGATCTGGAAAACCTGTACATGGCTGATCTTTATGCAGATATAGCTGATAACTTTAGATTAATGGAAGAGATCGCGAAGCACGGATCAGTTAAAAACTTTGAAGTGGAAGTTAATAGAAAAGACGGAACAAAGCTCTTTGTGTCCGCAAATGTAACTCCGATGAATTGCTGCAATGAAGAATCATTCCTCGTTGCGTTCGACGATATTACCGAAAGAAAAATTAACGAAGAGAGCCTGTTGAAACTTTCAAAGGCTGTTGAGCAGAGCCCGGCATCCATATTAATAACCGACATTAATGGTAAGATCGAATACGTAAACAGAAAATTTACAGAAGTTACCGGATATGAAGCGAATGAAGTGATCGGCAAGTACCCCCGGTTGTTTAGTTCCGGTTTTCATTCAAAAGAGTTTTATAAGAATCTTTGGGAAACTGTAAAAAGCGGTCAGCAGTGGCGCGGCGAGCTTTTAAATAAAAAGAAAAGCGGCGCATTCTACTGGGAAGCAGTTTCAATCTCGCCTGTGAAAAACAATAAAGACGAAATAAAATATTTGCTCGCGGTAAGAGAAGATATAACGCAGAGAAAATTAATTGAAACTGAACTAAGAGTATCTAAAGACAGGGCTGAGAAGGCTGAGAAGCTGAAATCGGAATTCCTCGCGCAAATGTCGCATGAGATTAGAACGCCGATAAATATTATTCTAAATTATAACGAACTGCTTAGAGAAGAAATTGAAAATAAGTTAGATGAAGAAACTGTTTCGTACTTCGATAGGATTGATCTCGCGAGCAAAAGAATAATAATGACCATCGACGCCATACTTGAAATGTCCGCGCTGCAAACCGGCACGTATGAAGTGAAACCAAAGTTTATTGATATTGCGAAGAATGTTCTGGAAAATGTTTATCTTGAATATAAGTCCGGCGCAGATGATAAAAATATTATGCTTGAACTGAATGTTAATACTTCAAATACGACCATAAAGGGAGACGAGTTCAGCATGAGGAAAATATTTACTTACCTTGTAGATAACGCCGTTAAATTTACGAGAGAAGGGAAAGTGGAAATAATCGTAAACGAATCCGGCAACAAAGATATGCAGGTGATTGTAAAGGACAGCGGAATAGGAATCTCAAAGGAGTATCAGCCGAAATTATTCTCATTGTTCTCGCAGGAAGAGCAGGGTTATTCGCGCGGATACGAAGGAAACGGTCTTGGACTGGCGCTCGTTAAGAAATACTGCGAGCTTAATAATGCTTCCATAGAAGTTAAATCAGACAAAGGAATTGGAAGCGAGTTTATAGTTACATTTCTAAGATAAGAATTTACCAACTGCGCAGACTATCTTTTCGTAGGCGACAACCTAAGAATGATTGTTGAAATGTGTTTGTAACAGCCAAATAAGATAATAGGGTAAAATACTGGCGGGTACCTACTATTGCTAAGGTCAGAAAGAAAAATAAGTTGCTTTGATATGATTTATCTGCGCATTTTTAATTCCAGAATGTTTTTGATATAGTGCGAAAAACCTTATCTGCTTTCTTAACCTTAGTAAAAATAAAACCCGTTGTTAAAACTTGATGAGCTTACATTATGTATTAAAGAAATTTAAAGAAATGGGTACAAAGGGATAATCTTTTCTATACATTCTAATTTAACTACTTCCTTTCAGTTCGCTTTTTGATTTGGCGGCACTCTCTAAAAATTATTTTACATACAGTTCTTATAATTATTGTTAAAATATTTTTAGCAGGATGCAGCGCGGCGGCATAAAGTAACTTTGAATCACAGTCTGACTTCAACGAAGTCGTGGAAAACATCTTCGAAGTCGTGGAAAACATCTTCGAAGTCGTGGCGAACATCTTCGAAGTCGTGGAAAACATCTTCGAAGTCGTGGAAAACATCAACGAAGTCGTGGAAAACATCTTCGAAGTCGTGGAAAACATCAACGAACTCGTGGCGAACATCTTCGAAGTCGTGGAAAACATCTTCGAACTCGTGGAAAACTTCTTCGAAGTCGTGGCGAACATCAACGAAGTCGTGGAAAACATCTTCGAAGTCGTGGAAAACATCTTCGAAGTTGTGGAAAACATCTTTGAAGTGCTGTCCGACATCAACGAACTTGTGGAAAACATCAACGAAAGTTCAAATGTGATTAATGGACATATTAATTTATCCTTAGAAAGAAAAACACTACTTAAGTAATTAACAATAAACCTCAAAGAATACATGTTCATTTATCACATACAGAAGAATACTTACCGAACTGCGGCAGAAATGCTAGTTGATTTTGCTTTATAAATTGAAGAACATGTTGCATAGAGTTTTAACTCTCTGTGAAACTTTGTGTGCACTCTGCGAAACTCTGTGTAATAATTTTTTTATTTTATTCTTGCATAAAGCGGAAGGAATAATTAAATTAAAGATATAAAGATGTCATCTTTAGGAAAAGAAGTAATCTTTGATCTTTCAAAAAGATAGTTATTAAGGGAAAGCTTTTTGGTACATACAACGGGAAATAGGAATGACAGAGAAGGAAATCTTCTCTGGATTATCAGTTCGCAGAAACCTGCAGATAAACTCACTAGTATTAATACAATTCGTAAAGATTATAAAGAAGATTTAAATGAAGGCAGATATAAATGTATGCATCGTTGTTATTTGCATCTTGCTACATTAAATGCTGTTTTATACTTTTCAGAAAAAGTTGATAAAATGAAAAACATAATTATAAAATCCATAATCTTATTTTTGTTGTCATTTCTTTTTCTAAGTTGTTCTCAAAATAACTTAACCAATCCAATCGGTAGTGAAATAATTGGGAAGTGGAAGGGCGATAATAATTATTCGATAACGTTCTTTAATAACGGAAAATTTATTGATACAATATATAGTGAGGGCAACACTAATCCATCTTATAGAGATTATGCAATGTTTGTGAGAACAGGAAATTATAAAATTGATAATGAGATTTTATATTTAAATGATTTTTCTTTTGTAGAAGTTAATGCACAATCAGTAATAGGAATGGTAATGATATATATAAGTTACGAAGTTAGTATTGATCGAAATAATCTTATTATGAAGCCCGTAAACATTTTTAGTCCCCAAAGTGATAATTCTAATCAATTGACAGGGGATTGGATATTAAACGGTTATTATTGTGTTTATAGTCAGAATATAGAGCCGCATACCTCGCACGGTCAAACCACTGAGGAATATTATTTTTATAAGGATTCTTCGACATATAAATACAACATGAAATATTTGGACGGTGTTTATTCACTGGGCTCTTCTAGTTATAATTCGCAATATACTTATAATAAACCTTATCTGGATTTACCAACACCCTCGTACTATCATGTATTGGTTAAATTTATTGGGAATAGAATGTTTTGGTATTACAATTATTCAAGTACTCTGCATAGATATTAAAAGTATGGTAAAGCGTTTCAAGCCTGTCAGAAGATTTCAATGAAAAGCAGACTATTTAACTTGCCGCAACGCTTCTCCGGCTTTTATCGATTCAACTATGACAGTTTGATGCGAGTACATAATAGATCCAAAGAAAATTTATGAAAACTGTTAATAAATTTTTATTTTGTTTTATTATTTGTTTTGCAAATGTTGAGGCTCAGACAAATAACAACCCAATGTGCGAAATTGGTGGGAATATATTATACTCCTATTCACATACAGTTTTAAGCTATACAAATGTTTCCGGAGTCTATAGAATTGAGCAGACTCAATTAGAACCTGAATTTGGATTTTATTTAGATCCAAATATTGAATTAATCTTTGACTTAAGCTATGGATTGAATTATTACAGTTCTAACGCACCGATCTCGAATATTGATTTAACAGTCTTAGATAAATTACAGATTCATAGACTTGGAGCTTTTTTGGGTGCCGCATATAATTATAAAATAAATAAATCGATAATACTTGTCCTTGGAACAAAAGCAGGACTTTCAATTACAAGATGGATTGAGTCAGATGACTGGCCGGATGGTTTTTCTACTTATTATGACTCTGGTTGGAGGCGGATTGAATTATCATTCCCGGCTTTCTGGAGCGGCGTCAAGATCAATGTAAATCCTAAGTGGGATATTTTATTTAAAGTTCAATATATAAAAACAAAACACTATCAAGGATTTGATAACCAGGATAATGATCTAATTGCATTTGGAGTTGGATTTTCATTTTTATTATACTAAAAATTAAAAATAAATATTAATATCAAATCTCGAATATGAATTTTAGTAAAATCTTTTTTAAAATATTTATTCTATCAATCATAATAACAATAAGTTCTTTAGCTCAGAACAAACTGTCATCGCATTTTGATATCGGAGGGACCATTCTATATTCTTATTCAAACAGCACTTTGCAATATGATAATATTCCATCATATTTTAAGGTTCAGCAACTTCAATTTGAACCGGAGCTTGCTTATTATATTAATCCCAGCTTAGAAGTTGTATTTGATATAAATTATACTATGGAAATAGACAAATCCGGATTAATTGTATTTAACCCTGATGTCGTATTTATTAATGGTTATGAAGAGAATCAAATGCACAGATTAGGAATTCTTTTAGGCCCAGCATATAACTATGAAGTAAATAAAGATCTGAATCTTTTTATCGGGACAAAACTTGGTATTTCAGAGACTCGATGGATTGTACAATTTAATAAATCTGGACAAACGCAAACAAATTACAGCGATTCCGGCTGGCGAGACGCCGGATTTTTATTCCCATG
The DNA here is from genome assembly GCA_021824565.1 of Bacteroidota bacterium. Lineage (GTDB taxonomy): Bacteria > Bacteroidota > Ignavibacteria > Ignavibacteriales > Ignavibacteriaceae > FEN-1297. The sequence goes on along the minus strand of JAKAKL010000101.1, from coordinate 16,363 downwards.
TTTCTTCGGAGGAATAAAAATTTGTTTAGACCCCGAATGGAGTCTTTTGTTCAAAGTTCAATACATAAGAACAAACGGCTATGAAGGTATTGAAAACCAAAATAATGATTTAATTGTATTCGGAATCGGAGTTTCGGCTTTTTTGTAGGGGTAAAATAAAAACTGTATTCAATACACTTCTAAAGCGGAGTTGTAAACTATGAAACAATGGTACGAAGAATTATTTGAGAATTACGGGATGAAATACGACGATGAAGTTTATACTAAAGGGACTACCGGCGAGTGTGACTTTATCGAAAAGGAAATCAACTACAACAAAGACACAAAAATATTAGATATCGGATGCGGCACGGGACGGCACTCAAGAGAATTAGCAAAGCGCGGCTATCATATAACCGGTATCGATCTATCTTCATCTTTAATCACCAGAGCAAAGGAAATTGCAGTACGGGATGGACTTAGTATTGATTTCCAGGTCCAGGACGCAAGAGCATTAACTTTTTCCGGTGAATTTGATCTAATCATAATGCTTTGCGAAGGATCATTTCCGTTGATGGAAACCGATGAAATGAATTATCAAATACTTCAAAATGCTGCAAGAGCTTTAAGAGAAAATGGGAAATTTATTTTTACTACGTTAAATGGTCTGTTCCCATTATTCCATTCAGTAAAAGATTTTCTTGAGAGTAATAATGAAGATGAAAAAGCTAATATTGGAAATGCTTCATTCGACTTAATGACCTTCCGAAATTATATTACTATTGGTGTCGAAGATGATCTTGGAAATAAAAAGACGTTGGATTGCAACGAGCGGTATTATGTTCCTTCTGAAATTAGCTGGCTTTTAAAATCTCTTAATTTTAAAAGTATAAATATTTATGGAGTAAAACTTGGCGCATTCAGCCGCGATAATAAGTTGACAACTGAAGATTTTGAAATGCTGGTGATTGCTGAAAAATAATTAATACAATGAGCATTGCAAGCGTTGTAAAAATAAGGAGGCAGTAAAATGAAAAATATAATAATATCATTATTATTTATGTTATTGTTTTTTGTTCCGGATATAACTGCGCAGAGTAAGGTCAGCTTTTCTTTAGGCGGCGGCTACGTGCCTTTCTTGCCGGAGAATACAAAATTGCCGTACTGGAATGGCGGATACCTAATTAATTTTTCCTCCGAGTATAAATTATCTGAAAATGCGGGACTGTTCTTTTCTACTTCATATCAGAAAAATAATTTTGATGAAAGTCTTGTTACGTTTGCAGTCCCTGCTGTAGTTGGATACAGATTCGACGTGACTGGAGAGAATAGCTCAGTATATGAATTTTCCATCGGAGGAAAAATATACTCAAGAGGATCAATGATAAGATCTTACTTTGACATTGGAACCGGATTATTATTGATCAACCAGGGTAGAGTAGAAATAATACATTGGATGGAAGGCAGTCCAAATAGATTTGAAAACTTATACCAGGACACCGGTAAAAATTATATCCTGGCGCAATTCAATCTCGGGCTTGGTGTGGAAATAGAACTATACAAAAGCTTAAAGTTAGACTTTGATGGAAAAATGATGTACAGCTTTAATGGACCATCGTATTTCCCGGTTACAGCGTTGTTAAAAATCGGGATATAAGAATAACATAAAAACTACGCTTAAAAAAAATGATTCATAAATTATTCTAAAATAATTGGAGAAAATTATGGCAGAGCATACTTGTGAAAACTGTCCGTTGAGGGCAAAGCATGATAATAATCCCACATCGTTTGCGGGAAGGTTCTGGCGGTGGCATATAAACTTTTGTCCCGGCTGGAAAAAATATTTTATTTCATTAAGCGGCGAGCAAAAAAAGAAGATTGCCGAACAGTATAATTTCAGGAAGTATCAGCGGGCAAGTATCTAATATATTTCCAAAAATTTGGAAATGAATATTTACCCAGGTGAAGAATTATTTCAGTAGAATCATTTTCTTCGTTGAGTTATAATTGCCTGCCTTTAGCTGGTAGAAATATATTCCGCTTGATAAATTTTCGCCGACAAAACTTACGGAATATTTGCCAGGCTCCTTTTCTTCTTTTACTAATTCACTGATTTTTCTGCCGAGTATATCGTAAACTATTAAACTCACATAAGATTTAATAATAACATCATATTTGATTATCGTTCCGGCGTTAAAAGGGTTAGGATAATTTTGAGCAAGGTTGAAAGAAACAGGTATGATTGTACTTGAATCTATATTTATATTTGTAGAGTCAATATAATTTAATGCAATTGGATTTTTACCGAATGCCAAAGTATCGTAAGGGAGAGACCTAAGGATCGCCGCTTTCTCTCTCATCAATTTTATACTTTCAAAACGGTTATTGCCTTCCGCAGGAATTAAAGCTGCCATTATCCACTGCGTATCGGAAGGCGTGAAATTAAATGGGCCGGAAAAGAAAACAAATCCGGCACCGCCGCCTGTATTAGTGTTATTAACATATCCGGTATTTGTAATAGGGTCACCTGCGAACGGAAATTTTGTAGGCTTATTTGTAGAAGAATCAATTATAATATTCCCGGCATAATCAAATCCTCTCGCGACATTCCAAACTTGATCTAAGCTTATAACATTACATTGCAAAGAATTCTGTTCAGCATCGTCTCTAATAGCATGAAAGGAAGTCATCGACAGATTAGTAAAATTGGCAAGTTGTTTCCCTTTAAAGATTGCCGTATTAACAGGCGAATAAACTTTTGGACCATATAATAAGACATATCCAACAGCCGGAGGTGTGTAGGGGCGAAAATCGTAATAAGTCGAATCATAATACCAGCAATAGCCTAACTGCAAAGCAGTATCAACTTCGGCTGGATTATCCCAAGCATTGAAAAAATCTATGTCCGTCCAAAAACCTATATAAGCAGAGTCAATTTGTTTATTCCCTTTATTGATTATTGTCCATTCAAGAAAAACAGTATTTGCAAAAATATCTTTGTTGTCTTTTACATTGCCATTTCTTGCAAAAGCTGTTTGCTGTATTTCAAAATCTGTCGGCAAGAATGGAGTTGAACTAAACCACCAGCGCATCTGAGAAGTATCCGCTGAATTATATACCGAAAATAGCGTCTGATCTCCTAAGACAAGCGGCAAGCCGCCGGACGTTGCAGGGGCACCCCATTGAATAGGCCACTCAGCATAATCACGATTGGATGAGTCATCAGCTTTATTAATTTTATAAACTCTGTACTTAAGTGAGTCCGCAGGGTTAGTATTCATCGCAGCCTGACCGTTTATTATTGGCCCGGGAGAATAATTGGAGTTCCATTCTGAAATACCGAGATGTAAAGTGTCATTTATTTTTCCTACAATCCAGATACCATGATTATAAACAATAATCGAGTGACCGGGGATCTGTTTCCAATAACATGCGGCAAATCCATTTTGATCATCAAGTACTCCTTTGTTGTTGAAGTACATTTGAATTTGATTTGCGTCTAATGCTTTTGAATTTGAGTAGATGTTTCTCTTTGCAATCTTATCTTTTCGCTGCGCATTAGAAGGCTGAACAATAATGATTTGAAATAAAAGAATGAAGTAAAGTATTTCCTTTATCATATCTTTTAGTTGAAATAGATTTTGCCCCAGGAAAATATTTCGGATCAATAAAAACATTTTATAGTAATCGCTTATAAAAAAATAAATTCCTTCGATTGTTATTTTATAAAATATTACAGAAAATATCAAACGCAGACAGATAAGAGTTGAATTTACATGTCGTCAGGTTTTATTGAAATCATTAAACAGCTTGGTTTACTTTTCTATCTGCAATATATTAGCTATAGTTTTATTTTAATTTAATAAGAGGCTGAAAGTGAAAACGAGAAATGGTTTCTCTATCATCATATTAATTTTATTAGTTCTTTCTAATTTATCTTTCGCGCAGAGCGATTCTCTGAATATAGAAGGTACATGGCTCGGCACGCTTGAGTTCGTCGGACTCAGAATAGTCTTTCATATTACTAAAACACCGGACGGATACAAAACCACACTTGACAGCCCTGATCAAGGCGCGAACGATATTCCCGGCGGACAAACAACATTCTCAAGCAATAAATTGGATATTGATTTCCCGATTATTCAAGGCTCTTACTCCGGAGTTTATGATGCAAGCAACTTAACTTTCGTCGGCAAATGGTTTCAAGGGGGAAAGAGCATCCCTCTTAATATTAAAAAAACAGAACATGAAATAAAACTCGACCGACCTCAAGAGCCGAAGAAGCCGTATCCGTATAACGAGGAGGAAGTATCATTTAAAAATGACAGCGCCGGAATTGAACTGGCTGGTACATTTACTTATCCCAAGGAAGGAAAAAAGTTTATTACAGTATTACTTATTCCTGGCTCGGGACCTCATAATAGAGATGAAGAGATTATGGGGCACAAGCCTTTCCTCGTCCTTTCCGATTATTTAACAAGACACGGAATTGCAGTCCTTAGGTATGACGATAGAGGAGTTGGAAAATCAACAGGAAATTATGCTTCCGCAAATACAAAAGATTTATCTACCGACGCGCTTGCCGCAGTAAATTATTTGAAGACGAGAAAAGATGTTAAAGAAATTGGTTTAATAGGGCACAGCGAAGGCGGCATGATTGCGCCGATGGTTGCTGACGAATCTAAAAATATTTCTTTCGTTGTTCTTATGGCGGCGCCGGGAATTCCGTGCGATCAGCTTTTGCTGAAGCAGGCATATTCCATCGGGAAAATTTCCGGTGAGAGTGAAACTGCTTTAAGAAAAACTATGAAGCTGAATGAAATAGTTTACAATATCGTGAAGACAGAAAAAGACAGCGCTAAAGATTGGACAAAAATTACCAACATAGCAAATCTATTCTATGAAAGTTTAACTGATGAAAACAAACGTGAAATCGGCAGCGTAGAAAACTTTGAAAATCAATTGAAGCCTGTATTAACTCCGTGGTACAGATATTTTATAAGATATAATCCCGCGCCGGCGCTTGAAAAATTAAAATGTCCTGTGCTTGCATTGAATGGTTCAAAGGACGTGCAGGTTTCTCCTAAAGAAAATCTTGCGGCAATAAAGAACGCCTTAACCAAAGGAGGGAATAAGCATTTTAAAATTGTTGAACTGGATGGACTGAATCATTTGTTCCAAACTGCCGATACAGGACTGCCTGCAGAGTACGGCAAGATTTCCGAGACAATATCTCCGAAAGCTCTTGAGTTGATTTCAAATTGGATTTTAAATAAAAGTAAATAGATTATTTAAGGAGAACCATTTTTCTTGTTTGGAGAGATTCATCGGTCTTAAGCTGATAGAAGTAAACTCCGCTGTTCAGGTTTGACGCATTAAACTGCAAATCATAATTCCGGTTCGGCTCGGCGATGCCGTTAAATAAATCAGCAACTTGAACACCGAGCACGTCGAAAACTTTTAACGATGCGTGCATCCTTCTTGATACCGCAAAGCTGATGTTCGTAGAAGGATTAAATGGATTTGGATAATTTTGTTTTAAGGTAAAATCCTTAATTATTGTGCGTGAGCTTTTGATGCCGGTTGAGTTTTCTATTGTGAAAGGAGAAGCGATAGAAGCTACCGTTGACAAATTAAATTTATCATAAACTTTTAGAAGACAATTCTGCGAAGATAAATTCGGCACCTGGAAACGATAGAAGCCGTAAGCAGCCGGAGCGTCTGAAATCAATGTGCTCCAGCTTGAACCCCCATTTGTAGAAAGTCCGATTAATAGATCAGAGATTGAATAACTGTTCCATCTAATTTCTTGAACTGAACCGGCTTGCCAAACTTCTCCTCCTGTAGGATATAAAATTTGTAACGCGCCGGTTAATCCGGGTTCAACGACATCAGCTTTGTATAAATTAAATCCTCCCGCGTCAAAAACAATTTTCAGCGTATGAAGACCTTTAGTCAAAGTAATATTATTAGCGCTTACGGTTGTCCATGTTTGCCATCCTCCGGTTGAAGGGACCGAAATTGAGCCTGTTACATTCTGACCGTCAACATCAACATGGAACGATCCGCCGCTGTTTGCTGATGCCACCCGAAAATTAAAATTATATAAAGCGCTATCTTTTACGTTAACAGAGTAATTAAGCCACTCGGTAGGATTTATCCAGCCGACATCATATCCGCCTCCATTATCAGAACAAGCTTCAATTCCAACTCCATCTGTTCTATAAAGACCGCCGGTGTTTGTCGTTGTTGTATTGTAGTATCCGACGTTTGGTCCGCCAAGATCGTAATTAACTGCGTATATTGTTCCCGGTACATTTGACGGATTACCGGAGTACGGCGCTTGACCGCCGTTTCCAACAGTCACTGATGCAGCGGATGTCGTTGCCTGATATCCTGAATCTGTAGTGGCTACGGCGGAAATAGAATAGTTGCCAGGGCTGACATTTCGCCATGTCATTTGATATGGGCTAATGTTTGATTCTCCGATCTTAAGTGAGCCTTGATAGAATTCAACTTTAGAAATTTTTCCGCTGTATTGAACATTCGTATTTATAGGAATATCTGAAAATGCCGAGTAAGTAGAATTATTTAACGGCGAACTTAAATTTATTTGCGGAGGCGCGGAAATATTTTGATAAACTCTAACGTAATCAACTACAAGCTGCTGCGGAAATACCGTTGAAGCATCCGGGTTGCCGGGCCAGGCGCCGCCTACAGCAAGATTCAAAATTATGAAGAAAGGTTTTTTAAATGCGTTTAACGCAGACGGAGTGATGTTTAGAACGCTGTACTGGATTCCATCTATATGCCATGCAATTTGCGTTGGAGTCCAGGTTACGTCATAAACATGGAAAGTATCTGCTAAAGTGCCGGAACTTAGAGTATAAGTATTTGTGTAATCGCTGCCCCAATGTGCCGAGCCATGAACCGTATTTTCTCTTCCTTGCCCGCCAATCATTTCCATAATATCTATCTCACCGCATGAAGGCCAGCCGGCAGAAGTAATGTTGCTGCCGAGCATCCAGAAAGCGGGCCACATGCCTTGACCGAAAGGTAATTTCATTCTCGCTTCGATTTTTCCGTACTGGAATGATTTTAATCCTTGTGTTTTAATTCGCGCAGAAGTGTATGTGCCGTTAGTTTCTTTTATTGCGGTAATGTAAAGGTTGCCGTTCTGTACATAAATATTATTCGAACTGTTGGTATAATTCTCCAGTTCATTATTTCCCCAGCCGCTGTTGCCAAGGTCGAACGTCCAGTATGAATTGTTAAGAGATGTTCCGTTAAATTCATCCGACCAAACAAGCTGATAATTCTGGGCAAAAATTGAGGCGATAGGGAAGAGAGCAATCAGTAATAATTTCTTCATAATTATTTTCCATTTTTGTAATGATGAAAAATCAATTTAATTATTTAACATGTGATGTTATAAAAGATAAAATTATCACTTTTAATGCCAGGATAATTACGGAGTGAATATTGATTTACAGAATGTTTTTCGATTAAGCGGAAGTCTGTTTTATCGAAATAATAAATTTTATTTTATTAAATAAATAATTTTCTTGTAAAACCGGCACTCTTGTGGTAAATGTTGAATGAAAAATTATTATTTCAAGTATTTCGAGGAGATTTTACTATTGTGAAATTAAATCTTCTTCAGTAAATGGAATATCCGACAATTCTATTTTAGGATTTTTCTCGATAAAATAATTTAAAGACCATTCGCTGGTTAGTAGAATTACTAATCTTTCGTTTGAATCATAGGCAAGAGCGGCGCCTGCCGGAAGAGAAAGTTTTTCGATAACTTCCAATTCTATTGCAGGCGAAATCCATCTCAGCACTTTCCAGTTCGTTTGTTCGAGTCTTGATTCTGCGCCGTACTCATCCTGAAGCCTGTATTGCACGACTTCAAACTGCAGCGGTCCAACTGCACCGAGCAGCGGAATTTTTTGATAAGAGCTTTTCAAATAGAAAGCCTGGATTACGCCTTCCTGCAGAAGCTGATCAAGACCGTCTCTAAACTTTTTGTAACTTGATGGGTTAGGGTTTTGCATGAATACAAAATGCTCCGGCGCAAACTTAGGAATTTCTTTAAATACAATCGACGGGTCTTCCGTTATTGTATCGCCGATTCCAAAGTTTGAATTTCCGACGAACCCAATAATATCGCCGGCGTAAGCTTCATCTAATGTTTCGCGTTCCTGTCCGAAAAGTTTTTGTGAATTTGACAGGCGAATTTTTTTCCCGGACGCAGTATGTATTGCCTGCATGTCTCTAGTAAACTTACCGGAGCATACTCGCAGGAATGCAATTCTATCGCGATGCTTCGGATCCATGTTCGCCTGAATCTTAAAAACAAATCCGGAAAAAGCTTCGTCGTCCGGCTTTACAATTCCCGAAGTGCTCATTCTTGGAGCAGGAGGAACTGCATAATCTAAAAAGCCGTCAAGCAAAAGTTGAACTCCAAAATTATTCATTGCGCTGCCGAAGAATACGGGTGTTAATGTTCCATCAACAACTGCCTGTGCGTCAAACTGTTCGCCTGCCGTGTCGAGCATTTCGAGTTCTTCTATTAATCGTTCATAATTTTCCGGGCTTAATTTTTCTTTAACTGCCGGATCGGTAACGTCAAGCACCGAAACCGGCGCGATAAATTGTCCGCCTGTAGTTCTTTCAAACATGTGAATCTCTTTCCCGAGCCTATTGTAAACGCCTTTAAAATCTATTCCGGTGCCAAGCGGATAATTCATAGGGTAAGCGCCAATCTTTAATACTTGTTCTATCTCATCAAGTAAAGCAATCGGGTCAAGCGTAGGGCGGTCAAGTTTATTAATGAAAGTAAAAATCGGGATTGATCTTTTGCTGCAGACTTCAAAAAGCTTTTTGGTTTGAGTTTCAATGCCTTTAGCGGCATCGATAACCATGACAACCGCATCTACGGCGGTTAAAACGCGGTATGTGTCTTCCGAAAAATCTTCATGCCCGGGTGTATCGAGTAAATTTATTTTATATCCTTTATAATCGAACTGAAGAACTGTAGAACTTATAGAAATTCCTCTTTTTCTCTCGAGTTCCATCCAGTCAGATGTCGAGGACCGCTGGTTTTTTCTTGCCGTAACGGAGCCGGCAAGATGAACAGCCCCGCCGTATAACAGAAATTTTTCCGTTAAAGTCGTTTTGCCGGCGTCAGGATGTGAAATAATTGCAAATGTCCGTCTTTTATTAATTTCTTTATGATTGATCATTTTTCGCGTTATTATTTAAGGTAATTTATATAAAGAGATTTGCAGATCGGCTAATAGAAATATTGCGATCCGCGGCGGCGAGTCTGAATGCTGATAAAGTTATTATTATTACACATTTTTTACTTTTGCAGAAACTGAATTATTTTTCCGACACAAATTTAGCTATTTTAATCGCATAGAACAAAGACATGATTAATAGAATTTAGCTGACAAAGTGTAGAAAAATATAAGCATGAATTTAAAATTTGCTTACGCCGAAGCCGTAAAGTTTACTCGAAGTCATTATGAAAATTTTCCAGTAGTTTCTTTTTTAATTCCAAAAGAATTAAGAAAACATGTTGCTATAATATATTGGTTTGCTCGTACTGCGGATGATTTTTCGGATGAAGGAACCTTAACGCCGGAAGAGAGGATGCAGAAGTTGAATGAGTTTGAAATCCGCTTAAGCGAACTGCTGAAAGGGAATTATTCAAACAATCTTGAGTTTGCTCTTTATTCAACTATAATAGAAAAAAATCTTTCTCAGATGCATTTTTATAATTTGCTTAAGGCATTTAAGCAGGACGTGATAAAAAAAAGATATAATAATTTTAAAGAACTTCTGAATTACTGTAATAACTCTGCCAATCCGGTAGGTAGACTTATACTCGAACTTTATGGAATACGCGATGATGAAGCAATGAAATATTCCGATGCTGTCTGCACTGCGCTTCAGCTCACAAATTTTTGGCAGGATACTTTGCCGGATTATCAAAAAGGCAGAATTTATTTTGCTCTAAGCGATATGGAAAAGTTTGGTGTGAATGAAAATATATTTGAGTTAAAGAAAAATAATTTTAATTTAAAGGAGTTGGTTAAGTATAATATTGATAGCACCGAAAAATTATTTGAAGATGGGAAAAACCTTTTAGCTTTTTTAAGAGGTCGGTTAAAGTTTGAAATTAAGTGGACGATTTTAGGCGGTAAAAAAATATTGGATAAAATACGCCGCAATGATTACGATGTATTAAATTACCGCCCGTTAATAACGAAGAAAGATATTTTTATATTATTGACTAAATCAATATTTTATTAATATGGATTCGGCTAAAGAAATATCGAAGGAAAGCAAAAGCAGTTTTTATTACGCTTTTAATTTGCTTCCGCATGAGAAACGCGATGCAATGAATACCGTCTATGCTTTTTGCCGCAAGACCGACGACATTGTTGATATTGAAAATGAACCCGATGATCTTAAATACGAGAAGCTTCATAAATGGAGAATTGAATTAGAGAAAGCTTTCAAAGGGCATTCCGATTATCAATTATTAAACAAGCTTGGCAAAACAATAAATCAATTTAACATTCCTCTTGATCCGTTCTTCGAGCTGTTAAAGGGAATGGAAATGGATCTGCAAAATAAAAGATATTTAACTTTCGACGATCTGCGTTTATACTGCTACAGAGTCGCTTCTACAGTTGGACTTATGTGCATTGAAATTTTCGGGTACAAGCATAAGTCGGCAAAAGACTTTGCTGTCGATCTCGGCATAGCGCTTCAATTGACAAATATCCTGCGTGATGTAAAAAAAGATGCAGAGAACGGAAGAATATATTTGCCGCAGGAAGATTTGATGAAGTTCCAATATTCCGAAAGCGATCTTCTGAATCAAACATACAATGAAAGTTTTAAATCGTTGATGCGGTACGAAGTAAACCGCGCTGACAATTATTTTAGCCGTGCAACTCAGGACCTAAACCTCGATGATAAATATTCTATGTTCGCCGCAAGAGCGATGCAGCATATCTATCATAAGATGCTTGAAAAAATAGTTAATGCCAACTACGATGTTTATCATAAAAATATCCGCGTTTCAAAATTTGAAAAGGTCGGTATTGCGATAGGCGTATGGGCAAAATATAGCTTAGTTTATTGATGAAGAAATGCCTTGTAATCGGCGGAGGAATTGCCGGGCTTACTTCTGCGGTCTATCTTCTTAAAGCAGGGTTTAAAGTTGAACTCCTTGAATCATCTCCAAAATTGGGCGGGCGCGCTTACTCATTTCAAGATCTTTCAACCGGTACGGTGATTGACAACGGACAGCACATTTTAATGGGCTGCTATAAAGAAACTCTTAAATTCCTTAAAATAATTAATGCCGAAGATAATTTACACATTCAAAAAAGATTGTCTGTAAATTTTCTCGCACCAAAACAAAAGCTGTATAAATTAAAATCCTTTCCTCTTTTCTACCCGTTGAATTTAGTCGCCGGACTTTTGAATTATAAAGCGTTGAATTTTAACGAACGCATCCGGCTGCTGCTGCTTCTTTCAAGATTGCCTTTTTACAGCGGCGATAAATTAGAAAGCCTTTCCATTTACGAATGGCTCGAAATGGAAAATCAAAGCATGCAAGTAAGAAAAGCATTCTGGGAAATTATTGCTGTCGGCGCGATGAATACAAACATTGAAAAAGCATCGGCGAAAGTCTTCGTCAATCTAATTAAGAGAATGTTTCTAAATGGAAATTTTTCTACTAAGATTATTCTGCCTGCTTACGGATTAACGGAAACGTACTGCAACCACGCTGAGAAATTTATCGAAGACCACTGCGGCATAATAAACCTCCAGGAAGGCATTCAGTCCGTCAATATTAATAATAACAAGATTTGTGAAGTAATCACTACTAAGAAAAGTATCACTGAATTTGATTATCTTATTTCTTCGGTGCCGCAGTATGCGCTAAAGAAAATATTCCCGGAAGAGAATTTCAGCAAGACAGATTTTGCCTATTCATCAATTCTCTCTGTGCATCTTTGGCTGAAAGAGAATGTTCTTGACAAAACTTTTTACGGTCTAATTGATTCTCATGTCCATTGGATCTTTAATCATGGCTCCCATCTTACCATTGTTATCAGCGACGCAGATAAATATATAGACGAATCAAAAGAAAATATTTTATCTATAATATTAAGCGAGCTTGAAAAATATACTAATATAAAGAGGGAAATGGTGGAAAGCTTTAAGATCATCAAAGAAAAAAGAGCTACCTTCGTCGCTTCCAAGGAAACGCAGCACAGCAGACCGTGTACTAAGACTAACATTTCTAATTTCTTTTTAGCCGGAGATTGGATCGACACCGGCTTGCCTTCTACCATTGAAAGCGCCGTGTTAAGCGGAAGATTAGCAGCTGAAGCAGTTATTGCTGCCGATAAAAAATAAGCCATTGACTAAGCTGTTGAGTTTAAAAACCCGATTGCGTCGTCTACGGTTTTGTGTGTGCCTGTTAAAACCAATGTATCGCCTGCAATTATATTTTCATTGCTTCCCGGATTTGTAATTGTCTTTCCGCCTCGAACTATCGCAATAATAGTTACTCCGGTCAGCGCTCGAAGATTTAATTCCTTCATAGATTTGCCGACATGAATATTATTCCCGTCTACAAAATAAGCCTCAGTCAATCCGGCGGCTAAAAGCTCGTTGATGTTTACGAGCGAGTTATATTCATTTATATCTTTCCTCATCAAACTGTACGAAGAATTTCTGAGGAATGATACCTGCTTCATTATTATGTTCAAAGGTACGTGATATTTCTCCAGCACCTTGCTGAATATCTGAAGCGAAGTTTCAAATTCCTCAGGTATTACTTCATCGGCGCCAAGTGCAGTTAAATCTTCTATCTCTGAAATATATCTCGTGCGTATTATCGAATAGATGTCCGGATTAAATCTCTTCGCGTGTCTTAATCCTAACGAAGAAGCGCGCGGGTCAGAAATAGCGAAAACAATTATCGAGGCTTTCTCTACATTGGCGCTTTGAAGAATTTCCTCGTGTGTTATATCTCCGAAAGTTATATTCTCACCTTTGGTCTTCTCTTCTTTCACAGTCTCCGGGTTGATTTCAATTACAATATAATTTATTCCCGTTTCCTTTAATACCTTAGCTAAATTTCTCCCGTTCAAGCCGAAGCCGACAATGATTACATGGTTTTCTAACTGGCTTTCCGTTTCGGATTTTGCCTTTGAAATCTTGCCTGCATTATATCCAAGCACCGGCGACAGCTTTATTAAAAATGGAGTTATCAGCATTGTAAATATTGACGACGCGAGAAATGCGTTATAAAAATCGCTGCCGATTAAATTAAATGTCATCCCGGATAGCGCAAGCACGAAAGAAAATTCTCCTATCTGCGAAAGACTGAAACCAACAATTACTGCAATGCGCAACGGATATTTCATCAATCGTATTAAAAGAAAAATTATTGACGACTTCAGTATTATAATTCCCAGAGTCAGCGCGAGGAGCAGAAAAAAATAATCGTAGACAAATTTTATGTTTAACAATAATCCGATTGAAACAAAGAAGATACTGTTGAAGGCGTCCTTAAACGGAAGAATGTCTGCCGCCGCTTGGTGGCTGTAGTCCGACTCTGATAAAATTAATCCCGCGATGAAAGCTCCGATAGCAAAAGAAAGCCCTAATAAGTTCGTTAAATAAGCGGTGCCAAGCAGAAGCAAAATTACTCCGACCGTAAATGCTTCTCTTATGCGCAGCCTTGCGAGATGATATAATATTTTCGGCATTAAATATCTTGCCGATAAAATTATTAATGCTACCGCTGCAAAGGCTATTGACAACTGCAGAAGAAAACTCATTATCGAAATGCCCGCGCATCCGCCTAAAACGGGAAGAAGTATTAACATCGGAACGATGGCAAGGTCCTGGAAGATTAGAATTACCATAGATATTCTTCCGAACGGAGAATCCAGCTCGTTCCTGTCTGAAAATAGTTTTAATACTATCGCAGTGCTCGATAAGCTTACCAGCATCCCGTAAAAGACCGCCTGCTTTAAAGGGAACTTTATGAAATAAAATATCAGCGCGGTAATAAAAATGGTAATTACAATCTGCAAGCCGCCCGCATAAAAAAGCATCCGCCGCATCTTTACTAATTTTTTGAACGACACTTCAAGCCCGATTGTAAATAGCAATAGTATTACTCCAACCTCAGCCATTGCCTGTATGTTTTGAACGTTGGAAATGAGATGAAGACCAAATGGACCAATGATAACGCCTGCGGCAAGGAAGCCGAGTATGCTCGGAAGATTAATTTTCTTAAGAAGGAATATTATCGGCAGCGAAACCAATAATATTATTACTATATCTCTTATGATTGAAAACTGATGCATGAAGCCGCCCTTTTAATTTATATCTTTATAATAAACATTCATATTAAAAATATATCGAAGCGCATTCTGTCTACCGCTAATATTTAATTGAAGCTTTGCAGCGCATCTTCCCGTCTTGAAAATATTTCAAACAAATTATTAAGCTTGGTTATCTCGAATCTCAATACCAGCGTCTCGTTCAATCCGCAGATTTTTATTCCGCCTTGCTTAACCATAATATTTCTGTAAGCGTACACCATTGCGCCGAGGAACGCGCTGTCTACAAATTCAACCGACGTATAGTCGATCAAGAATTTTATATAATGCTTTTCCTCGATAAGCTTCGTTAATAAGTCCTTGAACTCCTTCGTAATTTCCTGGCTTGCATTGTCGGTGTTTATCTTAACAATGCACACACCCTTAAAATCGCTTAAGCTAAAATTCATTTAAGAAATTTCTTTCATTATGGTTACTTATTTTATAACAAGAAATGTTATATCATCCGACTGCTCCGCGTGCCTCGTAAATGCGTTTATCTTCTCGGGAATAAATTTAATAAAATCTTCTTTCTCTTTTTTGCAGCTAAGAAGATGTCCGATTAAATTTGCCGCGCCGAAATATTTTTTGTCCTTGCTCTTGGCTTCCGTTACGCCGTCGCTGTAAATAAATAAAATGTCGCCTGCGTTTAATATAGTTTCGGAAGTTTTGAATTCCAAGTTGTCCAACGCGCCAAGCATAAAATTATTTGACACGAGCTCTTCGACTTTGTTCGAATCTCTTATTATTACCGGCGGCTCATGACCGGCGTTTATGTACGTCATGCTGCCTGTTTCCGTATCTAATATGCCGAGGAACATCGTAATAAATTTATCGTACGGGCTGTTGAGAAAGAAAAAATTATTCAGCTTGAAAACCAGTTCAGCAAAATCATTGTTCGTATCGAGCGAGGCGGCAAGAAAAGATTTAACGGATGCCATTAGTATCGAAGCCTGGGCGCCTTTTCCGCTTACGTCTCCGACCGTAAAGAAAACTTCATTAAGCGAAAGGGGATAGTAATCAAAATAATCGCCGCCTATGTTTTGCGCCGGCTTGTAGAATCCGTTGAAGTTGAATTTGTTATGAACAAGCTCTTTATCAGGCAGCAGCTTATTCTGAATTGATCTCGCAATCTCGAGGTCGGCTTCAATTTTCTTTTTCTCAACGATCTGCTCGTGAAGCCATGACGTATTTAAAGTAACGCTTGCGAGCCTTGAAAACTCAGTAAGCAGAAGCTCATCCCCGTTGGAAAAAACTTTCCCGTCAGCTTTGTTTAATACCTGCGTCGCGCCGACAATTTTATTCTCAACTATGAGCGGAACAGTTAAGCATGATTTGGTTGTAACTCCGGTTATCTTATCTATCGCTCTGTAAAAGCGGCTGTCGTCCTGCGCGTTGGAAAGATTGATAAGCTTTCCGGTTTTTGCAACATAACCGACAAGTCCTTCTCCAATCGGCGTTGATATCTTTTGAGCCTGCTCTTCAGTAAGATTTGTCGCTACCTTTAGATCGAGCTTGCCCGCGGATTCATCTACAATAAATATTGATGCCGCTTCGGCGCCGGTAAGCTTTGCAGCCTGGTTCATTATTTTATTTAGAACTTCCTTGCTGTCGAGCGATGACGCTACTATCTCGAACGCGGCGATTAAGTATTCCAGGTTTTCTCTGCTTAGATTCATTTTATTAATGTATCACTCAATTTTGATGATGCGGCTTTGCTCTAAATAGAAAATATTTTAAGATTCAGCATTGCTGCTTTTTGCTGCCGATATAAATAAGAAAATAAATATTGTGAAGCAAGAAGAAATATATGAAATGATATTTCATGTAATAACTCCATAGAAATGTCATAGATTGGACTCAGTAGAAATGTCAGTAAAAATTAAATTAGAGAACTCAGAAAAAAGGAGTTCTCGCAATGGAAGGAATACTGACAATGAGTCAAAAAGAAG
>JAKAKL010000104.1 GCA_021824565.1 Bacteroidota bacterium | reverse complement strand
ATTGATGATCAGAGCAGTGATATCAGCGTTGAAGGATGGTGGGAAGATAATTTATTGTTATTATCAGACGGCAATAATTATATAATCTTTGATGCTTCGAACCACACGCATGTTTCTCTTCCGATAGAAGGCAGGTTTTTATATTTAGAAGAGGAAAGATGAAATAAATACTAATTCGAAAAATTTTTGAGAATGATTTAGTATTAATCCGCTG
Source organism: Bacteroidota bacterium (assembly GCA_021824565.1). GTDB lineage: Bacteria > Bacteroidota > Ignavibacteria > Ignavibacteriales > Ignavibacteriaceae > FEN-1297. The sequence goes on along the minus strand of JAKAKL010000104.1, from coordinate 23,365 downwards.
AGTAAAATTATTTATAAATGCGCCAGTCTATGTATTGAGCTAAGTAGAAAATAAAACGATAAAACTATAAGCACCACGCCGAGTGCGTAGTTTACTTTCTTCATCATTTCATTTGATATCAGCTTTTTAGTCCAATGCAGAATATTAGTAAGAGTAAAGAGATAAGAGAAAAGCCCGAATCCGCCGGCAAATAAGAACATTAAGATTGTATGGGTAGTAAAGACCGGAACCAATCCAAGCTCGCGAATAAACTTTTCACCTATAAGCCACCAGACAATCATCATCGGGTTTGTAACCGCAAGTGAGAAACCAATTACGTATGAGATCCGTTTGCTTTTCAACGCACGATGGGTCAATCCGTTTATATTAGCTTTGGCTCCGTCTCTAAAAGTAAAGTATGCAAGCACCCAGAGAATAACAGTTGCAACGAGCCCGAATATTGCAACGACAAATTTATCTTCAAGGAAAGGAGCCACTCCAAACATGGCAATAAAGCCGTACATCAAATCGGAAGAAACGGAACCAAGGGCAACCATATAAGCAGCGCGGCGGTGGTTATTCAGAGAGCGTTTCGCTATTTCAATTTGCGTAGCGCCTATCGGAATAGCCGATAGGAATCCCATTACATAAGATATAAACAAAAACCAGAATGTATTCATACAGGAAGCTATTAAAAAATTGTCTTCACCGTTTAGCTAACATTTTTGCTGTTAATGCTGCGGTACAAGCGCGCAGTTTCCAAATGATTAGCAGATTCAACAATTATTTCATTTACGTTTAGTGAATTAAAACAACGAACAGTTCCGCATGTCTTGGCTAATTTATTTATGCACGTAATATTTCTGCACGGGCTTGGCGCAATGAATGCTCTGGACGGCGCATCCTGGTTTGCGGCAAAATAACCCGGCATCTTTGAATCAAAACCATAAATATGCGAAGGTGTTCCCCCAAAGATAGAAAAAATTGCGGTCTTATTCCTCAGGCTTCCGCCATTTTTATTTGAAAATTTTCTAGCTGATGCAAGGTGAAGAGGACCGGTATCTCCGGTAATATATATGTCAGATAAATCAATTAGCGCAGTGTAAGCGTCAAGTTTAAATTCAGGCGGTACAACAACTACTGCGTTCTTGTTTTCCTCCGGCAGCATTTGTATAATTTTCTTTTCAATGTTTTTTTCAACGTGACCGGCGCCCAGCAAAATGGTGCAATCCAAATTTCTAAGCTCCTTTAATAGATCAACCTGAATTTCAAGCGGTATTCTTGTGTACTTTGCTGAAGCATCAGGGTTAAAGAATATTATCGGCTGCAGGCCTGAAATATTATTCTTCAATAAAAAATTGTTTGCCGTTTCTATCGCTTCATCCGACAAATAGATGGAAGGTCCTTCAAACTTATCGTCGACATCCGTTGACATATAACCATCGAACAAATTTTTTATGAAAAAGAAAGCCTGGTAAGAAACATTATTAACAGTTTCGTCAAACATTTCATTTCTTACTAGCTGCGCAGCCATCAAAGTATAATTAACCACATTATTTTCGCCGAAGATTTTATCATTCAGCATCGGGCTGAAATTTATTATGATGTCATAGTCTTTGCTTGCTGAAATTTGAGAAAGCTCTTTGACATCGCTTTCGGTAGGATAAGGCGCTCCATTATAAACAGGAAAAAGATTTGAAATATCCGGGTTGCCGATAAAAAAATCCTTTGTTGATTTTTTAATAACCAAGTCTATTTCTGCATCGGGAAAGATTTTTCTTAAAGCTGAAACTCCGCTTGAGCAGATAATAGCATCGCCGATATTCAAGTCGGCGACGACAAGAAATCGGTTAAATTTTTTTGCTTTTGAAACTCTGTGCTTTGACTGAAGATAAAATGATTTTATAAGCAGCTTATTTCCCAGCAGGTTCTTAAAGAAAACATCAAGCATTTGAGCGCCTCTGATTGGGAAATAGTCGGTAACTAGACTCGTTAGGTGGAAGAGATTTTTATGTTGGACTTCTTTATTCATTTGAAAAAATATAAAAGCATATTTGTATGCTGAATTTAGTCAGAAAATTATAACAATTTTAAGCCTTTAGTTAAACTTACTAAAAACTTACCTCCAATGTTGTGCGAATAATCTTAGCTTTTATTATTCTTCGCCTTGATTGCCGCCGTTGTCCTGCTGATTTTCGTTCTGTTGTTTTTGATCTTTATAATTATTGAAATTATATCTTAAGTCAAGCATGACCATTGGCGCCTGCCTGTTAAAATAATTATAATTATAGAAGTCAATTCCCTGCGAAGTGAATTCTCGTTTGCCGGTCTTAAGCAAATCATTCACTTGAAGAGTTAACGATAATCTCTTTTCGATTAAATCCTGCTTAACAGCCAGGTCGGTTGTAAAAAAGCCTTCCCACTTTCCCTGCGCGGTAACTGATGGACTGAAATATCTGGTATTTATTTGAAGTGATGTTGATGGTGTAATTTTAAAAACATTATTATTTTTTATGCTCCAGTTGAAGCTTTCCTTAGCGACTGATTGATCGCTGATAGCTCCGTTAATTCTATAATCGTATAAATCGCCCATAAGATTCAGCTCCCATAATTTTATAGGATTGAGCAGAATCATTAATTCGGCGCCGAGAGATTGATCTGTACCAATATTTGCAATAGAATTAAGAGTAACATTTTCAGCATACACAGAATTAATGTGTTCGATCTTATCGTGAGTAAAGCGGTAATAAAAATCAGTCGAGAAAGAAACCGGACCTAAAAAAGTTTGATAACCCAGTTCATAAGAATCAATCAGTTCCGGCTTTAGATTTGGATTTCCAATTCTTACGTTGTTAGCATTGAACCATGTATAAAAGGGTTCCAGGTCGCCGCCGTCCGGTCGTTCAATCCTGCGGGAGTAGCTTGCCATAATTTGTGTTCCGCCTTTTAAATTATACGATGCGTGCAACGAAGGAAAATAATCCCAGCGGGTTAGAGAAAATTGCTGTTCTGTTTCTTGAAGCTTTACAGATTGATAAGTATATTCTGCTCGAACGCCGACCTGCACGCCGAGGCTGTCCCATTGGTTTGAAAACATTGAATAAGCCGCAAATCTAGTACGGTTAAAGTCATTTGTGTTGCTGTATAAAGATTGAAAGTCGTAGTTATTAGTAGTCGTGTCGAAATTATATAATTTGTTTATGTCCTGATAAATTCTGCTTTGATATTCTGCGCCCGCAGAAAATTTTTCTTTCTTATTAAGCGGCAAAGTATAATCAAGCTTTCCCCTTAATTGATTCTCCGGACCGAGTTCGGTTGTTTTAGTTCCATTTAATTGAATATCACTTTGAGTTGCAGTTGTCATTGCAGCTTCATTCGAATTATTATGGCTGAAAAAAATCTCGCCGGTAAGTTCATGACCGCTATCATTAAACTTATGAAGATAATTTGTATTCACAGCGTAATAAGTTCCGGAATGATTTCCGTTTGTGTTACTCAAATAATAGCTTACCTGAGGCGCTGCCGAAGAAGATTGGTTATAGTTCAAACTTGAATTTCTGTGAAATGATCTTGCGCCGTATCTTCCGCCAATAGATACATTATCATTATCACCTAAGTCAAAATTTATTCCCGCTCTAACACCGGATAAAATTCTCTGCCACAGCATGCTGCCGTCTGAATTTAGATAAGAAGTAGTATCCCCTATAATAAATTGTTTTTCCTGTCTATTTGTACCTGGAAAAGAACGGCGGTTAAAATCAAGCCCGAAGTCATAGCTAACAGAATTAGTTTTATATTGAAAAAGGAAATTACCGCCGTATTTGTCATTCAAGCCTCCGGTAATTTCAGCGATTCCGCTTAAGCCAAGATTAGTATTTTTTTTAAGGACAATATTTATTATTCCCGCAGTGCCGGTAGCATCGTATTTCGCTGATGGGTTTGTTATAATCTCTATATTTTGAATAGATGCGGCGGGAATTTGCTGCAGCGCGTCCTGAGCGCTCATAACGGATGGTCTGCCGTCAATAAGTACCTGGAAATTAGTGCTGCCGCGCAGGCTGACATTACCGTCAATATCCACGCTAACCGATGGAACATTTTCAAGCACGTCCGCTGCAGTGCCGGATATTGCCGTCTTTATCTGGCTTACATCTATAACTTTTTTATCAAGCTCATAAGATATTGGTGACCTTTGTCCTTCAACCACTACATTCTTCATTGTAATTGCAGATGGATTTAAAAATATTTTACCCGCATCGTAATACAGTTTAGTATTGGAGATTGAAATATTGCGAACCAACTTCCGCGTGTAGCCTAAAAACTGGACAGACATATAATATCCGCCGGGCTGAACTCCTTTTAAAACGAATCCGCCGTCTTTACCTGTCGCAATGCCGGATACTTGTTTCTTATTTTCTTGATTGAACAAAATTACGTTTGCAAACTCAATCGGCTTTTTTGTTGATTCATCAAAAACTTTTCCAGAGACTGACCCGCTTTTTAACTCCTGTCTTTGCTGACTAAACATTACGCTTGTTATAGCAATTGGAAATAATATCAATAATATGCTTATTTTTTTGAACATCGATTCTCCACAATAGTATCAAGAATTTTTTCTATACAACAACCAGTTAAATAGGATTAATTTTTTTTATAAATATCTAAGTTAAAGTGCCGGCAAAATTTAGCTTTCAAACATGAAAATAATATGAAAACCGAGCTATTTTTAACTTCCATTATTAATTCCGAAAATAATTTTACCTCAGCAATATTTGTATTTATTTTCCCCAAGAATTTTCGGTTAGCGAAGAGCAAAAAGATTTTGAGGAAGTATTATGCTGAAAACCGTTTTCACGCCTGGTTCGCTTTTCACTTTTATTTCTCCTTTATGAAGCTCGGTTATTTCCTTTGCAATAGCCAGTCCCAGACCGCTGCCGCTTATCTCAGCACGGATTTCGTTTGATCTGTAAAAGCGGTTGAAAATGTAAGGAATTTCCGATGACGAAATCCCTCTCCCGGAATCTTCAATATTTATTTTTACTTTTTCTACCGAAATCTTTTCCAGTACAATTGAGATAATTGAATTATCGCTGGAATATTTTATTGCGTTATCAATCAAGTTCAGGAAAACGCTTTTTAATTTTTCCTTATCGCCTTGAATTTCAATTGCGTCGGCAATCAATAAGTTTATTTGAATATTCTTTTTGAGAGCAGCCGTATTCAAAGCTTGAGCGCAATCGGCAAGCAGTTCGTCAATTCTGAACTTGCTTATAATTAATTTGTTTTGCATCGAATCCATTTTCGCAATCATCAGGAGCGAATTTGTAAGGCGCGTTAAACTTTCTATTTCCGAAAGTGCGTTCTTTATGCTTTCTTTTGACTCGACATCTTTTATCTTCTTATCCAATATTTCGAGCTCCGTCTGGATTACAGTCAACGGAGTTTTAATTTCATGTGAAGCATTTGCCACAAATCTTTTTTGGCTCTTAAACGCATTGTCAATTCTACCTATCATTTCATTCAAAGTTTCGCCGAATGCTCTTACTTCATCTTTTGCTTTAGGAAGATCGAGCCGCTGATCAAGATTTTCGCCGGAAATATTTTTAGCAGTGTCAGCCATTTGTGCAATAGGTTTGAATGCTGCCTTTGAAATAATATACGCCGCCACTCCGGTAATAATTAATCCGGAAGGAATTATAATCAAGAACAAGTAAAATAGACGGTCGAGCTCGTCAAACACATCTTTTACAGAAGTCGCCGTTTCGAGCATATATACGGAATCATTGTCAGCATCGAACTTGCTCCAAAGAATATGGTATTTGTGATGATCGATTTTTTGTCTTTGATATTTAAATGAATTGACCGCTTCATTTTTTATCTCCGGCATTGGTATTTTAGAAAGCACCGAATCGCGAACCAGAGCTTCGCCGTTTGAATTAAACAACTGGAACTTTTCCCCGATCAATCCTTTTGCATGAATAGAAGATAGTTTCTTAAGATTCAGAGAATCTCGATCATCAAGTTCATCTTCTATTTCAGTACGCAGGGAAATTGAATAGCTTTTAAGATTTGTATTTAGTTTTAAGAATGACGCTTCCTTTGTGGTGTCGTAAATAATGGCTGCAAAAATTATAAGCATTATCCCGAAGACTATTGTGTAAGCTAATATTATTTTAAACTTTATTGTAAACATCATTCCTGGCTGTTTGTAAAAATATAACCCGAGCCTCTAACCGTTTGAATCAATGCTTGATCAAAATCTTTATCGATTTTCTGTCTGAGAAATTTCACAAACGATTCAATAACGTTGCTGCGCGGATCGAAATTCATGTCCCACAAATGTTCCGAGATAGTTTCTCTTGATAAAATTTTATTCGGGTTCATCATGAAAAGCTCAAGCAGAGCGAATTCTTTAGTAGAAAGCTGTATTTCTTTTCCTTCGCGGTAAGCTTTGTGCGTATTCAAATCAAGTTTCACTCCAAAATTTTCCAGTACAGATGAACGCGCTTCACTTCTCCTTCTAATAAGAGCGCGCATGCGTGCAAGCAGTTCGCCAAAGTGAAACGGCTTGGGTAAATAATCATCCGCACCGCTGTCCAATCCTTTTATTTTATCTGATACATCATCAAGAGCAGTAAGCATTAAAATAGGCGTAAGGACATTCACGCTCCTAAGATTAGTGCATGTTTGCCAGCCGTCCTGCTTAGGCAGCATTATATCCAAAATGATGAGATCATAGTTATTAGTTGTGGCAAGCAGCTCGCCTTTAAAGCCGTCCGGTGCGATGTCGACTGCATACCCTTCAGTCTTCAAACCTTTAGATAAAGCTTCCGAAATTTTTTTATCGTCTTCGATTAAGAGAATTCTCATAATTTGCCTTACGGTAAATATAAATATGATATATGAAAATTAAATGAAAATTCTATTCAAGCGGATTTGAATACTCATAAAAAAACCGGCTTTGAGCCGGTTATTTTCTAATTAATATTTAAAGACTTACGATCTAAAATTTATTTGTGCCGACAATATTAACACCAATGTCTATCTTATCGGCAACCCGGCTCCCTAGAATCATATTCTTCACGCCGAATTTGGAAAGCATTATCTGGAACTTTGCATTTACACCAAGCAGATCGCCAGGCTCTCTTGATTCAGTAACCTGACTTTCATCAAGATAAGTTAAAGTAGCCGTTACAGGAATATCGTTTTTAACGCCATGAAGAAAAAAAGTTCCTATTAAATTTACCTGCAGCTTATTATCTGCAAGCTTAGTTACCCCGGTAACTTTTTTAATAGTAAATGAGATTGTAGGAAATTGATCTGCGTCCAGCCATTTCGGTGCGCGCAAATCTCTGTCACGCATTGCAATGCCGGTCTTAATTGAAGCGGTTGAAATTGATATTTCGCCTTTCAAAGTATTAGCAACATTTCTTACATCGAAGGAAACAGTGCCGCTGACATCGTTCGATGTGCCGTCAACTTCATCAAGCTCTGTTATGCTTGTAAACGTAGTTTGGTTTCTTCCTTTATCATCTTTAAAAGAAAATGTTTGAACGCCGGTTGCCTTTACATTAAATCCCTGTGAATATGCCGTAAAGAAAAATAATATTGAGAATATAAAAATTTTTATCGTGGTTCTCATGAAAATGCTTTCTTTTTATTTTTGAATAAGAAAAGTAAGACCGTGCTGGCTGCAATAACAACAGCGGCAATCGCGAGTGTGTATTCTAAACCGAGAGTAAAATGATTTACCCATTCATAACGCGGCGGCTGCCCGAGAAGCTTGTCAACATCCGACTGCGGCAGTCGAACTTCAATTTTATCGTGCGTAAATAGATGGAAGCCCTGAAATGCCCACACACCGAATGCAATAATAATTGCAGAAAGCCCGCTGAATAATGTTATCTTTTGTTTTTTGTTCATTTATTTGAAAATGTTTGTAAGAATTATACACTTTTAAGCCGTTAAATAACAAAATAAAATTTTACATAAAAATGATTTGCGGCATACTTATTATTATTTTTATGGTCGAAAAAAAATCTCTTTTAATAAAATATTTTCGTCGAGAAAGTTAGAAAGAATTTTTAATGTTTAAAAAGCAAGTATTTGATTTCGTAATAATCGGCGGAGGAATTGTCGGAACTGCCGCCGCATTGTCGCTTCAAATGAAAGGAAAATATTCTGTCGCTGTGCTTGAGGCGGAAGAAAAGGTGGCTCCCCACCAGACAGGCCACAACAGCGGCGTAATTCACTCAGGACTTTATTACAAGCCCGGCTCACTTAAAGCAGCAAACTGCACTGCCGGAAGAGAAATGATGTATCGCTTCTGCGATGAAAATAATATTCAATTTGAGAAATGCGGCAAAATTGTGATTGCCACATCAAAAGAAGAACTGCCTGCGCTTGATGAACTCGAGCGCCGCGGAAAAGCTAACGGCTTAACAGGAATAAAAAGACTAACTTCCGAAGAGATTATTGAATACGAACCATATGCTGAAGGCATTGCCGGCTTGTTTGTAAGCGAAACAGGCATCGTGGACTATACAAAGGTTACCGAAGCTTACGCGAAAATAATTTTGAATAACGGCGGAGAAATAAAATTAGGAAGTAGGTTTATTTCATTAAGGAAAAATGGAAAACATTTATTGCTCAACACAGCTTCAGGTGAAACAGAAACAAAATTTTTAATTAACTGTGGTGGGCTTTATGCCGACAGAATTGCCAAACTCTGCGGTGTAGAACCTAAAATACAGATCGTTCCATTTCGTGGAGAATATTACAAACTGAAAAAAGAAAAGGAATATTTGGTTAAGAATTTAATTTATCCAGTGCCTGATCCGAAATTTCCTTTCCTTGGAGTTCACTACACGAGAATGATTCACGGCGGCATTGAAGCCGGTCCGAATGCAGTGTTGGCGTTTAAGCGAGAAGGATATTCGCACAAAGATTTTTCCTTTAAAGATGTCTCTCAAATGATTTTTTATTCCGGCTTCTGGAAGATGGCTTCCAAACACTATAAAATGGGGATCGCAGAATTTAGAAGATCTTTCAGCAAAAAACTTTTTGTCGAGTCGCTTCAAAAATTGATTCCTTCTATTGAATACGACGATGTATTTAGAGAAGGCTCCGGAGTACGTGCGCAGGCTCTTGATCCCGACGGCAAACTTGCTGACGATTTCAGGATAATTGAAGCTGAAAAGATGATTCACATCTTAAATGCTCCATCGCCAGCTGCCACTGCGTCTTTAAGCATCGGAAAAACAATTGCGGATTTAGCGGTAAAAAAATTTTAGCTAAGTAATGCTTCTCCCCACTTAGTTCTCAACAAAAAAATTTAATTGATATTGTGACACCAGATTGCAGAATTGATTTGTAACTTTCCGTAAATTTACAACTGGATTATGAAAATTTTTAGAAAAAAAACCGGCAGCGCCCGGTTTAAAAAATGAAGGAGAAAAAATGAATAGTTTATTAGATTTAATTAATTACGGACAAAGTTACTGGCTCGATAATTTAACAAGAGAAAAAATAAAGAGCGGCGAATTAAAACGAAGAGTTACAAAAGAAGGCTTACGCGGAATAACTTCAAACCCTAGTATCTTTAACAAAGCAATTTCAAGCAGCAGCGATTACGATCAGCAAATTGCAAAGCTTGTTCAGCAAAAAAAATCTGTCCCGGAGATTTACGAAGAACTAACAGTAAAAGATGTTCAGGATGCGTGCGATGTGCTTCGTCCGGTTTTTGATTCGTCAAACGGCGTTGACGGCTTTGTTAGTATTGAAGTTTCTCCATATCTTGCTAACGACACAGAAGGGACTATGATCGAAGCGCGCAGGCTTCATGAAAAAGTAAACCGACCAAATTGTTTTATAAAAATTCCAGGAACTGAAGCCGGCGTTCCCGCAATCGAACAAATGCTTTACGAAGGAATCAACATTAACGTAACATTACTTTTTTCGATTCAAAGTTATGAAGCCGTGGCAAAGGCTTATGTAAATGCTATAGAAAGAAGAATAGCCGAAGGAAAGCCGATTAATAATGTTGCTTCAGTTGCTAGTTTCTTTTTAAGCCGTATAGATGTTCTAGCCGATCAGCTTCTCGCTCAATTAATGATACCTGAAAAAGATCCGAATAGCGTGCCGCGCCCCGAAGATTTATTGGGAAAGACTGCTATCGCAAGCGCTAAATTAGCGTACCAAAGTTTTAAGAAAATCTTTGGCGGAGAAAGATGGAATTCACTTGTAGAAAAGGGTGCCCGGGTTCAAAGACCGCTCTGGGCAAGTACGAGCACAAAGGACCCTGCATACAGCGACGTGAAATATGTAGAACCTCTGATCGGCAGAGACACTGTAAACACTCTTCCGGATGAAACAATAACTGCTTTTGGAGACCACGGAAAAATTGAAGCAGATTCAATTGAAAAAGATATTGCCAACGCTGAAAAGATTTTTGGCGACCTTGAAAAAGTCGGTATTGATCTCGACTTTGTAACGACTCAACTAACAAATGAAGGTGTTCAAAAATTTAATGAGTCTTACGACAAGTTAATGAGAGACTTAAATGAAAAAAGAAAAAAGATTCTTGGAGCAAACATCGGTGTACAGAAAATAAATTTTGCGTCGGCAAAGTCAGAAGCAAATTCAGTTCTTAAATCTCTCGACGAGAAACAATTCTCACGCCGTGTTTATGCACGCGACGCGCATCTTTGGAAATATGAACCTGACCAGGTAAGTGAAATTAAAATCAGAATGGGCTGGCTTGACAGCATGGAATTCTTCCTTTCAAAAGCTGATGATATGCTCGGCTTTGCAAAAGAAATAAAGAATGCTAAATATAAATTCGTAGTGTTACTTGGAATGGGAGGCAGCAGCTTATGCCCAGAAGTAGCTAAAGAAACTTTCGGGTCAAAAACCGGTTATCCGGTATTATTTGTTCTTGATAATACCGATCCTGCGGCAGTAAAAAATGTAGAAGATAATGTAGAACTCACTAAGACTTTATTTGTAGTTTCAAGTAAATCCGGCTCTACCGCGGAAACAGACAGCTTTTATAAATATTTTTATGATAAGGTAAAAAACGTAGACGCCGACAATGCAGGCGATCATTTTATTACAATCACCGACCCGGGAACAATTTTAGTGAGGGAAGCTAAAGAGAAAAATTTCAGGCGTGTATTTGAAAATCCGGAAGACTTCGGAGGTAGATATTCGGCACTTTCGTTTTTCGGATTAGTCCCGATGGCACTGATTGGAATCGATATAAAAGCAATACTCACGCACGCTCATCAATTACATTTAAGCTGCAGTTCATATATTCCTTCGGATTCAAACCCGGCTGTTTTGGCTGGAACATTTATGGGAATAAATCAGAAACGCGGACGGGATAAAATTACGTTTATTCTTTCCCGGTCAATTTATTCCTTCGGATATTGGGTTGAGCAGCTTATTGCAGAGAGCACCGGCAAAGAAGCTCTTGGAATTATCCCGGTTGAAAGCGAGACGCTTGGTAATCCGGAAGTCTATTCAAACGATAGGCAGTTCGTTTACATTTATACCTCTGAAGATAGAGATTCAAAAGTTGAGCGGAAATTAACTGCGCTTGAAAAAGCCAACTACCCGGTTGCAAGAGTTGAGATAAAAGATATTAACTCGCTCGGAGCAGAATTTTTTAGATGGGAATTAGCCACAGCAACCGCGGGAAAAATTATAGGGATAAATCCTTTCGATCAGCCAAACGTTGCCGAAAGTAAAAAGAATACCGGCAGCCTGCTCTCCGAGTGGAAAAAAAACGGCTCGTTTGAAACTGAAACTCCGGTGGTGGAAACCAGTGATGTAAAAATCTATTGCGATCAAAACGCAAGCTGGTTGTTTGAAGGACACAGAAAATCTGCCGCCGATTTTATAAATTATTATTTAAAACTTGCAAAGCCCGGAGATTATATTGCAATGCTTGCGTATTTCTTAAAAACACAGCAGAGAGATAAAGTTCTGCAGCAAATCCGGATGATGCTGCGCGATTCTAAAAAAACTGCAACTACTCTTGGCTACGGACCGCGGTATCTGCATTCAACCGGACAGCTTCATAAAGGCGGACCGAATAAAGGATTGTTCCTTTTGTTTACCGCCGATTCTAATATTGATCTCCCGATCCCTGATGAGCAATATGGTTTCGCAACTTTGCAGCGAGCACAAGCGTTAGGAGATTTTAGATCATTAAATAATCACAATTGCCGTGTTGTTAGAATTCATCTCGGCAATAATATTGAAAACGGACTTAAATTTTTAGCGGAAAAAATTAAGTTCTAAAAATAACTTCTTACACAAATTTCTTACGTATTGAAATAGTCAGCGGATGACTATTTCTTTTTAAAAATATCTTTCTAATCAAGAGGCAATAATGGAAGAAGAATATGTAGAAACTGCAAAGACAGGTATGTCCAAATCGCAGCTTCATGAGCCGTGTATTGTTGTAATATTCGGAGTATCGGGAGATTTAACACACCGGGAGCTTATACCGGCTCTTTACGCTTTGAATTGCAAAAATCTTTTGCCAAAGCCGTTTGCAATCATTGGTTTCGCGCGAAGAGATTGGAATGATGATTCATTCCGGCAGGAAATAAAATCAACCATGAAAAAAGTTGATGAATGCGGCGAGGAAGAATGGGAAAGATTTGCCAATAATATTTTTTATGTAAAAGGAAATTTTAATGACGATTATTCGACATCATACAAAATTCTTTTAGAAAAAATAAAAACTGTTCAAAATGAATTTAATATTCCCGACAATATTTTATTTCATCTTGCCACACCGCCGTCGGACTATGGAACTATAATTCAAACGCTCGACGCCGCGTCGTTATCCAAAAGCGGGACCGGATGGCGACGGGTAATTATTGAAAAACCTTTTGGAAGAGATGAACAATCAGCCCGGGAACTTGATAACGCAATACACAAAGTTTTTACCGAAGATCAAATTTTTAGAGTAGATCATTATCTCGGTAAAGAGACTGTTCAAAACATGCTGGTATTCAGGTTCGCTAATCCAGGCTTTGAGCCGATATGGAACAGAAATTATATCGACAATGTTCAAATTACCGTGGCTGAAGAATTAGGTATCGGCACGCGAGCGAATTTTTATGAAAAGACAGGAATACTGCGGGACATGGTCCAAAATCATTTGCTTCAGCTTTTATGTATAACTGCACTTGAACCGCTTGTGCATTACGACGCTTCTGCTTTGCGAAATGAAACGGTAAAAGTATTAAACTCGATTTGCAAAGTTGATCTTGTAAAAGATGTTTTTCTTGGTCAATATGACGATGGAGTAATTAACGATCAGAAAGCAATTTCGTATCGTGAAGAGCAAAATGTAAATACAAATTCTTTTACGCCGACTTTTGCGGCGATAAGGATAAAGCTTGATAACTGGCGTTGGGCTGATGTTCCTTTTTATATTCGCACAGGCAAACGGCTGAAGAAAAAACAAACTGAAGTTACAATTCAATTCAAAGCCACACCGCATTTGATGTTTCCAAATATTAAAAAGAAAAACCTGGGAACAAATTTTTTACGATTTCAACTCCAGCCAAATGAAGGGATTGTTTACACGTTCATGGCAAAACAACCCGGAGCAGAATTGCAGCTGCAGCCGGTAAATTTAAATTTCCAATATGACACCGCTTTTGGAATATCCGAACCGCCAAGTGCATATCAATGGCTTTTATTTGATGCCATGAAGGGAGATCAGACATTGTTTCCTCATGCTGAATGGATCTATAAAGCATGGAGCATCATAGATCCGATTATAAAAAAGTGGGAGTCAGAGCCGTGGATAAATTTTCCAAATTATGCTTCCGGCTCATGGGGACCGGATGATTCTATCAGCATGCTGCTGAATGATGGTCGGCATTGGAATATTTAATTCTTTTCTTTTAAATCATGCAATAAAAAAGCCGGAAGATTCAATTTTCCCTCCGGCTTAAAATTATCTTAAAGATATCCTATTACTTCTTCTGCCGACCAGTCCGCCTGCCCGGCATTAATAAAGCACTATGTTTGTTACTTTCTTCTTCTTGCACCCAGCCTCCTATTTTATTGATAAAAAAACTTGGTCATTTAAATATAATTCTATCTATTATCTTTGCCGGATTCATTTCTAATAAACAACATAAAAAACTCTTTTAATTTTTTCAAGTGTAAAATTTAATAGGCTTATAAAATTTAGTAAAACTATTGACGCTTGTCTTCCCTTCCATATTTATTGCGGAATAGAAGCGACTTACAATCATTTTTGCAGAACTATATAATATAAATGTAGTTTGATTAATACTTTTTCGATTGCCCCCAGTCAACCTGAGAAATAGTAACAATAAATTTCCACACTCCGTAAGGAACATCATTTGGATTTACAAACTGCCATGAAACAGTATCCAGCCCGGCAAGACCGAGATAATCGCGAACAGCAGGAGAAACGTCAATACCGGAGCTGTTGTTTAAAAATTGATTTCTCGGCAGAGAAATTCCAAATACATAGCTTGAATCATCATAAAAAAAAGGACCAGAGTCTTCCCACTGAGCATAAACTATTTTTTCTCCTTTCCAGATTTTAATCCATTGGTTTTTGCACATTGATTCGCGTGGCAACCATGTTTTTTCTTTTGCCCAGTAAATCATGTTGTAAGCGCTCTGACGGCGGTTTCCGTTTTCATCATAATCATCATACGGCAGAGCGAAATAAAACGGATTTTCTTTGGGAATAAAACCAACAGGATAATATCCGTTACGGTGAATTGGATCATCATAACCGCCGTAATGCGCCTGCCAGTTTATATCCCATGAACTTTGCGCATTTCCGACATAAGCATTAGTTGTATCTGCCGGTACCCCAATCCAGAAATAAGTAGAAGTTATATTTTTGTGAATGGGATAGGAAGATGAATTTGGGTAAACGATATTATCTCTTTTTCTGCAGCCGCAGAAAAATAAAATGATTAAAGACGCAGCAGGAGGTATCAAATGAAAAAATTTCTTCATAAAGAACAACTTGACATTCATTCTTTTCTACATCGTTTTTTTAACCGCTAAAATTCTAATGCGTTTATAATCAACGAACCATTTACCTTCTCTAAAATTTGTTGACTTCAATTCTTCGGCAATTGATTTGTGTATCTTCAATTTTTCAGATAAATTCATTCCATCAAAGAATTCTTTCCCAAACATATCAAGCCAGTCCGTTATATTTAAGCCGTCGTCAAGGAAAGTGTCTCTGTCAAAATGCGAAGCAAACTTAACCATCAGTCCGAACTGTTCAAGCAGCGCGGTGTACTCACCAATAGATGGAAAATACCAATTTAGCCGGGATATATTTTGCTCGTATCCGCTTGATCTAAGATTTTTATGAATTGCTTTAACAACATTATTAACATTATTTTTCCCCCCAAACTCAGCAACAAACCTTCCGCCATCTCTCAAGGAATTCGAGACGCAGTTAATTACTTTTTCTTTTTCCGGAATCCAGTGAAGCACAGCGTTTGTGAATACTGCATCAAATTTATTATTAAAAGAAAAATCAGTCGCGTTCATTTTTTCAAATTGTATTGACGGATAATTTTTCTGCGCCTGCTCGATCATTTCTTCTGAGTTGTCAATTCCGATTACATCAGCGCCGCTGTCTGCAATAAGCTTTGTCAAATGCCCGGTACCGCAGCCAAGATCTAAAATCTTTTCTCCTGCTGCGGGTTTCAGCAAGTCAAGAAGACCTTCGCCGTATTTGAAAACGTACGAATGTTTGTTATCATATAAATTAGAGTTCCATTCTTTGTCAACCATAAATTCTCCGCATAAAAATTATGACAATTGAAAAAGTGTTATCAAATTAATATTTCTTTACCAAGTTTAGCAGCGTAAATTTTTATATCCTTGCGCATTTTAAGAATAGAAGCGCCAATCCATTCTATTCCGTCTGCATCGCCATGCACCAGGATCACTTTTTCCGGTTTAAGTTGCTTAACAATTTCTAATAGTTCTTCTCTTTTAGCATGCGAAGGAAATCTAAATCGCTCAATATAGCATCTAACTTCCGTCTCTTCCGAAAAATCATTTAATTTAATTTTCCCTCCTTTTACCGCGTTGGAAATTCTGTAGCCCGGCGTGCTTTCATCCATATAACCGACAGTAAATATCGCCGACTTATCATGCTTCAGCCAATACTTTGCAAGATTTAATGACGCGGTGCCTTCAACCATCATCCCGCTCGCAGCTAATACAATACATGGTTCTTTGAAAAATTTTTCGGGTTGTTCAATCTCATACAAGTTTTTTTGCGGAATTGAATTTATTTCAAACTCCGGATCAATCCGGTTTACAACATAGCGGTTATAGTCATAAACACGGCTGATTTTTTCAGCAATTCCGCCGGTGAATATTTCAGTTGAAACTATTTTTTTCCGCTCCATTAAATTCCAGATTAACGCTATAATTTCCTGCATTTTCCCTAGCGAGAAAACCGGAACTAATACCGATCCGCCTGAAATTAATATTTTATTTATCGATGCCGCAAATCTTACCGCTTCTTCATTCCAATTCAGAATTGAATTTGAATCAGTGCCGCCGTATGTAGTTTCGAGGATCAGAGTATCTGCTTTCATCGACGGTATTTTTGCGCCCGGAATAATTGCCTGATCACTTAATCTTATGTCACCGGAATAAAAAATCTTTTTACTCTCATGTTCTATTATAATAGCTGCGGAACCAAGTATATGCCCGGCATCTACAAAGGAAGCAGTTATAGGAAATTTACTCCGATGATTATATCCATTAATTACAAAATTTTCTTTGTACGCTTTGTATTCTATTGATTGGATTAAAAGATCTATTTCTTGATGCGAGTACAGTTGCAACTGTTCCGAATTTTTCTCGCTTTTACTTTCATTGTGCAAATGTTCCTTCAAAAGCGAAATAGAATTATGAAGCGTCAGTTCTGCTAGAGCGCGTGTTTGCGGCGTTGTAATTATTCTTATGTACGGATGTCTTTTTACTAAAAAAGGCAAGGCGCTTAAATGGTCCTGATGTGCATGAGAAATTAAAACATAATCTACAGGCAAGTCTTTGATCAAATCAAATTTCGGCAGAGCTTCCAAACCGGTCTTAAGCGGATGCATCCCGCAATCGAGGACGATACCGGTTCCATTAATATTTAAATAGAAACAGCTTGCCCCTATTTCGCCTGCTCCGCCCAGAGGAAGAAAAGTAATCATAACCTTTGAATGAATTTCATTTAATAAATTATACCGAACATAACCCTAATCTTACCTTTAGTCAAATTGCATTCGGACATCAATTATAAATAATTATTTTTATCTAAAAATAATTCGTCACACTGTAACAATTTTAACTTTCATTTCGTCTATTAAACAAAAAGATGTTAAAATCTTTAAGATATAAAATACTGATAAGGCAGCATAAAAATAGAATATACAGCTATTCTTATTTAATGATGCGTAACCGAATGGATGCCGATGACATAACACAGGAAGTCCTAATCCGCATCTGGAATAATATCGACAATTTTAACATTGACAAAGCAAAATCGTGGATAATGAGAACGACGCATAACCTGTGTCTCGATTATTTGCGGAAGCGTCAGACGGCAACAAAAAAATTTATTGATATAGATGAAGAGTTTGAAAACAATTTTATTGAGGAAGATGTGCTAAGTGATCCGGAAATTTCGCTCCGGCGTGAGTTCATTAAATCTAAAATTAAGGACGCTGTGGAAAGTCTGCCTGAAGTTTTAAAAAGCGTTTTTGTTATGTATGAGCTGGAAGGCATGAAATACAAAGAGATAAGTGAAGTGCTGAATTTACCTATGAACAGCGTTAAAGTTTATCTTCTGCGCGCCAGAAAGAAGCTGCAGCTTGAATTAAAGGAATTAGTTCATGAAGAAGCAATTTAAAATTGACGATGAATATATTAATAAGATCATCTCGGTTGCATACGGAGATGGAAACTTATTTGATAAAATTGATGTTTATATAAAAGCATTTTCTAACAAGTCCGTGAAAAATATTTTGACGGAATATAAAACGACTTCAAAAGCAGTCAAGATGCTTTCACAAGATTTTAAATCGAATGACCTTTCAAAAAATATTGGACATGAAATTCACTATAAAAATAGTTCCTCTGTTACGCTGTTTGCTTTATTATATAAAATTTTTATTTCTAAACCGCTTTACACGGCAGCAGGAGTGATAGTTGTCCTCGGCGTTTCATCTTTGTTTTTATTACACAAACCGGAAGTGAAGCCGGCGTATACAAAAGAGCAGGTCGCTGCCGCTGAACTGCAGGTTAAGCAATCGTTCGCGCTTGTAGGAAAGATTTTAGACAAAACTCAATATAAAATAACAAACGAAATAATAGGCAAAGATGTTGTTAAGCCTATTCATAAAGGCACAGCAGCAATTAATAATTTATTCAACGGAGGATAAAATGAAAAGCACAATTAAAATATTTTTCGCCGTATTTATTTTAGCGGCATCAGTATCGCTTGCTCAGAAGAACGATGATTATTCAAAGTACCCCGGCTACTTTGATTTTGGAAATCTATCTCATTTCATCAAAGGAGATAATGTTACCGAAGTCAATATCGACAGCCATTTGCTCGGCATGATGAGCGGCTCGTCGGATAAAAGCGACGATGATTTTTCACAGCTTATACATGGCTTAAAGCTCATTAAGGTTTACTCATTCGATGTAAAAGCTAATGAACAGAAAGAATTATTAAACAAAATGAATGAAATGGACAAAAGCCTTTCTTCAAATAATTGGGATAGGATCGTAAAGGTTAAAGAACCGGGCGAATACACTTTTGTATATATTAAACCGGCAGAAAACAGTAAAGAGATTTCCGGACTTGTTGTTTCCACTTTTGAAAAGAACGGAGAAGCAACATTTGTAAATATTGTCGGCAGCATTAATATGAACGCAATTGGAAAACTAAGCCACAAGTTTAACATACCTTCGCTTAACGGATTCGACAACAAAAAGGATAATTAAATGTATCGCAGGAGGATTTTAATTTTATCAGCTTTCGTTTTCAGTCTAATGGCTTCGGGCTGCTATGAAGTAAGCAGAAATTTTTCTGAGATAGAGAATGAAATCTTATTGTCAGCCGGAAGCCGTTATTTTGAAGATACTGAGTTTGCACTTGGTCCCGTTTCAATGAACTTTGTTAAAATGTTTGCGGACGATGATGATCAGGAAATAATTAGGAATATTTCAAGTGTGCAGATAGGAGTATATAAAGGAAGAAACGACGGAAAGAATAATCGCGATTTATTCAAGAGAATAAATGATAAGATGGAAACCTTAGATTGGAAATGCTTTGTAAGAGAAACCAACCCGGATGAGCTAACGCTAATCTATTACAAAAATAAAAATGAAAAACTTTATTCTATGTTTATAATATCAATTAATAAGAATGAACTTTCACTTGTGCAGTTAGACGGCGACCTGAACAGGGTGATACTAGCTTCTATTAGACAAAAAGGAAACCCGCTCCATGATATGGATTTATAAAGATAATTCAATTGCTCTTTAAATTAATCTTTTTTCGGCAGAATAAAATAGAACAAGCTTCCTTTACCGGGTTCGCTTTCAACTCCGACTTCGCCGCCAAGTTTATCTAAAATTCTCTTTACAATAGACAAGCCTAAGCCGTCTCCCTGCGCGCGCAATTCATGATGACGAGTAAAGCTTGTAAATAAGGTTGAAGCTTGTTCTTTCGTCAGACCGCTGCCGTTATCGCGAACCCAATACTTCACTCCTTTCTCAACTTCATCGGCTCCTATTTCCAGCTTCGGAGGCTTACCGCCGTATTTTATCGCGTTGCTAATATAATTGCTCCATACTTCTTCTATCCACGGCGCGTAGCTTACGCTCCGGATCCATGAATTGGGCTTTTTGATCTCAACGCGCGAATAATTGATTTCGTTGTTCAAGCGATTAATAACGTTTGATACTATTAGCTTCATGTCTAATTCTTTTAAAACAACATCGTCCATTTTGCGAACGCTTGCTAAAAGAAGCAGCTCGTTAATTATGCTTGTCATCTTCAACGCGCTCCACGAGACTAAATTCAGCATCTCGGAAATTTCTTTGAAAGTCATGTCTTTTAAATTTTCCTGGAGCTGCTGCGCCGCACCGAGAACTACGTTTACAGGATTTTTCAGATCATGCGCGACTGTATGCGCAAAAGCGTCAAGCTCTGCGTTGCTTGCTTCAAGCTCGGTGGTATATTTTCGTAAAGCTTCTTCTGTTTGTTTGTGTTCTGTTATATCGAAGTAAGATCCGATAAGATATTCTGGCTTATTATCAACGTCATAAGAAACCTGCCCGGTTGATAGAACATATCGCAGCAATCCGTCGGGTCTTATAATTCTGCTTTCGACATTATATTTTTCCCCCGTCTTAATTGCGTTCTTAATTGCCTCGACCGCTTTCTGCCTGTCTTCAGGATGAATACGATTAAAAACTTCTTCGCCGGATGGCTTTACTGATCCGGGTTTAAGACCGCATATTCTGTAAAATTCGTCCGACCATTTTGTTTCGCCAGTCGCCACGTTCATCTGCCAGCTTCCGAAATGCGCTACCTCTTCCGCTTTGGACATTCTTGCCTGGCTGTCAATTAATGCTTTCTCGGCTTTTCTCTTTTCTTTATCGACTGATTCAAATTTTGAAAGCCGTTTGTATAAATTGTCTAGCTCTTCAGCTAATTGTTCTACTGTTTCTATTCTTTTGCTAACCATATTCCTAAATTATGCTAAAGAATTTTTTCATTTAATCATTAAAAATTATTTTTCTTATTCATTAAGGCAGATCATCGCCTCTGCCGGCTAAGAACAGCGTGTACCATTCTTCCCTTGTTAGATCAATTTCAACGGCTTTACATGCGGCTTTGATTCGTTCGGTATTTACCGTTCCTATTACCGGCTGAATCTTTGCCGGATGTCTTAAAAGCCAGGCGATCAAAACCGCTTCCCTGCTTACATTTTTTTCAGCAGCTATTTTATTGACTGCAATTGCCGCGTCCCGAATTTTTCTGTCCTCAATTTCATTTATATTTCCGCCGAGCATTCCTTTCGCAAGCGGCGACCATGCCTGAAGCGAAATCTTTTTTAAACGGCAATATTCAATCGTGCCTTCATTGCGGATAAATTCTTCCGGGTATCTTTGATTCACCATCACGCCGGCATCAATCAGATCATTATGCAGCAAATTTATTTCCATCTGGTTTGCGACGAGAGGCTGTTCGAGGCAGCTTTGCAGAAGTTCTATTTGTGCCGCGTTATGATTGCTGACTCCGAAATATTTTACTTTGCCGCTTTCTTTTAGCTCTGAAAATGCTTTTGCAACTTCTTCCGGTTCTACAAGCGGATCAGGCCTGTGAAGTAAAAATATGTCGATGTAATCTGTCCCTAATCTTTTAAGGCTTCCGTTCGCACTATTAATTATATGCTCATAGCTGAAATCAAAGCGATGCGGCGCATTAACTCCTCCGTCGCCGCTGAATCTTATTCCGCATTTTGTCTGAAGTATAATTTTATCTCGCAGACCCGGCGCTTCATTCCATACCGCTGAGAAGACTTCTTCGGATTTATTTCTTCCGTAGATATCCGCATGATCAAAAAAATTAATTCCTTCGTCAAGCGCAGTTCGTATTGATCTTACCGCGTCTCTTCTAATTTCTTCTTCTGTTGGATTTATCTTCCCGTTGGCGCTGCTGATTGTCATGCAGCCGTAAATTATTTTGGATGACTCTAAAGTTGTGTTAGGTATTATTTGAGTTTTCATTTCTATATCCGATCTTAGAGTAAAATGATTATTTTTAAAACCAAAAATAATAAATTAGGAATAGAAAAGTCTTAAGGAAAAACATGGAAGAACAAAAGCAGCGCGACCCCAGGATGCATTCGGCGGAGCATATTTTAAATCAAACTATGGTAAGAATGTTCAACCGCGGACGTTCCTTCAGCGCCCACGTTGAAAAGAAAAAATCAAAATGCGATTACCACTTCGACAGGAACTTAACAGATGACGAAGCGAAGGAAATTGAAAAGAGAGTCAACGACGTAATTGAATCGGATATGATAGTGAAAGAAGAATTTATGGATAGGGACGAAGCCGCGAAGCATTTCAAGCTTGAAAGGCTTCCCGACGGAGTGGGAGACCGGATTAGAATAATTCGCATTGGCGAATACGACGCCTGCCCTTGCAGCGGCATTCACGTGAAGTCGACAAAAGAAATAGGCGCGTTCATATTTGTTTCTTCAAGCTACGATAACGGCGTACTTCGTTTAAGATTTAAACTCGATCAGAAAGAATAATTCCCCGATATTTCAGCAGCTTCAATATTAAGCTATAACTTTTTTGATTTTCTTGTTGATTAGTTTAAAAGAAAAGTTGATGATCGACTGCATAGGCAAAGGGATGAACAATATGGAAATAGCAGAGAAGCTTTTTATTTCGCCTAAGACGGTTGAGGTCTACAAAATCAGAATTGCGAATAAGCTTAATTCTTACAGGCAGTTGACTATTTACGCAGCGCTGCAATTGCTTAAATTAACTCTTGTACTTTTCGCCGTAGTACCCTGGGATTCTATTTTTTCACTTCCCGATTTTTTCTAAAAATGCAGGGAAACCCTGCTTGATTTAGGAAACCTTATTTGCTTAGATTGCCTTTGGGTAAAATAAGCATAAGGTTTATTTTGATTTTTTCTTCTAAATATAATTTCGCAAGCCGGCGAGACAACCACAAAGCCCCGGTTATAATTTCTAATCATAGAAATGCTTCTTCCTTAAGCTCTAATCATTATTATAACACCAAAATGACAATTGAAAATAGCGGTATTTTAAATTGCAATAGCGCTATTTCAATTTGGAAAAGCGGCATTTCAAATTCCAAAAGCACTATTTTAAATAACAAAAGCGCTTTCGTTATTAATGAGAGCGCTTTTGTTATTAATAAGTCCGGAGTTGTTATTAATGAAAGCCCAACCGTTATTAACAAGTGCGGAGTTGTTATTAATGAAAGCCCAACTGTTATTAACAAGTCTGGAGTTGTTATTAATGAAAGCCCAACCGTTATTAACAAGTCCGGAGTTGTTATTAATGAAAGCCCAACCGTTATTAACAAGTCTGGAGTTGTTATTAATGAAAGCCCAACTGTTATTGACAAGTCTGGAGTTGTTATTAATGAAAGCCCAATTGTTATTAATAAAAGCACTCTTGTTATTAATAAAAGCGGAGTTGTTATTTATAATAGTACTATTGTAAATGGGAAAAGCGGTATTTCAAATAAGAAAAGCGGAATTTTGAACAAAAACACAAT
>JAKAKL010000042.1 GCA_021824565.1 Bacteroidota bacterium | reverse complement strand
TTTAGTGTTAACTACACTCGGTTTCATAATAAAAATGGATATCTTCCCTTTTCATACATGGATTATCGGTGCTTACTCCAAAGCGCCTTCACACACTGCGGCTATGCTTAGCGCGCCGCTAACCCTTATGGGGGTTTACGGCTTAGTCCGTGTCATTTCAATTTCCGGCTCTACAAAATGGTGGGGTATTGTGGTTCTCGTTTTTGGTGCTGTATCCGCTTTTTGGGGTGCAATGTTTTCTTCCGCCGAAAGAAGTGTAAAAAAACTTCCTGCGTATTCAACTGTAGAAAACAACGGTATGATACTTACGGCGCTTGGCTTAAGCGCCATTGCTGCATTTTATTCTGCAAATAAAGGAGTAGAAACACTTGCCGACTTTGCTTTTCTTGCCGCGTTGTTCCTCGCATTCTCTCACACCATTGCAAAAACACTTTTATTTATTTCTGTTGGACATGCTAAAGAAGCATTGCAAAAAGAAGATATAGATTTAGTACGCGGCATCTGGCGGAATGTTGGCAAGCTTCCCGCTTTTGGCATTTTAACTTCCGGTCTCTCCTTCAGCGCATTCCCGCCTACAATAGGATTCGTGGGTGAATGGATGATTCTTGAAGCATTATTTCAGTCTTATAAATTTATGAATAATGTTGATAGAATTATTGCAGCCTTTGCCGGTATAATGGTTGCCCTGGCAATCGGTCTCGCTACTTTCGCGATGATTAAACTAATCGGTTATACTGCACTTGGTCCCGACCATGGAGAAAAGGCTCATAAGTTTCCATCAAGCGCAATGAAAATCTCGGAAATATTTCTCATCCTTTTATTATTCCTTGGCGGAATATTTTCTCCATACTTAATTCAGCTTCTTGGCTACGGAAAATTCCTAAGCGGTTTGTTAGCGGTACCAGACCCTCTGTTAATTGTTTCTGCGCAGCCGATTTTCGGTGTACTTTCTCCAACAATGCTTACTGTAGTAGTTCTTGTTTTAATAATTATTCCGGTTTTATTTTTTGTTTTTGGCAAAAAGAAAGTAAGAAAAGTAGATGCATGGAACGGTGCTCTGCCTTTGGCTGAGGATGAATATTACACCGTCCCCGCTTATTCTTTTACACTAGAATACATTTTAAGAAGTGTTTTCCGAATGAAAGAAAAAAAAGAAGGCTACATAGCCGAAGTGCAAAACAAAGATGTTGCAGAATATCTATATGAATTCATCGGAAGCACAGTTAATAAGATTAGTTCTGCTGTCGGAAGAATAATAATGAACGGGAGAATATCACTTTATATTTTGTATATTTTTATTATTTTTCTTTTGGTATTTTTATTCATATAAGATTTAACAGCGATGGAGTTCGCTTTTATTCCTTCCTCTTAGGAATTGATAACCCCTACTTTTATTAAAAATATTTTTAACAATTGTAGAAGTATATTAATTCACTCTTTATATAGGGACACATTTCTATGGATCATGATAAATATAAAAGCCTGGTAGAGCAATTATTGGCATTAGCCGATATAAAAATAAATGGCAGTAATTCTTATGATATTCAAGTACACGATGAAAGATTTTATAAACGTGTAATTTCCGAAGTGGAATTAGGTCTCGGCGAATCATTCATGGATGGCTGGTGGACGGTAAAAGATCTTGACAATATGATTTTCAAAATACTTCGCGCCAATCTTGATAATAAATTAAAAAGAAATTTCAAAATTGCGTTGCAGCTTTCAGGCTTTTGGCTGATAAATATGCAGGCAAGAAGAAGAGCATTTATTATTGGTAAAAGACATTATGATCTGGGAAACGAATTATTTACACAAATGCTCGACAAACGTATGAATTATAGCTGCGCTTATTGGAAAGATGCAAATACTTTAGATGAAGCTCAAGATAATAAGCTGGAGTTGATTTGTAAAAAACTTTATCTTCAACCGGGAATGAAAGTTCTGGATATAGGCTGCGGCTGGGGTGCGTTTGGTAAGTATGCCGCCGAAAAATATAAAGCTGAAGTAGTTGGTTTGACCGTGTCAAAAGAACAAGTAACGCTCGGGAAAGAATTATGCAAAGGTTTGCCTGTCGAATTTAGATTGCAAGATTACAGGGAGGTAAATGAACAATTTGATAGAATAGTTTCAGTCGGAATGATTGAGCATGTTGGTTATAAAAATTACAGCGAATATTTTAAAACTGCTAACCGGTGCCTAAAAGCCGATGGTATTTTTTTACTTCACACAATAGGTGCAGAACGCTCCGTCAAAAGTACTGATGCATGGACGCACAAATACATATTTCCCAATGGTATGCTGCCTTCAATTGCCCAACTTGGCAAAGCAATAGAAGGTTTATTTATAATAGAAGACATACATAATTTCGGCGCTGATTATAATAAAACCTTAATGTCCTGGCATGAAAACTTTATAAAAAGCTGGAACTCTATCAAGCAGAGCTATGACGAGAGATTTTTTAAAATGTGGAAGTATTTTTTATTATCGAGTGCTGGTTCTTTTAGAGCAAGAAAGAATCAGCTCTGGCAAATTGTTTTATCTAAGAATGGAATTTTAGGAGGGTACAATTCAATAAGATAATTTCCCTTTTATTTGTTTTACAATAATAATTTATTTTATAAAAAATATTTAAGGATAGTAATATGTTTGACGAAAATTATAAATTCACATGTGTGGAAAGATTTATGAGATATGTAAAATATGATACTCAATCTGATGAAGACTCTACAAGTTTCCCAAGTACGGAAAAACAGAAATTATTAGCGAAAGATTTGGCTGATGAATTGAAAAGTATTGGACTTAAAGATGCTCACATGAATGAATGGGGTTATGTAATGGCTACTCTTCAGTCTAACTCCAATAAGGATATTCCGGCAATCGCTTTTATTGCTCATATGGATACCGCGCCTGCTGTGTCCGGTGCTAATGTAAATCCAATTATCCATAAAAATTATCAAGGCGGAAATATAAATTTACCTAATGATCAGACCCAGGTAATTAAAATTGAAGATAACCACGATCTGAAAAATATGGTTGGGCATGATATAATTACAACCGATGGTACTACTCTGCTTGGTGCTGATAATAAAGCTGGCGTTGCTGAAATAATGGATGCTGTAAATTATTTAATTTCGAATCCTGGGGTAAAACACGGAACAATAAAAGTATGCTTTACTCCGGATGAGGAAGTCGGCAGAGGTACTGAGAAAATTGATCTTAAAAAGCTTGGAGCAAAATATGCTTATACTGTTGACGGCGAAAGCCGGGGAGAAATTGAATCCGAAACATTTAGCGCAGATTCGGTTACAATAAAATTTTACGGTAAAAATATACATCCCGGTTACGCAAAAAATAAAATGATAAATTCTGTAAAAGTTGCGGCATCGTTTATTGAAATGCTTCCCAAATACAGGCTATCACCTGAAACGACCGAGGATAAAGAGGGATTTTTCCATTGCACCGGTTTTGAGGGTAACGAAGAACTTTCAACTCTTAAATTCATCATAAGAGATTTTGAAACTTCTAAACTTCAATTTTACGAAGGCTTCCTTAAAGAATTCGCACAAAAAACTATGCTAAAATATCCTGGTGCACATTTCGATTTCGAAGTTACTGAACAATATAGAAATATGAAGGAAGTTCTTGATAAGCATCCTCAAGTCGTCGATTTTGGAGTCGAAGCTATGAAAAGATTGGGCATTCAGCCTATTACGCATCCGATTAGAGGCGGTACAGACGGCTCAAAGCTTTCATTTATGGGACTCCCTACTCCTAACATCTTCGCCGGCGAACACAGCTATCATTCAAAACTTGAATGGATTTCTGTACAGGATATGGAAATGGCTGTAAAGGTCATTGTTGAGTTCTCAAAGATATGGGAAGAGAAATGGAAGTAATTATACATGAACTTATGTAATGTTGGTTAAATCAAATGACTCTTTAAAAGTTTGTTAGTTTTCCCATTAAATTTTATATTTGAATCAACGATGGAGTTCGTTTATTATTCCCACAAAATGGAATTAATAACTCCTACTTAATTAATTTATTGATTAATAAAGTAGGAGTTTTTTTATATTCCTACTACAATGAGAAAATAAAATTTATGAAAATATTAATTCTTTCTGATATTCACGCAAACTTACCTGCTCTGCAAGCTGTTCTTGATAAAGACGGCGATTTTGACAAACTCTTATTCCTCGGCGATGTAGTCGACTATGGTCCAAATCCAAAGGAATGTGTAAAATTCATTAAAGAGAATGCCGACTATTATGTCCGCGGCAATCACGATAACGCTCTTGGTTACGGTGTCGATTGCAACTGCATGGGAACATTCCGTAAATATTCAATTGCTACTCGCGAGTGGCATAAAACTCTGCTCAATGAAATCGATATTCGATTTTTAAGGAATATGCCGACAATCGACTCGTTTCAGCTAGATAATCCGGTTGATGGCTATGAAGATACCTCATTCTATATGGCTCATGCTTCGCCGCAAGGAGATATGTTCAAATATCTCAATCAAGATGAAATTGCTGGAGAATTGGAAGGCATTATTGCCGAATATATTCTTGTCGGTCATACTCATGTCCAATA